>NZ_JAELTT010000007.1 GCF_016428975.1 Dyella sp. ASV21
CGTAAGCGCGAGTTGCGGTAAACGAGCACGGATAGCCGCGATGGCCGCCTTGCCTTCGCGCCCGAAGCCCCACACCGCGACGCGGCGTCCGGCAAGATCGGCGATGCGCAACGCCGGGGTGTCGATCACGCGAAGAACGCCAAGGCCCGCTGCAGCCGTGCCGGGATGCGATGCTCGCCCGCCGGCTGCAACCAGGGCTCCAGTGCCAGCTCGGCGACATGGAGTTGCGGCAGGATCTCGCTACGGAAGCGCGATACCAGGGCGTCTTCCTGCCATTCCGAGCGCTCGCTCAACGCGTACATGGCCGCACGCGCTTCGGCGCCCTCGCCCACGCACTCGAACGGCTTGTGGTCCTGATATTCCAGCAGCGCATCGAAGCCCGGCGCAAGGTTCTCGTCGTCCAGCAGGTTGCGCCCGAAGATGGACAGCAAGCGCGGCTTGGCCAGGAACGGCGCCAGCGCCAGGAACACGAAGTGGCACTTGGGACACTGCCCGCACCAGCGGTCCGCCGGCTTGGGGCCGAGCAGTTTGAAGTTGCGGTTGCAGCTGGAGAACACGTCGAAGTACGGCGTGAGCCTGGCGAAGGCGCGCGTTACCGCCAGTTCGGAATACGGCCGCAGCAGCGAGCAGTAGGTAAGGTCCGCCGCCACGTGCTGATGCAGCCAATCGCCCAGCAATTGCTCAAAGGTATAGCCCTTGCTCCACTGGTGGTTGACCTGCTGGCCGTCGTACTCCAACGTCGCCGCCGATGCGGAGCGCTCGTTGGCGAAGGCGATGCTGTCGTAACCGTAGAGAATCGCCGCCACCGCCAGGATCGCCGAATTCACCGCCGTCACCGGAATGTGGCCGTTCCAGGCGCCCAGGCGATTGAGCTCGAACAGGCCCGGGGCCAGCTCGCGCTGGATGTTGAGCGTGGGCAAGCCGGTGCGTTCGGCGCAAGCGGCGATCAGCGGCGAATTGCCTACCCACACGGCAGTGGCTTCGCCGCCGATGGATTTGATTGCTTCCACCGCCACCAGCGAATCCTTGCCGCCACCGATCGGCACCAGGGTGCGGTGCGGCAGGTTGAGCGCGTGCGCCTCGGGCAGCACGTCGCCACCACGCGGGAATGCAATACGACCGCGCAGATCCAACCCGTTGCGGTACGCAAACTCGGCCAGCCCATGCAGGTAGAGCGCATCGAGCAGGTCGGCGGTGCTGCCATCCAGCGGACCACCGACTACCTCGATACGCGGTGGCACACCGGCCTTGTAGTAACTGACGCCAGCGATGAGGTGAAGCAGTTTCAGCGCCTGGTCAAAGGCAGCCTGGTGCGTGCCGGGCAACGCGGGCGCATGGGGAAAGCGCACGCGCTCGATCAGCTCCTCGCCATGATCGAAGGCGTACACCAGCTCCGCCACGCCATCGGCGTAGCTGCAACGCACGAAGCGGAATACCTGGGTCAGGCGGGGGTTGATGTTGGTTGTCACTCTCAAGTCTCCGTCGACGCTACTCCCTCTCCCATGCGGGGAGAGGGCGGGGGTGAGGGGCCGGGCTGGCCAAGGCCTCCAAAATCACCTCGAGCACGCCTTCCACGTTGTTCAGTACGTCATTGTTCCAGAAACGCGGCACGCGATAACCCTGTTGCTGGAGCTTTCTCGTGCGCCCTTCGTCATAAATCATCTGCGCGCCATGCCGACCGCCGTCCATTTCCATGACCAGGCCAGCTTCGAGGCGTTTCATTTCGAACCGTCCTGTGGAGCGGCTTCGCGAGCACCTGCCCTCCCGCCCTTTCCGGGACTCTCCCCGACCCTCTCCCCCGCAGGGGAGAGGGAGGGAAGCTTTACGCCAGGATGATCTCTTCCGCCTCATCGCGCAGGTTGTACGGCGAGGACATGACCTTGCCGTATGCACCCGCCTGGGCCACCAGCATCACGTCGCCTTCCTGCGGCTCCGGCAGGCGGCGATCGGTGCCGAGCACGTCGCCGCTTTCGCAGATCGGGCCCACCACCTGGAACAGCGAGGTGGCCGGCTCGTCGAGGCGGCTAAGGTTCACGATTTCGTGCCAGGCTTCGTACAGCGCCGGGCGGATCAGGCTGTTCATGCCCGTGTCCACGCCCAGGTAGCGGATCTGGCCATTGCCCTTGCCCTTGGTTTGCGTGACCTTGGTGAGCAACACGCCGGCATCGGCCACCAGGTAGCGGCCCGGCTCCATCCACAGCTTGTAGTGCGGATACGCCGCCTTGACCTCGCGCAGCACTTTGTCGAGCGCGGCTATGTCCAGCCGCGCCTCGCCCGGATGCGAGGGCACGCCAAGGCCACCGCCGATGTCCAGGAAGCTGATGCTGCCGATGCGTTCGGCAATGCTCGCCAACTGGCCGTAGACCTCGCCCCAGTGCCCGTCATCGAGAATGCCCGAGCCCAGGTGGGCGTGCAGGCCTCGCACGGTCACGCCATGGGTATCGGCCAGACGCAGGAAAGCGTCCAGTTGCTCCACCGGCAGGCCGAACTTGCTGCCGCTGCCACCCGTGCGCACCTTTTCGTGATGCCCCAGGCCGCGACCCAAGTCCAGGCGCAGCACCACTTCGCGACCACGGAACAACTCGCCCCACTGCTCCAACTGGTACAGCGAATCCAGCGAGAGCGTGGCGCGCGTGGTGAGCGCCCAGGCGTAATCTTCGCGCGGCGCGAAGTTGGGCGTGAACAGTAGCGGCGCTGATTCGGGCACCACCGCCATCACCGCCTTCAGCTCGCCCGGCGACACGCACTCGAAACCGAAACCTTCTTCGGCCAATGCCTTGAGGATGGCCGGGTGCGTATTGGCCTTCACCGCGTAGTGCAGGCGATCCACCGCCGCCAGCGATTTCAGCTCGCGCGCCTGTTGGCGCACGGTGGGCAGGTGATAGACGTAGCGCGGGGTGCTTTGCGCTCCGATCTTCAAAAGCTCGTCGCGACGCTCCTGGCGCCACCACGAGGCGGCCGGCGGCAGCACTTCACCGCTGCCATACAGGGCCTGCCAACTCGGACCGAACAGCGCACTGTCGTCCGTGCGCAGGGCACCGGCGGTAATCAGCAGTTCGTGCAGGTGCGGCAGCAATTCGTCCACCACGTTCTCATCCACCACGAAGGTGAGATTGAGGTTGTTGGAGGACTGCGAAATCATGTGCACGCGCAACTGACCGAACTCCGCCAGCACGGTGGACAGCGTGTGCAGCATGGAGCGCATGCCGCGACCGACCAGCGTGATGGCCGCGCACGGCGCGATCACCTTGACGCGACATACCTTGGCCAGATCGCTCGCCAGCGCGGCGAGCGCGTCGGAATCGAGCAGGTTTTCGGTGGGGTCCAACGACACCGTGACGTTGGTTTCGGCCGAGCCGATCATGTCCACCGACAGGCCGTGCTGCTTGAAGTTGGCGAATACGTCGGCCAGGAAGCCGACCTGCTGCCACATGCCCACCGATTCCATCGACACCAGGGTGATGCCCTTGCGTGCGCTGATGGCCTTGACGCTGGGGGCATGCTCACGCACTTCCGGACCGATCAGGGTGCCATCGAGCTCAGGCCGGTTGGTGTCCTTGATCAGCAGCGGCACGCGCGGCTCGCGCAGCGGCGACAGACAGCGCGGATGCAGCACCTTGGCGCCGGTGGAGGCGATTTCCTGGGCTTCTTCGTAATCCAGGCGCTGCAACAGGCGTGCGCTGGGCACCTGGCGCGGGTTGGCGGTGAACATGCCCGCCACGTCGGTCCAGATTTCCACGCGCTGCGCTTTCAGCAATGCGCCAAAGTACGAAGCAGACGTATCCGAACCGCCGCGACCGAGCAGCACCGTGCGGCCGAGTTCCTCGCGGGCAATAAAGCCTTGCGTGATGAACACGTTGCCCTGCGCGGCCAGGCGCGCGTTGAGCGCCGGGTCCGGCTTGGTCTCCACCATCGCCGAGAGCAGCTTGGTGCGCTCGTTCTGGTTGGGCAGCGCAATGGCCTTAAGGCAGTCGCGCGCATCCACCCACTGCGTGGGCAGCCCGCTATGACTCAGGAAAGCCGCGCCCAGCGCGCTGGACATCAGCTCGCCGTGTGCCTGCACCAAGGCCTGCCAGGCCAGCTCGCCCAGCAGCGAAGGACCATCCTCCGCAAGCTGTGCCAGTTCGGCCAGTCGGGCGCCGAGCGTGTCCGGAACCGCCAGCTGCATGTGATCGAGCAAGTCGTAATGACGTTGCGCGATCGCCTTGGCAGCCTCGATGCGTTTGCCCTTGTCTTCCTGTGCGCACAGTTGTTTGAGTGCGTCGGTGATGCCGGAGAGCGCCGAAACGACAACGAGCACGCGGGCGCCTTCGGCGCGGCGGCTGGCTACCAGCTCCAGAATGTTCTGCCAGCGCGGCAGGGTGGCGACACTGGTGCCGCCAAACTTCATCACGATCCAGGATGCGTCTGCAGGGAGCGACGCGGGGCTTTGCGGGTTCACGGTTACCTTCGGTAGTGGTGGTTGAAAAGACAATCTTGGAGTGTTGCGCCGCAGCAGGCGGAATGCAACCGCCACGCGCTGTCGGCGTTTGGATGGCTAAATGCGCTGGCGCATGGGAATCGTCTCAACCGATGACCCGCCGCATGCTCAGGAGGCGGCCGGTTGCCACCGACCTGCCCCGTCATGCCCGCGAAAGCGGGCATGACGAGGCGGGGTGCGTGCGGTTACCGCACCCCGCTCTGCCCTCCCCCTCGCGGGGAGAGGGAAAGAGCAACTTGGCGTTACGCCACCACCACGGGGATCTTGCCGATGCGGGCCTGCCATTCCTTGGGACCGGTCTGGTGCACCGAGGTACCGGCGGAGTCGACGGCGACCGTTACCGGCATGTCTTTCACATCGAACTCGTAGATGGCTTCCATGCCCAGGTCGGCAAAGCCCACCACGCGGCTGGCCTTGATGGCCTTGGACACCAGGTAGGCAGCGCCGCCCACGGCCATCAGGTACACCGACTTGTGCTTTTTGATCGCCTCGATGGCTGCCGGGCCGCGCTCGGCCTTGCCAACCATGCCCAGCAGGCCGGTCTGCGCGAGCACCTGCTCGGTGAACTTGTCCATGCGGGTGGCGGTGGTGGGGCCGGCAGGGCCCACCACTTCGTCGCGCACCGGATCGACCGGGCCCACGTAGTAAATGAAGCGGCCCTTGAAATCCACCGGCAGCGGCTCGCCCTTGTTGAGCATGTCCACCATGCGCTTGTGCGCGGCATCGCGACCGGTGAGCAACTTGCCGTTGAGCAGCAGCACTTCGCCGGGCTTCCAGCTGGCGACTTCTTCCGCCGTCACCGTGTCGAGGTTCACGCGACGACCCTTGCTGGCGTCGTAGGTGAGCTTGGGCCAGTCTTCCAGCGACGGCGGATCGAGTGCGACCGGGCCGGAGCCATCCAACGTGAAGTGGGCGTGGCGCGTAGCGGCGCAATTGGGAATCAGCGCCACCGGCAGGTTCGCCGCGTGGGTCGGGTAATCCTTGATCTTGATGTCGAGCACGGTGGTGAGGCCACCGAGGCCCTGCGCGCCAATGCCCAGCGCGTTGACCTTTTCATACAGTTCGATGCGCAGCTCTTCGGCCCGATTGCTCGGGCCGCGGGCGATCAGATCCTGAATGTCGATCGGCTCCATCAGTGCTTCCTTGGCCAACAGCATGGCCTTTTCGGCGGTGCCGCCGATGCCGATGCCCAGCATGCCCGGGGGGCACCAGCCGGCGCCCATGGTCGGCACGGTCTTGAGTACCCAGTCCACGATGGAGTCGGACGGGTTGAGCATGGCGAATTTGGACTTGGCCTCCGAGCCGCCACCCTTGGCGGCCACGATCACATCCACGGTGTTGCCCGGCACGATCGAGACATTGATGACCGCGGGGGTATTGTCCTTGGTGTTGCTGCGCTTGCCGGCCGGATCGGCCAGCACGCTGGCGCGCAGCTTGTTGTCCGGATCGTTATAGGCGCGGCGTACGCCTTCATTGACCATGTCTTCCAGCGACAGGGTGGCATCCCACTGCACGTTCATGCCCACCTTGAGGAAGACGGTGACGATGCCCGTGTCCTGGCACAGCGGGCGATGGCCTTCGGCGGCCATGCGGGAGTTGATCAGGATCTGCGCCATCGCGTCCTTGGCCGCCGGCGACTCCTCGCGCTCGTACGCGGCGGCGAGGTTGGTGATGTAGTCGACGGGGTGGTAGTAGCTGATGTACTGCAGGGCGTCGGCGACGGACTGGATCAAATCGTCTTGCTTGATGGTGGTCATGGCGGCTGCTTCGACTCCGGGGGGAAACGGCGCCGAAAACAGACTGTCAACGACGCACAACCCTTCTATTGTGCCGCAAACCAGCCTCAAGCCCGAAAAAATGCCCGCCAGCCCCCGGGCCACGCGACCCGCCGGACGACCGGGACACCCTTCCATCATTCTTATCTGCCAAAAGGCATAGCCGCAATTTCATGCGGAAGGATTTTGAGACAGCGCAACGATTTCGTATTTTTTTGCGCAAATCCAGTCACTTGCCGGATTCTTGCGCTCGCCGGTAGGGTCGTCTCGCCAGCACGGATATTTCAGGGGGCCGGGCTGCGCATGTTGGGGAAATGGATCAGTCGTAAGGCTCACTGTCTCGCCGGAAGTCCGGTGGCATTGCCCACGCCGCCGCACGCATCCGCCGGGCCGCTTCTACCCTGGAGAATCAAAACATGCTCTCGACCTTGCATCGCAAGTCGCTCGCGGCTTCGCTCGCTCTGCTGTTTTGTGGCTACACCACCGTATCGATGGCGGGCGCCGCCTCGCCCTCCGACCTCGGCCCCAGCGATACCAACCAGCAGGTGAGCGTCACCCTGGTGCTGGGCTTGCGCAACCAGGACTCGCTTGAGAAGTTCATCGAGAGCACGGTCACCCAAGGCAATCCGAACTACCACCGCTTCCTTACCACCGACCAGTTCGCCGATCGCTTCGGCGCCAGCGCCAGCGACATCGCGCAGGTGCAGGCCTTCGTCAAGCAGCAAGGCCTGACCCAGCTGGAGTTGCTGCCCAATCACCTGGCGATCAAGGTGAGCGGCACGGTGGGGCAGTTCAACAAGGCCTTCCAGACGTCCATCCACGACTACCGCGCGGCGGATGGCAGCACATTCCGTCGTCCCAACGCCACGCCTTCGCTGCCCTCCTCGCTGTCGGGCACGCTGGTGGTAGCCTCGGGCTTGAGCACGCAGGCGCGCTATCGCTCGCATCGCTTGAGCGCTATCGAGCCGCCGCAGCCGACCGCCGCGCTTGCACAGGCGCAGACGCTCGCCAAGAGCGCCACTGCCGCCGCGCCAGCCAGCAATCCCTGTCCGGGCAACGCCACCGCCACCTGCAAGCCGGGCGCGTTCACCGTGGGCGACGTCGCCAATCGCTACAACATCAACCCGCTCTATCGCGCGGGCATCAACGGTCGCGGCGCCACCATCGGTATCGCCACCCTGGCGGACTTCGTACCCGCGGATGCCTACACCTACTGGAGCACCATCGGCCTTCCGGTGAAGCCCAACCGCATCAAGCAGGTGCACGTGGATGGCGGCGGCCAGCTCGGCGGCGCCGCCGGCTCGGGCGAAACCTCGCTGGACGTGGAGCAGTCGGGTGGCCTGGCGCCATGGGCCGACATCATCGTCTACGACGCGCCCAACACCGACTCGGGCTTCTTCGACGTCTTCAACCAGGCCGTGTCCGACAACAAGGTGGACAGTCTGTCGGTGAGCTGGGGTTCGCCGGAGATCTTCTATTTCCCGCAGCTCAATGGCGGCGTGGACTTTACCGACGAACTGCGCGCGTTCCACCAGGTTTTCCTGGAAGCGGCAGCGCAGGGCATTTCCATGTTCGCGACGGCGGGCGATTCGGGTGCCTATGACACCGTGCGCGATCTCGGCGGCCTGCCCACCGATCCGGTGCCCCCGCCGCTCACTACGGATGCCCCGGGCTCTGATCCGTACATCACCACCGCGGGCGGCACCACCGTGCCCTTCACCTACAGCTTCCGCAAAGGACCGACCGCGTCGATCACCAAGGAATCGGTCTGGGGTTGGGATTACATCGCCAACTATTTCCAGAACAACCTCGGCATCGACCTGCTGCCCAATGTGTTCTCGGTGGGCGGCGGCGGCGGCGTGAGCGTGTACTGGCCGCTGCCGCGCTATCAGCAGTTCACCCAGGGCATCCGGCGCAGCGAAAGGAACCAGACGCTCTCGCTACCGGCGGATGGCATCAACTACACGCTGCCGGCCAACTACCGCGGCCGGAACGTGCCGGATATCTCGCTCAACGCGGACCCGGAAACCGGCTACAGCTTTGTATCCTCGACCGATGGCGCTGGCCTGCTTACCGGCGAGGGCGGCACCAGCTTCGTGGCGCCGCAGCTCAACGGCATCTCGGCGCTGATCACGCAAACCACGCACGGTCGCGTAGGCTTGTGGAATCCGCAGGTGTACGCCTTGCAGAACATCTTCGGCTACGGGCCGTATTCGGCCTTCGGGGATATCCGCTCGGGCGACAACTGGTTCTACTACGGCGCGCCCGGCTACGAGCCCGGCTCGGGCATCGGCACGCTCAACGTGACCAACCTGGCCTTGTTCCTCAGCGTGTTCTGATCGAAACGGTCTGACTCAACACAGCTCGCGTGCAACCCAGGGCCGGCGTCGCCAGACGTCGGCCCTTTTCATTGGCGAAGCGGCGCCAGGGCTTGCTGAGGGCGGGCCCAACCGCCATGCTCGCCCCATCTCCAGCATTGCAGAGTTCCATGAGCGACACCTCGACGCCCGGCGGTTACGTGCGCCGTCTCCGCCCGTTGGACGCGGCCATGATCGTGGTCGGCGGCATCATCGGCGGCGGCATCTTTCTCAATCCGTACGTGGTGGCGATGCGCACGTCGTCAGGCTTGTCGCTGCTGCTGATGTGGATCGGCGCGGGCCTGCTCACCCTGATCGGCGCACTCTGCTACGCGGAACTGGGCGCCCGGCGCCCGCATGCGGGCGGCAGCTATGTGTATCTGCGCGAGGCCTTCGGGCCGCTGGCCGGCTTCCTGTTCGGCTGGAGCATGCTGCTGGTGATCTATTCGGGTTCCACCGCGGCGGTCGCCACCATCTTCGCCAGCTACGCCACCGCTCTGTTCGGCCTGCCCGCCACGGCCACCACCAGCCTGGCTATCGGCGCGCTGGTGTTCGTGGCGCTGATCAACCTGTTTGGCTTGCGCCTGGGCGCGCAGGTGCAGAACCTGTTCACCCTGCTCAAGCTGCTGGCCGTTGCGGTGCTCGTGGTATGCGGGCTGTTCCTGGCGGGTGTGCAGGGCCAGGGCATACTGGCTACGGACCCGCAGACGGCCGGCGTGGGGTTCATGGGCGCGGCGCTGCCGGTGCTGTTTGCCTACTCCGGATTCACCTATCTCAATAACCTTGCTGGCGAGGTCAGCGAGCCGCAGCGCACCCTTCCTCGCGCGCTGTTGATTGGCATGTTGCTGGTGATCGCCGCTTACGCCCTGGTCAATCTGGCTTATTTGTCCGTGCTCGGCCACGCCGGCCTCGCCGCCAGCCGTGCGCCGGCTGCGGACGTGATGCAGCGCGTGTTTGGTACGGCGGGAGCCAAGCTGATTGCCGTGGGCGTAGCCATCTCCGCGCTGGGCTTTTGCAACATCACCCTGGTGGCGGGTGCCCGCGTGCTGCAAGTGATGGGCGAGGACGGCCTGTTCTTCCGCAGCGTGGCCCGGCTGCACCCGAAACACCGCACGCCGAACATCGCGCTGTTGTTGCTCTCCGGCTGGGCCATCGTGCTGGTGTGGTCCGGCAGCTACGGTCAACTCCTCGACTACGCCACCTTTGGCGACTGGCTGGCCTGCGCCGTGGGCGTGGGCACGCTGTTCTGGTATCGCCGCCACGACGGCGCGCAGGCGAGCTTCCGCGTGCCGGCCTACCCGCTGCTGCCACTGATTTTCATTGCCACCATCGCGCTGGTGATGGTGCAGAGCCTGCGTGCCAGCCCGGTCAATACCGGTATCGGCCTGCTCATCATGGCAGCCGGCATCCCGGTGTACCTGATCTGGCGACGCCTGTTCAGCCGCGTCACCTCCTAAGGCATGCCCTGCAATGCCACAATGGGCAGATAGAACTGGAGGCTTTCAACGATGGCGCACGCGCAAGACCAGATCCTGACGCCCCGAACCGGCACCACCATCGTGCCCGAGAAGATGCGCGATGGCGTCGATCTGGAGATCAACGGACGCTCCTACCGTCACACGGGTGACGAACAGATGCCGTTGCTGTGGTACCTGCGCGACGTGCTGCGCCTGACCGGCACCAAGTACAGCGGCGAGCACGGCGAAGGCGGCTACGACCTGGTGCTGGTGAACGGCAAGCTCGCTTCCGCCACCCATCTGCCGGTCATCGAACTGGCCGGCAAGTCGGTCACCACCGTGGAAGGGCTGGCAGCGGCCGACGGCAAATTGCACCCGCTGCAGCAGGCCTTTGTGGACGAGGATGCGATCGGCTGCGGCTATTGCACGCCCGGCTGGCTGATGGCATCGCTGGACCTGCTCAACCGCCATCCGCAACCCAGCGACAACGATATCGATCAATTGCCCAACCTGTGCCGCTGCGGCTGCCAGACTCGCGTACGCCGTGCGATCAAGCGCGTGGCCAATGGAGGCCACGCATGAGCGCCCGCCACGAGGCTTCCGCGCAGCTCTCCCGCCGCCGCTTCCTGCAGGTGCTGGCTGGCACCGCGGGCGCACTGATCATCGGTATCCCGTTCGCCGAGGCGGTGGATGCACCGGTACCGGCGGCGCTGCTGGGCGATACGTTGTACGGCCTGGGCGCTTATGTGCGTATCGATGCCGACGGCAGCGTCATCATCGGCGCGCGTGACCCCGATACCGGCACCGGCACCGCCACCGCATTGCCGCGCATCATCGCCGATGAAATGGATGCCGACTGGACCCGCGTCAGCGTGGTGCCGCTGGGCCTGGGCGTGGAAGACGACAACGGCAAGCCACGCTGGGCCTATGGTCATCAGACCAGCGGCCTGGGCGACTCCATTCCCGCCGCGTGGAGGGATCTGCGCCAGGCCGGCGCCCTTGCCCGCTGGTTACTGTTGCAGGCCGCCGCACGACGGCTCGGCGTGCCGGCCGATCGCCTGCGCTGCGAGGAAGGCAACATCATCGCCCCCGATGGACGCCGCCTCGGTTTTGGCGCGCTGGCCGAGGCCGCCGCGAAGATTGCGCCGCCCGCCACGCCGGTGCCGCTGAAGACGCCCGATCGCTACACCCTGATCGGCCAGCCGGCGGGTGATGTGGACGCGCGCGCCATCGTTACCGGCCAAGCCCTCTACGCCCTCGATAGCTACGCAGGCGACGCCCTGATCGCGGTGCTCAGTCATTGCCCCTGGACCGATGGCAGCGTGGAAAGCCTGGACACCACCGACACCCTGGCGGTGAAGGGCGTGGTCAAGGTGGTACGCCTCAAGCCGGAGGCCGGCGTACCGCTGGGCCAGACCGTACGCGCGCCGGCCATCGCCGTGCTCGCGGAAACCACCTGGGCGGCCCTGCAGGGCCGCGCCAAGCTCAAGCTGCAATGGAAGCCCGGCAGCCAGAGCGAAAGCAGCGCCTGGTTCGAACAACAGGCGGCGGACCTGGTCAACGACAAGGACGCCGCACCTACCACGCGCGTGCGCAACGACGGCGATATCGATACCGCCGGCAAAAAAGCCGCGCGTCGCATTGAGGCCACCTACGTGCAGCCCTGGCTGGCCCACGCCACCAGCGAGCCGATGAACTGCGTGGTCAGCGTGGACAAGGACAGCGCCAGCCTGGTGGTGCCCACGCAAGCACCGCAACAGGCCTGGCAGGTGGTGCAGCGCCTCACGGGCCTGGGCCCCGCGCAGATCCAGATCCGCGTGCCGCGTGTCGGTGGCGGCTATGGCCGTCGCCTGGACCACGACTTCGTCGCCGAAGCGGTGATGCTGGCCAAACAGGTCGACAAGCCGGTCAAGCTGATGTGGACGCGCGACGAAGACCTCGGCCAGGACTATTACCGCTCCGCCAGCGTGCACAAATTCAGCGCCACGCTGGATGGCAAGCGCCAGGTCGTTACCTGGAACCAGCGCATGGCGAGTGCCTCCGCGCTGGCGCAGCGCGGCGTGCCGGACAATCGCCTGTGGACGTCCGAAGTGGATGCGCATCAGTTGCCCGCCGGCCTGGTGCCCAACCTGCGCAATGACTGGTACGCACTGCCGTCGGTGATGCCGCGCGGTCCCGCTCGCGGCATGCCGCACCTGAGCAACGCGTTTGCGGTCGAGAGCTTCGTCGATGAAATCGCCCACTCGCTGAAGGAAGACCCGTTGATCACGCGCCAGCGCCTGATCGGCGCACCGCGCAGCATCGCGCTTGGCGATGGCCGCACGCTGGACACCGCGCGGCTGGCCAATGTGCTTCAGCTGGTGGCCGATCGCCTTGGCTGGAAGAACTGGCTGCGCACGGTCAATGGCTTCGGCATTGCGTGCTGGCACATCGACGGTGCCTACGTGGCGCATGCGGTGGAGGCATCCTTGCAGAGCGACCGCCTCAATATCGAGCGCGTGGTATGCGCGGTCGACGTGGGTCGCGTAATCAATCCGCTCGGCCTGGAAAAGCAGATCGCCGGCGCCACGCTGGATGCGCTCTCCACTGCGCTCAACCTGTCCATTACGTACAAGGACAGCCAGGTGCAGCAGCACAACTGGAAGGACTATCCGCTGGCAAACATGACGCAGCTGCCCGATACCGCCGAAGTGATCCTGGTACCGGGCGATCGCGACCCCAGCGGCGCCAGCTTCCTTGCCATGCCCACCGCGGCGCCCGCGCTGGCCAATGCCGTATTCCGCGTCAGCGCGGTGCGCGTGCGCCGCCTGCCGCTGATGAAGGAACTGCTGCGCATGCTGTAACCGTTTCGACACGGCAGCGCCGCGCGCTGCCGTGTCGAAACCGGGTAGACGTCATGGAATGATGGATGCTCATCGGCAACACCGTGCGCTCTGGCACGGTCCTGCCGTAGGATGCCCGCTGCGGCGAAGATGGGACGGCGCCGCCTTTACGGCTCAAAGGAACACCCATGCGCCTTTCCCTGGCCTGGTTCGCCATGCTCATGTTGCTGCCGGTGCTGCCTGCGCGGGCACAAACATCCACGGCTACCACAAGCCCCTCCTGCATCGGCTTGGTGCTCGGCGGCGGCGGTGCGCGCGGTGCAGCGCACATCGGCGTATTGCAGGTGATGGAGCGCGAGCACATTCCCGTTTGCCGCATAGCCGGCACCAGCATGGGCTCCATCGTCGGCGGACTTTACGCGGCGGGTTACACGCCCGACGAGATGGAACACATCATCTCCACCCTGGACTGGAAAGAGCTGTTCTCCGACGACCCTGCGCGCACCGAAATGCCCATGCGGCGCAAGGACGCCGACTACCGCTACCTGCTCAATTTCGAAGTGGGCTACAAGAACGGCCACATCGTTACACCGGCCGGCGTGGTACAGGGTCAAAAACTATTGCTGCTGCTGCGACGGCTGCTGATCTCCACCTGGAACGTCAACGATTTCGACCGGCTGTCGATTCCGTTCCGCGCGGTGGCTACCGACATCGTGGCGGGCAAGCCCATGGTTTTCGGCTCGGGCGATCTGGCGCTGTCGATCCGCTCCAGCATGTCGGTGCCTGGCGCTTTCGCGCCCACCCAGGTGGACGACCAACTGCTGGTCGATGGCGGCCTGATGGACAACGTTCCCATCGACGTGGTGCGCGACATGGGCGCGCAACGACTGATCGTGGTGAACGTGGGCTCGCCATTGCTGGATCGCGCGCAGCTGAGCAACCCGGTGGCGGTGCTCAACCAGATGGTGAGCGCGTTGATGGAGGAGAAGACGCGGCGCCAATTGGAAACACTCACCCCCGACGACATCCTGATTACGCCCGCGCTAGGCGACATGAGTGCGGCGGAGTTCAATCGGGGTGCCGACGCCATCGCTATTGGCCGCGCCGCGGCGGAAGCCGCGCTGCCGCGCCTGCGCGCGCTGGCGGTCGGCCCCGCGCAGTGGGACGCATTCGTGGCCCAGCATCGCAAGCGCGAGTTCGACCCGGGCTTGATCGCCTTTCTCAAGGTGGATGCCAAGCACACCGACACCGCCAAGTACGTCGACGAGCGCCTGGCCAAGGATGTCGGCAAGCCGTTCAATCCGGAGAAGCTCGAAGACCAGATCGGCAGCATCTATGGTCTTGGCAACTACCAGCAGATCGACTATCGGCTGCAACAGGATGGCGACCAGCGCGGCCTGCTGATCATCCCTCGCGACAAGCCCTGGGGGCCGTTGTACGGCAAGCTTGGTTTCCAGCTGGATGACGATTTCTCGGGCCGCAGCGAATACCTCGTGTCCGCCGAGATCACCGCCACCAACATCAATCGCCTGGGCGCCGAATGGCGCAACACCCTGTGGGCCGGCCGTCTCGGCGGCGTCGCCAGCGAGTTCTACCAGCCCTTCTGGCGCGGCGCGGGTGGTTACGTGATGCCGTATGGGCTGCTGCGCAATGAGGATTACCCGGTATTCGACGGACAGGGTAACCACCAACTGGCCGAATACCGCATCAAGCGCCGCTATCTCGGTCTGGAAACCGGCTGGTCGCCTTTCTCCAATTGGCGCGTGCTGGCAGCCATCCAGCACGGCCGCGACAGCGGCGATCTGCGTATCGGCAACCCCACCGACTTCCCGCCCAGTCGCGATGCCGACTACAGCATGGCCAAGGTCGGCATGGACTGGGACAGCCTGGACAGCGCGCAATTTCCCTCGCGGGGCGCGCGCATCAGCTTCGACTACGAGTGGTATCGCCACTGGCTGGGCGGCGGAGTGAATGCCGATGCCGTACGCCTGAATGCCGATTGGGTACCCGACCTCAGCAGCGTCGGTGACGGCCGTTACAACGTGCTCCTGGGTGTACGCATGGCCAGCACGCTCAACAACGCCACCTTGTTCGAAACGCAGAATTTCCTCGGCGGCTTCCTCAACCTGTCCGGCTATGCCGAGCGATCGTTGAACGGCAACCAGTCCGCCCTGGCTCGCGCCGTGGTGTACCGGCGCACCGGCCAGATGGACGCGATCTTCTCCACCCCGGTCTATATCGGCGCCAGCCTTGAAGCCGGCAACACCTGGGCGAGCAAGAATCAGGTGCAGCTCGGCTCGCTGATCTACGCCGGCAGCATGTTCCTCGGCGTGCAGACACCGATGGGCCCGCTGTTCCTGGGCTATGGACTGGCGCAGGGCGGCCACTCCTCCATCTATCTCACTTTCGGTTCCCTGCTGCGGCCATCGCCCTGATTGCTTGCAGGCCATCGCGCCGCGTGCACGCGGGGCTTTCCAGAATGGAGCGCCCACTTCAGGGGCGGTGCCCTATCCAGGAGCCTTTTCGATGAAACGACTGCGTGTTCTGTTTGCCATGGCCGCCAGCCTGGTGCTCGGCGCTTGCGCCTCCGTGAGCGTGACCAACCAATGGCGCGATACTTCCTGGCCCGGGCCGCCCGCATCGAACGTCGTGGTGGTGGGTATTTCGCGCAGTGACACCATCCGCCGCGTATTTGAAGACACCTTTTCCCAGCAACTGCTCGCGGCCGGCGTGCAAGCCGTGCCCAGTTACACGCAGATTCCGGCGGGGACCGACGGCACCGTAAGCCTGCGCGACCTGGTCAAGCGCAGTGGCGCCACCGCCGTGCTGGTGACGCGGGTGCAGCGCGTGGAACAGAAGGTCAGCGTGACGCCCTCCGGCCCGATGTACGGCGGCTTTTATGGCTGGTACGGCGGCGCCTGGGCGGGTACGCCGGATGTCACCCAATACGATGTGGTGACGCTGGAAACCAGCGTGTGGGACCCGCGCACCGAAAAGCTGGTATGGACGGTGACCACTGAAGCGGTGGGCACCAAGAACATTCCCAAGGCCACCACCCAGCTGGCGCAGACCTTGATTCCCAAGCTCAAGACGGACGGCATCCTGCGCTGAGCGCGTCCGTCTTGCGCGCATGATCGCCGCGGCGCCTCAGGCGAGGCGCCGCAGCCTCAATGGAATTGATCGCTGG
This sequence comes from Dyella sp. ASV21, assembly GCF_016428975.1. GTDB lineage: Bacteria > Pseudomonadota > Gammaproteobacteria > Xanthomonadales > Rhodanobacteraceae > Dyella. Next base: position 16,079 of record NZ_JAELTT010000007.1, read on the forward strand.
CCGGCACCCAACTGCTGCTCGGGCGCGCCGGCATAGCGGACGGCAACGACGTATCGACATCGCAACCGGGCGGCAAGGGGCCACCCGCTACACGCGCCGCGGCGCACTGCGCGCTGTTATCCAGCTTGATCGTCGCCATGGTCGGCGCGCCCGCGCTGGGAGCCGGTGGCGGCACCAACGGCTGGCTCGGCGCCAGCTTCATCTTTTCGTAGACCACGTCATCCACCGGCTTGGCCGGCGGGTCGCCGTTGCCACAGCCGAACAGCGCCACCGGGAACAACGGCATTACCACGCACTCCACGCGCACGCCGCGCGGCAGGTGGAAGGTATGGCGAACGGTGGTCTTCTCCACCGCACGGCGTAGTGCGGTATCGATGGAGCTTTCGCCCTCCGGCGTCCAATCCTTTTCGAAGCGAGTCGCCTGGTAACCGATGTTCGGTGTGCCGTGCGACATGATCTCGGTATTGCCGTGGGGCTTGAGCTGCACATAGCTGCCATGGATGCCGTTCTTGGACTCGCCCTGCGCGTTTCCACCCGCGCTTTGCCCGTTGCCCTGCCCCGGCGGCAGCGCCAGATTGAGCCCGCTCTTTCCGGTGGCCGCCGATGACTGCGCGACGCCATTGGGCTGGCCCGGCGTACCACGGTCGCTACCTTGGGGCGTGGCATTGGGCGCACTGCTGACGCCGCTTTCGCCGGTGGCTTTGCTCGCCTCGTTGCCACTGGCGCTGGCCTGCGCGCTGGCCGCGCTTTGCGCCGCGTTGGCGCTGGACGGCGCCGAGGCCGCGGAGGGCTGATTGGCCGGCTCCGCCGCCGGCAGCTCCACTGAAATCTGCGGACGCGCCACGCTCGGCTGGTTGTCCAGGGCAATGGCGGCAGGCGCCACGGTTTGCAGGCGGGGCGCCTGCGGATGCTCCAGGCTCGGTTGCGGCTGCGGCGGCAACGGCACCGCCTCCAGCTCCGCTTCGGCCGCGCGAATGGCCTGGGCTTCCACACGCGGCTGTTCGCGGGGTACTACCGCGGTCACCGTGCTGGGTTGTGGTTGCAGGTTGACCGTGGGTGCGGCTTGCGCGGGCAATGGCACCGCCTGCATCTCCGGCTCCGGCGGCGCGGCTGGCAGCTCCGGACGCGTCACTTGGGCCACGCTCGGACGCGTATCCACCGGCGCGGGCTTCTCCATGGCGATGGTGGGCACATTGAGCTGGGGTGCCGACTGCGGGGGCACCTCAGGAATGGCCAGCGACGCCGGCGGCGGTTGCGGCTGGTTACCCTCGATCTGGGGCTTGCGCACCGGCTCGGGCTGGAACTTGGGCGGCGCTGGCGGCGCCGTCGGCGGTGTTTCCAAAGCGACCTGCGGCGGTTCGGGCGCCACCGGCACCGGCTGCAACTGCTCGGTCGGCGCCGGCTTGGGCAGGCTTACCGGCGGCAACGGCGCGGCGGTCATGGTGGGCTTGGGTGCGCTGGCCTTGGGCGCCATGGCGATCACCGGCGTCTGCACAGCCGGCACCGGGATGGGCGCCATCTCGGTATTCGTTTGGGTGGACGAACTGCTACGTCGTGCCGTATGCGGCGCATCGCTGGCATTGCCGCGATGCACCGGCCCTACCTGCTTGGGCGGTGTGCCGCGCACCGGCGGAGGCGGCGGCGGTTCTTCCTTGGGCTTCTCGATCAGGCGCACGACCAGCGGCGGACTTTCGTTGTCCGGCTCCTCCAGTTCATAGGCCGGCCCCAACACGATGCCGACCAGGAACCCCAAATGCACCAGCAGCGCGCCGACCAGCGCGAGAATGCGCAGCCAGCGTTCGCGCGGCCGCTCCGTGCGGCGGCGGCGATACACAAAGGCGGACTCCGCCGCCGACTTTGGCGATGGCAGTGTGACTGTCAGTCGGCGCGAAGATTCCCTATCCATGGGCGAAGTGTAACGGTCGCCAGCGACTTTCTGAGCAGCGACGAGCTAGGCTCAGCCGCCGCCTTGCGCTCCTTGCCGGTGTGCGCGCTCTTGCATCTCCGCATCCACCGAACGCGTAGGCGTATCCACCGGGCACCCCTGGGGCAAGGGCTTGTCGGCGCGATAGAGGGCGATGCACTCCTCCACACTGGGCGCCTTGGGCGAATTCACATCCGGCACCAAGGCGTTGGCTGGCGCCATGTTGAGGCGCATGTCGCCGCTCTTGCTCGACGGCGGTGGCGGCGGATCGCCGCCGCAGCCACCACCCAGCGCTAACAACGACACCGAGCAATGAATGCGCACGCCCGGTGCCACATGGAAGGTGTGCTTGACCGTGCTGCTGTCCACCGCGCGCTTGAGCGCATCATCCACACTGCTACCACCGCCCTGCGACCAATCCTTTTCGAAGCGCGTCGCCTTATAGGGAACGGGGGTGCTGTGCTGCATCAGCTTGGTGTCGCCCTGTGGGCCATGCGACACATAGCCAGGCTGTTCCGGCGTGGCCGGTGGGGTCGACGACAGCAGCGGCTGGCCCTGCGCATCGAATAACGGGGGTGCACTGGCCACCGATACGGCAGGGGCTGGAGCCGTGGCGGGCAGGCTTACGCTCATGGCGTTCTTGGACGGTGCCTCATGCACCGGCGGTGGCTTGGGCGCTAGCGGCGGGGGCGGAGGCGGCACCTCGACCGGCGGCGCGGCGGCGACGCGGGCCGGGCGCGGAATCAGCCGTACCAGCAAGGCGCCGGTGCGCACGGGCGTTGGCTCCGAGGGCCGCAGCCAGTGCATTTCATGCCAGGTCAGCAACGCAAACAGGACGTGGAGCACCAGCACGATGCCCAACACCAGCCAACGCCGCCGCCGCTGGGGCGGCATGCGTCGCCAGCGCAGCTCGTGCAGCAGCGCGCGCGTGGGTCCATCGAGGGGCGCCAGCCCACGCACATGGCTGTCGGGCGGCGTCCAGCGATGGTGTTCGACCTGCTCGGTACGTTCGATGTGGGTGCCCTACAGTCCAGCCGGGGATAGGCGCGGTCGGCGTGAATGACGACCGGCGCAGATGGAGACTTCTGCTGACAAGCAAGAGCCACCCGAGGTTCCCCGCAGTGCAGCTTGACCCTGGCAGGCAATGGTTCAAGGCTATACCGACGGTCGTCCCTGACCGTACCCGCCATGACCGCCCCCGCGTCCTGCACGCCTGGACGACCATGACGGCCCGCCATCGTCAGCCGCCAGCGCGGCGTCGTGCGGCGCCGCAGGTCATCGCCGGCACGATTCCGCGCCCTTGCATGGGAGGGTCGCATCGTGTCGTACACCACGGAAAACATCCGCAACATCGCGCTCGCCGGACATGCCGGCGCCGGCAAGACCAGCCTGTTCGAAGCTTTGCTGCATGCCGGCGGCGTCATCCAGACCCAGGGTTCGGTAGAGCGCGGCAGCACGCAATCGGATACCGATGAGCAGGAAAAAGCGCGTGGACACTCCATCGATACCGCCGTCGCCAGCGTCCCCTTCGGCGAAAGCCGCATCAACCTGATCGATACCGCCGGCTACGCGGATTTTCGCGGGCCGACGTTATCGGCCTTCGGCGCGGTGGAAACCGTGGCCATCGTCGTGAGCGCCATCAACGGCATCGAATACGGTACACGGCGCATGATGGAGCGCGCCGCCGAGCGCGGCGTGGCGCGCATCATCGTCATCAACAAGATCGATACCGACGCGGCCAAGGTGGGCGCCCTGGTCGACGCATTGCGCGAGGAATTCGGTAATCAATGCCTGCCGGTCAACCTGCCTGCCGATGGTGGCAAGCGCGTACTCGACTGCTTCTTCCATAACGAAGGCACCACCGATTTCTCGTCGCTGCACGAGGCACACCAGCGTATCCTCGACCAGGTGGTGGAGATCAACGAATCGGTGATGGGCCACTACCTGGACGCGGGCGAAGAAGCACTCAGCCCCAAGGAACTGCACGATGCGTTCGAGCAATGCCTGCGCGAAGGCCACCTGATTCCCATCTGTTTTGTCAGCGCGCGCAGCGGTGTCGGCGTGAAGGAGCTGCTGGAGCTGGCCGATCGCCTGCTGCCCAACCCGGCGGAGGGTAACGCGCCGCCCTTTCTCAATGGCGAGGATGAGCCGATCACGGTCAACGCCGATCCCCGCCAGCATGTCATCGCCGACGTGTTCAAGATCGTCAACGATCCCTTCGTGGGCAAGCTCGGCGTGTTTCGCGTCTGGCAGGGCACGATACGGCGCGATACCCAACTGTTCATCGACGACAGCAAGAAGCCGTTCAAGGTCGGCCATTTGTTCCGCCTGCGCGGCAAGACGCATGAAGAGATCGAGCAAGCGATTCCCGGCGACATCGCCGCAATCGCCAAGATCGAGGAAATGCATTTCGACGCCGTGCTGCACGACTCGCACGATGAAGACCGCATCCATCTGCTGCCCATGCGCTTTCCGCAACCCATGTTCGGCCTGGCCTTGGAACCCAAGCACAAGGGCCAGGAACAGAAACTCTCGCAAGCACTATCGCGACTGGCCGAAGAAGACCCCTGTTTCCGCGTGGAGCATCACAAGGAACTCAACGAAACCGTAGTGCGTGGCCTGTCCGATCTGCACCTGAAGATCATGCTGGAACGCATGAAGGAGCGCTACGGCGTGGAGGTGCTGACGCACCCGCCACGCATTGCCTATCGTGAAACCATTGCCGGTCACGCCGATGGCCATCATCGGCACAAGAAGCAGACCGGCGGCGCGGGGCAGTTCGGCGAAGTGTTCCTGCGGGTGGAACCGCTGGATCGCGGCGCTGGCTTTGAGTTCGTGGATGCGGTGAAGGGTGGCGTGATTCCCGGTCAGTTCCTGCCCGCCATCGAGAAAGGCGTGCGCCAGGCGATGGAGATCGGCGCCGTCGCCGGCTATCCGATCCAGGATCTACGCGTCACCGTGTACGACGGCAAATACCATCCTGTCGACTCCAAGGAAGTGGCCTTCATCAGCGCCGGCAAGAAAGCGTTCCTGGATGCCGTGGGCAAGGCGCGCCCTATCGTGCTGGAGCCGATTGTGGATGTGGAGGTGGCCATACCCGAGGGCAGCGTGGGCGACGTCACCGGCGGCCTCGCCGGCAAGCGCGCGCGCATTCTCGGTACCGATTCGCTGCGCGGCGGTGAACTGGTGATCAAGGCACAGGCACCCTTGGCGGAACTGGTGGACTACCCCACCGAGTTGAAGGCCATGACCGGCGGGCGCGGCCGCTACAGCCTGGACCTCAGCCACTACGAGCCGGTGCCCGCACTCGTGCAGAAGCAGCTGAGCGAAGCCTGGAAACCGCACCTGGACGACGACTGACCACACCCCTGCACCCGTGCGAACGCGGCGACGCGTGCCCGTCCGCGCGCACTGCATGCGCCTTGTGGCACGCCCCTCGCGTCGCCATGTGCATGAGTACACACACGCCGAGCGATGCGGCGTTGGAGGCATGCAATGAGCCGCTCCTTCGTTAAGGACGCGGACGAGTCCGTCGGCGAACGGCTGCCGGATATCCCGCTGAGCGAACACCCCAACTATGTGACGCCGCGCGGCCTCGCCCTGCTGCGCTCGCGCCTGGTGACGCAGCGCGAGCGGCGCGACGCCTTGCGCGCCAGCGGCGACACGCTGCCGCAACAACGCGAGCTGGCCGAAGTGGAGCGCGAGCTGCGTTGGCTGAATGCGCGCGTGGGCAGCGCCATCGAAGTGGATCTGGCGCAGCAGCCTCGCGACCGCGTGGCTTTCGGCGCGCGGGTCACTGTGGACAGTGAAGAAGGCCCGCTGCGCTATCGCATCGTCGGCGAGGACGAGGCCGACGTAGAGCACGGCCGGGTGAGCTACGCCTCGCCGCTCGCCAAGGCCCTGCTGGGCGCTCGCGTGGGCGAGGAGGTGGTATGGCCGCGTCCGGCGGGCGACGTCACCGTGGAAGTGGTGGCGATCGACTATCCGGCCGACGCGGACTGACTCAAGCGCTGGGTTTACTTTGGCGCGCCAGCCGGAGCATTCACCAGCACGTCGTCATCCTTGCTCCAGGCCGGCGTGGTGATGGCGTAGAAGGTGAGCGTTTCGCCCTTGCTGGCGCGAATGGAGCGCACCACCGAAGGGGGCACCAGGATGTAGTCGCCCGGGCCGACCGCATGCGGCGTGCTACCCGTCCACACTTCGCCGTGACCGGTGAGGATGAAGAACGATTCCTCGCCAACTTTGTTGTGACTCCACGCGCTGGCGTGGCCGGGATCGAGCTCGAACAAGGCCACGCTGCCCAACGCCGAGCGCGCCTCCATCGGCGCGGCGCGGCCGGTGAGTTCCTTCAGGCGGATGCCCGGCGACACGGTGACGAACGGCAGGTCGGCCGGCGAGATCACCTTGGCGGTGTCGGCGGCCTGCGCGGTGCCGATCACGCTCAGGCCCAGCAATACCTTCAGCAGCGCTTTCTTCATGGAAAACCGTCTCCAGGCACCACGACATCCATCGCGGCGCCTCGCTTGGGATTCAGGGACAACGCCTGACCACGCCCTATCGCGCGGCCAGCAAACCGGCTCGCCGATGACCTCAGCGCTTGGCCTTGAGCAACGTACCCGTGCAATTCTTCGAGCCGCACAGGCACTTCCACAGTTTCTTCAGGCGCGCGGTGTGTGGCACGTCCAGCGTAATGCCGTAGTCGTAGGTCAGCTCTTCGCCCGGCTTGATGTTGCGGATGGCCTCGATCAGCACGCGATCCTTGCGCGGATTGCCCTCGGCGTTTTCCTCGATCAGTGCCTGGCAATTGGGGTCGCAGCTGTGGTTGATCCAGCGCGCCGTATTGCCCTTGCGATTGGCGTCGATCAGGTACTCGTCGTTCAGCGTGAACAGGAACGTATGGCCCGTTTCGCCGCCATCGCCGTACAGCACGTCAGCTTCCGCGTGGGACATCAGCGTGCCCTTGTACTCGATGATTTCTTCGCCCTTCTTGATCGGGGCGACGGCAAAAACGCCATTGCCGTGAATGGGCGAGCGGCGGGCAACGATACGTCGGGTCATGGGCGAACAACGCTGAAAGGAGAGCAAGCGATGATGCCTGTTGCGCTGCGCAATGGGAACCTCTGGCGCCGTGCGGGCTCCATCACTCGAGCGTGATCGCATACACATTGAGATCGCCCCTTGCCTGCGCCCCCGTGGACAGACGGCAAGGTCATCCTGCTAAGATTCAAACAATCGTTTGAGGTGAACCCATGGGACGACTGCTGCGCTGTGCGGTGCTTCTTGTTCTGGTAGCCGGGCTGGTGGCCTGCGGGCCGCCGCGCAAGAGCGTGTTTCCGCCGACGGTAAGCATCCAGGAGATGACCACCCAGCCCAATGGCGAGTGGCGCATCACCCTGCGCATTCAGAACAACAGCTACGGCAGCATGGATTTCCACACCATCGACGGCACGCTCAAGGTGGCCGAGCTGGTACCCGTGCGCCTGCATACCGGCTTTGACCTGGATATCCCGGCGTTCGCCGCCGATGTCACCCAGATCACCCTGCTGCCCACCCCGGAAATGAGCGCCGCCCTCCAGGCCGCCGCCGTCAAAGGCAGCGCCGGCAGCGTGCCGTACAGCGTCAGCGGTACGGCCAACGCCAAGCCCGAGCAGGAGAAGGACGCTCGGGATTTCGCTTTCCACGGCAACGACTGGCTGTCGCCGGTGCCGGGCATCCCCAACACCTGGCGCTGATCTTCCAGCGCCCCGCATCACCACCGAAGGAACTTCGCCATGACCATCTACAAGGCCCCGCTCGACGACCAGCGCTTCGCCCTCTTTGACGTGCTTGGCGCCGAAGCCGTACTCACCCAGTTGCAGAATGGCGAAGGCCATACGCGCGACCTGCTGGACGCCGTGCTGGAAGAAGCCGGCCGCCTGAGCGAAGCGGTGCTTGCCCCGTTCAATGCCAGCGGCGACGCCGAAGGCTGCGTGTACGACAAGGCTACCCAGACGGTGACCACGCCCAAGGGCTTCAAGGAAGCCTTCAAGGCCTTCGCCGAAGGCGGCTGGACCGGCCTCACCCAGGGCGAGCACTTCGGCGGCCAGGGCCTGCCCAACACCATCGGCACCGCCACCACCGAAATCTTCCAGTCGGGCAACCTTTCGTGGAGCCTGTACCCGCTGCTCTCCGAAGGCGCCTGCCACGCGATGGAGCTGCATGGCACCGAGGAACAGCAGAACACCTACCTCAAGCCCATCGTGGAGGGCCGCTGGACCGGCACCATGTGCCTGACCGAGCCGCAGGCCGGTTCGGACCTGGGCCTGCTCAAGACCCGCGCCGAGCCCGGCGAGAACGGCAGCTACAAGATCACCGGCACCAAGATCTTCATCAGCGCCGGTGAGCATGACCTGGCCGAGAACATCATCCATCTCGTGCTGGCCCGCCTGCCCGACGCCCCGGCCGGTAGCCGCGGCATCTCCATGTTCATCGTGCCCAAGTTCAAGGTGAACGCCGACGGCTCGCTGGGCGCGCGCAATGGCGCCGCCGCTGGCGCCATCGAGCACAAGATGGGCCTGAAGGGCTCGGCCACCTGCGTGATGAACTTCGACGCTGCCGAGGGTTACCTGATCGGCCAGCCGCACAAGGGCCTGGCCGCCATGTTCACCATGATGAATGCCGCACGCCTGGGCGTGGGCGTGCAGGGCCTGGCGCTGTCCGAGCGCGCGCTGCAGAACAGCCTCAACTACGCGCGTGAACGCCTGCAGGGCCGCTCTCTGTCGGGCGTGAAGTTCCCGGAGAAGCCGGCCGACAACCTGCTGGTGCAGCCGGACGTGCGTCGCATGCTGCTCACCCAGCGCGCCTTGGTGGAAGCCTCGCGCACGCTGCTGCTGTACACCTCGCTGCAGACCGACGTGGAAGCACGCGGTGCCGACGAAGCCACCCGCAAGGCCGCCAGCGACCTCGTCGCCTTCCTCATCCCCATCGCCAAGGGCGTGGTGACCGAGCTGGCCCAGGAGTGCACCAAGGAAGCGCTGCAGGTGTACGGCGGCCATGGCTACATCGGTGAGAACGGCGTGGAGCAGTTCGTGCGCGACGCCCGCATCATCACCCTGTACGAAGGCACCACCGGCATCCAGGCCGCCGACTTGCTGGGCCGCAAAATCCTCCAGCTGCAGGGCGCGGGCTTCAAGCTGTTCGCCAAGGAAATCCAGGCGTTCTGCCAGCAGCACGCGCAGGATCCGGCCCTGGCTGGCCTGATCGGCCCGCTGGCCGCTTACACCAAGGAGTGGGCCGACCTGACCGTCTCGCTGGCACAGCGCGTGATGGCCAATCCGGAAGAACTGGGCGCCGCCGCCAACGACTATCTCTACTACTCCGGCTACATCACGCTGGCCTATATGTGGGCCCGCAACGTGGCCGCGCTGGCCAACAGCAGCCAGCAGGAGTCGTTCAAGCAGGCCAAGCGCGACACGGCGAAGTTCTACTTCGCACGCATCCTGCCGCGCTGCCTGATGCACAAGGCCGCCGTGGAAGCAGGCGTGGATACGCTGCCGGCCATCGCCTGAGGCGTGCTTCGTTGCCACTGATGGAGCACGGAGCGGCCCCTCGATGAGGGGCCGCTTTTTTGTAGGCCGTCGTTTCGCGGGCAGCAATGCGCCGGCGGGATGGGGTTGGCCTGGCTGTTGCCGGAACGCGGTGGTAGCAAGCGCTTCTTCATTCCCTCCTACACCCTCATCCCTGCGAAGGCAGGTATGACAGCTTGGATGTGGGTGACGGCGTGGCTCACACCCGACGCCGGCCCTAGGGGACTACCATCCCGCGCCCGCTTGGGTGTAGAAACGGCAAACCTCTTTCGCTGTCCGGTCAAGCCCGCATGAGCGATGCCACGTACCTGATCCGCCTCGCCGAGGACGATGACGAATTCATCCTTGGGCTGGTGCCCCGTTTCGTGGATTTCACCCTGCCGCCCTGGCGGCGGCGGCACGAATGCATCGACGGCATCCGCAAAGAACTGCTGCGCCACCTGGAAGACCAGCCAGCCAACAGTTACCTGTTCGTGGCCGAAGACGACGATGGTGAACCGGCGGGCTTTATCCACCTGCAGAAAACGCAGGATTTCTTCACCGGGCGCAGCAATTGTCATATTTCAGACCTGGCCGTGGCTGAGGAATACGAGGGGCGCGGCGTGGGTCGGGCCTTGCTCGACCATGCCGAAACCTGGGCCCGCGAGCACCGTTGCCAGTTGGTGACGCTGGCCGTGTTTCCCGGCAACGAGCGGGCACGCGCCGTCTACGAAAACGCGGGATACGCAGCCGACCTATTGCGGCTCGCCAAACCCGTTCGCTGAGCCAGCCACCCACGGGGAGACGCCCGACCGTGGCGCACACGGCCGCCGCATGATCGGAGACGATCCATGAACGAGCCGCTGCATGCTGTGCGTTTCCCCGGTGAAACCAGCGCGTATCGCATCGCGCGCGATCGCCTGCTGCGCGCCGAAATGGCCTTGCGCCGGCACGTGGAAGACACCGCCGCGCTGCGTCGCGCGCTGCCGCTTGGCGGCGTGGCGCCGGTGGATTACACCTTCACCGATGAGGGCGACACACCGCTCGAAACCGATATCGAACGACCAATACGCCTGTCGGCTTTGTTTGCCGACGGCAAGGACACGCTGGCGATCTACAGCTATATGTACGGCCCGGCGATGGCCCAGCCCTGCCCCTCATGCACCTCCATTCTCGATGCGCTGGATGGCCAAATGTTGCACCTGCGCCAGCGCGTCAACGTGGCCGTGGTGGCCAGATCGCCGATCCGGCGTATCCGTCAGTTTGCGCGCGAACGCGGCTGGCGCTACCTGCATCTGCTGTCTTGCGCGCACAACACCTACAACACGGACTATCACGGCGAAAGCGCCGATGGCCGCCAGATGCCGGCGCTCAATATTTTCGTAAGGCGCCAAGACGGCATTCATCACACCTGGTGCAGCGAGTTGATGTTCGTGCCACCCGAGGCGGGTCAGGACCCGCGTCACATCGATCCGATCTGGCCGCTGTGGAACATGCTCGATTGCACACCCGACGGCCGCGGCGTGGATTGGCGCCCCAGCCTGCGCTACGACAGATAGCCTTAGGGCAACGCCAACCCCATCTGGCGAAACATGGAGCCCGTATCGCGCACGCCCCAGCGGCGTTCGATATGCCCCTCTTTCACCACGAACCACTCCATGGCGAACACTTCGTAGCCGCGCCCGGTCACCGGGCCACCGCGGAACGAGGCGACCGAGCGACCGCGCTCGGTGTAACGCACCGCCACCGTGTCGCCCTCGGCCACCATCGCATCCACCTCCAGGCTCACCTGGAAGCAACGCATGAGATCGCTCCAGATTGGTCGAGCCGTCGCCACGCCGCCCCAGCCGAGCACGCCGTGGATCAAGGCATCGCTCGCGAAAATCGCGCACACGGCGTCCACATCGCCGCGGTTGAAGGCGTCGACGTAGGTAAGCACGACACGCTTGTTCTGCTCGGACACGCAGCGGCCCCTTCGCCAACGGTGCGCGTCTGCGCCCGAGACAGGCCGCCGGCTACGCGCCGCCAACAGTTTACCGAGCAGGGCGCGTGGAAGACGTGAGGACGGCTAAGCCATGGGGCGGGGGTGTTTCTCAACCCGTCAGGCGCATGGCGCGCCCCGGGGATCGGCGTCGCGGCATCCGGGGAAGCCGCGACGCCAGGTACCTCAGTTCTTCACGGCCGCCGACGCTTCCTCAACCTGCTCACGCTGGCTGAGGCGCTGCGACACGCGATCGATGTTGGCGAGCGAGAGCAGGTGCGCGTAGATCCAGCCGAACACGCCTTCGCGGGCGAACTCGAACGTGGTCTTCTCGTCGAGCTGACGCAGCTTGTCCTCGTTCACCACGAACAGGCCGTTGAGGTTGATGGCCTTGCCATCCTTCTCCAGGCGAATGTTGCGCGGCTCGAGCAGGTCATGCTTGCGCAGCTGCTCCATGAACCACTGCGTACGGGTCACGTGCTGCTGGAACTCGCCGAGGAAACGCACGGCGTTGGTCAGCATCTCGCTGTCGGTGCCGTCTTCCTTGAACAGACGATCACCTTCGGCGGTGTTGAAGCCTTCGTAGGCCTCGTCCAGGAACACGGTGAAATCGTCGCCTTCCTGACCGGCCGGCTTCTCGGCCAGCACAAACGGATAGCGGCGGATGAAGGCCGGGATGTAGATGTTCTGTTCCCAGAAGCCATCCGCGCCGATGAACAGGTTCTCGTTCTGACGCAGGCCGAGCAGGGCCATCGGGCCGGCCTCCTCCAAGGTGTTGCCGCCGAACAGGATCGGCAAGTCACGTGCTGCCGCGGGGAACTCCACGCCGGTGAGCGGCACCGAGTGCGCCGTGCCCGCGAACTTCAAGTTCGGCATGGGCTTGATGCGCAGGTCCTTGTGCTGGTTGCGGTTGAGCGGAACAGGACGCTCGTAGAAAAGAACTTCAGCCACGTTTACTACCTCTCCCCTGCCGTGCCGGGGTCGCCACCGAAGCTCCCCCTCCCAAACCCGGCCCCGGGTCTACAGATGAACAAACACTATATCAGCGCCCGGCGCCCTAGCGAACACCCCGCCAAAGGGCAGTTCTGCCTGCCCTGACAACTATTTGCGTGTGTTCTGTCATCAAAGATGGTCTATGCTGGCCTCGTTACGAGCATCGTTGCATCGCCCGAACGTTCATTCGCCACGGTTGAAGGACGGTTTTGCATGCTGATGGAAGTGCCTGGCCGCGTTGTCGACCTCCATTCGACCCGCGTGCTTTCGCTGGACGCTGCTGGCCGGATACTTGATTGGATCAGCTGGCAGGACGCGGTTTGCCTCTACGTACGCGAGGCCGTTGCCTGGACCCTGGGCGACCCCTGCCTTACGGTCCACGGGGGGCACAATCGGCACACGGGCGAGCAGAGCAAGCTGTCCCTGCACCCCATCATCGCCAGCACCGGCCACTGTCGGGATCACGCCATCGACCCTTCGCCCGCGCTCACCAATAGCGCCCTGTTCGCCCGCGACCGCTTTCTCTGCCTGTATTGCGGCGAGCGTTACAGTCGCGGCGAACTGACCCGCGACCATGTGGTGCCGATCTCCCATCGCGGCAAGGACACCTGGGAAAACGTGGTCAGCGCCTGTATGCCCTGCAACCTGCGCAAGGCCAATCGCACCCCGCAGCAAGCCAACATGCCCCTGCTGGCGGTGCCTTACCGGCCCAGTTGGGTGGAGCACCTGATCCTGTCCAACCGCAACATCCTGGCCGACCAGATGGAATTCCTGGTAAATCACCTGCCCCGCGACCGGCGCGCGCAAATGGCGTCCTGACGCGGTTCGGCGCCACTTGAGGGCGCCCTGCGACAACGCAAGCCACCGTGTGTCCGCATGTTTTCACTCGGCTGCCCTTGCCCCGCCTCCCGGCTGGGCCAACAATATGTCGATGAACGATCTGTCCCGCTTCCCCCATCTGGCGCCCATCGAAACGCCGGCCGACCTACGCCGCGTTGCCGACGAGGAGCTGCCAGCCGTTGCCGACGAACTGCGTCAGTATCTGATTGAAGCCGTAGCCAGCTCCGGCGGCCATTTCGGCGCGGGCCTGGGCGTGGTGGAACTCACCGTGGCGCTGCACCATGTGTTCGATACGCCCAACGACCGCCTGGTCTGGGATGTCGGCCACCAGTGCTACCCGCACAAAATTCTCACCGGCCGCCGCGACCGCATCACCACCATCAAGAAGAAGGATGGCCTGGCCCCGTTCCCGCGCCGCGAGGAAAGCGAGTACGACACCTTTGGCGTCGGCCACTCTTCCACCTCGATCTCGGCGGCGCTGGGCATGGCGATCGCGGCGCAGCGCAAGGGCGACCCGCGCAAATTCGTGGCAGTGATCGGCGATGGCGCCATGACCGCCGGCATGGCCTTCGAGGCGCTCAACCACGGCGGCGACGTGGAGCCGAACATGCTGGTCGTGTTCAACGACAACGGCATGTCCATCAGCGAGAACGTGGGCGCGCTGACCAAGATGGCCGCGCGTGCCATGTCCAGCCGCACGCTCAACCAGTGGCGCGAGCGCGCCAAGCGCGCCATTCCCAAGCAGTCGCTGTTCGGCCGCTTCTTCAAGCGCTGGGAGGAGCACGCCAAGGGCATGTTCGTGCCCAGCACGCTGTTCGAGGAACTGGGCTTCCACTACACCGGCCCGATCGACGGCCACAATATTCCGCAGTTGCTCGCCGCGCTGCGCACGGTGAAGGACCTGCCCGGCCCGCAGTTGCTGCACGTCATCACGACCAAGGGCAAGGGCTACGCCCCGGCCGAACAGGCGCAGATCGAATACCACGCGGTGGGCCCATTCGATCCGCAGGCAGGCCTGGTGAAGAAGTCCGGCCCGTCCAAGCCCACCTATACCGACATCTTCAGCGACTGGCTGTGCGACATGGCCGCGGCTGATGAGCGCCTGCTGGGCATCACCCCGGCCATGCGCGAAGGCTCCGGCCTGGTGCGCTTCTCCAAGGAATACCCGCAGCGCTACTTCGACGTGGCGATTGCCGAGCAGCACGCGGTAACGCTGGCCGCCGGCATGGCCTGCGAAGGCGCCAAGCCCGTGGTGGCGATCTACTCCACCTTCCTGCAGCGCGCCTACGACCAGGCCATCCACGATGTGTCGCTGCAGAACCTGGACGTGACCTTCGCCATCGACCGCGCGGGCGTGGTTGGCCCGGATGGCGCCACTCACTCGGGCAGCTTCGATCTATCGTTCATGCGCTGCCTGCCGAACCTGGTGATCATGGCGCCGTCCGACGAGAACGAATGCCGCACCATGCTCACCACCGGCTTCCAACACGCGGGGCCGGCGGCCATCCGCTATCCGCGCGGGACCGGCCCGGGCGTGGCGCTGTCGCAGGCGCTGGAAACCCTGCCGATCGGCAAGGCCGAACTGCGCCGCCGCGGTCACGGGCTGGCCCTGCTCAGCTTCGGCGCGATGCTGGCGCCCGCGTCGGTCATCGCCGCCGAGCTGGATGCCACGCTGGTCAACATGCGCTTCGTGAAGCCGTTGGACGAGGCCATGATCCTCGAACTGGCCAAGACCCACGAAGCCTTTGTAACGCTGGAAGACAACGCCATCGCCGGCGGTGCCGGTAGTGGCGTGGCCGAGTGTCTGGCCGCGCACGGTGTGGTCAAGCCGATCCTGCACCTGGGTCTGCCCGACGAGTACCTAGAGCACGGTAGCCGCGAGGAGGTGCTGACCATGGCCGGCCTGGACCTGCCCAGCATCCGCAACGCCATCCGCGCCCGCTTTCCACAACTTGGCAGTTTGAACCAGATCAGCGCCTGACCTCCGGGTCAGGCGCCGCAAGCGCCCGGCAACACCGCGACACCGGCCGCGCCAACCCACACGACGCGGTAAACCCAGGGGATTCGTGTCGTGACGGACTGGATTGCCCGCCTGGTCGATGCCAGCCACCGCCGTGCGTGGCTGGTTTTGCTCGGTTACGCCCTGCTGGGCGTCGTCAGCCTGCTGTACGCCCAGGGCCACCTGGGAATCGATACCGACACCGATCACATGTTCTCCGGGCAGTTGCCCTGGCGGCAGCAGTCGCTGGCGATGGATCGGCTGTTCCCGCAGTTCAACGATGTACTGGTAATCGTGGTGCAGGGAGCCACACCGGAAGAGGCCGAGCTCAGCGCCGATACGCTGATGCAGCAACTGCGCAAGGACACCGCCCACTTCCGCGACGTCAGCCGCCCCGACGCCGATCCCTTCCTGCGTCGTGAAGGCCTGCTGCTGCTCGATACCCAGGACCTCGCCCATTTGCTCGACGGGCTGTACGCGGCCCAGCCGCTGCTCGGCCCGCTGGCCGGCGACTCCTCCGCGCGTGGCCTGCTCAAGGGCATTTCGCTGATGGCCGAAGGCGTGCGCGTGGCGCATGCGGATCTCTCGCCTTACCACGCCGCGCTGGAGCAATTGCGGCAGGTCTTGCTCGCGGCCACGCATGGCAACCCGCCACCGCTGTCCTGGCAACAGATGCTGAGCTCGGATGCGATCGCACAGGCGCGTGGCCCCGAACTGTTGCTCGCCCACCCCCTGCTCGATCGCGGCGCCTTGCAGCCGGGCCTCGCCGCGACGCAGGCCGTGGAACGCGCGGGCGCCGCGCTGCCCGAAGTGAAGGCCGGACGCGTCAGCGTGCATTACACCGGTTCGGTCGCGCTCTCCGATGTGCAGTTCGGCGCGCTCACCGACGGCATCGTGGGCAGCACGGTAATCAGCCTGTTGCTGCTCGCACTGTGGCTTTTCCTGGCACTGCGTTCGTGGCGATTGATCGTGCCGATCCTGCTTACGCTGTGCACCGGGCTGATACTCACGCTGGGCTTCGCCGCGCTGGCGGTAGGCACGTTGAACCTCATCTCGGTGGCCTTCGCGGTGTTGTTCGTGGGCCTGGCGGTGGATTTCGCCATCCAGTTCGCGGTGCGCCTGCGCGATCAGCGCCTGCATCACGCCGCACTGGCCGAGGCGCTGGACGCCACCGCGCGCTCGGCGGGCAGCCAGATCGCCGTGGCGGCCGCAGCCACCGCGTGTGGCTTTCTGGCGTTCGCACCCACCGCCTTCGTCGGCGTGGCCGAGCTGGGCATCATTGCCGGCACCGGCATGTTGATCGCGCTGGCGTGCACGCTGAGCTTGCTGCCTGCGCTGTTGACCCTGCTGCATCCTGCCGACGGCGCCGGCCACGTGGCGCTGCCGCTTGGCGACGCCTGCGACGGGTGGCTGAAACGGCGGCGACGCGAGGTACTGGGCGCATTCGCCGTGCTCGGCCTGCTGGGCCTGGTCGCTGCCTGGCGCATGCCCTTCGACGCCAACCCGTTGCATACGCAGGCGCCGGACACCGAACCGATGCGCACGCTGCGCACACTGGCCGATAACCCGATCACCGATCCATTCAACATCTACCTGCTGGCGCCAGACCTGGATCACGCCCGCACATTGGCCGCGCGCGTGGAAAAACTGCCGGAAGTCTCCAGCGTGATCCACGCCGGCACCTTCGTCCCCACCGACCAAGCCGCCAAGCTCGACCTGCTGGAGCAGGCGCAGGATCTACTGCTGCCCTCCATCAGCACTGGCGACCGCGCGCCCCCCATCACCCCCGCCGCGCTGCGCGAAGCCATGGGCGATAGCATCGACGCCAT
The DNA here is from genome assembly GCF_016428975.1 of Dyella sp. ASV21. Taxonomy (GTDB): domain Bacteria; phylum Pseudomonadota; class Gammaproteobacteria; order Xanthomonadales; family Rhodanobacteraceae; genus Dyella. The sequence goes on from NZ_JAELTT010000007.1 coordinate 33,189, forward strand.
TGCGCAAGCCAACGCGACCTTGCCCACCGATTCGCCGCTGCGCGGCATCGGCCAGGCATTGCAGTCGCTGCAGCACGCACCGGACGCCAACCTGCTCGCCATGAACGCCGCGATCAGCCGCTTCCTGCCCACCCAGCTCGATCGCCTACGCGCATCGCTGGATGCACGCCCCATCACCCTGCAGGACGTACCTGATTCGATCCGACGCGACTGGATCGCGCCCGATGGCCGCGTGCGTATCCAGGTATCGCCCACCCGCGACGTGCAGGACACCGCCCTGCTACGCCGCTTTGTCGCCGCCGTGCAGCGCATCGCGCCGGACGCCGGCGGGCCGGCCGTCACCACCATCGCCTCTGCCGATACCATCTTGCGCGCGTTCCAGCAGGCCGCCGTGCTCGCCATCGCGGCCATTGGCCTGGTGCTGTTGCTGGTGCTTCGTCGATGGCGCGACACGGGCATTGTGCTGCTCACGCTCGGCATGTCGGCCGCGCTGACGGCCCTTGGCGCGCGTGCCGCCGGCATGGCGATCAACTACGCCAACATCATCGCGCTGCCGCTGCTGCTGGGCGTGGGTGTGTCGTTCAACGTGTACTTCGTGATGAACTGGCGCGCAGGCATGGATCAATTCGTGGGCTCGGCATCGGCGCGCGCCGTCCTTTTCTCCGCCCTCACCACCGGCACCGCCTTCGGCTCGCTCGCGCTATCGCACGACCTTGGCATGGCCAGCATGGGCCGCCTGCTGCTGCTCAGCCTGGGCGCGGTACTGCTGGCAACGTTCGTATTCCTGCCTTCGTTGCTCTACGCGCTGGGCCACGCCGACTCAATGAAACGGCACGTTGAATGACACACCGATAGTGCGCGGAGTGGATTGCTGCACCAGCATGGGGCCACCCAGCGCCGCCAGAAAGTTGATGGTCTGCGCATTGAGCGTACCGATCGCCACGCGCCGGTTCAGCGCATTGCGCAGATACACATCCACCGTGACACCGTGCCCCAGCGTAGCGCCCGCGTTGAGATCGAGCAGGCCAAAGCCGGGCAGATGGAAATCCGGATCGCTGTTGTCCCCCGCAAAACCGGCGTGGCGTTGCGTGGAAAGCCGCTCGGTGACCCCCGCATAGGCGCCATAGCCGCCCAATGGGAACTGATAGCGTGCCCCCAAGGTGCCGGTGGCGCGAGCGGAATACGGCAAGGGATCACCCGCCTTGATGCCGATGGCCGTGTCATCGTCCAGCATGCGCGCATAGGTATAGGCGCCCGATGCGTTGAGGCTCCATGGCCCACTGGTATAGGTAAGTTGCGCCTCCAGGCCGTTGACGCGTGCGTCGCCCGCGTTCTGGATGATGGTATTGCCCAGCGTGTAGGTGTAGAGCTGCACGTGATGCCACTCGATATCGTAGGCATCCACGCCGACATTCAAATGGCCATCCAAATGACTTCCCTTATACCCTAGCTCATAACTTTGCAGCTTGTCCGAACCAAAGGTATCCGTCGCGGTGGGCACCGGCCCCAGCACGCTGCTGGTCAAGGGCGCCTGCAGGCCGCCGGGCCGATAGCCGGTGGACACGCGCGCGTAATAGCTGTGCTGGGTATCCGGGCGATACGTCGCGGTAAGCATCTCGGTGATATCGGAGCTGTTGCGACTGATGCGGAAACCACCCGGGCTACCCGCTACCGGGCCATTCTCGGTGCTGGACAGATGCTGTGTATCGCCATTCACGCGCGCCCCCGCTGCCAAGTCGAACACGGGCGACACATGCCAGGTCGCATCGCCGTAACCGGCATACTCCTCAAAGCGTGCACTGGTGTACTGGTGGATCAGGGCGGTACTTCCCGGTACGCCCAGGTTGTCGCCCAACAAGCTGTAGCGCTGCCACACGTCTTCGCGATTGAACCACAGACCAGCCAGCCAATCGAAGTGATCGCCCTTGGCGGACGTCAAGCGCAATTCCTGGGTGCTTTTGTGCACATCGATGAGGGAATCGACATACAGGTTGCGCAGGGGTTGATCCACGCCAATCGCCGGCCCCAGCACGTTGAGCAGATCGAGGAAGCCGTTGGGGTAGTCCTGCACGCTGTGGTTCTGGAAGTCCTGGTAAGCGCTGATCCAGTCCAACGTAGACCAACCCAAGTCATAGCTCGCCCGCAAGGAATACAACTGCAGCGTTTGCGTGAACGGCTCGCGGTGATTGAGCGCGCGGTTATAGGGGCCTCCGGAAATCGGCTGGCCTTGGAGGTTGTAATCGGCCATGGACAACCCGTCCGCCGCCACCTTCTGCGCCATGGCGCTCAGGTTGATGCTGAGCTTGTCGGTGGGATCGATCTGCAACTGCGCACGAATACCTTGCGTGTGCGTGCGATCGGCGCCGCCCGCCGGCACCGTACCCACGGCGTCGTAGACGCCGGCCGTATGCTCATCCACCACGCTGAGCCGCAACGCCGCCACGTCCTTCACCAGCGGCACATTGAGCGTGCCGCGCTCGGTGTAATTCATGCCACCGTGCTGGGTGTTGGAAATATCCGCGCCCGCGCTGGCCGATACCGCGCTGGCATCCGGTTGGCGCGTCACATACTTGACCAGCCCGCCCATGGAACCCGCGCCATACAGCGTGCCCTGCGGGCCGTAGAGAAATTCGATGTGATCGAGGTCGAGCAGCACGGGATCGATCAGGAAGGTGGCGGCCGCGGCATATACCGTGCTGCCGCCGATAGGCACGTCGTCGATGTATACCGATACCGTGGGGCTGGTCTGGTTGCCGGTGGAGACGCCGCGCATCACCAGTTCGCCCTGGCCCGAACCGCCCTGGCTGGCCAGAAACACGCCCGGTTGATACGACACGTAATCGTTCATGGTGTGTGCGCCGATCTGTTGCAGCTCCTCGGCCTTGATAACCTCCACATGCATGGGCACTTCGCGCGAAGGCTCGCGCCGGCGATTCGCCGACACGATCACCTCGCCCAGCGTGATCACGCGCTTGTCCGGTTGCTTGGCCGCGCTGCTCGGCGGCGGTGGCGGCGACTGCGTCGGCGGCGGTGGCGGCGACTGCGGCGGTGCGTCCGCCTGCTGGGCGAACAGCGAGCACGGCAACAGGGAAACCCATGCGCCGGCCAGTGTGCAGCGACGCAAAAGACCCAAGGAACGAACGGAACCTCGCCACTGGTCGAGCACAACGTCTCTCCCCTGCCGGATGGATTCGTATGCCCGGCTCTAAGCTGCGCGCCGGACCGCGCCGATGCGCGATGAGCGCAGTTTACGCCCGCCCCCGGGCCCGACGACAAGCGCACGATTCCACGTTCAGCGACATCGCATGCAAGGCGGGGCGTGCTTCAAGCGCCGGCCCAGCGCCCACCGCTTACGCGATCGCGTTGCTCCAGATCCTGGGCGGTGAACACCTCACCGTAACCCGCCGCTTCCAGCACGGCGCGGACGGCCAGGCCTTGGTTCCAACCGTGTTCCATCATCAACCAGCCGTTGGGCAGAAGATGCGCGCGTGCGTCGCTCACGATGCGGCGGATATCGTCCAGTCCATCCGCCCCCGACGCCAACGCACTCGCCGGCTCAAAACGCAAGTCGCCCTGTTGCAGATGTGGATCATCCGCTTCGATATAGGGCGGGTTGGACACGATCACCGCGAACCGCTCGGCCGCCAAGGGTGCCAGCCAATCGCCATGATGAAAACGCACCTGGCTCAGGCCCAGGCGTTCGGCGTTACCGCGCGCCACGGCCAGCGCATCGGCGCTGGCATCGGTTGCGCTGACGCGAAGATCCTTGCGCTCATGCGCCAGCGCCAGCGCAATGGCACCGCTGCCGGTGCCCAGGTCCGCCACGGCGGCACCGGCCGGCGCGCGTTCCAGCGCCAGCTCCACCAGCAACTCGGTTTCCGGACGCGGAATCAGCGTGGCCGCCGTTACCTGCAGCTCCAGCGACCAGAAGCCGCGACGCCCCGTGATATAGGCCACCGGCTCCCCCTGATGGCGGCGCCGCACCAAGGCATGGAAAGCCGCCAGCGTAGCCTCGTCCAGCGCATCGTCGGCATGGGCGAACAGCCAGCTGCGCGGCTTGCCCAACACATGCACCAGCAGAAGCTCCGCCTCCAGCCGATCGCCCAGCGCCACGGCGGCCTCGGCGATGGCCTGGCGCACCTCACCCACGCAGGTAGCCCCCGCATGCGAAGCGGTAAGACAAGGGTGGGGACACACAGGACATGAGCCATTCCATCGATGGGTTGGATGCCAGTGTAAAGCCACCCCCGTGGAATCAGCTCGCCTCGGGGTGCAGGTAGCGATGCACCGCCTGGATCACCACCGACCCTTCGCCAACGCCCGAGGCCACCCGCTTGACCGAGCCCGCCCGCACATCACCCACCGCAAAGATGCCCGGCTTGGTGGTCGCATAGGGCGAATCCAGCAGATGACCATCGGCGCAGCGCCCGCTCAGCACGAAGCCATGCGGATCGAGCGCCAGGCAATCGCCCAGCCAATCGGTGTTGGGTTCGGCGCCAATCATCACGAACATGTTGCCCACCGGTCGCTGGGTAAGCTCGCCACTGTCGCGATGGCGCCAGGTCACCGTGCGCAATCGGTCGTCGCCCTCCAGCGCCACCACCTCGCTGCGCGTATGCAGGGTGATATCCGCGGAAAGAGCGATGCGTTGCACCAGGTAGTCGGACATGGTGGCGGCCAAGCCGTTGGAGCGCACCAGGATGTGTACGTGCCTGGCGATGCGCGACAGGAATACGGCCGCCTGCCCGGCGGAGTTGCCGCCGCCCACCACCACGACCTCCTCGTTCTTGCACAGCTGGCCTTCCATCGCGGTGGCCGCGTAGTGAATGCCCTCGCCTTCGAAGCGTTCGTAGCCGGGCACATCGAGCTTGCGATAGCGCGCGCCGGTCGCCACGATCACCACCCGCGCCAGCAACGACTGGCCATCGTCGAGCTGCAATCGGTAAGGCTGCTGGCTGCAGTCGATGCCGGAAGCGTGACGCGAAATCGCCATGCGCGCGCCGAACTTCTGCGCCTGTGCCTGTGCACGCCCGGCCAGCGCCTGGCCGGAGATGCCGGTGGGAAAGCCCAGGTAATTCTCGATCTTGGACGACGTGCCCGCCTGCCCACCCGGCGCCAGCCCTTCGATGACAATGGTGGACAGCCCCTCCGATGCGGCGTACACCGAGGCGGCCAATCCCGCGGGGCCCGCGCCGATCACCGCCACATCGTAGAGGTGCTGGGGATCGATGGTTTCGGTCAGTCCCAGCTCGTCGGCCAATTGCGCTGTGCTGGGATTCTGCAGGAAGCAATGCTCGGGGCAAATCACCACGGGCAACTGTTCGCGCTTCAACTGGAAGCATTCGACCAGGCCGTCCGCGTCCGGGTCGAGCTCGGTATCGATCAGTCGATGCGGATATCCATTACGCACCAGAAAGCGCTCGATGCGCAGCGTATCGGCGCTGTGCCCCGGCCCCACCAGCACCACGCCACCGTAGCCCGTGCGAATCAGGCCCACGCGACGCAGGATGAAGGCGCGCATGATGATCTCGCTGATGTCCGCCTCGGCGCCCACCATGCGGCGGAACGCTTCCGGATGCACACGAATGACCCGGCTATCCACCGCTGCGCGTGCCGACACCATGATGCTGCGCCGGTTGAGCAGGTTCATCTCGCCGCTGAACTGTCGCGCGGCATGCATGGTGAACACGTTGGGCTGGCCGTGCTTGTCCCGTTCGAAGATTTCGATCAGGCCTTCCAGCACCACAAAAAAATCCACCCCGCGCTGTCCTCGCTCGAACAGCAAGGTGCCGCCCGGCACGCTTTCCTCCTCGCCATAGGTGGCGATGCGCTGAATCATCTCCAGGCTCAGGCGAGGAAAGGTCTGCTCCTTGCGTCGCATGGGATCGGTGGGGTCATAAACGACCTCGGGCGACGCGGACTCATCGGACATGCAAGACACCTCCCCTTGGCGAATCCCCACCCTGCGCGGCTGCACATGCACAACCGGCTCATACGGCGGGCCATCCGGCCATCCTGCGCTTGCGGTCGTGTCGGTAGCAAGTCAATGCGTGGACGATGGCATCGTCTCGGCGATCGACGTGACGAGGCGTTCACGAAACCAGCGATGCGCCTGGTCATCCTCCTTGCTCGCGTGCCAATACGCCAGGATCGGAATGACCGGCAGGCGGATCGGCAACGCGCGTATGGCGATGGGCAGCAAGCCGGCCAGGTGTTCGGCATAAGCCATGGGCACCGTAAGCAGCAGCTCGCTGGCGGCCGCAATCTGGCAGGCGGCAAAATAGTGCTGGCAGACCATGCGCACCTCGCGAAACATGCCGTTCTGGCCCAGCAGAAGGTCAAGTGCGTTCGCCTCGCCCAGCGGCGAGACGACCACATGCCGCGCCGCCAGATAGTCAGCGCGACGCATGGTGCTCGCGAGCGGATGATCGCGGCGCATTACCACCACCAGCGTTTCATCCAGCAAATGATGTTGGGAGAGTCGCGACGCCGCGCACAGCGGACGATCCACCGCCAGGTCGAGGGCGCCGGCCGCCAGCTCGCGCTCCATCTCATCGGCCGCCACACGCCGGCTCACCACGCGCACCGCCGGCGCCTCGCGCTCGATGCGCGCCATCAACCCGGGCAGCACGATGGATTCGAGAATGTCGCGAAACCCCAGCACGAACTCCATGTCCAGTTGCGCCGGATCGAACTGCGGCAGTGCGCGCGCACTGGCCAGCAAGCCCTTCAGGTGAGCCTGCACCGCCGGCATCATCGCGCGCACCTTGTCGGTCGGCAGCAGGCGATTGCCCTGGCGGATGAACAGCGGGTCACCCAGCTGATCGCGCAGCCGACCCAGGGCGTGGGTCACCGCCGGCTGGGTCAGGTGCAGCACCCGCGCCGCCGCGCTGACGCCGCCATGGGTGTAGATGGCGTCCAGCACGCGGAACAGGTTGAGGTCGATACGGTGATCACGTTCCACGGGGATCTCCTGACGGGCCGGCGAGCGGCCCATACATATGCGCAGTATTTATGTAACGCCATAAAGCATATTCATTTCACTGATTGCATGACACCAGCGTAGGCTGACCGGACGCCAGGAGCACCGCCATGGACTTCCGCCCTTCCGAACGCACCCGTGTGTTACTCGAACGCCTCGATCGCCTCATGCGCGAGCAGGTAGAGCCGGCCGAGACGGCCTACGCCGCCGCACTCAGCGGCAGCGCCGACCACCGTCAATGGCGCCAGCCGCCGGTGATGGAGGAGCTGAAGCAGCGTGCCCGTGCCGCCGGCCTGTGGAACCTGTTCCTGCCGGAGCTGGAAGGCGGCGAAGGCCTGAGCAACCTCGACTACGCCCCGCTGGCCGAACGCATGGGGCACTCCTTCATCGCGCCGGAGGTGTTCAATTGCGGTGCGCCGGACACCGGCAACATGGAGGTGCTGCTTCGCTACGGCTCACCTGAGCAGCGCGAGCGCTGGCTGGACCCGCTGTTGCGCGGCGAGATCCGCTCGGGCTTCGCCATGACCGAACCGGACGTGGCCTCCTCCGACGCCACCAACATGCAGGCCACCGCCCGCGTGGAAGGCGACTCGGTGGTGCTCGATGGCCGCAAGTGGTGGACCACCGGCCTGGGTCATCCGCATTGCCGCTTCGTGATCTTCATGGGCCTGAGCGATGCGAGCGCCGAGCCACACCGTCGCCACAGCATGGTGATCTGCCCGCTCGACGCACCGGGCGTGCAGATCGAACGCATGCTGCCGGTGTTCCATCACTACGACGAACCCTCCGGCCACGGCCAGATGCGCTTCGAGCAGGTGCGCCTGCCATTGAGTCACGTGATCCTGGGGCCGGGCCGTGGCTTTGAAATTGCGCAAGGGCGCCTGGGCCCCGGCCGTGTGCATCACTGCATGCGTGCACTGGGCGCGGCGGAACGTGCGCTCACCCTGCTGTGCCGCCGTGCCAGCGCACGCGTCGCCTTTGGGCAGCCGCTGCTCACGCTGGGCGGCAACGCCGATATCGTGGCCAACCTGCGCATGGCCATCGAGCAGGCGCGCCTGCTCACGCTCAAAACCGCCTGGACGCTGGATACCCACGGCACCAAGGCCGCGCTAAGCCTGATTTCCCAGATCAAGGTGGTTGTGCCCGCGGTGGCGCAGCAAGCCGCCGATGCGGCCATCCAGATCCATGGCGGCGCGGGGCTCACCGACGACTTTCCGCTCGCCCAGCTCTACGCCTATGCACGCGTGCTGCGCCTGGCCGATGGCCCGGACGAAGTGCACCGCGCCGTGGTCGCCAAGCTCGAAGCCAGGGCCCAACTCGCCGCGGAGAACCACGCATGACCGCCATCCCCGATCAGGCGCGCGCCGTGCGCGAGGAAGATGCCTTCGACCTCGCCCCCGTCGATGCCTTTCTCAAGCAACACATCGACGGCCTGCAGGGCGCGCTGACGGTCAGCCAATTTCCGGGTGGCGCCTCCAACCTCACCTACCTGCTGAGCTACCCCGGGCGCGAACTGGTGCTGCGCCGTCCGCCGCGTGGCGCCAAGGCGAAATCCGCGCACGACATGCTGCGCGAAGCCCGCATCATCGGTGCGCTCAAGCCAAGCTATCCGTATGTGCCCGCCATCCTGGCGCGCTGCGACGACGAGCGCGTGCTCGGGCAGCATTTCTATGTGATGGAGCGCTTGCATGGCACCATTCTTCGCCGCGACCTGCCGCGCGAACTGGGCCTGGACCGCGATGGCGTGCGCCACCTGTGCACCGGCTTCATCGATCGACTGGTGGAACTGCACCACGTGGACGTCGACCGCTCGGGCCTGCGCGAACTGGACAAAGGCGAAGGCTATATCGCGCGCCAGGTCGCCGGCTGGAGTGAACGCTGGCGACAGGCCGCCACCGAGGGTGCGGACCCGTGCGAAGACGTCATGGCGTGGCTGCACGCCCACCAGCCCGCGCAGGACAACACGCGCTGCGTGATCCACAACGACTTCCGCTTCGATAACGTGGTGCTCGCACCGGACAACCCGCTCCACATCATCGGCGTACTGGACTGGGAGCTCGCCACCATCGGCGATCCCTTGATGGACCTGGGCAGCTCGCTCGCCTACTGGGTCCAGGCCGATGACGACGCCGTATTCCAATCGTTCCGCCGCCAGCCCACGCATGAGGCCGGCATGCTCACGCGTGCCGAGGTGGTGGCCTATTACGGCGAGCGCAGCGGGCTGGATATATCGCGCTTTGGCTTCTACGAGGTGTTTGGCCTGTTCCGCCTGATGGTGATCATCCAGCAGATCTATCGCCGCTTCGCGCTCGGTCAGACCACCAACCCGCAATTCGCTGGCTTTGGCGACGCCGCCCGCTATATGGGCATGCGCTGCCGCCGGGTGATCGCGGCCATGGACCGCTGAGCATGCGCGAACTGCTGCTCATACGCCATGGCCAGGCCAGCTTCAGCGCCGACGATTACGACCAGCTCTCGGCCGTGGGCGCGCAGCAATCGCGCCTGCTCGGCGAATGGCTGGCGGCTTGCGGCCCGACGCCCGATCAGGTGGCGATGGGGCCGCGCATGCGCCATCGCGACACGGCCACGCATTGCCTGCACGCGGCGGGCGTTGGCCACACGCCGACCGTGCTGGATGGCCTGGATGAAGTCGATCACCTCGAACTGCTCGCGCGCCTGCGTCCCGACCTCGCCGCACCAGGGGCGCTGCGCGCGGCGATGAAGCAAAGCGACCATCCGCATCGCGCGTTCCAGCACCTGTTCGTGCAGGCGCTGGAGCGCTGGACCAGCGGCGCGCACGACGACGAATACCGCAAAAGCTGGCCGCGTTTCCGTGCCGATGTGAGGCAAGCCCTCGAACAGCTTGCCGACAGCGGCGCCGCTACGCTCTGGGCATTCACCTCCGGAGGCCCCATTGCCGTGATCGCCGCCGAGCTACTGCAGACCCCACCCGCACATGCGTTCGCATTGAGCTGGCCGCTTGTGAACACCGGCGTGACGCGCCTGCGCCTAGGCTCCGGCCGTCCGACCCTGCTCACCTACAACGCCTGGCCGCATCTCGAACGCACGCGCGATGCCAACCTGGTCACCTTGCGATGAACATTCACGCAGTTCCGTACACAGCACGCCCTTTGATGAAGCCCTTCACGCGCCTCGCCACTTTCAGGACGCCCCAACCATGAGCCAAGCCGCCACCTTCGACCTCACCGGCAAGATCGCCATTGTCACGGGCGCCAGCCGTGGCATCGGTGCCGAGATCGCCAAGCTGTTCGCCCTGCACGGCGCCCATGTAGTGGTGTCCAGCCGCAAGCAGGCCGACTGCCAGAGTGTGGTCGATGCCATCGTCGCCGATGGCGGCTCGGCCGAAGCGGTCGCGTGCCATATCGGCGAACTGGAACACATCGAGACCTTGTACGCGCATGTCGAGAAAACCCATGGTCGCCTCCACATCCTGGTGAACAACGCCGCCACCAACCCGTTCTACGGGCACATTCTGGATACCGACCCGTCGGTGTTCCAGAAGACCGTCGACGTGAACATTCGCGGCTACTTCTACATGTCCACCCACGGGGCGCGCTTGATGGCCAGGAACGGCGGCGGCGCCATCGTCAACGTCGCCTCGGTGAATGCCGTGGTGCCGGGCCCGCAGCAAGGCATCTACTCCATCACCAAGGCCGCCGTCATTTCCATGACCAAAGCCTTCGCGGTGGAGTGCGCCGAACAGGGCGTGCGCTGCAACGCGCTGCTGCCGGGCCTCACCGACACCAAGTTCGCCTCGGTGCTGGTGAACACGCCGGCCATCCTCAAGGCGGCGCTGGCGCATGTGCCGATGCGCCGCGTGGCGCAGCCATCCGAAATGGCCGGTGCGGCGCTCTATCTCGCTTCCGACGCTGCCTCCTACACCACCGGCACGGTGTTGAACGTGGACGGTGGCTACCTCTGTGTCTGACAAGGACCACAGCATGACCTTCCAACCCGCTCCACGCGCCGCCGGCAAGCGCGCCTTCGTCACCGGCGCCGGTGGCGGCCTGGGCGCCGCCACCGCGCACATGCTGGCCCGCCATGGGGCCCAGGTCTTTCTCACCGATATCGATGCCGATGCCGTCGCCAGCCAGGCGGCCGACATCAATCGCGAACTCGGCGCCGACGTCGCGTGGGCGGCGCCACACGACGTGCGCGAAGAATCCCAATGGGAACGCCTGCTCGCCGAGGCAGCGCTCGCCATGGGTGGCCTCTCGGTGCTGGTGAACAACGCCGGTGTCGGCTCGTTGGGCACGGTGGGCGAGATCGAGCTGAAGGAATGGCGCCGCGTGATGGCCGTGAACGTGGAAGGCGTGATGCTGGGCTGCAAGCATGCCCTACCCTACCTGCGCGACGCGCAGCCAGCGTCGATCATCAACATTTCCTCCCTGGCCTCCTTCAAGATCGACCCCAACTACACCACCTACAACACCTCCAAGGCGGCCGTGGCGGCACTCACCAAATCGGTGGCGGTGGACTGCGCACGGCAGAAGATCGACGTGCGCTGCAACTCCATCCATCCGGCCTTTATCCGTACCGGCATCGTGGCACCGTTTTTCGCCGCACTCGGCGAGGAAGAGGCCACGCGCAAGCTGGTGCGCGGCATCCCCATGGGACGCCTGGGCGAGCCGGACGATGTCGCCTACGCCGCGCTGTATCTCGCTTCCGATGAAAGCCGTTATGTCACCGCCGCCGAGCTGGTGCTCGATGGCGGCGCCCGCGCCGTGTAATGCCGGAGTACTCACCGATGAACCCGATCAATCGCCAATTGCTGCTCAAGACCCGCCCCGAAGGCCTGGTGCGCCAGGACAACTTTGAGCTACACGAACAAGCCGTGCCCGAACTCGCCGAGGGCGAAGCGCTGGTGCGCGTGCTCTACCTCTCGATGGACCCCACCAACCGCGTGTGGATGACCGATAGACCGCAGTACATGCCGCCGGTCGCCATTGGCGAAGTGATGCGCGGGATTGGCCTGGGCCGCGTGGTGGCGTCCAGATCCCCGCGCTTTGCCGTGGGCGAACTGGTGCAGGGCCTGGTCGGCTGGCAGGACTACGCGGTGATTCGCGAAGCACACGCCAAGGACTGGGTAAAGCTGCCGCCCAAGCCCCCGGTGGCGCTGCCCACGCTGCTGGGGGCGTGCGGCTTCAGCGGCATCACCGCGTACTACGGCCTTACCGAGATCGCGCCGGTGCAACCGGGTGAAACCCTGGTGGTGTCCGCCGCTGCGGGCTCGGTAGGTTCCATCGCCGGACAGATCGGCAAGCTGCGTGGCGCGCGCGTGGTCGGCATCGCGGGTGGCGCCGAGAAATGCCGCCACCTGATAGAGGACCTCGGCTTTGATGCCGCCGTCGACTACAAGGCCGCCGACTTCAAGCAGCAATTGGCCGCGGCCACGCCCGATGGCGTGCACGTGAACTTCGAGAATGTCGGTGGCCCGGTCATGCGCGCGGTGCTCTCGCGCATGGTCAACGGCGGCCGCGTGGCGCTGTGCGGACTCATCGCCAATTACGCCAGCGGCGAGAAACCCTCGGACGACTACAGCGTCATCATCGTCAAGCGCCTTACCGTGCGCGGTTTCCTCGCCTTCGACTACCGCGACCAGCAACGCGCGGTGCAGGATCTGGTGGGCTGGGTGGTGAACGGCCAGATCAAGGCCGGCGAAACCATCGCCGAAGGTTTGGAGAACGCACCGCAAGTGCTCAACCGCCTATTCGACGGCAGCCACACCGGCAAGCTGGTGTTGCGCGTGGCCGAGGATCAATAAAACCCATCGAGGTCGCTGCGGCGCCCGCCACAGCGACCTCGTTCGCCTTACTCCGTCGCCTCAGGCACTGGCGGGGGCACCTTGGTCTTGCGCTGGCGCGCGCGCCAATAGCCGCCTTCGCTCCACGACTGGAAGCCCCAGCGCAACCAGCCGATCAGCGCGTTCGCCAACCACAATGCCCACAGCAGCATGGCGATCTTGTAGACCCACAACGATACGCTGAACACACCAGCCACCGGCAACGCGCCATCGGTCTGGTCGGCGAACCAGTTCAACCGCCAGGCGGTGGAACCGTTGCCGGCCACGTGCATATCCGGCAAGCCGAGCAAGCCCTTGGGCACCGCCGATATCAATACCGCCAACGCCACCAGCGTGAGCAACGCCAAGGCCGCCTGCTGCAGATTGAAGGTGGTGCCATAGCGCTCGGGCAACACATGCCGCGCGCGCAGGCCAAGCAGGATCAGCCATACCACGACCAAGGCATAGGCGCCCCATGCGAACGCCGAGAAACCCAGCCCCAGCAGCAGCCACTGGTAGAAGCGCAGCGGTGTGGGTGCGTAGCGCGCGAGCAGCCACGCCGCCAGCAAGAGCACCAGCAACTGCGACCAGTACAACACCGCCGGCCCCATCGACGGACCCCAAGTCCACAGCACCCAGCGGTCCTGCGGCAACGCCTGATGCAAGGTGAGATTGGCCGCTGGCGCATTCAGTGTGAGCGTCGGCGTGTGCGTAAACGCCCCGATACCTTGCGGCAGACGCAGGCGCAACGCATAGCGATGCACGCCCGGCAACAGCGGCAGACCGATCTTGCCGTCACGAATGGCGAGATTGATCGGTCGCTCGTCACGCCGTGCCTCCAGCAACTCGGCGCCGGGCGGCAAGCCCAATGCGTGTTCGCCACCGCGCGTGCTGCGCGCCACCAGGGTCACCTGGGCTTCGCTCGAACGGTCGCCCGCCTGACTTTGCACACTGACCGCGTCGAAGGCGAGGCTGGGGCCAACCAGCGCCTTGGGCTGGGTGATGGACAGTGCCAGCGTCTCTCCAGGCAGCGGCTGATACAGCAAGCCGTCGTCGCTCAAGGTGCCCGGCATGCCTTTGGCATCGACATGCCAGATCGGCGCCGCCTGCACCACCCACTGCTCCGCACGCTCGCCCAGGGCTGGCGCGGTCAGCGCCAGTTGCTCGCCGCGATCCAGGCGACTGGTCCAGCTCACCTCGTTGATGCCCGCATTGAAGGTGACGCCGATGCGGCCATCCTTCACCCGCGCGTTGTCGCCCAGCGGATGCTCGCCCGGCAGCAACGGCAGATCGAGGCTGAAACCGCCTTCGACCGGCGCAATGCGCTGCACCGTGTTGCGCACGTTCCATTCGTTGCCGAGTTGCAGGGTACGCACCACGCGCACAAACGGCGGAAAAGTCTGCGTGGCGCCCACCCGTGCCTGGCCGTCCGCCGCGGTGCGCAGGCGATTGAGTGTGAGGTTGTCGCCAAGCAGGCGCCCCTCATCCACGCCATCGGCGCTCCACTCGGTGCCACTGAAGAGCACGCGCTGGGGATGCGATGGGAATTGCACATTCGCGGTGTCGACGGGCGCCACGCGATAACGCAGGGTCACGCGATGCACGCCGCGCTCCATGCGCACCATCAACGCGCCGATATCCGAACGCAGCAAGTCGGCGGGCTTGCCGTCCACGTCCACCGTCTGCAGTTGCAGCGCATCGTCGCCTTGCGGCAACGACACCGCCGCGGCAGCGCCCGCGTGCAGTTCCAGCTCCAGGGACAATTGATCGCCATGGGCCTGGACCGTCGCTTGGGCCGTACTGGTGCAGTCCGGCTCACATTTGGGTGCCTCGGTAAGGCGCTCGCGCAGCGCGTTGAGCACCTCGTTGCCTGGCGTGGCCTGCGCGTGCGCACCGGGCGACAGCAGGCTGAGCGCGAGTAGCGCAACCGCGCCGGCGCGCAGGCGCCAGCCACCAGCCGAGCCAGGCCATGCGCGCCATGCACCCAGAGCCAGCTTGCCAAGCAGGGCCACCAGCAAGGCCAACATGCCCACGCGTAACAGACGCACCAGCCAGGCCGGCGCGATCACCAGTCGCGTCGACTGCTCCGCCGTGACCGGCCCGGACCATCCCAGGCGATAGTTATTGCCGACATTCCACGACGGCGTGCCACGACCGGCCTGGATCACGCTGTGCGCGTCCACCTCCTGGCCCACCGTGTTGGCGGCGGTGATGCGAGAGCCGGTGACCACCGCCGAGGCAAGCGAGGCCACCTTGCCGTTTACCGAGGGTGCATAGGACTGACGCTCCTTCCGCGTCCGTTGGGCAGCCGCGATGCCGGTGGCTGGCGCAGGCGGTGCGGGGGGCGCGTTGACCGAGGCTTCTTCCACCGCCGGCGCGACCTCGGTCTCTTCGTCCATGGCCACCGAGGGTGCTTCGTTGTCGGGCTCAAAGCCTACCCGGCCCATGTAGGCACCCTGTTCCAGTTGCGGATGCAGTGCGTAGTTCATCTGCGTGGCGGCGAACGGTAGTGTCCACAACGCCGCCAACACCAGCAAAGCCAATGCACCGATACGCGAGAACACGCGCAGGCGACCTTCCGGCAGGGCGCGCGTGAGCAAGCCCAGCGCGAGCACCACCGCCAGTGTCCAACGCGGCGCGCCGCCTTCATGCAGGGACAAGGCAAGGAAGCCCAGTGCCACCAGTGCCCACGGCCAGCCCAGCAGGCGGCCCGCCAGCAAGGCGATCAGTGCCACCACGAACAGATCGAGCAGGCTCCACTGCGCGACCCACGAATCGGGCGAACGATCCGCGCCGATCGCACCCAGCAAGCGATACCCGTTGGGCAGATAGAGCGTGCCGTCGATACGTTCCAGCGCCAGCTGCCAGCCGCCGCTGGGCGCATGACCGCGCTCGGGCAAGCGCAGGCCCGCGCTTACGTCGATCTTGGTGCCACGCAGTTCCACGCCCTGCCGACCCGCGCCATCGGCAGTGACCAGCAGCGGCGTCGCGTCCTGCGTCGCGCTCTGCAGCTGCCACGGCGCGCTCACATCCAGGCGCTGGCTGCGGCGCAAAGTACCCGTGAGATGATCGAGCGCGGTAAACCCGTGTCCGTCGAAATCCAGCCACAACTTGCGCTGCAGCGTGAGCTGATCGCCCTGGCCACCTTCGCCACCGCGCGTGCCCGACTCGATGGACAGGCCATGCGCGCCATCGAGCGCGTAAGCCGGCAGCGATTGCCATTCCGCCGGCACATCGGCCTGGGCGGCATCGGTGGCCTGCCCTTCCACCCGCGTGCTGCGCAATGCGCCGGCGTCGGCATAGCTCCACACTTCCTGGGCCGGCCACGGCTCGCCGGGCGGCATCAACGCGACTTTCTCCAGCACGCCGGTGGAGCGCGCTCCCAACGATACCTTCCATTGGCCAGGGCGCAGTTGCACGCGCAGCCGCCCATCGCTCTCCAATCGCGCAGGCAGCTCGCCAGCCAAGGCCGTGGCGACGAAACCGGGGGGCAGCACCGGCCCAAGCACCTGCTCGCGCGCGCTGCCGGTGACATTGAATTGCAGCTGCGTTTCCAGCGTGGCGGGGAGTCCATCGGTGAGACGGCGATACACCCGCACCGACAGCGCATCGGCGGCGCGTTGCGCGGCGGCGGCCTCGCCCAGCGTGAGCTGCTCGCCGTTGCGTTCGATGCGACTGACCGCCGTGCCATCGAGGTTCAAGGTGACCAGACCGATCGACGTCGGCACATGCAGGCGCGCAGGACGGCTTACCCAGGGCAGCTCGCCGCGCAAGGTGTAGTCGCCCGGCTCCAGGCGCAGCGCCGGCCCGTTGTCGTGCTGCAGGACCGGTAGCGGCTTGCCGTTAACCACGACCTGTTGCGGCCACACGTCGCCGTTGCCCGGCAGCGCCACCCAATCGGCGGCATCCACATGCACCTCGAAGCTGAAGTGCGCGCCGTCCTTGCCGGCCTCGATGGACAGGCGCCCTGGCCACACGCAGGCACGATCACCGTCAGTGCGCAGCCAGGGGCATGCGTGCTCCGGCACATCGTGCAGCACCCAGCCCTGCCAATCCTTCAACGCTGGGGGCACCTCCTGCGCCAGCAGCGGCGCCGCCAACAACGCCAACGGCAACAACCATTCCCACGGACGACGCATGTCTTTCTCCCTGACTACCCTGGGTGGGCCGGCCCAGTGTAGGTGCCGGCGGGAGGGGTCGGCCAGGGAAGCGTGAGCAAGTGGCCGCCGACTGCACCGGCGAGGCGGCGAGTGCGATGGGTCCGGCGCCTCCCTGGACGCCCTTCTGTCATGAAACGTCGCACGATGCGGCGCGGGGTTTGCCGGGGCTAAAAAAAAGCCGGGCGGTTGGCACCGCCCGGCCTTATACACGCGTGAGCGGAATCAGCGCAGGATGGCGGAAGCGTCCTGCTTTTCCACCAACGCACTGCACAGCACGGTGGCTTCGGTGGTCTGCGCCAGGCCACGCTCAGCGCCGCTCACGTTCTTGGCGCGATCCTTGAAGAATGCCTGCAAACGATCCGCCTCGGCCGAGGCGCAACCGCCGCCGCCCATCATGCTCGGCAGTCGGCCGCCGGAGAAGCTGCCGGTGCGCTCGATGATGCGGTCGTAGTTGGCGGTGGCCCACTGCCAGGTGGCATCGCGCTGGGCACGGGTGTCGCGGCCACCCGCCAACAGCATCGCCATCTCGCCCACCTTCACCTTCTTGTCGAGGGCAAAGTTACGCACCTGCTCGGCGGTGTCGGGGGTATTGGCTTCGCTCAAGCCACTGAGAATGGCGTTGCGCAACGCCGGGTCGCTGGTCTGCGGCAATTCGGCGATGAGTGCGTCCACCGCGCTCTTGCCACGCTCCTGCACCGCCACGCCCAGCGCCACGCCCAGCAGATCCGGATCGGCAGCGGTCAGGTCAAGGCGACCATCGGCCTTGCGCTTGAGCGCCGCGTCGCCCTGCTTGATCAGCTCGGCGCGCACCGCCGGCACGCGCACGCCCAACGCCAGTTCCTCGGCGAGGCTGTTACGCAGCAGCGAATCGGTATCGGCTTCGTTGGGCTTGCGGTGATAGCCCAGCTGGGTGAGGCGCGGCAGGTACGCGTCCTTGGCCCAGGCGGCCAGCTTGGCGCGCTGTGCGTCGGTGCTGGCGAGGTTGCGGTAGATCCAGTTGAAGCTGGTCAACGGTGCGGTAGCCACTTCGCGCGTCTTGGAGGCCGTCAGCGGCTTGAGCGCGGCGAGCACGTCGGCGGCATCGAGGTCGCCATGCTTGAAGCTGGCATACACCGCATCCGCGTAGGCAAGCTGCTCGGCATCGTCGAGCTTGTTGATCTGCTTGCCGAGGTTGGCCAGGTCGCTCTTGTCCATGGCAAAGCGGTAGTAACCGGTGCCATTGGCGTTGGGCAGCACCCAGGTGGCCTTGCTGGCGCCATTGAGCACCATCTCGCCCTGCGCCTTGTCGAACAGTTCGCAGCTCACCTTGCTGCCATCGGGCGTGCCGTAGCGCACGCACATCGGCACGCCCCACACCTGCTTGTCGTCGCCCTTGCTGCCCACCGGCAGATAGCGGCTCTGGCTCAGGTGCAGCACGGTCTTGCCGTCTACCTGCTCCAGCCTGGTCTGCACATAGGGCACGCCGGGCTGGTTGAGGAAGCTCTTGAACGCCTGCTTGAAGTCATCGCCCTTGTCGGCGGCCGTGGCAATGGCGTTGATCAGGTCGTCGGCGGTGGCGTTGCCAAACTTGTGGTCCTGAATGTAGGCACGCATGCCCTTCTGGAACACCGGCTCACTCACATAGCCTTCGAACATGCCCAGCACCGCGGCACCCTTCTGGTAGGTGATGCCATCGAAAGCGGTTTCGATGTCGCCATTGCCGGTGATCGGCTGGCGGATCTTGCGCGTGGTGACCAGGCTGTCGCCATTCATCGCGCCCTGGGCGCCGCGCACGCGGTCGAGGTCGGCGCGGTACTCCGGGTGCACCTTCTGCGTCACCTTCTGCTGCATCCAGGTGGCGAAGGCTTCGTTGAGCCACAGGTCGTCCCACCAGGCCATGGTGACGGTGTCGCCGGTCCATTGGTGTGCCAGCTCATGCGCGGTCACGTTGAACGAGCCGCGCACGTAGCTGGCCGGGGAATCCGGATCGAGCAGCAACAGCCAGTCGCGGAAGGTGACCAGGCCCGGGTTTTCCATGGCGCCGGCGGAGAAGTCGGGCGCGGCGAGCAGGTCGAGCTTGTCCCACGGGTAGCCGAAGCCGTAGTAGTCCTCCAGCGTGTGGATGATGCTCGGCGTTTCGTTCAGCACATGCTGCATGCGATGGCCTTCGCCCTTGGCGGCCACGCCACGCAGCTCAAGCGTCTGCGTGCGGTAAGCGGTGGGCGAAATATCGGGGCCCTTCACCACGTCCCATGGACCCACGCCAAACGCCACCAGGTAGGTGGGCAGCGGCTTGGTGGTGGAGAAGGTCAGGCGCTTCCAGCCGTCGCCGGCAGCCTCTTCCTTCACCTGCTTCGTGTTGGCCACGCCCACTTCGTCGGCGGGAATGGTCAGGCGGATATCGAACGGCGTCTTGAACGCCGGCTCATCGAAGCCGGGGAACGCATAGCGCGCGCTGATCGGCTCCATCTGCGTCATCGCGTACGGCTGGCCCTCGTGGCTCACCTTGTACAGACCCTGCAACTGCTGGTTGAGCGGCGCGGTGTACTCGATGGCGAGGGTGAGCTCCTGCGGCTTGAGCGTGCCGCCGAAATCCACGCGCACTACGCCTTCCTGCGGCGCCACGTCCACGTACTTGCCTGCATGCGCCTTGCCCGCGGCGTCGGTCACGGTGACCTTGCCCACCTTCAACTCGCGGCCGTGCAGCCAGACGTGATCGGAAGCCTGCGCGAGCTTGAGCTTGATGACGGTGGTGCCGGAAAAATCGGGCTGGCGCGGATCGACCTTGAAGTCGAGCTGATAAGACTCGGGCTGTGCCCAGGTCGGCAGCTTGCCGTGCGGCTGGTCATTGGCGGCCGGAGCGGCCAGGGCGGCACCGCAGCAGGCAGCGAGCGCGGTGAGAACAAACGGACGAGCGAGACGACGCATGTAAACCATTCCCCAGGGACAATCGAACCCGCAAGCTAGGCGTATGCATGACGAATGACCCAGTGCCAGAAGGCATGGGCGACAGTTCAGCCCAGGGAAAACCCATTGCCCATTGTTAGAAGCAATGAGTAGCCTCACAATCATTGACCTGAGCTATCAACTGGCTGCCGCCCATGAACCTGCGCGACCTGCACTACCTCGTGGCCCTGGCCGAGCACCGGCATTTCGGGCGCGCGGCCGAGGCGAGCTTTGTCAGCCAGCCCACGCTCTCCACCCAGATCAAGAAGCTGGAGGATGAGCTGGGTGTGCCGCTGGTGGAACGCACGCCGCGCAAGGTACTGCTGACCGAGACCGGCCGCGAAATTGCCCGTCGCGCGCGCGGCGTGCTGGCCGAGGTCGAAGAGATCAAGGCTATTGCGCAGCGCACGCGCGACCCGGAATCGGGCACGCTGCGACTGGGCATCTTCCCCACCCTCGGCCCCTACCTTCTGCCGCACCTGGTGCCCCTGGTACGCACGCATTTCCCACGCCTGGAACTGCTGCTGGTGGAGGAGAAAACCGAGCACGTGGTGCGGATGCTGCGCGAAGGTGCGCTGGATGTCGGCGTACTCGCCCTGCCCCTGCACGAGGATAGCCTGCACGCCGAGTTTCTGTTCGAAGAGCCCTTTGTGCTCGCCGTGCCCGAAAGCCACCCGCTGGCGCACAAGCAGAAACTACTCAAGCTCGGCGACCTGGAGGACGAAAGCCTGCTACTGCTGGAAGACGGCCACTGCATGCGCGACCAGGCGCTGGAGGTGTGCCACCTGGCCGGAGCGGGCGAACGTTCCGGCTTCCGCGCCACCAGCCTGGAAACCCTGCGCCAGATGGTGGCCGCCAACGTAGGCATCACCTTGTTGCCCACGCTCGCCATCAAGCCGCCGGTGGCGCGCACCGACAACGTGCATCTGCTTGAATTCGCCGGTCATCCGCCAAGCCGGCGCATTGCGCTGGTGTGGCGCAAGAGCTCCTCGATGGGCCCCTTCCTCAAACGCTTCGCCGACGTCGTGCGATCCATGCCCGATGAGCTGCTGCGTCCGGGCCTGGCGGACGCCAAGCCCACGCGCCGCAGCGCGCGCTGAGTACCGCGCATGCCACGCTGGTGGGTTGCCGGTCTCCTGCTGATCGCCGTGCTTGGCGGTGTGCATTGGTCGCGTCACCGGCCCATCGCGCCGCCGCCCGGCGTGCTCGCGCCCGATGCCCCCACGCAGATCGACCTGGATCACGGCGCCACACTGCAACGTGGCGACATCACGCTGACCACACGCGCACGCTTTGAACTCACCGCCCGCGTGCTATCCCGTGAGGATTACCACGTCGACGGCGGCGCCTCACTCGCGCCCACCGATCTGGCGTTGGGCTGGGGCCGCATGTCCGACAGCAGCGTGCTGGCACGCATCCAGATCAGCCAGGAAAACCGCTTCTACCACTGGCATGTCACCAGCTTTCCGATTCCGCGCCGCGAGATCGAACAATCCAGCGCCAACATGCACATGATTCCCGCCGACGCCGCCGTGCGTGCACAGCTCGATCGCCTGCGCGTGGGCGAAGTGGTGCACCTGCAAGGCTTCCTGGTGGATGCCGCGCGCCCCAACGGTTGGCGCTGGCGTACTTCGATGACGCGCGACGATACCGGCGACGGCGCCTGCGAACTGGTCTACGTCGAAAGCGTGGCACCGGCCACGCCGTAGCGATATCAGCTGGCGTGCGCCACGCCGATGGGGCAGCTCACGCCGGTGCCGCCCAGGCCGCAGTAGCCGTCCGGATGCTTGGACAGGTACTGCTGGTGCTCATCCTCGGCAAAGTAGAACGGCCCCGCCAGCGCGATCTCGGTGGTGATGGCGCCATAACCGGCGCGCTGCAGCTCGGCCTGAAAGCGCTGGGCCGAGGCTTCCGCCGCCGCGAGTTGCTTTACGTCGCTCAGGTAGAGGGCCGAGCGGTATTGCGTGCCCTCATCGTTGCCCTGGCGCATGCCCTGGGTCGGATCGTGGTTCTCCCAAAACACGCGCAGCAGCGTTTCCAGGTCCACCTTCGTCGGGTCATACACCACACGCACCACTTCGGTGTGCCCGGTCTGCCCCGAGCACACTTCGCGATAAGTGGGATTGGGCGTGTAGCCGCCGGCATAGCCCACGGACGTGCTCAACACGCCAGGTACGCTCCAGAACTTGCGCTCGGCGCCCCAGAAACAGCCCATGCCGACCACCAGAACCGCCGCGCCCGGAAAGGCTTCCGCCTGCAACGAACTGCCCAGCACATGATGCGGTGCTTCCGGCAGGATGGGGCGATCGCGCCCTGGCAAGGCGTCCTCGCGATGCGGCATGCGTTGTTTGAAAGCGCCGATACCTAGCATGGGAAACCCTCCGGTTACTGCGATGTTTCCGATATGGCGGCTACGCCTGCTCAAATCAACGAAACCGGCGGCCTCCCTCCTCAGTAACGCAGCAAGGCGTGCAACGGCGTACCGCCCAGCCACCGCTCGCGCCCCTTCAGCTCCGCCAACTCGATGACCACGCTGGCGCCCACCAATAGCGCCCCCAGCTTCTGCACCAGCGCGCTCGCCGCAGCGAGGGTGCCACCGGTGGCGAGCACATCGTCCACGATCAGGGCGCGTTCGCCAGGGCGCAGCGCATCGTCACGCGCCTCCAGCCGATCCACCCCGTACTCAAGCTGGTAATCCACGCCCACCACCGGCGGCGGCAGCTTGCGCGGCTTGCGCAGCGGCACAAAGCCGGCATGCAGCTTTTGCGCCAGCGCGGCGCCAAAGATGAACCCACGCGATTCAATGCCGCACACCGCCTGTACGCCGCTGCCCTGCCAAGGTTCGGCCAGCGCGTCGATGCAGCGGGCAAAGCCGCCAGCATCGGCAAGCAAGGGAGTGATGTCGCGAAAAACGACGCCAGGCTTGGGAAAATCGGGCACGGCGCGAATCAGCGCCTGGATCTGTTGCAGCGACTGTTGCATGAAAACTCCTGTGGCGCGGCCATCTGGCCAACCTGTCCAAGCGCGACGGACGGTGGCGGCGCCAATGGGTTGAATTGCGGAATGATACGGTGGAGCCTCAACGGCTTCGCTAACCCAGGGCCGGCAGCGGCGCGTCGGGATCGTCCTCGATCTCACCAAGTGCGAGCCGTGCTTCCATCAGCATCGCCTCCACCTCGCGCACCACCCGCTCCGCCGCGGGCAGGCTGGTTTCCGGTACCAGCACGGCCACATAGTCCAAGGCAGGCAGCTGCCCCACCGCGCCGGTAAGGTATTCGCCGGAGACAAACGCAGGGATCTCCACGCGCTCCAACGCGTCCTTCACCAGATGGGCGTCGATCAGGCTTTCGGCTCGATAGGCGATGCGCATAGGGCCACGCTAGCGCGGTGGGCAGATCGGGGCAAGTTTTGACCGTTTTGGGGCGATGTCGTCGAAGTCGACCTTCCTTCGCCTTCTCCGGCTCTCCTTGCTCCGCCAGGGCTAAAGTTGCCCTTGCCAGTTCGCCACGCCAGCGAGGTGTCTCTCAACCGCCGAAGGACGAGTTACCTATGTCGTTCGCCGCCGCTCTAGCGTCGCCGCAATTCGGGCTTTTCGCGATCGAAGGGCAACATGGTCTGATGACTCGCCCTCCCAGGCAGGAGCTTCGTATAGCCAAAGCACGTCTTGCCGAGATCGTCCCTATCGCGGGTCTATTTGGGGCGCCTAAACACTATGTTTGCGGTGGCTTGGAAGCAGATATCTCCACGAAGATTCTGCTTCTCTATCAACACGATCACCAGGGAAAAGGTATGGCTTACGCGTTTAGACACCCTCTTTCCCTGGCATGTCCGGGTCACAGTTCGGGCGACTGAGAACGCATCTTGACGGCGCTGTCGAGTGCCAGGCTCTCTTCGCCCGACGAAGACTTGAGTGGCTCCGCAGGCGAGTCGACGGAGCGTTCAAGCTGAGGATCGTATTGGAGCCCGCTGACGGTATCGCGCAGGTTGAACGATATCGGGACGCGAACCCACGTCTCCACGGCATGCCCATCAACCGTCTCGGGCTCAGCATGCCAGGAGCTCATGGCTTCTGTCGCCGCTCGGACGAACTGGGTGGTCGGCCGCCGGCCCGTGCTTTGCGCTGACTCAAGCCGAATGTCGCTCAGACTCCCATCCGGGTGGACCAATACAAGCATGGTCAGCTTGGCTTGGACGCGGGCGCTGACCATGTCGCGCGGGTACCGTGGCGCTGTGCGCTTGTCGAGTTGAGGGCCATTCCCAATGAATACAAAGCGGGCCTCATAACTTTTACCCTTTGGGCGAAACTCGAAGACACCGTGCAGAAACGTTTGAGCTTCTGCCGGTTTGCCATTTAAGGTTGCAGGTACGAATTCCCAATGAGACATGGTGGATTGGGCAAGCGGGGTGAGCTGTGCCGCAAGCTCCTTGCTGCCCTTGTCATTGCGCTCGACAGGTAGCAAATCGATATGCGTGACCTTGCCTTGCTGGTCGATAACGGCAACGCCCGTTACGTATAGCCCAGACCGCTTCCAATCGTTTGGAGCCACCTCTGAAGCCAGGACAGCATGGGTAAATACCAGTGCGGAAGCGCCCGCAATCAAGCGTTTCATTTGATTGCCCTTAAAGATCAGCCAATCGGCACGATCGGCTGAGATTACTTAAACTTCCTGCTTCGAACCGTAGGCCGATCCAACGAATTCATCATTCCAGGCCATCAACCTGTGCTTGAGCGCAGTGCGATTCATCACCATGGCGGCAACTTCCTTGAAATTGCATCCCTGCCAACCATCCGCCCTGGGTTGCGATTTCACCCGGTCAACGCAACACCCCGACACTGCGCCAGCAGAAGGTGCGTTGACGTGGCATCCAGGCTCAGATTCTTTGCTCGAGGGCCAGCAGGCTGGACGTGCCCTAAATCCAGTGCTACTCCGACCTATTGGCACAGCAGGATCGTTAGAGAGGCTGCCAAGAATGCGTGGAAGATTGATATTCCACGCAAAGCGATTTCTTCAAAGTGTTGCGTTGACCGGCTGACGCCGCACTTGAAAGCATACCCAAGCGCTACCGCCGAGAGGCTGCGCACATACCCGGCATTTCCGCCGAGGCACAGCGCCCTTTCGCCTTTATCGGCCGTCGAACCTACCGCGCCGAATAATCGCTGGCGGCTCGGCATCCACTACATGGCGGTATGCGTTGAGTGCTTCTTCTTCCGCCTCTAAGGTTGGCACCAATGCGCTCAGCCGGCCCGATGCCTCACAGAACTTCGTGAACTGAACAGAGCAAGCCTCGCAGCCGCACTCGCCGGCGCAGCGAAGCCCGCATGCCGGGTTACAAACGCAGGGGATGGGGCTGGCGAGATCCACGTTATATCCCGCCGTCTCGGGATAGCGCTTGAGGCCTTCAGCTGTTGGTTTGGACATTTCGCCTCCCTCTTATCGAACTCCCCACTTCGGATGCCTCGTGTCCAGCGTCCGAGACGTGTGTTGTTCCAAGTATCACGGATCCAGGTGATCTCAGTCTCTCCGCAGCCAGCCTGCAAGGCACTTTTCTGCGCGCTCTCAGCGTGCAGGAGTACTTCCTCTCGATTAGGTGCGCAACTCACCAGATACATACTCGACGAGCTCTTCGGTGTTCTTGACAAACGCCGCCTCCAAATCGATGCCACACTTATTTGCCAGAACCATGATCGACCACAGGCAGTCCGACAATTCATGACCAAGCTTGGCTTTGCAGTCATCAATATCTCGGATACCCGCGTTTGCCTGGATCAGTTTCGCCAGATCGCCCACGTCCCCCACGAAGCCAAGCGCGAGTTCTGTGGTGGTCCAGATGCGCCCCCATCGCTTGATCTCCAGCTGTTCATAGAGATCGTTTAGCTGTAGCGCTGACTTTTCAAGATCACTGAATTTCATGTTGATGGCACCTGACACTGATCATACGGCGCGGTGACGGCAGCGCCCCTGTACGCGTTTGCCTAGCTTGGTCACTCAATCATGGGCGTTGCCGAGCAGCCTCTTCCCGGGTGATAGGTTTGCCGCGCGCCCGAAACACACCGTAATCAAGGGAACGATAGTCACCTACTGAAGCCACGTCTTCTACAGCGACTGGCTTGGCGCCACGTGTAATGTTCCGGCAGTTGCAAACCGTAGCGCTGAAACGGCGATGTGTCGCCCTATGTGCCGCACTGGAACCACGCTCTCCCAGGCAGCCCCGGGGAAATGCGCACCGGCAGCCTACGGCGCGCCCTCTGGCAGGCTTCCCGCGCTCGCCTCCAATGCCTCGCGCACGGTGCGCAGCAGCTTCTGGGTCGAGATCGGTTTGTCGATCAGGTAGAGATGTTCCATCACCGGCAGCTCATCCATGTCGGGCGGTGCATCTGGCCGTGCCAGCAATAGCACGGCCCGGCGATAGCCATGATCGAACAGCGCGGCAAGAGTACGCACGCCCGTGAACAGGTTCATGTCGGCGTCCAGCACGACCAGATCCGGCACGCCTTGCGCCTCGATCCATTGCAGTGCCGCCGTACCGCTTTGGCTGGCGTGGGCCTGGTAACCCCAGGAGTCGAGCGTATCGACCAGCAGCGAGAGCTGGCCGGCTTCTTCCACCACCACCAGTACACGCTCGGCTTCGCCTTGCAGGTTATCGCTCTCGTCCTGCTCGCTGGCCTCGGCGCCGCGGTCCAGCAGGGGAATATACAGATGGAACTGGGTGCCGCGGCCCGGCTGGCTATCCACCCGCATGACACCGCCGTGCGCGGTAACGATGCGCTTGCAGGAGATCAGGCCCAGGCCGGTGCCGGTTTCCTTGGTGGTGTAGAAGGGTTCGAACATGTGTCGTAACGCGTCCTCGTCCATGCCGGTGCCGGTGTCGGCCACGGTCAGACACAGGTAGCTGCCTTCTTCGGCCTCTTCGTCGCCGACAAAGAAGGTGTCGTCGAGCACTTTCACGCTCGTTTCAATGCGCAGCTCGCCGCCCTCGGGCATGGCCTGGATCGCGTTGAGACTGAGGTTGAGCAGGCACTGCTGCAATTCGGTGTGGTTGCCGTCGAAGGTCAGTTCGGGATCGCTCGCGGACAAATGCAGCGTGACCGAACGCGGCACGCTGCCTTGCAGCAGCAGGTTCAGCGCCTCCAGCAACGCGCCCACGCGCACCTGTTCCGCGCGGCGCGCGCCACGTGCGAACGACAACATGGATTGCACCATGTCCAGGCCGCGCTTGCCGCAGTCGCGCACCAGGCGGCCCAGGCGCGGATCTTCCTGGTAGTCCTGCAGGCTGTCGCCGGCCAGCAGCAGCGGTTGCAACAGGTTGCGCAAATCGTGGCTGAGTCCGCCGGCCAGCATGGCGAGGCTTTCGAAGCGCTGCGCGCGAATCAGTTCGGTCTCGGCGCGGCGACGAGCGCGTTGCGCTTCGGCTTCGCGTAGTGCGCGACGCACGGCCGAGGCCAGTCGCGCGGGGTTCTGCTTGAGTATGTAGTCGGTAGCGCCGTTACGCAGTGCCTCGATGGCGGCTTCCTCGCCCAGCGTGGCGGAGACGAAGATAAAGGGCAGATCCTGGTCGCGCTCGCGCAATAGTTCCAGGGCGCGCTGGCCGGAAAAGCCGGGCATGCTGAGGTCGGACAACACGATATGCGGGCGAAAGCCTTCCAGGGCGGAGAGAAATTCCGGCTCCGCGTCGACCAGATGCACGTCGTAGTCGATGGCATCCGCGTCGAGCTCTGACAGCACCAGCTCCGCATCGAGTTGGCTGTCCTCGATCTGCAGTACGCGAATTTTCGGAAGTACCCGGTGTTGCCTGTCCACTTTCTGCGACTCCATCGTGAGCATCCTGCCCGGTCGTTGCGCGGCTTATTCGGGCGCCTGGTTCAACACAGCCCAGAACTGTCCAACTGTGCGCACCGCTTCAAAAAACTGTTCCACGTCGACGGGTTTGATCACGTAGGCGTTGGCACCGATATCCCAGCTGCGTGCCAGGTCGCTCTCTTCGCGCGAGGAGGAAAGAATCACTACCGGCACGCGACGGAAACGATCGTCCGCGCGCAATTGGGTAAGCACTTCCAGGCCGCTCATGCGCGGCATTTTGATATCCAGCAATACCACGGCGGGATCGATCGGTTCGCGCCCGGCCCATTCGCCTCGACAATAGAGGTAGTCCAGGCAATCCACACCGTCTTCCAGGTGCACCACGGGGTTGGCGAGGTTGGCTTCAGCAAGCGCATCCATCGCCATTTCGGCATCCGCAAGACTGTCCTCGACGAGCAAGATGGCTCGTATATCGCGATGGTTCATAACCGCCTCTGCGCAAAGCTTTCCGCCAGATCGGATGCGGGCAGCGTGAAATGGAAGCGTGCTCCCATCCCGGGCACGGCATCGGCCCAGACGCGCCCGCCGTGACGGGTAATGATACGCCGCACATTGGCCAGGCCAATGCCATTTCCCGGAAATTCGGAAGCGCGATGCAGTCGCTGGAACACGCCGAACAGCTTGCCGGCGTATTGCATGTCAAAGCCGGCGCCGTTGTCGTTCACTACAAACTCGTAACTGCCATCGCGGTGGCGCTGCACTTCCACGTCGATGCGCGCCACTTCGCACTTGCCGGTGTACTTGACCGCGTTGCCGAGCAGGTTCTGCCACACGGTACGCAACATGTTCTCATCGCCGATCACGATCGGCAGCGGCGCGATGGACCACACGATATGGCGGCCATGTGCATCGATCTCGGCGAGCACGCGCGCTTCGTCCGCCAGCGATTGCATATCTACCGGCTGGAGGCGTAGCGCACCGCGACCCAGGCGGGAGAACACCAGCAGATCCTCGATCAACAAGGCCATGCGTCGGGAGGCGTCGTTGATCACTTCGATGTAATGGCGTGAGCGTTCGTCCGCGCCCTCGCCCAGGTGTTGCTGCAACTTGCCAGCAAAGCCGCTGATGTGGCGCAGCGGCGCGCGCAGGTCATGCGAGACCGAATAGCTGAAGGCTTCCAGTTCTCGGTTCACATCGGAGACCTGCTCAACCTTGCCCTCGAGCTGGCGGTTGAGCTCCTTCACCTGCTGCTCCACCAGGGCGCGCGCGGTCACGTCGCTGAGCGTAATCAGCAGCACGGGATCGCCGCCGCCATCCTGTTCCAGGCGGCGGGCGTTGATCACCACGTGACGGTCCACGCCATCCACGGTGCGCTGGACCAGTTCGTAATCCCACAGCTCGCGATCCAGCAATAGCACGTCGTTGAGACGTTGCAGCAAGGCGCTGTCGGTCCAGGCGCCGTCGCCGATCTCGGTTAGCGGCATCGATTGGCGGAAATCGGGTGGCAAGCCATAGAGCTCGCCAAAGGCGGCGTTCACCAGCAAGGTGCCCAGGCTGGCGTCCAGCAAGGCAATCGGCTCGCGCACGGCCTGCACGATCAATTGCGAGCGCTGCACGGCCTGCCCTTCGCGTACCTCGGCCATCAGGCGACGACTGATCTGGCGCTCGGAGACGATCACCACGATGGTAAGCAGCACCACCTGCGCAATGGCGGTGATGGCCAAGGCCAGGCTGCTGTTGAAGGCCTCGCGGGAGGCTTCATCGCGACGCTGCAGCAGCACGCTGTTCTCGTTGCGCACGATGCCATCGATGAGGTCGTCCATCTTGAACAGCGCGCCGGAGTCGCGCATGGCCTCGACCGCGCCCTGCGGGTCGCCATGCTCATGGCGCAGCACCGCCTGGCCACTGAGCGCCATGCGCCCATTGACGGTGGCATTGAGCGAACCGATCAGGGCTTGCTGGTCGGGGCTATCGCGCGTCATGTCGCGCAGCTGCGCGAGCAGGCCGGGCACCTCATGTTCGGCGCGGGCGGCCCGCATGCGTACCTGCGGGTCGGTGTCGCCGTGGATCAGGCGGTAAATGGCCGCTTCGCTGTCGCGGGTGACATAGGCGATGCGATAGGTCAGCGATTTGACTTCGGACGAGTGCGTGACGCGCTCGTTGGCGCTGATGGCTTCTGCCGCGCCACTGCGCGTGACGATGTAGGGCAGCGCCACAATAACGAGCACGGCGGCCAATAGGCCACCGAGTCGCCAGCGCAAGGCCATGCGATCCCTCATGGCTGGCCGGAGTGTCGACGCTAATTTCCAGTGTGAGCGCAACATGTCCGGCATAGTTGCAGAATCACCTGGGCAATTGCCACCTTCCTGCCTCGGCTTTTTCCTAGGCCTTTAGTAAGCGCCCGCCGAGGGCGCGCGTTCTGCGCGCCATGTCACGGCAAGCGTCGCATCGGGCCTCAGAACCCGCCCTCGCTCATGGAGGAAGGACGGCTGCCGGGCTGCTGGCCCCAGGCCTGGTTGGGCTCGGCCTGCATGGTGAAGTGCAGTTCGCCACCCGCCAGGATCTCGCCATGGCGCAGGAACACGCGATCGAGCGGTTTGCCGTTGAGGGTGACACTGCCCACGTACGGGTGGCTGCCATCGAGGGGCGAGGCGGTCACCGTGAAGGACTTGCCGTTAGGCAGGTGCAAGGTGGCACGGGACACGAACGGGCGACCGATAGCGTATTCGTCGCTGGCCGGCGTCACCGGGTAGAAGCCCAGCGCGGTAAAGATGTACCAGGCCGACATCTGCCCCAGATCGTCGTTGCCGGCCAGCCCATCGGGCCGGGCGGCGTACTGGGTGTCCATGATCTGCTTGAGGCGCTTCTGGGTTTGCCAGGGGGCACCCGCGTAGTCATACAGATACGCCAGGTGATGGCTGGGTTCGTTGCCATGGGCATACCAGCCGATCAGGCCGGTGATGTCTTCGACATGGGCGAAGCGCGCCGGGTCGACCTTGGCATCGAACACGCTGTCCAGCTTGGTTACAAAGGCGGCGTCGCCCCCCAAGGCCTTGACCAGCGCGGCGACGTCCTGCGGCACGTACCAGGAGTATTGCCAGGCGTTGCCTTCGGTGTAATCGGTGCCGTAGCCGGCGGCGTCCGGGTCGAACGGCTCACGGAAGGCGCCATCGGTCTTGCGCGCACGCATAAAGCCGGTCTTGGGATCGAACGCGTTGCGCCAGTTGCCGGCACGCTGCCGGAAGGTGGCGGCTACGTCGGCGCGGCCCATGGCCTTGGCCATTTGCGACAACGACCAGTCGTCATAGGCGTATTCGAGCGTCTTGGACGCGCCCTCGGGTTCTTTGTCGATGGGCACGTAGCCTAGCTTCATGTAGTCGCCCAGGCCGCCATACGGCGCATAGGTGGCACTGGCCACCATGGCCTTCAACGCGGCGTCCGCGTCGAAACCGCGCACGCCCTTGACATAGGCATCGGCGATCACCGGCACGGCGTGGTAGCCGATCATGCACCACGTCTCCAGGCCCTGGTATGCCCACACCGGCAGGATGCCGAACGGGCTGGCCTCGCGTGAGGCGATCAGCGAGCGCACGAAGTCGGTGCTGCGCTGAGGCATCAGCAGCGCCATCAGCGGCTGCTGGGCGCGGTAGACATCCCATAGCGACCAGGTGGAGTGGAACTCGAACGATCCATTCGCATCGGTGGCCTGATGCACCGCACCGTCCGGACCGCGGAACTGACCGTTCACGTCCATGCTCAGCGTGGGCGACAACAAGGCGTGATAGAGCGAGGTGTAGAAACTGATGCGCTGTTCCTTGGGCGCGTCCACGTCGATCACCGACAGCGCGTGGCTCCAAGCGCTACGCGCTTCGGCGCGGCGGGCATCGAAATCCCAGCCCTGCCCTTCGGCATCCAGGTTGGCGACGGCATTGGCTTCGCTCACCGGCGAGATCGCCACCTTCACACGCAGCGGCTGCTTCAACTCACCGAAGTCGAACACGCCGACGAGTGCGCGACCGGCCTGGGCATCGTGATCCTCGGCTTGATGGCCGGGACCTTTGAAGCCCTTGTAGGTGACCTCGGCCTCGCGGTTGTACAGCGTGCGCGATTGCAACGGCTGGGAGAAGCGCATGGCAAAGCACAGCTCGCGACCCGGTGCCCAACCGCGCGTGGTGCGGCAACCGGTGACCGTGCCGTCCTCGCGCACGCGCAGGCTGGACCACAGCACTTTGCCATCGTAGTCGTAGATGCTCGGGCGCAGGTCGAGCAGCACATGCGCTGGCTTGCCGGCTGGAAAGGTGTAGCGATGCCAGCCGATGCGACGTCCCGCCGTAAGTTCGGCGCGCACGCCGTAATCGCTGAGTGTCACGGCGTAGTACCCGGCCTCCACCTGCTCGCTCTGGTGACTGAAACGCGAGCGATAGCCGCTGCCGGGCCGCGCCGGATCACCCGGCTCCAGCCGCACGTCGCCGGCGATGGGCATCACCAATACATCGCCCAGGTCCGAATGACCCGAGCCGGAAAAATGCGTATGGGAAAAACCGAGCAAGCTGGTGTCGCCGTACTGGTAACCAGCGGCCCATTTATAGGCCTGCTTGAAATTCGGCATTGCCGTGTCGGGCGACAACTGGATCATGCCGAACGGCACCGTGGCGCCAGGGAACGTATGACCATCGCCACCGGTACCGATGCGCGGATCGACCTCTGCTGCATGATCACTGGTACCAGCGGATGCCACCCCGGGCGATAGCGCCAAAGCGAGCATCAACGGGAGCCAGGAGCGGGACGGAAGATGAGCCATCGGATTCCCTTGCAGCGAGGTTGGATCGTTTGAAATCTAACAGCGTCCTTGCCCTCGTGCACGCCGCGCCGCGCATGGCGGCGCCGCGCAGGACGGGCCAACAGGGCCCGTCCTTGATGACACGTCAGTCGATCTTCCAATCCAGTGACAGGAACACCTCACGACCGGTGTAGTTCGCGCCCTGCTGGGTCGGAATGAACTCGAAGCCGCCCGAGTAGTACGGGATGGCGCCCACCTTGTTGAAGATGTTCGACACGTTGAGGCCGGCCTTGAGACTCTCGTTGATGCGATAAGACACCGAGCCGCTCCAGATGATCCACGGCGCCACATGACCGCGATAGACCACGCACTGCGGATCGCCCAGCGCCGGCTGGATGCCGTTGGGCAGCACTTCGCAACCGCCGTAGTTGTTGGCGCGCAGCTCACCCGAACGCTCGCCGTGCAGGCTCGCGTCCCAGGCGTTGTAGTGCCACGCCAGGTTGCCGGTGATCTTGCTCGCCACGTACTGGTAGCGGGTGTTCAGCAGCGGATCGGACGCGAGGTCACGCTCCTTGAACGAGAGGTTGTTGGTGTAGTCCAGGCCGAAGTTGAAGCTGCCCCAACGCGAGGTGTTGAACTTGTAGTTCAACGACGCGTCGACGCCGCTCACATACAACGACGCTTCGTTGATCGGGCCCACGGTGGCGCTGACGATATTGCCCGCGTTGTCGCGCACCACGTTGCGGATCGCCAACTGGCAGTACTCCGAGCCCAGCGGATGCGCGATATACGGCGCGCCGCTGACGGTCTGACCGGTGAGGCAGCCCGCCTCGTCGGTAAGCAGCGTGTTGGTGTCGATCCACTTGATCGCGTTGTCGATACCCATGTGCCAGTAGTCGGCCGACACCGACAGACCTTCCACGCCGGGTACGTCCCACACGAAGCCGTAGGTCCAGGAGTGGCCGGTTTCCGGCAGCAGGTTGCGGCTACCGCCCGAGTACTGATTGAAGAAGGTGGCGTGCTGGTAGTTCTGGCAGGTGCGATTGCCTGTCTGGATGCACTGCAGCGGATCGGCGTAGTCGCCCACGGTGGTCACCGAGTCGGCCAGGTAGATGGCCTGCATGTCCGGCGCGTGGAAGTTGGTGCCATAGGTGCCACGCAACAGCAGGCCATCCAGCGGACGCCACTCCAGCGACGTACCCCAGGTGCGGGCGATGTCGGCGAGGCTGGCGTCGCGATACTTGTCCAGGCGGCCGGAAATCGTCCAGGTCAGCGTCGATGCGAGCGGCACGCGGAACTCCGTCGCGGTCGACAGACGGCTACGCGTACCGCCGCCGGTGATGTAGTTCTGGAACGGATCGCCGAAGGTGGTGGTGTTGCCACGCGGATCGGGCGCTAGGCGGAAACCCTGATGGTTGCCTTCCACCACGCCGGCAAAACCGATCGGGCCGGCCCAGGTGTTGAACAGGTCACCGTTGACGTTGAAGGTGGCCTGATCCATCCAGGTATAGGCGCTGTTGACGCCGCCCACGGCAAAGCTCTGGTAATCCGACGGGGAAATCGGGCTCCAGAAGCGATTGCTGTTGAGTGCGTAGGTCGGGTACGCCGTGCCGTTGACGGTGGTGGTTCCGACCTGCGGTCCGAAGAAGTAATCGAACATGCCCTGTTCGTTCAGGCCGGTGTAGTGCTCATGCACGATGTACTTGCTGGTGCCGAGGTTCAGGTCCCAGTTGAAGCGGTCATCGAAGATGGTGCCCTTGAGGCCCGCATGAATATCCCAGTTCTGCTCGTAGTCGTGGGTGTTGCCGTAGCCGCCCAGTTCCTGCGGGGTAAGCTGGCGGTTGTAGTTGCTGATGACCTGACCCGAGGTCTGGTCATAGAAATTGTTCGGCAGGCCAGCCATGGGATACAGCGCGGGCAGCGCCGTATTGGTGATGCCGGTGCTGTCCTTGAGCGACACCGAGGCGTAACCCTGCAGCGAGGAGCTGAAGTCGTAGTCGCCCGCCACATACACACTGTCGCTGCGCAGGCCCGGCGAAAGCACCCAGTTGGCAAAGGCGGCATTCTGCGTGCACGACACGCCGGCATCGGTGATGTTGGTGGGGTCCACCGTGTTGCCATTGGTGGCTACGGTCTTGTGATCGTAGGCCGAGAAATTGTTGCCAAACTTGCCGCACGCGCCGGCGGGCGGTGCGATGTAGTTGCCGGCTGCGTTCTGCAGCGCCGCACCGTTGGAGGTGGGGAAGCCGAACATGCGCGCGCTCGCGTTCCAGGAGCCGTAGCCGGCGTCGCTTTCGGCGTCGGTATAGGTTCGGTCGCGGCCGAACAGCGCCGAGCGATTGGTGTGCTGGTAGTTGTAGATCACATGCCAGCCATCACCCGAACGGCCACCCAGGAAGTTGATGTCGCCGTAGTTGCGGCCGCCACGCGTGGCGCCGCCGCCGGTGATCTGCAGATCGTCGCCCTGGTAGGTCTTCTTGAGGATCACGTTGACCACGCCGGCCACCGCGTCCGAACCGTAGATCGACGAAGCGCCCGTAGCCAGCACTTCAATATGATCGATCATGCCGACCGGGATGTTGGCGTAGTTCTGGAACGTGCTCTGGCCTGCGCTGGGCTGCGGGTAATCGGGAATGCGATGACCGTCCACCAGCAACAGACTGTGGTCCGGACCCAGGTTGCGCAGGTTGATCGGGCGGGCGTTGACCGCCGTATTGCCCCAGGTGGATACGCGATCGGAGAACTCCGGCGTGGCGACCTGCGGCAACGAATTGAGGAATTCGAAAACGGTGGTGAAGCCCTGGGCCTTGATCTGCTCGGCGGTGACGATCACCACCGGCGCGGGGCCTTCGATCTCCGAACGCGGAATGCGCGAACCGGTGACTACGACCTTGTCCAGCGTCACGGGCTTCTTGTTGGCATTGTCTTGCGAGGTGTTCTGGTTCTGCTCGCCGGTCGGTGCGCTGGTGGTCTGCGCGTACAGCGGTGTGGCGAGCGCCCAGGCCAGCGAACTGGCGAGCATGGCGCGACGCAGGTGAATACGGTTCATCTTGATTCCCTCCCGAATGCTTTGTGTGGTGTTGGCCGTCATCGTTCTCTCCAAAGCGATGGCGGCTGGTGTTGTGCGTGTTGTTGTTCCGACGTTCGCAACGTAGGCCGGCGTCGGTTCCGGCCTGCCCCGGCAGGAAAACCCACGGCGAGGGGCTGCGCCGCGGGTGAGGTTCATGGCTGCTGGGCGGCGCCCTCGGCGGCACGCAGCGTTACCAGCGGATGTCGTTCGGGCAGTTCGTTCCACACTGCCGGGTCTTCGGCGCCGAGCACCCAGGAACAGAAGCCTTGCAGACCCTGCTGCTTGACCAGCGCATAGCGGTCGCGGAAGGCGTGCGCGTCGGGCAGGAACACCCATTCGCGCATCTGGTCACGGTAGAAGTAGAACCAGCTCTCGTGCTCCACCGGATCCCACTGCACCGTGGCGCCGTATTGGCGGGCCAGCGGCAACGAGACGTCCGCGTCGATGTATTCGGCGGTGATGTTGGAAGACTCCTTGCCGTCCTCGCGCACGGGGTTGCCCGCATACCAGTGATAGCCGTACAGCGCGATGCCCAGCGACAGCTTTTCCTTGGGTACGCGACCCAGTGCGTAGGTAAGGTGTTCCATGGTCCAGGGCATGCCCGCCACTGGACCGGGCGTGGTCCAGCGCGTGTGCTGGTCATAGGTCATCAGGCAGACCAGATCCAGCGCCTTGCCCAGCGCCTCCAGGTCATAGGCGCCGCGCCAGTATTCCCACATCCACTTGCTGAACTCGCCACGCCCGGCGTGGCCCGGCGCGTCGGGCACCACCGCCATCGAAAGCTGCAGGCCGTGTTTATGCAGGGCATCGGCGGTTTCGCGGGTCAACAAGGTAAGCGCATCGCGATCGGTCCAGGCGATATTTTCGAAGTCGAACTGGAAGCCACTGAACCGGTATTGCTGCGCCTGCACGATCAGCGCATCGATCATCGCGCGGCGCGCCTTCTCGTCGCCCAGCAGTTGGTGGAATGCCGCGCGATCGCCACCCGCCGAGACGATGGGCATCACCGTGACGTCGTTGGCCTTGGCGATGGCCATGACGCGCGGATTGGGCGCGCCCGATACCAGCCCATGCGCATCCACCGCATACCAGGTAGGCACCAGCACATCGATGCGGTTGGCGTGACGCTCAAACGCGTCGATCGATTTCTGCTGATCGAGCATGTAGAACATCGCGCTCGGCGCACGCGCATGAACCGCAACGGGCAACAACAGGCACAGCACAAGCAGAAGACGCTTCATCGGGCGGTTCCGTGCGATGGGTTAATGACTGTCCGCGCCAATGCGATAGGCATAGGCATGGACGCCCGACGGCTGGGCCGGGAGATCGAGATGCAGGCCTTGTGCGTCCTGCGTAAAGCGCACCGGTTTGCCGGTGGCAAGCAGGGTCACGCTGCGCACCTTGAGCGCGGGCGTGATGGAGCGAATCAACGCATGACCGTCGGCGGGCCAGCCCAGTTCAATGGCGTAGAGCTGCGCGCCCTTGGTGGTGAAACGGAAATCCTCGGCGGTATACGGCTTGGTCTTGGTGTCCTGCATGGTGCCAGCCACGACTTGCGTGGGGCCTTCACCGTAGTGCTGCCACGGCCGTGTGCCGTAGATGGCCTCGCCGTTGGCCTTCAGCCATTGCCCCACCGCCAGCAGGATGCCGCGCGCCTCCGGCGGAATGCTGCCGTCCGCCTTGGGGCCGATATTGAGCAGCAAGTTGCCGTTCTTGCTCACCACGTCGGCCAGCAACTGCACGATCTCATCCGGCGACTTGTAGGTATCGCCTTCGGCGTAGCCCCACGAATCGGGGCTCACCGAGGTTTCGGTTTGCCAGGGCAGTTCGCGGATATCCGCTGCCTGACCACGCTCGATATTCAGCGTGCCAGTGCCCGGGCTCATGTCGTTGAGCTTGTAGTTGAGCACCACGCCCTGCGCACGCGCGGTGGCCTGGTTGTAGTAGAAGGCCGCGAACTCCGCGAGCGCGCCACGGAAGCGTGGCTGGCCGATCCACCAGTCGAAATACATCAGGTCGGGCTGGTAGCGCTGCACAATCTCCGAGGAACGGGCCAGCCAATCGTCCAGATAGGCATCGGACACGTAGGTCCAATCCACTTCCTGACCATCCTCGCCCTTGGCCGAACGCGAGGGGTGCGCCGGGCCGTACAGCGCGGCGTAGCGCGGATCGTTCACGTCCGAGTCGTAGCCACGGCCGTACTCGAAGAACCAATCATGCTCGGCGCGATGCGAGGAAAGGCCCAGCTTCATGCCTTGCGCGCGGATCGCCTTGGCAAGTTCGCCGATCACATCGCGATGCGGGCCCATCTTCACTGCCGTCCAGTCCGACAGCTGCGAGTCGTACATGGCAAAGCCATCGTGATGCTCGGCCACCGGCACCACGTAGCGCGCACCCGCCTGGCGGAACAGCGCGGCCCACGCGGTCGGATCGAAATGCTCAGCCTTGAAACGCGGAATCAGATCCTTGTAGCCCACCTGCGGCATCGGCCCATAGGTGTCTACCTGATGCTGGTGATAGTTGGCGTATTCACCGCTGCGCTCGTACATGTGGCGCGGATACCACTCGCCCTTGTACGCCGCCACCGAATACACGCCCCAGTGGATGAAGATGCCGAACTTGGCGTCGCGATACCACTCGGGCGCGCGATACGCCCCCAGGCTTTGCCAGTCCGGCTGCATCGGGCCTTGCCAGGCGACCTGCCGCGCACGCGCGAGCACGTCGCGGCGCGCGGCGTCGTACGGCTGATTGGCGGCCACCCACTGGCGTTCGATGGTAGCGGTGTCGGGTGCCTGCGTGGCAGGCGCGTCGCCAGCCATCGCCGGCGCGATACAGCAGCCCAGTCCCACGGCGAGTAGGCGACCTAGCGAACGACGATCCAGCAGCGACGACAACACGGACATGGCGAGTACTCGTCAAACGTGGCGGAATGGATGGCGCGAAGAAGGAAAGAACGAGGAACGCGGCGGCACTTAGCCGGTGGCGGGCGGAATGGATCGCTCCATCAGCCAACTGGCGGCGCCGATCACCCCGAGCTGGGCGTGATCGACCACATGCACCGGCACCGTTTGCTGGAACGGGCGCATCACCCCCTTGTCGAGAAAGCGCTCGACGAAGGCGCTCTGCGCCAGGAAACCGGTCATGCGCGAGAGGAAGCCGCCGGCCAGATAGATGCCACCGGTCGCGCCATAGAGCATCGCCAGATCACCCACGAACGAACCCAGCCACGCGCAGAACAACTGCAGCGTTTCCGCCGCCTGTGCGTCCTGGCCGGCACATGCGGCGGCTACCACCGTCGCCGGCTCGTCGGCCACCGGCGGCACACCTTCCATGCGGCACAGCGTCTGGTACAGGCGCAGCAGGCCGGGGCCCGACAACACGTGGTCGTAAGGCATGTGCGTATCGACGGGAACCAGGGCCTGCAACACCTGCTGCTCGCGGCCCACGCGCGCGGCCAGGGCGATATGGCCCGCCTCCGTGGCAAGCACGCGCGAACGCGTACCGGGCAAGCGCACTGCCACACCCAGCCCGGTACCGGGCCCGACCACCACTACCGGACCGGGCGTGGTTATCACCTCGCGCGGCGCGTGGACGGTGGTGACACCACTGTCGTGCAGGTAAGCGGTGGCATGCGCCAGCGCTTCGAAGTCATTGAGTACGCGCACTTCATCCAGGCTGAGCGCCTGTTCCAGCGCGGCCGGCTCGATCGGCCAATGCAGATGACGATTGATGACGCGCCCGTCGTGCAGATAGCCCGCACAGGCCAGCGCGAAGCGACGCGGCTGCGCGTCGTGTTCCTTGCAGAAGGCGCGCACGATGGCGTCGATGCCGGGATACGCAGCGCACGGATAGACGCGATAGGCCGATACGTCCGGGCGCGTGATGCCGGCGCCCCGTTCGGTCTGCTGGAACGACACCAGGCCAAGGCGGGCATGGGTGCCGCCGACATCGGCGGCGAGCAGGTACGACGGCTCCGCCGTGGGGCGAAGTGACCAGGCGTGCTCAGCCATGCAGATGCGCTCCGCATTCCGGAGTCGGCCGGGGTGTCATCAAGCCATCCATCCGCTTTCCGCTCCGCATGTCCCCTCCAGCCGCCTGGGCGTCTTCTGAGTGCGCTATCCAGCGCGGCATTTAGATCGATACAAATTTTTGACCGCGATTTAGATCGAGGCAAGTTGCAGCGCAACACTTCTTGCGCGAGTCTTACGAGAGGGTGGCGCCACACCCCACCAAGCCCAACGCGGGGGCACCTCGAGCCTCTCCCCTACCCGTTCCGGCGGCCTGTCGACCGCCGGAAGCGAACTCACTCAGCCCAGCTGTACCGGCACCGTGGCGGCCTGCCCGAATGCAGGCGGTCGGTCGGCCGGGTCCGCACCGAACGCCTTGTTCGGCGTGCTGCCCATGCGGAACTCCAGCGTGCCGCCCGCGGCCAGTTCGGCGTGGCTGATCCAACTGCGCGTCCATGGTCGGCCGTTCCATTGCACCGACTGGATATAGGCCTGCCCCGGACCGTTGCCGACCGTGCGGATCTCAAGCGTGCGGCCACCCGCCAGCGTGATCTGCGCGCGATCGAGCACCGGGCTACCGAACACGTAGTTGGTGCTCACCGGATCGACCGCATACAGGCCCATCGCGCTCATCACGTACCACGCGCTCATCTGGCCGCAGTCCTCGTTGCCGGCCAGGCCATCCGGTTCGGCGGGATACATGGTTTCCAGCAGCATGCGTACGCGGGCCTGCGTCTTGTGATGCGAGCCGGTATACGCATACAGATAGGCCACGTGATGGCTGGGCTCGTTGCCGTGCGCGTACTGGCCAACCATGCCGGCGATATCCGGCGGCGCATCCGCCGGCAACTCCGAGCTGATGGTGAACAACTCATCGAGTTTGCGCTCGAACGCCTGCTGGCCACCGAACAGTGTCATATAGGCGTACAGATCGTGCTGGTTGAGGAAGGTCGCCTCCCACGCATTGGACTCGGTGAAGTCACGCCACTTGGAGGAGTGCCCCATGCCACGCGGGTCGAACGGCTCCAGCCACGCGCCATCGCTGCCGCGCGGACGCATAAGGTCCTGGCTCTTGTCGAACACGTGGCGATAGTTGCGCGAGCGCTCGCGCAGCGCCTTGGCATCGTCCGCGGCGCCGGCCGCGTCGGCCATATGCGCTACGGCCCAGTCGTCATAGGCATATTCCAGGGTCTTGCTGACCGCCTCGCCTTCCTTGTCGCTGGGGATGTAGCCCAGCTTGCGGTAATACGGCAGGCCTCGGTAATCGTCCTCCATCGCGCGCTTGCGATAGATCGGCCACGCGCGCGCGTAATCGATGCCGGTGAAGCCCTTGGCCTGCGCCTCGGCGATGACCACCGCCGAGTGGTAACCGATCATGCAGCCGGTCTCCACGCCTTGCAGCGGCCACACCGGCGGGCCATCCGGGCTCTCCTCCGCCATACGCACCAGGCCATTGACGAGGTCGGGCACGCGATCGGGCTGGAACAGCGTGAGCAGCGGATGCAGCGCGCGGTAGGTATCCCACAGCGAGTACGTGCTGTAGTTGTTCTGCCCCGTGGGGAGCTGGTGCACGGCCAGATCCATGCCGCGATAACGGCCATCCGCATCGCTGAACAGCGTGGGCGCCAGCATGGTGTGATACAGCGCGCTATAGAACGTGCGCAAGGTCGGCAGCGAGGTGGATTCGACCTGGATGCGACTCAGCTCGCGCTCCCAGGTGTCGGCCGCGGCCTGGCGCACGCCGTCGAAATCCCAACCGGGAATTTCCTCCAGGTTGCGCAGCGCGCCGTCGATATCCACTGCGGAAATACCCACCTTCACCAGCAGCGGGCCGTGGCCGACCTCGTTGAAATGCAGCACGGCCTTGAGATGCGTGCCCTTGGCCTCGCCCATGCCACTGGGCAGCGCGGCGTCTTCGGCATACAACGTCGCCTGCGAGAACGGGCGCGATACACGCATGGCGAAATAGATGTGGCGACCGTTCGCCCACTGGTGCACGCGTCGGCCACCCACCAGCAGATCGCTGCCTAGCAAACGCAACTGCGCATCGCTTACGGCGGCCGGCGTCTTCGCGTCATCGTGGTAGCCGTGCGCCAGGTCCACCACCAGATGCCCATCGCCATGACCTTGGAAGGTGTAACGATGCAAACCCGCCCGCAGCGTGGAGGTCAGCTCGGCAAGGATGTCGTGATCGGTCAGGTGCACGCGGTAGTAACCCGGGCGCGCCTGCTCGGAAGCCTTGTCGTAACGCGAGCGATAGCCGCGACCCGGCTGGGCTTTGCTGTCGGGCGACAGCTGAGGCGTGGCACTGGCGACACCATCGAAGCGCGAACGATAGTTGTGGTCCGGCAGACCACGCTCGCCCGCCTGGATCAGCACCGGGCCGCGTGCCGGCATCACCAGTACATCGAGCATGTCGCTGGCGCCGGTGCCGCTGAGATGCGTGTGCGAAAAGCCCATGATCGACCCGTCCGCCTGGTGATAGCCCGAACAGGCATCCCAGCCGGAATCGTGCGTATCGGGGCTGAGCTGCACCATGCCGTAAGGCATCGAGGCGCCCGGATAGGTATGCCCGTGGCCACCGGTGCCGACGAACACGTCCACATAGCGAGATACCCCTGTCGCCGGCGCCATCGCGCCGCCCGCACCGCTCTTGGACATGGCGGCATCCGCCAGTTGAGATGCCAGCGAAGGAAGCGGTGTGCCGAGTACGGCCAGCGCACCCATGCCTTGCAGGAATTGTCGGCGGGACACCATGTGGGGATTCTCCGTGGAAGCGTTCGTAGGGTGGCAGACAGGTGGTCGATATCGGCTTATCCGCCGCGCAAGAGCTGCGGGTAGCGCCGATGGATATCGATGAGGAGTTCGCCGAACAAGGTGTTGGCCCAGGCGAACCAGCTGCGGGTGAAATGCGTGGGATCGTCCTGATCGAAGGCTTCATGCATGAAGCCGGTCCCGGCATCCGTATCGCGCAGCCAGGCGAGGCATTGGCGGATCAGCGCGGGATCGTCGCTGGTCTGCGCATAGATCATGATGGACATGGGCCACACCATGCGCAGCCCTTCGTGCGGGCCGCCGATACCTTCCGCGGCGCGCCCCTTGAAAAAGTACGGGTTGTGCTCGCTCCACACCAGGGCACGCGTGCGCTGGTACAACGTATCGGTGCGATCGCAGCAACCGAGGTACGGCAGGCTGAGCAGGCTGGGCGCATTGGCGTCGTCCATGAACAACTGGTTGCCGTAGCCGTCGATCTCGTACGCCCAGTGTTCCTGTCCCTCGGCATCGCGCATGCGGCCATCGCGCTGCACCGCCTGTTCCACTTCGTTGGCCAGCGCGGCGCAGTCGCTCGCGAACGCTTCGTCGCGATGGATGGCGCGCGCCATCTGCGCCAACTGGCGCAGACTCACCACCGCGAACAGGTTGGCCGGCACGAACAGCGGATACAGACAGGCATCATCCGAGGGCCGGAACATGGAATGAATCATGCCGTTGGGCCGCGACGGGTTGCCGTAGCCCTCCAGAAACTGGCTTTCGGTCGGCCGCTCGGAGGTGCGCTGGAAGCTGTACGGCCCGCGCCCGTGCAAGCGCTGCTGCTCGCGGAACGTGCGCAGCACGAGTGCCATGGCGGCGCGCCAATCGTCATCGAACGGCGTGGTGTCGCCG
The DNA here is from genome assembly GCF_016428975.1 of Dyella sp. ASV21. Taxonomy (GTDB): domain Bacteria; phylum Pseudomonadota; class Gammaproteobacteria; order Xanthomonadales; family Rhodanobacteraceae; genus Dyella. Next base: position 76,378 of record NZ_JAELTT010000007.1, read on the forward strand.
GTCGCCTGCCAGTAGCTGTGCGCCAGGCGAATGGGATAACACAGGGAGTCGATCTCCCATTTGCGCTCGCCCACCCCTGGCTTCATGTCGGTGTGATCGTGCTGCGCCCAACTCAGCGGCGCGGCCTTGGGATCGGGCAGGAACGCATTGGCGTAGGGATCAATACGGATGCACCGCGCCTGCCGGCAGATCAAGCCGCGAAACATCCGCCGCAGTGGCGCGTCGTGCGAGGCCAGCGGCACGTACGGCATCACCTGGGCGGAGGAATCGCGCAGCCACATGGCTTCGATATCACCCGTAATCACGAACGTATCCGGCTTGCCGTCCAGCGTGCCCAGCTCCACCGTGGTATCGAGGGTGTTGGGGAAGCAGTTCTCGAACATCCAGGCGAGCTTGGGATCGACGATGGCCGACTTCACCCGGGCGAGCTGCTGCTCCACGGCGCCGCTGACGAACTTGCGCTGCCCCCGGGGCGGGCGACGGCTGGCGTATCGGGCGCCAAGCTTATCCACCGCGCCGGCCACCGTCGGAAACGCCAAGCCACCCGACGCGGCGGTAACGCCCAGCCATTTCAGCAACTCACGGCGCGTGGGCATAACCCTTCCCCTCGATCACGCTGGTGCTCATTTCGCGATTTCTCCATGCATCACGCCCGCAAGATCCTGGACCTGCAGCGCATGCAACAACTCATCCCGTGTCGCCTTGGTGCGTACCGTCACGGTGACGCTCTCGCCCGGAAGCAGATCGAACGCGTTCTCCGACAACTCGGTATCCACGTCGCCGAAGGACACCCATACATCGCGCGCCAATACGTCGCTGCTCAAAGTAAGCGCATAGCCATCCACCGATGGCTGCAATTGGGTATGGATAACCGGCGTTGGCAACGGCAGGCTCTTGGCGTGATCGAAGAACACCAACTGGCGCGACACCACCTGATCGCCTTCCACCAGCTCGAACACGGCCACGCTATGCATCGGGTCCGCGCCATGCAGCAGTTGCTGATCGGTGAAGCTGGCGACCTGGGTGCTGCTGAGCGGCGGCATGGTCACCACGCGCTGGTGATCCGACGACACCTTGCCGGCGAAATCCATCACCCGCACGCGCCAGTGCACGCCAGCCGAAGCCGGTCGATCCGAGACCAGCGACACGGTGGTGGCGCCATCCTGACGCAAGGCGGCGATCAGCAACGGCGCATAGAAGCGCCGGGCGTGGAACTGCAGCGCCTTCCAGCGACCGAAATAGTCGATGCTGGACCACGAGGCGCCCGGCCACACGTCGTTGATCTGCCAATACAGCGAGCCCATCGCCTGCGGGCGCGAGGCGCGCAGGTGCTCGGCCGCCAGGCCGATGCCATCGGCCTGCATCACCTGGCTCAGGTAGACAAAGCTGGGGAAATCGCGCGGCGTACCGTATTCGCGCTCGATATAAAGCAGCAGGCGCTTGTTGCCATTGCCGCCATCGTACTTCTGGTGCGCGCGCATCACCGGGGTTTCCACCGCCAGATCGTCAGGTGCGGCGAAGGCCCGCACGGTACGCATCACCGGGAACGATTGCAGGCCATATTCGGATTGGAATCGCGGCGTCACGTTGAGGTATTCGGTCACCGGCTTGGCGGCGCCGGACCATACGTCCCAATAGTGGTAGTCACCATCGGTGAGGACGTTGGCGGGGCCATCGTAGTCGGTGCTTGGCGTGCTCGCCCAGTAGGGCACTTCGGCGTCATAACGCGTCACGACATCACGCAACACATTGCCGAACAGGTTGACCATGCCGATCACGATGCGCTCACGGTCGTCCGCGCTGATCGATTGCTTGAACACCGCGCGATCCGCCCAGGATTCCCAGCCGGTTTGCACCTCGTTGTTGCCACACCACAGCACGATGCTGGGGTGATTGCGCAGCCGCGTGACCTGCTCGATCGCCTCCTGCCGTGCATTCTCCACAAAGGCGCTGTCGTTCGGTGGAATGGCGCCGCCGAACATGAAGTCCTGCCAGATCAGGATGCCGAAGCGATCGGCCAGCTCATAGAAGCGATCGGGCATGTAATAGCCGCCGCCCCACACACGCAACATGTTCATGTTGGCGTCGCGGGCGGAGGCCAGCACGTCGTGCATGCGCAGTTCGTCGTCGCGCGAGGGGAACATGTCGAACGGAATGACATTGGCGCCCTTGGCGAATACCGGGATGCCATTGATGACGAAGGCGAAGCTCTTACCCCAGCGATCGTTCTGGCGGCGCAGCTCCACGCTGCGCAAGCCCGTGGCGCGCTCAGCGACATACACGGTGCCGTCCGCATCGCGCAGGCGCAGCTTGAAGGTGTACATGTCCTGCGCGCCATAACCGACCGGGTACCACAGGCGCGGTTCGGCGAAACGCACGGGCAGGCTGATCTGCCGACTGCCTGGATCGACCGTGACCTCGCGCTCGATATGGCCGGCGACCTGGCCATCGGGCCCCACCACATCCATGCTCGCCTGCAGCGGCTGGCTGGTATCCACCTCCACATCGACCTTGGCATTGACGTGGGCGGACTCGGCGCTGACCTGGGTCTGCTCGATATGGAAGTCGGCGACACGCAGCGCATCCCAGCTGTCCAGATGCACGTCGCGCCAGATGCCTTCGGTAACGATGCGCGGCCCCCAATCCCAGCCGTACTGGTAGTTCGCCTTGCGCACGTAATTGGCGGTCTGCTTGCCCTTGGGCTCATCGCCAAAGGCGGAATCGAACTCTCCCGGCAACGCATACGGCTGCTTGAGCAACCACGGCTGCAAGCGCTTGATGGGCGAGTACAGGCGCACTTCCAGCGTGTTGCCGCCAGCGTGCAGCAGTGATTTCACCGGCACCGACCAGCGCCGGAACATATTGTCCGCCGCCAGCAACTTGCTGCCATTGAGATAGACATCCGCGTACGTATCGAGTCCGTCGAACACCAGTTCGACGTGCTCGCGTGACAAGGTCGCCGCGTCCACCGTGAAACTGGTGCGGTATTGCCAGTCGGCCAGGCCCACCCATTGGATCTGCGCTTCGTTGTCGCGATAGAACGGATCGTCCACCAACTGCGCCGCCAGCAGATCGGTCTGTACCGTGCCCGGTACCGAGGCGGCGCGCCAACGGGTGACCTTGGCACGCGTGGCCGCGGCGGCTTCGCCGGGCGCCAGCCGGAATTGCCAACCTTCATTGAGCAGCTGCGTGCTCAGCGGCGCGGCGGCGCCGATGGCGGGCCACAGACAGGCCAGCAGAAAACTCGCCCAACCGCCGAGCCGGCGCACGGCGCGCCCACTGCGATCAATCTTCTCCATGCTGCCTGCGTCGGCGCGGGTGCCCGGTGCGATCATCTGGATCCTTGAGTCTTCGGCCACAGGATCCGCGTCGATACGGCACGAGGCACGGCGGGCTGCCGCGCGGAGCACGGCCAGCGACACCAGCCACCCCGGCTGCAATGCCACGAATCCAACCACTATCGCTTACCACCAGCCGGCGAAATGGCCGCCCAAATACGTCCGTCGACATGCTCCGCCGAAGGCCGTACCGCACCGTCGCGAGCCCTGCTCGCGGCAAGTGCGAAAAGCTGCGCGCGAGCACTCATCCGACGTCGCGCGCCGGCTTTGAGCAATCGCAGCCAATCCCCGATTTAGATCGATCTAGGTCCTACGGTAGCATCGTGTCTCAAATCGATGCATGCCGCAGTGCAATATGGATTGCAGCGGTGGGATTTCGGTTACATTTGGATCGTTCCAATCAGCGGATTGTTGACGACATGGCCAAGGAAAGCTCCGCCCCTGTCCACCGCAAGACCACGCTCAGCGACATTGCCGCTGGCTGCGGCGTATCGCGCGCCACGGTGTCGCTGGTGTTGCGCGGCAGCCCGCTGGTGAACCAGCGCACGCGCGCCAAGGTGGAGGAGGAACTGCGCCGGCAGGGCTACGTCTACAACCGCGCGGCCGCCAACCTGCGTCGTCGCACCTCGTCTAGCATTGCGTTGGTGGTCAACGAACTGGCCAACCCGTTCTTTGCCGAATTCGCCGCCGGGGTGGACGAAGCGCTCGGCGAAGCCGGTTTCGTCACCCTGCTCGGCAGCACCGGCGAATCGGCGCAACGCCAACAGGCCGTGCTGGGTTCGCTGGTCGAACATGGCCCTGGCGGCATCATTTTGTCGCCGGCCGAAGGCAGCGAAGTGCGTGAAGTCCTGTCAGCCGTCGGCAGCCACACGCCGGTGGTGCTGTTCAATCGCGAACTCGGCGGCCGACTGCCGGCGTCCTCGCATTGGGATCGCCTGATGCTGGACAACGAGCGCGGCACGCGCATGGCAACCGAACACCTGATCGCGCATGGGCACCGGCGCATCGCGTTCTTTGGCGGCCACGACGATGCCAGCTCCAGCCGCGACCGCTACGCTGGCTACGCCAAAGCAATGCAGGCGGCAGGGCTGCCCATCGCGCCGCACTGGCGGGTGGAAAGCAAGCCCACGCGCACCGATGCGGTCGCCGCCGCGCACGCCCTGTTCCAAGGCGAGCCCAAACCCACTGCCGCCGTCTGCTACAACGACGCCGTGGCGCTCGGCCTGATGCTCGCCTTGCACCAGCGCGGCCTGCAACCGGGCCGCGACTTTGCCCTCACCGGCTTCGACGACATTGCCGAAGCCGCCCTGAGCATGCCGCCGCTGACCACGCTCTCCACCGCGCCGCGCGCGCGTGGCCGGCAGGCGGCGGAGCTGCTTCTTTCCCGCCTGCAAGATCCGCAGGCCAGCGCGCGCGCCATCGTGGCGCCCGTGGAACTGGTCGTGCGCGAAAGCAGCCGCACTCTTTCCTGACGAACGGAATCCACCATGGCCTTTGCTGCTCCACCCAACCCGTCGGCGGCGACGTCGTCGACCACCGGCAACACGCGCTACACCGATTTCCCGATGGCGATGGCGGTGCTCACCACCATCTTCTTCATGTGGGGCTTCCTCACCGTCCTCAACGACATCCTGATCCCCCATCTCAAGGCGGTATTCGAGCTCAACTACGCACGCGCCATGCTGGTGCAGTTCACCTTCTTCGGTGCGTATTTCCTGATGTCGCTGCCGGCCGGTCGCCTGGTGGCCGCGCTGGGCTACAAAAAGGGCATCATCGCGGGCCTGGCGATTGCCGCGCTGGGCGCGTTCGGCTTCTGGCCGGCAGCGCAGCTGCAATCCTATGCTGCCTTCCTCGGCGCACTGTTCGTGCTGGCCACCGGCATTACCGTGCTGCAGGTCGCGGCCAACCCGTACGTGGCGCTGCTGGGTCCTGAGCGCACCAGCTCCAGCCGCCTCACGCTCGCCCAGGCGATGAACTCGCTGGGTACCACGCTGGGTCCACTGTTTGGCGGCCTGGTGATTCTCGCCGCCGTTTCCGCGGGTGTGCCGGAAGCCGTGCGCAAGGCGCCGGAAACCGTGCAACTGGTGCAGACCATCAACAACGCCGCACCGGCCGACGTCGTCAACGCGATTCAGCAGGCACCGGCCGACCGCCTGGTCGCCGCGCTCAACGATGCCTCCGGCGCATCTCTCGACCGTCTGCCGGCCGCGCCGCTGACCGCGACGCTGGCGCATCTGCCGCCCGAGCAACTCGCCAACGTGCTCGACAAACTGTCGGGCGATGTGCTGCTCGATACCTTGTCCGCCCAGTCGCCCCAGCAATTGGCCGCCCTGCCCGCCAACCGCCTGACCGATGCGCTGGACAAGCTGATCGCTTCACGCCTGGACAGCGCCCAGGCCGCGCGCTTGAGCGCGCTGCGCGCCAGCCTGCTACCGGAGACCCAGCAGCAGCTGCAGGATTACCGCCAGAAGCAGGCGCAGATGGTACAGGTGCCGTATCTGGGCCTGGGCCTGGCCCTGCTGGCGCTCGCCGTCGGCGTAGGCCTGTTCAAGCTGCCCGCGCTTACCGAATCCACCGAACAGGCCGACGCCGGTCAGCACACCCTGCTCGATGCGTTGCGTCACCCGCACGTGCTGTTCGGCGTGCTGGCGATCTTCTTCTACGTTGGCGCCGAAGTCTCCATCGGCAGCTTCCTGGTGAACTACCTGTCGCTGCCCACCATCGGCCACATGAGCGAACAACAGGCATCGCATTACGTGTCCATGTACTGGGGCGGCGCGATGGTCGGTCGCCTGGCCGGCTCGTTCCTGCTGGTGCGCTTCAACCCGCGTCGCCTGCTGGCGACCTTCGCCGCCATCGCGGCGCTCCTGTTGCTCACCACCATCCTCACCAACGGTCCGGTGGCGATGGTCAGCGTGATCGCCATCGGCCTGTTCAACTCCATCATGTTCCCCACCATCTTCGCGCTGGGCATCGAGCGTATGGGCCCCCTCACCGGCAAGGCTTCCAGCCTGTTGATCATGGCCATCGTGGGCGGCGCCCTGCTGCCCTGGGCCCAGGGTTTCCTGGCCGACAGCATCGGCGTGCAGCATGCCTTCGTATTGCCGCTGCTGTGCTACGGCTACATCGTGTTCTATGGCCTGCGCGGTTCGCTGATCCGCACGGCCACGCCCGTCGCTTCCCGCTGAGTGCTGCCCGATGTCACGTACCATTCTTTGTTTCGGTGAAGCACTGATCGATTTCCACAGCGAAGGCGGTGACGCCTTCGGGTTTCCGCGCAGCTTCGTGCCCTATGCCGGCGGCGCGCCGGCCAACGTGGCAGTGGCCGTGGCGCGCCAAGGCGGCGCGGCGGCCTTCGCCGGCATGCTTGGCAAGGATCTGTTCGGCGACTTTCTGCTGGACAGCCTGCGCCGCGCGGGCGTCAATACCCACAGCGTCGCACGTACCGCCGAGGCCAACACCGCGCTGGCTTTCGTCTCGCTGGATGCACATGGCGAACGCAGTTTCAGCTTCTACCGCCCGCCATCGGCCGACCTGCTGTTCCGTCCGGAGCATTTCCACGCCGATACCTTCCGCGACCTTGCCGTGTTCCACGTCTGCTCCAACAGCATGACCGACGCCGCGCTGGCCGAAACCACACGCGAGGGCATGCGCCGCGCACGTGCGGCCGGCGCACTGGTGAGTTTCGACCTCAACCTGCGCCCGGCGCTGTGGCCGCACGACACCGACCCGCGCGCCGCTGTGTGGCCCGCGTTGCATCTGGCCGATGTGGTGAAGCTGAGCGCGGAAGAGTTCGCCTGGCTCGCTGTCGATGGCGAAGAAGCCGCGCTTGAGCAGCTTTGGCAAGGCCATGCGCGCCTGCTGGTGGTAACCGACGGCTCCCAATCGCTGCGTTGGTTCCATCCGGATGCCGATGGCGAACTGCCCGTGTATGCCGTGCCCGCCGTGGACACTACCGCTGCCGGCGATGCTTTCGTGGGCGGCCTGCTCTGCCAGCTGGGCAAGCTCAGCGGCGGCGCAGCCAGTCTCGACCACCTGGTCGCCGAACTGCCGCGCCTGCACGCCACGCTGCGCTTTGCCGCCGCCTGCGGCGCACTTACCGTGACCCGCCAGGGCTCGTTCACTGCGATGCCGGACGAGGCCGAGGTGTACAGCTTCATGGAGACTTACGCATGACCACGTCGACGCTGCCCGATTTCCGCAGCGAAACCTTTCTGCGCGAACACATCGCCCGGACCATGGCCTTCTACCATCCGCATGCGATCGACCCCGCGGGCGGCTTTTTCCACTACTACAAGGACGATGGCACGATCTACGACCGCAGCCACCGTCACCTGGTGAGCAGCACGCGCTTCGTCTTCAACTACGCGATGGCGGCACGCGAGTTCGGCAAGCCCGAATACCTCGACGCCGTCCATCACGGCCTGCGCTACCTGCGCGAGGTGCACCGAAACCCGGTCACCGGTGGCTACGCCTGGACCATTCGCGACGGCCAGCCCGAAGACCGCACCAATCACTGCTACGGCGTGGCCTTCGTGCTCCTTGCCTACGCCACCGCGCGCAAGGCCGGTGTCACCGAAGCCGATGCCTGGATGGACGAAACCTGGAACCTGCTGGAGCAACGCTTCTGGGACGCCGATGCCGGCCTGTACCGCGACGAAGCCGACGCCGAATGGCATTTCAGCGACTACCGCGGCCAGAACGCCAACATGCATATGTGCGAGGCGATGCTCGCGGCCTACCAGGCCAGCGACGAGCCGCGCTATCTGGAGCGCGCACTCACCCTCGCCGATCACATGACGCGCCGCCAGGCCGCCAAGGCCGATGGCCTGGTGTGGGAGCACTACGACGTGCACTGGAACGTGGACTGGAACTACCACCTGGACGACCCCAAGCATCTGTTTCGTCCATGGGGTTTCCAGCCCGGCCACCAGACCGAGTGGGCCAAGCTGCTGCTGATCATGGAACCGCTGCTGCTCGAACGTGGCCGCGAGGAAAACTGGCTGGTACCCACCGCCAAGCATCTGTTCGACGTAGCGCTCGCCCGCTCCTGGGACGAAACGCACGGCGGCATGTGCTACGGCTTCGCCCCGGACGGCACGGTGTGCGATGACGACAAGTACTTCTGGGTACAGGCCGAGTCGCTCGCCGCCGCGGCCCTGCTGCACGCACGCACGGGTCTGGCCGAATACGACGCATGGTATGTGAAGCTGTGGCAATACGCCTGGCAGCACTTTGTCGATCATCGCTACGGCGCGTGGTTTCGCATCCTCACCCGCGACAATCGCAAGTACGACGAGGACAAGAGCCCTGCCGGCAAGACCGACTATCACACCATGGGCGCCTGCTACGAAGTGATGGAACTGGTGCGCGAAGGCGGCGTGCCCTGAATCCACACGGCTGGCTGCCGTCATCGACGGTAGCCAGCACTGGCGCAGGTGACGCCGCTTGCGCTGTCTTGGCTGCTCAGCGCTTGCCACGCCCTTTCGCGCATCGGCACGCCATCGCCAGCCACCAGGGCATCGCCAGGGCGGCCCTACCGCCCCAAGTCAAGACATCCAGACGTCCCTATGGATCGTCATCGCCTCGATACACAACGCACACGCGCGCTTAAGAAGCCGGTGCACGCGCGGTTGACGCACAGCATGCTGCAATGCGCGAGGGAGTGAGTGCTTTGCCGTGGGGACGGCAGGCATTGCGCAACGGGGTAATGGGGGTATCGACAGGCGGCGCTTTCGTCGGCCACCGACCAGACGCACCGTGCGATGCCGAGGGTGGTTCCGCACTTTTCCGAGGGCATGGCGATGCGCCCGTGGTCGTTCGTGGCTGGGCTGGCGATGCTGATGGGCGCTCAACCGACGCTAGCGGCGGCGGAAGAGTCCGGACATGCGCTCGTCATCAACCCTGACCCTGGCGACACACCTGGCTTCGCTACGGGCCCGGCCTGGGCCTGGTACAGCGGCGCGATGTACAGCCGGGGTGCCCTGCTCCCCTCTCCCGCCCTGGGCGAACTCAGGCAACTGGCGCCGGACATCCCGGTGATGGCACCGTTATCGGCGACCGTGGGCGTGCACTTCTGGGGACTTTCGCGCGGCGGCTGGAGCTTTGCCTCACTGATCGTGCAGCCTTACCTGGTGCCGACCGCGCCCGTCATGCTCGGACCGGCCAGCGCCGATGCACAGGCAGCGGATGGCTGGGGCCGACCGGCGAGCGTGGCGTTTACTCCCCTGGTGGCGAGCTATCGCATCAATGCCACCGATCGCATCGCGTTCTCGCTTGGCGTTTCCGCTACCACCAACAGCTATCAGGGCGGTACACGCAGCAGCAATACGCTCAACGTGTGGTCGCTGGTGCCCAAGGTCGCCTATACCAAGGAGTTTGCCGGGGCAGACGTGGAGTCCTCCACGGTCCTGGCCGTGGGTACCTTCTCGCGCGACGCCGTAGCGACATATCAGAACGGAGCGATGGGGCGCATCGAAACACTGCTGATGAAGCGCGAACCGGGCGGCTGGAGTTTCGGGGGCGTGGCGGCGGCGATCGAGCAGAGCACCATTCCCACCGGCATCCTTCCTGGCCACATGCCCGGCTACAACAGCGTGGGCGGCCTGGCCATCGGCGCAGGACCGCAGCTGAATTGGAGCACGCACTGGCAAGGCAGTCGCGTCGAGCTGCAATACCGCTGGATTCATGAGTTCCGCGCACCCAACGGACGCACCGACCAACCCATGCTGCTATCGGCCACACTGCACCTGTAGCGGCGCGCCACGCTGACCATGGCGCCCCGGGAGAGCCTCGGCACTCCCGGGGGCAACCTCATCAGCCCTTGGGCTTGGCCTTCGGCGTTACCGTCACCGCCAAGGCTTCCACATAGGTAATACGTACCATGTCGCCTACTTTCAGCTTGCTCATGCGGGCCTGACGCGCGGGGTCCTTCACCTCGATCACGCGCTCCTTGCCGTCGGCGCCGGTAAGCGTGACCGTGTGATGCTTGAGGTCCACCGCGGTGAGCTTGCTGGTGACCGAAATGGAGCGACCGGTGGCCATGCCCGGCTTGCCCTGCAGCGCACCGGACGACGTACCCGATTCCACCTCGGTGCCCGCCGCCACGCTATCGGCGGGCAGCAACTCCAGCGCAATGGCCGACTGATAGTGCGCGGTGACCTGATCGCCCGGCTTGAGCTGGTCGATATGCACCTCCGGCCCGGCCTCCACCGTCACCTCCTTGCCCTTGGGGCCTTTGAGCGTGACAAAGCGGCTCTGCTGATCCACCGCCACCACGGTCGCAGTCAGCGTCTGCTGGTCGCGCGCCAGCTCGCTGGCGGTACTGGTCACGGTGGATGCGTGAGCCATCTCTTGCGGCTGCGCCATCGCCGCCATCGGCAGGGCCAGCGCCAGCGCCAGCGCTGCGCCACGCAGGGACGAAACGGAAAGTTGCGACTTGCTCATGCGGGATCTCCTTTTGAATGTCATGGGCCGGCTCGGTCAACGTCAGCACCGGCCGGTACAACGCATTGCCGGCAGCCGCGGGAAACGAAACACCTCGACGCTACGCGCGCCAGCACGTGTCGTGCGGGCTATCCCCAGGTATCAGAAGGACCTTGCGCGCAAAACCACGCTACCGCGCCAGGTACTTCTACCTACCCGCCAGTGAAGGCCGCGTCCCGCCTTCACTCGTTAGGGGCGTGACATCCACCTGCCGGCATGCCTAATGTGGCGAGCCGCGCTCGCCCGCACCCGCTACTGGAGGTTCGTTGTGTCATTCACCGAATCGATCGATACCGCGCTGGTTACCGGCGCCTCCGCCGGCATCGGCGCCACCTACGCCGACCGCCTGGCCCAGCGCGGCCATCCCCTGGTGCTGGTGGCACGCCACGCGGCCCGGCTAGAGGCGCTGGCGGAACGCCTCGTCCGCGACCATCGGGGGCGGGTGGAAATACTGACCGCCGACCTTACCGTGCCGGCCGAACGCCTGCGCGTAGAGCAACGCCTGCGCGAAGACACGCGCATCGGCATGCTGGTCAACAACGCCGGCATCGCCAGCGGCAGCGCCATCGCCAGCACGCCGGCCGACGTGCACGAGGCCATGATCCAGCTCAATGTGGTCGCCCCGACGCGGCTCGTCGCCGCCCTCCTTCCCCGTCTGCTGCACCAAGGCCGTGGCAGCATCATCAACATCGGCTCGGTGCTGGCACTCACGCCGGACACTTTCGGCGGCAGCTATGCGGCCAGCAAGAGCTATCTTTTGAGCTATACGCAGGCCTTGCACGCGGAGATCGCCGAACAGGGCGTGCGCGTGCAGGTGGTGTTGCCCGGCGTCACTCGCACGCATCTGCAAGGCGAAGCGGGCGAGCGGCTGGCGCGCATTCCCGCCGAATGGGTAATGGAAGTGGATGAAATGGTGGATGCGGCGCTGGCCGGCTTCGACGCAGGCGAACTGGTCACGCTGCCCTCGCTGCCGGACCCCGACGACTGGGAGCGCTTCGAAACCGCGCGTCATCGGTTGGCGCCGATGCTCTCTCGTGACCACGCCGCCGACCGTTACAAGAGCGACATCCCCGAGGATGCCTGAGCCTGCCTGGCACCGCAGGTCGCACCTGCATGCCGCAAGCCCCGCGAACATCGCCAGATATCTCTCCCGTGCTCCGCGTGGCGCGATATAGTGTTCGCGACCGCGTGGATTCGCCGACGCGGTCGGCGCGGGCGGCATGCCCGCACCCTTCACGTACATACATGGGAGAACGACCATGCGATATACGTTACTGGAGGGTAGCAAGGACGCTCTGACCCTTGTCGCACGCGTATTGCTGATGATCCTGTTCGTGGTGTTCGGCTGGAGCAAGCTGATCGGCTTCTCCGCTACCGCCGGCTACATGGCGTCCACCGGCGTGCCGATGCCCACGATTTCCGCGGCCATCGCGGTGATCATGGAGTTCTTTGTCGGCGTCGCCATCGTGCTGGGCTTCTACACGCGCCCACTCGCGCTATTGCTCGGCTTGTACACGCTGGCCGCGGCACTGATCGGCCATCCGTTCTGGAACATGGATGATCCCGAGCGCACCAGCGCCATGATCAATTTCTACAAAAACGTAAGCATCGCGGGGGGCCTGCTGCTGCTCTGTCTCCACGGCCCGGGCCGCTACTCACTCGACGGCAGGTAGCCATCACGCACTCAGGAAGCCCGCAGCCGCGGGCTTCCCGTGGCCATCGATGAGCTGGCTTCGTCCGACTTCCAGGCCACGGGCGGGCGCCTCAACGGCGCTCGGCCGAAGCCTTCTCAAACGCCCGAAACAACGAGGCCGTGCCCCACACCCCAATCGCGCACTGCGCGGTAAGAAACAGCGCGCCAGCCACGTAGAAGAACCAGCGCAGCGCCATATCGCTGGCGAGCACCAGCGTCATCAGGATCAACGCCGAATAGATCATGCCCAAGCCAGAGCTGGCGGCCAGCACCACCAGGCTGCGATGGTCCACCCGCCAGTAAGTGCGAAGCTGGAGGAGGAACATGGCAAGCGTGGTGAAAAACCCCAGCAGTACCGTATAGAAGATGAGCGCGTGCAAATGGCCAGCCATGGAATCCTCACCATCAAGATAATGTCACTTGCATGCCAACGCGCATCCCCTCGTCCGCGCTGACCGACGCCCTGCGATCGACGCGCTTGGCACCCCGTGCGGCACCACCAAACGCGAAGACGTGCGCAAAGACGACCATGAACTTGCGACGTCATGTTTGGCGAATGGCAATGCATCGATTCATCGATCCCCATGCCCCCGCATCCCTTCCCCATAAAGAAGCGCCCAACCGATGCACGCTCGGCTAGCGCCCGCAGCTCTTGATATGGCCTTGATAGCCGCACGCGAAACTCAGCGCCGTCTTTAGACAGCCGTTCCTAGCATGTGCCGCAGTTTCCATTCGGTACGCGTGAACGATCGCATACCGCAACGTGCGGATGAATCACCCATGAAAAAGTCTCTCTTTTGGATGCTGGCGGCGCTGCCGCTCGGCACGACCGCTTTTGCTCATGCCCAGGACGCCAACTCCGCGGTGCCGGTGGATGAGTTCGCCGCACCCCCCATGCCGGCGTCGACGCCGATCCCGGACTGGCAGCTGGCATTCAACGTAGGTGCGCAGAGCGACTACGTATTTCGAGGTATCAGCCAGACCAATGAGCGCCCCTCCGGCTTTGCCGGCGCCGACCTTACATACGGTAGCCAGTGGTACCTCGGTGCATGGACATCGAACGTGGATTTCTCGCCATCCGGCGATAGCAGCACAAGCCAGGAATACGACCTCTACGGTGGCTGGCGGCCCACCGTGGCAGGCATCAACCTGGATCTTGGCTATATCTACTACGGCTATCGCGACCAGCCGCGCACGCTGCGCGAGTCCTATGCGGAAACCTATTTGCGTGGTTCCCACGCCTTGGGCGCGTGGACGCTAGGCAGCGCGGCGTACTACTCACCCAACTTCCCAGGCAGCGCCAAGCACGCGTTGTATGGTGAGGCCAATCTCAGCTACGCCTTCGACCCGGCATGGACCGCATCGACCGCGTTTGGTCGCCAGTTCATCGCGCACTCGGTAACGCGCCCGGATGGAAGCACCGCGCGCTTCGCGTACAACACCTGGAACCTTGGCGTGACGTGGGCGATCAATAGCCACACCTCGCTCGATGTGCGCTATTGGGATACCGATACGCATGGCTCAGGCGACATCTACCACACTCGCGTGGTGGCAAGCCTCAAGGCCACGTTCTAGTACGCTCCGCACTGTCGCCTCGCCTGGATGGATGCCGGCGAGGCGATAGCCCACCTGCAACTCGGTAACCAGATGTTGCGGACGCGCAGGATCTCGTTCCAGCTTCTGGCGCAGGTTGTTCATATACACGCGCACATAGTGGGGCCGATCCGAATAGCCCGGCCCCCATACCGACAGCAGCAGCTGGCGATAGGTAATCACCTTGCCCTGACCGCGAATCAGCGCCGTGAGCAAACGAAACTCATTGGGTGTGAGGTGCACGGGTACACCGTCACGTGACACTTCGTAGGTAGCCAGATCTACCGCCACCGCACCGAAGCGTACTATCGACGGCGCGGCACCATCCGCGCTGACCAGGCTCGCCCGACGCAGATGGGCGCGTACACGCGCCACCAGCTCCGGCACACCAAACGGCTTGGTCAGATAGTCGTCCGCGCCCACTTCCAGCGCCGCCACTTTCTCCTGCTCGTGCTCGCGCGCCGACAGCACCAGCACGGGCGCGCTGGACCAGCCACGGAGATCCTGGATGAATCCCTTGCCATCGCCATCCGGCAAACCCAGATCCAACACGACCAGCTGCGGTTGCCGGCTCGCCGCGCCAATGCGCGCCTCCAGCGCGCTGGCCGCTTCGAACACGGCCATGCCTTCGCGCTCCAGCGCAAGCCGGATAAAGCGTCGGATATCGGCCTCGTCTTCCACCAGAAGAATGCGTGGGCGCGTCATCACTGCGGCTCCGGCTCTACCATGGGCGGACGGTGCAGCGGCACGTGGATGGCAAAGCGCACACCCGTCGGCTCGCGCGCCTGCGCATCCATTACCCCACCGTGGGCTTCCACGATGCTGCGACACAACGCCAGCCCCAGCCCCACGCCACTGATGGCCGACTCCTGCACACCCCGCGCAAAGGGAGCGAACAGCGACTCGGCATCCACGCCCGCCGGAAGGCCAGGACCGTCGTCCTCGACATACAGATGCAACGCACCCTCATGCACACGCGCGCCCACTTCCACGCAGGCATCGCACGGCGTGTATTTGGCCGCGTTGTCCAACAGATTCGCCAGCACGCGCTCGAACAGAGCGGCATCCAGCTGCACTAGCGGCAAGTCTGCATCCAGCGTGACGTGGATGCATCGCTCCCCCAGGGATGCCGCCGCGCTGGCCAGCGCCGACTCGACCACCTCACCGATCGCGTGCCATTCCGGGTAAAGACACACCCCATGCCCCTGTATCCGCGCCAGATCCAACAAGTTGATTACCTGTCGGTGCAAGGCATCTGCTTGATGGCGGATGGCACCGGCCACCGCGACGCGATCACCCACCGGTAGCGCGTCCGCCAGTTCCAGGGTTTCGGCCATGCCACGAATGGCGGTGAGCGGGGTTTTCAGATCGTGCGACACCGCAGCCAGCAAGGTATGCCGAAATCGCTCGCCTTCGACGCGAACCTGCGCCTCACGCGCCATATCCGCAAAATGGATGCGCACCAGTGCCTGGCCGATCAGGGCAGAACACGCTTCCAACAACCGCTGCTGCTCATGGCCAAGCGATGACGCCAGCGCGTCACCACGCCATACCAGCACACCACCCGCACCCATCGGTGAGATCAGCGGAACATAGCGATACCACGCACCCGACGACACGCTGGCGCATGGGGCTGAGCGCGCATGCTCACCTACCCAATGCGCTACCGCTTCATCGAAGCCCTCAACCATTGGCGTGCGCATGTCCGCATGGCGAGAGAACCACAGGTAACCCTGGGCATCGAACATCGGCGCCATAGCCTGTGCACAAACGGCCTGCACCTCTTCCACGCTCGATGCGGCCGACAATTGGCTTGCGATGCTTGCCAGCGCCGTCGCGCGCTGCTCGCCCGCTGCCGCCGATGCGGCCTCCTCGCGCAAGCGGGCCGCCAACTGCCCGGTAACCAGCCCCACCACCAGGGTCAGCGTGAAGGTAAACAGATACTGCGTATCCGATACATGGAACGAGAAGATCGGCGGCACAAAGAAGAAGTCGAAGCTGACCACGCCCAACAGCGCAGCCACGGCGCCGGCCATGCGACCCCAGCGCAATGACACCAGCACCACGGTAAACAGAAACAGGATGACGACGTTGGACAGGTCGAAGACACGGAGCAACAGGGCCGCCAGCAACGTCGCCGCACCACAGGCCAGCAATGCCGGCAGCAGCCCACGCCATGGCGTGCCGCCGACAACACCGCGCTCGAAGTCCCAGGCGCGGCCCAGCCATGAGGCCCGCGATGCTAGCCAGGGCATGAAGCGCATAGACTTGAGATGGGGCACGACAAAGCGATCCTGAGGCAAGCGCAAAGCTGCCGGCCGTGGATGCCCATCGTCTTGCAGCGTTTCATCCCGCCATTCTGGATGGGGCTCGCATAAAGATTCGATAGGCGCGCCTGCGCCCCAGCGTATAAATGTCGTAAACCGCCGGCACAGGCTCGCCCGGCGTCAGGCGGCCAGACTGCGTAGCGCGATACCCAGCGCGATGCGATAACCGGTGGCGAGGTCGCCATTGCTCACGATGGTGGCGATGGGGGCGCCGTGTTGCGGGTCGACTGGCTCAAAGGCGGTGGCGCAGTCGTCATGCACATCGATGTACGGCGAATCGAGCTGCGCCAGCGCATCCACGAGCCCCTCTTCCGGGTGCTCGCGTGCGGCTTCGGCCAGCTCGCCCGGGTCAATCAGCATGAACTCGGTATCCACCGCACGCGCCGAGCGAATCGACCCCACAAACTCCCTCAGCTGCGAGCAGCGATGGATCGCCAGCGTGCGGCCCGCCGCGCGTGCGCGTTGCGCCAATGCACTTACCCAATCCTCGCCCAGCGAACGCTGGCCGGCATGAGGTCCCTGCACAATCAGAATGGTCACGTTGCGTTACCGCCGTCGATCGGATGCGATGCGTCATGCTGCGCGCGCCACCGGTAAAGGCGCCACATCCAATCGGCCCCCACGCGTAAATTCTCCGCATGTTTTCCGGTGCAGCGCCGGCTTGCTCCCAGAGCTTAGAGTGCCGCGTGCCCATCGCGCATTTCACACAACGGTCATATACGCCCTCTAGGGTTCACCCTCCGCCGCCGCGCAGCCGGCCACCTTGCGACCGCCTGTGACTTTCAAGCCCACGACCGAACTGACGCACCTGTTCGAGGCGCAGCGCGACACGCTGGATCGCTACTTTCGTAAGCGTACCGCGCACGCGTGGGACGCGCAGGATCTGGTGCAGGAGCTATATCTGCGGCTGCTGCGTGCCGACCGCCACAACCCCGATGCCATCCGCAACCCGGAGGCTTATCTGTTCACCATTGCCGCCAACCTGATTCGGGAACACGCGGCGATGCGCCAGCGCACTCCGGTCGGCGGCGAAGAGCTGGAAGACGTGCTCGAAAAACTGGCCACTCCCTGCGAGGCGGCGGCACAGGTGGATCGCGCCGTGCGCCGCCAGCGCCTGGGCGAGTTGATTCAACGCCTGCCGTCCAAATGCCGTGCCGTGCTGGTGATGCACTACCGCGACGAGCTGGGCTATCGGGAAATTGGCGAGCGCCTGGCCATCTCGCCCAATATGGTCAAGAAGTACATCATGAAGGGCCTGGCCGCCTGCCGCACCGGGATGGCGCGCTATGACTGAACATCGATTGCAGCACGCCGCCGACCTTCGCCGCATGGCCGAACAGGCCGCCAGTTGGTACCTCGACCAGCGTGATGGACTCTCGCCCGACCAGCAGGCGGCGTTCATGGCGTGGCTGCGCGCATCGCCATTGCACGTATCCGAGTATCTGGCGATGGCGCAGATGCACGGCGATCTATCAGCGGCGGCGGCGCTCGACCCCCTGGATGCGTGCGAACTGACCGAACTGGCGAGCCAGCAAGGTCAGGTGGTGCCGCTAGGGGTAGCACCCGTGCCGCGCCCTGCCCAACGCCACACACCAAGACGCGTATGGCCGTGGCATGCCGCCATGGCCGCATGCCTGCTCGCGGTCGCCGCGCCCACACTGTTCATGCGCGAGCCCGAGCCGGCTGCGATCTATACCGGCGACGCGCAAGCCATTCGCGAAGTGAGGCTGGCCGATGGCACGCAGGTGACCCTGGACCGTGGGAGTCTGCTTGCGGTGCGCTACGACGCTAGCGAGCGCCGCATCCGCGTCGCGCGCGGCGCGGCGCTGTTCGACGTAGCGCACGAATCCCGGCCACTGCGTGTGAGCTTGGGCAACAACGTGCTGGAAGACGTGGGCACCGTGTTCGATGCACGCCTGGAGGAAACAGGCGGCAGCGTCACCGTGCTCAGCGGCCGCGTACGCGTCTGGCCGCACGACGCCGAGGCCGGCACCCGCGCACTGGCCGACCTGGGTGGCGGCGAGCGCGTGCACATGAGCCAGCAAGGGCAGGTGCGCACACTGGAGCGCCACGCAGACCTGGCCGCCGCCACCGCATGGCTGCCGGCGGATATCCACTTTCAGAATGCCACCGTGGCCGACGTGGCCCAGCGCTTTCACAGCTATGGCGCACCGCCGCTGCTGATCGAAGACACCGCGCTTGCCCAAACGCGCATTTCCGGGCGATTCCACGCGCGCGACGTGGATGCCTTCATCGCCTATCTTCGCTCGCTGCCCGGCGTCACCGTGCAGCACCAGAACGACGCCATCCGTATCGACCGCGCACCCGCCGCGTCGCGCACGCGGCGACTGTAAGAAAAAATTCATGCAAATAGCGGTACCCGACCGGTGCCGCCCGGACTCGTAAGTAGGCATGGGCAGCGCAAACAGTGCCTTGCCAGCGAACCGTTCACTTACAGGGTCCACTCATGCGTCGTCCTTTGCCGCTTCAGATCGCGCTGCTCCTCGGCAGCGCCCTTCCCTTTCACACCATGGCGCAAACGGCGCCCGTTGCCATCGCACCGATGCCGCTCACCCAGGCACTGGATCAGCTTGCCCAGCGCCAGGGCTTGCAGATCGTCTACGCCGCCGATGTGGCCGGCAGCGTACGCACACGAGGCACGCACGCCACCGATACGCGCCAGCAGTTGCGCGATCTGTTGCAGGGAACCGGGCTGGATTACCGCTTTGTCACCCCCACCACGGTCACCATCGTGCCGGCGACCGCGTCGGGAAACGACCAAGCCGCGGCAGCATCGCGCGGCATGGGCAGCATTGATACCGATAGCGGCACACGCGACCTGGCGCCGATCAGCGTGCACGCCAACCCGGTGGATACGCTGGCGCCAAGCGCTGCGCCGCTGGACGCGATACAGCCCACCTCGGTGATCGATGAACGCTTCATTCGCGACGGCCTGCGCTTCAACGCCAACTTCGACGACATCATCAAGTACGCGCCGAGTGTCACGGTGACTTCGCCGGAAGGCCCGGGTCTGGGCAAGAACGAAGGCATCAGCATCCGTGGCTTTCAGGATGGCCAGTTCAATATCACGTTCGACGGCATTCCGTTCGGCGACGCCAGCGACCTGCATCACACCACCTCGGCGTACTTCAACAACCACGTGCTTGGTCAGGCGGAGATCGACCGTGGCCCGGGAGGTGGCTCCACCATCGGCAATGCCACCTTCGGCGGCACCGTGGCACTGCGTTCGCGCGAGCCCAGCGAGGTGCCTGGCATCACGCCCTACCTCACCGTGGGCAGCTGGAACACGCGGGCCGGCGGCGTGAGCGCGGATGAGCGTTTCGGCAACACGCGCGTGTTCGCGGATATCTCCAAGGAACGCAGCGACACCTACCTGGAGGGCACCGACGATCGCCGCGAGCATGTATTCATCAAGACCATTACCGACCTGGGCGCCGCGACGCAGCTGACCTTTCTCACCAGCTACAACCAGGAACACCAGAACACCGTGCAGGGCGCCACGCTGTCCGAGATCGCCCAGTACGGCTGGCGCTATGGCCTGCGCGATGATCCCACCTTGCAGTCCTACAGCGGCTACAACAACGCCGCGTACTACTCCAGCTTCACCTACCTCGGCCTTACCTCACGCCTGGGCGCGTGGGATATCGACAACAAGGTCTACTACAACAGTTTCGACCACTGGTCGAACAAGACCAGCGACGCCACCGACAATAATCCGGCCGACAACGGCGTGACCTTCTACGATGCCAAGGGCAAGAAGGTCGGCAAGTCCGCCACGGATGTACCGGGCAAGCAGGCCGACGCAGGCTTCCATGCCTTCGGCGACGTGCTGCGACTGGCCCGCGAGCTGGGACCCGGCAGCTTCCAGACCGGCATCTGGCTGGAGCGCAATATAGATGCGCGCTATCAGCTACCGCTGGATATGACCACCGGCCGGCCCACCGGCACTAAGTACGGCAACCAGTACAACTACCTGCTCAACGACCGCACCGACACCGTGCAGCCGTATGTGCAATACGACTGGAGCATCACCGACCGTCTCACGCTGAGCCCGGGCCTGCGCTACTCGGAAGTTACCCGCTCGCTCAACGCCACGCTGAACAAGGTGACACCGCCGGCGCCGGCGCATACGGACGCGACCTATAGCGACACCTTGCCGTCCCTGAGTCTGCATGAGCGCATCACCGACGAATGGAGCGCTTACGCCCAGGCGGCCAAGGGCTTTCTCGCGCCGCCCATCGACGTGATCGAACTCAACGGCTCGCGCGGCCTGAACCCGGAAACCACCACGAACTACCAGATCGGCACCGCCTACGCGACGCGCCAGTTCACTTTTGGCGCCTCGCTCTATTACATCGACTTCAACAACTACATCACCGAAACCACCGTTCACACTTCCAACGGCAATGAGAGCGCGTACGTGAACGGCGGCGGCGCGATCTACAAGGGTGCGGAGATCGAGGGCACCTACGCCATCAGCCCGATGCTGAGCCTGTACGGCAACGCCAGCTACAACAAGGCTACCTATAAGGGCAGCGACGTGCGTGTGGCGGCCACGCCCAAGATGACCGCTGCGCTCGGCGTACTGGTCAGCAGCCCGCAGGGGTACTTCGGTTCGCTGATGGGCAAGTTCGTGGGTCGTCAGTACGGCCTGGACAACGACACCGACAACAGCGGCAACACGGTGTTCGTCAACAGCGCGCCGATCGGCGGCTATCTCGCGGTGGATGCAGCACTTGGCTTTCGTGCCGATCACGGCCCGTGGGGCGCCAAAGGCTGGTCCATCAGCATGGATGTGAACAACCTCTTCAACGCACATAAGATTGCCGGCTACGCGGGCACGCAGTCGGTGAGCGGCCAGAACCTCTACTTCGGCCTGCCGGGCCGCGGCGTGTTCCTCGACCTGTCGGTGAAGCTGTGATGGCGCGCGCCTCCATGCTGTTCTGCCGCGTTCTGCTCGGCGTCGCGGCGACGCTGGGCGGGCATGCTGCAGCGACCGCGACCACACCCGACGATGGCGAGCTGCGCGTGCGCATCGTGCTGATGCGCCACGGCGTGCGTTCGCCCACCAGCGCGCCGTCGGAGTTGTCGGTGTATTCGCGTGAACCCTGGCCGACGTGGCCGGTGGCGCCCGGCGTCCTTACCGAACACGGCAGTGAGGGATTGCGCGCGCTGGGCTTGCGCTATCGCCAGCTATTGATGGCCGATGCATTGTGGCAGGGCGATTGCGCCACGCTGGATCGCAACGTGCGGGTGATTGCCGATAGCACACCGCGCAATCGCGCCAGCGGCGAAGCCTTGGTTCGCGGCTTGGCCCCCGCGTGCAACGGCCGCTTTCAGGCGCTGCCTGCAGACACCAATAACCCGTTGTTCCATTTCGGCGCCAAGGACGAAGGCAAGGACGACAGCGGCAGCATGGCGCCCCCGCGTGACTGGCCGCCACCGGCCTTCGATGCATTGCAGCAGGTGCTGCTGGGCTGCCAGGACGAGGCCTGCCTCACGCAGGCCATGGCGCGGGGTCGCCGTCCCTTGCTCGATCCTGCCAAGGCGGGCGATCCCTCCGCGCGCGCCAAGGCGCTCAAGACCGCCGGCAGCCTCAGCGAAAACCTGATGCTGGGCTATGCGCAGGGCTTCGCACTCAGCCATGTCGCATGGGGGCGGGCCGATGGCGCGCTGATCGGACAACTCATCACCCTGCACAACCTGCAGTTCGCGCTGGCCAAGAAATCGATGCCCGCCGCCGCACAGATGGGCTCCAACCTGCTCTCGCACATGCTCGCCACGCTGCAACAAGCCGCGGGGGAAAAGCCTGTCGCGACACCGCTGGCGCCGGCATCCACACGCACCGTGTTCCTGCTGGGCCATGACACGAACCTCGCCAATATCGGTGGCCTGCTGGATGCCGATTGGCATGACGCGCGCCAACCGGACGATTACCCGCCCGGCGGTGCCCTGGTGTTGGACCTGCGCCGCACGCACGGCGTGGACATGGTGTCCTTGTCGAGCGCAATGCCCACGCTGGAAGCGCTTCGCCAGGCCAACTTCACCCGTGACGATGCGCTGGTGCGCCGCTCGATGCCGCTGCCACCCTGCCCCGGTGAGACGAGCTGCCCGCTGGAAAAAGTGGAACACTGGCTGTCAACGCGCATCGATGGCACATCGGTGGATGCCGACATACCCGAGATGCCCTGGGTTCAGTGACGCAAAAACGGCGGGGCATGCACCACCCACGCCCCGCCCGCTTGAAACGCCTCAGCGTTCTGACGTCGGCGCAACGGCAAGCGCGGACCGTCGCCCAAGTTGCTACAACAGCTAGAGCAAGTCAGCCAGTTGCCCAAGGCGCAGCAGAAGTTCGTTAGCCAGATGATCGATACGGTACTGCAGCAAGCAGGCCGCTAAAAGATAACGATTCGGCTCTCGATAGCCTGTCGCATAAACCTACCTCGCAGGTCGCGTGAGCGGCCTGTGAGGTAGGTTTTTTCTATTTCTAAAGATATTAGCGGGCTAATAATTCCAGCCTGATCCGAGTCGGGCCACGCCTGCCGCTAGGCTTTTCCTCGCCATATATCGACACCGATGCGCTGCAGTTCACTCTGCACGGCACGCACACGGCCAGGATCGGCCACCGCGCGAAGCAAGAGCAGGACTTCGAGCAGCATCTTCGACGTGTCGGCCTGCGATGCATCGAGACTCGGCGGCGGTGCCTCGCGGTCGGCCAGATCCTCGACCGTCTGACGAAGCATCATCATCGCTTCGGCCGTGTTGTCGCCGGCGGCCAGTCGCTTCTTGAGGTACGTGGACACCGGCAGCGGCTCGGGGAACGCCTGGGCGGCCATCGCTTCGTAGCGCGCATACGCCTCGTCACTGAAGCGGATCGGGACTATCTTCGCCATCGTTGTTTGCTTCCACATGCACTGTATAGCGGCATGTATAGCAAACGATCGCGCTGCGAAGCCATCAGTTTCGCCAAGCGTATAGATGGCCATATACGCAGGCGCTTGCATCATATTTGCAATTGTTCTTGCGCGTCATGCACTTGCTGCACCTGACTAGGTGCGTATGGTGTATGGCGGATCGGCTTAAGGGATAAGGGGCCTAAGCCGGCCAAAAACACCCGTAAAAAGCCGCTCCGCGCACGCCAATAAGGTCAAGCATAATCACGTGGCCCAGCGGGCCACGGCGCGATGCACGGATGATGCAGCGATAGTGCAGATATGATGCATCGTTGATGCAGATATGCGGCAAAGATGATGCAGGGATGATGCAACCGGTCAGCGCGAGGCCGACGTGTAAGCGGCTTTGATCAGCATGCCGTAGAGCAAGCGGACGCGTGTGGTCACAGCGCGATTACCGGCCGTGACGGCATCGATTTCGTCGTGCAGCTGGGACATCACCAGCTCAAGGTCAGCCAGGCGTTGCGCATCCGGCTGACGACTACGGGACTTCTCCTGACGGATCGCCGCCCAGATCTGGCCACGGCAATGGAAGAGGATTTCCCGCGCGCTCGACATTTCAGCATCGTCGGTGGCGTAGCTCATCAATCTCTCCGGGCACGTGACATCGGTAGCGGAGTATCGCGCTACCGATGTCACGTGCTCGTGGTGTTCATCCGACGTAGCCGGATTCGAAGGATTGGAGGTAGCGGATCACGTCATTGGCGCGGCCTTCGGCGTTTAGCTCAAGCGCTGTCTTGCCGCCAAACGTGGCTAGCGGCTGGCTCAGCCACCAGACCGCTTTGGCTCTATCACCGGAGATCGATTCGACGGCAGCGATGACAAGCATGTCCTGATCCATAGCTATCTCAAACTGAAGCTATGCCAATCTGGCCCAAGAACGGGGGAACCATCATGCTTCACTAGCTCAAGCTCCAGAACTCTCTTGTTCTGGTCTGAGAACAGAAGGACATCCATTTCACCGCCGTCGGCATCTTTGATCACGCCTTCTACTGGAAATCCGTCCTTGCCGCGAAACGTATCCTGTCCTCGATATGGCGGCCGATCGTATCCTTCGATAAAAAACTTAAGCATCGACCCGTCGGACAATGCGTCGTCGACAACGCAGTGTTTGAGATCTTGCAAAAGCTGGCCCCTCTGATCATCTGGGCCAATTTGGTTGGCCAACGCCGAGATGGCCTCATGCTCTAAATCGTTCAGTGCGCGCATAGTCATCTCACTGGAAAAATCGTTCCGACATTAATTGTTCCATTGGATAGCGGGAATGCTCGGTACTCCAATAGGACGTTGTCGACAGTCAGTCGACCACTGAATGACCCAAGGGCACTGCCCGCAGTTGCGCTCGATACGGTGGCACTGACTTCGCCCGCAACCGCAGCTTCCGCACCCGCTACATCCAGACCTTCTGCCAACAAGCGGGAAGCATAGTGGGACGTTTGGAAAGCAATTTCCGCCTCGCCCTCTCCATCAGCTAATCCAGCAACAATGCCCGCCATCTGGCCGCCGGAGTAACCCGACGAGCATTCATCAACTCCGCCAATTCCCAGGTGATGGCGCGCAAATCCCGTCAAACCAAAGCTCAACGCATCACCAAAGCCTGCTGAAGCATTCACGAACCCTTGCGGCAGGGACGGCAATTCCCACAAGCCAAGCGGATCGGTTGCACTAAGCGGATTGCCCCCGACATAGGCATAGAAATTCTACGCACGCCAAATCCTCAGAAAACAGCTCATCATCTCTCTACTGAGTTCACGCAACCCTCCCTTGTATAGCCATGCGAGTCCCAAGAGAAAGAATGTTGGAAACGACGTCGCAAAATTCTCCTCACGAATCATTCGGTGGTGCATGAGAGTGTTGTAAACAGTGTACTCACCGTCCGCCACCAGGTAACCAATAAGGAGTGCGGTGCCGGCGCATATTGATCGCAACCCGAATCCTCCCCCCCCAACTGAAATAAGGAGTCGAACGCACGGGCTAGCGAGCACATAAGTACTCGTTCCCATCAGGATGCTGATCCCCACATCCCAATCGTCAAACCGATACCAATATGCGCCGAATATGAGTAAGCCAAGCCCGATAAGAAAAGTTAGGAGCTTCCACGGACGAAGAAGTTCAACTCCGATGCCAGTGAAAGCCTCTCGGACTGGCATGGCAGATTCAAAGATTCTAGAGATACTAATATTCAAGATGGCTTGACTGGTCTTCGTTGAACGACGTAGAGCCCAATCGACAGCCCAATGCAAACCGTGGAAATGCCGATAAAGGCCAAGACCCTTACCCCAATGCTAGTCGTGCTTTCTTCGTAGGGCGGGAAGCAGAGGAAGATCGAGAATAGGTTGACCAGTAGCACGAGGAATGTTGTGGATTGAGCTGCCCAGCGACGCTCTCTCCAATGGCCGATCGCCAGGGAAATCGCGCTCACCATCACAAGAAGTATCGAGAAGTAATGCTGATCGAGCAGCTGTATGTAGGCTAGCGTAAATCCAGCGACGGACCAAGCCACGGACATTGCTTGATTCAATAATCTCTTCAGATTCATGGTTGCTCTCATTGGCCCTTACATCCGCAGTCCGACGGCTTACCACCTCCGCTCTTGCCATCCAAACTACCTTCGATGCCAGACTTAACCTCATCCATGGAAGGATAGTCATCGCTGTAGGGTGAAGATGACCCTTGGGCCGTGTTGCGAGCGATCTTGTACCCGGCATAACCAATGGATAGTACTGCGGCGGTACTGGTCCATTGACCTGATCTCGCTTCCTGGTAGGCGTAGAGATAGTGCTCTGCGTTTCTCAGTGCTTCCTGCGGAGTGCCCGGATATACGGGACCCTGATTCTTGTTCCGATCTTGCCTTGCGTGACCCCATGCGTCGTCGCCATACTGATCGAGATAGCTCTGTGCCAAACACTTTCCGAAGAAGTCTAGGCCCAATGGATCCACGTTACTCAACGGATTCCCACCCACATAGGCATACGTATTCACGCCAGCCGCCTGACCCAACGGATCACTTTCCACATACCGCCCAAGGGCCGGGCTATAGTCACGAAAACCGTTATTCCATAGTCCCGATTCAGCGTCGTAATACTGACCAGGGAAGCCTAGGTTGAGCGGCGTCGTATTGGCCACAGTCACCGTGCGATCAAATGCAAAGTTCCTCGCCCGCCACACGACGATACCGCTGCTGTCGGTGATCGCCTCCGGGCGACCCACCTGGTCGTCATGGATGGACTGGAACTGCCCACCCGTGATGCGTCCGATCAGGCGCCCATTGAGCCACACGTAATCCGTCCAGGCGCCAGGATTCTCTGCGAGCAGCGGCCCTGCTTCACTCGGCGCGAAATACGTACTCGTTCCACCGACCGTCTTGCGCAGGCGCTGCCCTTCGCCCCCCACGTAGTAGCTGGCATTGGGCGCGGTGCTCAAACGATTGAATGCGTCGTAGCCAAATGTGGGAGCTCCCGACACCGTCGTTATATTGCCCTTTGCGTCGTAGCCATAGCTGGTGTTGACACTTCCGGCGAGGGACACGATCTGATTGTTACCACTGCCTGGTGTGAGCGTCGCCGAGGCACCATTCAACACTTGGCTGGTGCGATTGCCATTGGCGTCATAGGTGAACGCCTCATTGTCCGCCTGCGCATACACCGACGCGAGCCGGGACATGCTGTCGTAGCCGAAGCTTTGATTCATCGTGGCATCGATGCTGTTACTGATCCCTACGATGCGATTGGCTGTATCGTAGGTCAAGCCGAGACCCTGCACACCCGGCACCACGATGCCGGTCAGGCGACCGTCAGTGTCGTAGGTGAGCGTGTTGGCCAAGCCATTCGCCGAGGTCCAGCCCGCCATCGGCCCGTTGCCCGGCCGATAGCTGATGGCCGTCGCGGCGTTGGATACCGTACCGCCGACATTAACCTGTACGGCCGACACTACCCCGTTGCTGTAGCTATAGATCGCTTGATTGCCGTCCGGATACACCACTGTTTGGAGCTGATCGAGGTTGTTGTACCCATAACCATAGGCATAGTTGGTTCCTTGAATCGCAAACCCTCTACCCGTGATCAAACCCTCCGGGTTATAGGTGTAGGACACCGACCCCGTGGGGTCCGCCACCGAGCAAAGTCGACCCGCCCCATTCGTACAACTATCGTAAACAAAGGTCTGGGTGACCCCGCCCGCGCTTTTGCTGGTGCGGCGACCGATGGCATCGTAGCCAAACGTGGTTTGGCTGCCATCGGCACGCGTCAATGTGGCGAGACGGCCATACGCGTCATAGGCATAGCTGGTCGTTCCGCTATCGGGGCTTACCTGCTGCCACTTCTGTCCCAGGCCATCGTAGGCATAGCTCGTCACAAAACCACGCGGATCGGTGACTGACGTGACGTGGTCGCCGACATCGTAGGTGTAACTCGTTGTTGTGGTTTGCGCCATAGCACTTGGCGCAACAAGCAGCATGGCAACCACCACACCCGACACAAGGCCAGTGCACATCGCACGCTTTCCCATAGAGCGCATTCCTTTGGCTATCCGGAGGGAGGCAATACCGTCTGCAATCCGGGCACTCATGCCTTTTGCCCCTGTGTTTCAGCAATCATGGTGAAGGTGGACGAGGAAACATTGACACCATTGGCATCAAAGAAATCCACGCGCAGCGTGTACTGCTGCCCCTTGCTACCCTGGGTGTAGCTGGCACTACCTGTCGTGTAATTGCTGCTTGGATTGCTGCCCACGCCGGTGGGTGAACTTGCGCCATTCGTCACAGTGCCGCCCGCACTGGTGTCGCTGGC
Source organism: Dyella sp. ASV21 (assembly GCF_016428975.1). Taxonomy (GTDB): domain Bacteria; phylum Pseudomonadota; class Gammaproteobacteria; order Xanthomonadales; family Rhodanobacteraceae; genus Dyella. The sequence goes on from NZ_JAELTT010000007.1 coordinate 104,575, forward strand.
CGGCACGCCAACGTAGGTCCAGGTGTACTGAACCGTTACGGCTCCCGGAGGAATTGCTCCGGACGCCATCACCGATTTGCTCGTTTTGGACGTGTACTTGAAGACCTCCCACGTGTTGCCATTGGCGATGTCGAAGCCAATGGACGAGGTCGCAGTACCCGACGTAATGACGTACAGGTTGTCGTAAGACTGTCCGTTAGCCGCAATGGGCGTGGGAATGATGACGATGCTCGAACTCACCCCGCTCCAAGGGCCGCAGCCGCTCGCATTGCATGCCTGCACCTGATAGCCATAAGTGGCGTTGCCATGACCGGATGCGGTCCAGCTCGTTGCACCATTGGCCTGCACCGTGGCCCAGCCACTGCCGTTGACTTGCTCCTGGAGGGTATAGCTGGAGGCCGTCGCAACTGCATTCCAGCTCACGACGTAACTGGCTGCATAATTCCGGGCCGCAACACTCAGCGACGGCGCGCTGCCAGGCGGCCAGAGCACATTCACGGACGCAACGCCGCTCCATGGACCGCAACCGCTCGCATTGCATGCCTGCACTCGATAGCCATAAGTGCCATTGCCACGCCCGGTCGCACCCCAGCTTGTGGATCCATTGGACTGGATGGTCGACCAACCGCCGCCATTGACCTGCTCTTGCAGGGTGTAGCTGGTAGCTGTGGCCACGCCACTCCAGCTCGCGGTATAGCTACCGTTGGTACTACTACCTGGAACACTGAGGCCAGGCGCACTCGCCGGTGGCAGGAGCACGGTTGCCGAACCGGCGCTGCTCCACGGTCCGCAGCCGCTGCTATTGCAGGCCTGTACCTGGTAGCCATAGCTTCCGTTGCCATGCCCGCTAGCTGTCCAACTGGTCGCGTTACCCGATAGCACGGTCGTCCAGCTACCACCATTGACCTGTTCTTGCAGGTTGTAGGTGGTCGCGGTGGCAACGCTTCCCCAACTCACCGTATAGCTACCCGAGGCGCTATTGGCCGGAACGGACAAACTGGGCGCGCTAACCGGTGGATGCAGAACAACCGTGGTGCTTACGCTACTCCACGCACTGCAGCCACCGCTGTTACAGGACTGCGCCTGATAACCGTAGGTGCCGTTGGCTTTACCCGAGGCGCTCCAGGTGGTCGCACCACTGGACTGTACGGTCGTCCAGCTCCCGCCATTCAACTGCTCTTGGAGGGTATAGCTCGTCGCATTGGTGATGGTGCTCCAGCTGACGGTATAGCTTCCCGAGCTATTGGTACTCGGGGAATTGACCGACGGTGCACTGCCGGGCGGCAATAGCACCACCGTGGTCGCCAGCGCACTCCATGCACTACACCCGCCCCCATTGCACGCTTGCACCTGATAGGCATAGGTGCCATTGGATTTACCTGCGGCGCTCCAAGCAACGCCTGCATTGGATTGCACGGTGGTCCAGGTTCCGCCATTGACCTGCTCTTGCAGGTTGTAGCTCGTTGACGTGGCCACGGCGCTCCAGCTCACGCTGTAGGCGCCAGAACCGTTGTTGGCCGGAGCGCTGAGCGAGGGTGCGGTCGCAGGGGGCAACAATACGGTTACGATGCTAGCGGCGCTCCACGCACTGCATCCGCTCGCGTTGCACGCCTGGACTTGATAGGCATACGACCCGTTCGCGTTGCCGGTGGGAGCCCATGACGTGGCGGTGTTCGATTGTACGGTAGCCCAGGAGCCACCATTCACTTGCTCCTGCAGGGTATAGCTGGCGGCGGTGGCAACACCGCTCCAACTGACGGTATAGCTCCCCGTGTTGTTGGAGGCGGGAGCCGAAAGGCTCGGCGTAGCCGGCGGATACAACACGCTGACCACGGCGACGCTACTCCAGGGCCCGCAACCCGTGACATTGCAGCCGTGTGTGCGGTACGCGTAGGTGCCATTAGGCTTGCCACTGGCGGACCAGCTCAACACGGAACCACTTTGAAGGGTGGACCAGCCACCGCTATTCACCTGTTCTTGCAGCTCGTAGTAGGTCGCTCCCGAGATACTCGTCCAGCTCACGGTGTAGGCGCCATTGATATTGCTGCCCGGCGCATTGATCGCCGGTGCGCTCGCAGGCATAACGGGGCTTGCCCCGCCCGATTCCTGGGTCTGGGAGACACGGTCCAGGGCGTCGTACTGGTGGGTCACGGTATGGCCAACAGCGTCCGCGACCGACAGAACATTACCGTTGCCGTCATACGCGTAGGTCAGCAACTGACCATTTTGCCCCACCTTCTGATAGAGGCGCCCCAGCGCATCGTAGTGAAACACTTCGTCCACCCCCACCGTGCCGCTACGGGTGACTTCGCGCTCGATGATGTCACCGTTGGCGTCGTAGCTGAAGCTCTCCGTGGACGTCCCGTCCTTGTCGTTACGGGTAATAGAGGTAACGCGCATCGTCACGTCGCGATTCCAGGTGGTCACTTCTCCATCGGGTGAGGTCTGGGTGTAAAGCAAACCAAAGCCATCGTAGGTATAAGACGTTGTTGCCGAAGAACCGTTCGGATAGGTCGTCTTGCTCGCCACGCGTCCGCGAGCATCATAGGTGTAGTCCGTCGCATCACCGTTCGGGCCAACGACGTGTCCCGCCAGACCAAGACCGTTGTAGTTGCTGTAGGTGGTGGATTGCCCGAGGCCATTGGAAAAGGACGTGAGATTACCCAAGCTGTCGTACTGGTACGTATCGACATCACTCCCGTTGGGCGAGGGCTTCGTGACCGTCATGGTTTGCACCATGCCGTTACCGTAGAACGCGTAGTTATAGGCCGTCGTCAACGTCTGGTTCGCGCTTCCAGCCCCCGAAAGATTCGTAACTGCGACAGAGGCCAGGCGATTCTGGCTGTTGTATGTGTAGGTGGTGCGTTTCCAGCCCTCCACCGTCTCACTCAGCAGTCGATTGAGCTGGAGATTGCTGTCCCAAACATAGTCCGTGGTCCGGGCGGAAGAAGTGCCCTGCGCTTCCGTCTCGGATTGAAGTTGTCCGTTGATATCGTAGTTATAAGTATGGACGTTGCCGTTATTGTCGATCTTCGTCGACACATGTCCATTGGCGTCATAGGCAATGCCATGCGTGGTTGCGCTGCAGGTCTGCACGGCGGTATCACTCACCAGGCTTAACTGGCTGTTGAAAGCGCCACCCGAGCCATTGGTGCCGGCGTAGTTCTGCGTGGCCTGGTGGCCTAGCGGGTTCGTGATTGTTGCGACGAGATTGCCCGACGCGTCCGCAGCATAGTTGACGGTATTCGTCATCGACCCATCGGCCAGCGACTCGGAAGTGGCCCAGCCGTAATACGGGCCCGTCGCTGTTATATAGGTTGTATAAGCGTAGGGGTTGCCGTTGTAGTCCACTTCCGTAAGCACAGCGGGAAACGGCGAAGTAGGCAGCGTTTGATACTTGAATGAAATTGTGGTCGCGGGTAAGCCCGGATAGCTAATCGCCGCCACGTCGTCAGAAGTAGCGCTTGGAGTATAGAGGTTGCCAAAATTGATAGTGTAGGCATTGCCACCAGGGTCAGTGACAGTCGTCGACGATCCAGTAACGCGTACACCGTTGACAAGCTCACTCACGAAGGGGGTTCCCGTTATCGTGAATGACTGCCCGCTCGTATGCGTCACCGTTGTGGTGGCATTTGCGCCAGTAGTCGAAGCGAAGTACCAACCCACACCCGACGCATCGACGATCGACAACAGCGCCCCGCTTGAAGAGTAAACCTGTGTGGTCGCGTCTTCATCGTGGAAGGTAAAGTTACCCGAGTTCGGATCACGCGTCAGGATGGCGACGTTACCACCCGATACCTGTCTATAGGTGGTCGCTTGCGGTCCGCCATTGAACTTGATCTTGGACCCGTCCGGCCGATAGACACTGACAAAATTGCATTGCCCTGCCAGATCGCCCATGTCTGAGCACGTGGTATCTAGGTTGTAATCAAGATTGCTTGCCCACTTTGAGCCCTGCCTTGATGAGTTGTAGTACAGCACGTACTTCAGCCCCATCTCGCCCGGAAGAGCGAACAACGGATAGACAAGCGTCTTAGTGCCCGTGCGCGGAAGAATCGGGTCGCCGACTTTGTCACAGGGGTTTTGATTCAACCAGGGAACGGCCGAGGCGTACACGTTGGCGGTGATAAAGCCATGCCACGCACGCTGCGTGCCGTTGCCCGTCGGCGCGATGTATACACCGGGCATGACTCCGGTTTCGCCGGGCGTAAAGCTGACATCTGGCGGACGAAAGCCCTCCACATCGGTAGCTGAAAGGAGTGGTGCGTCCTTTGGATCGGCAACATCGCGCGACCCAACGAGCTGCGCCCGCGCAGTTCCGTAGGGAACGCATGCAACGCACAGCCCCATAAGGACAATCCGCGTGACATACCGCTTTACCGCAGGAACACGCTGGATGGAAACCGCCATCCGAACGCTAGGCAGCTCCCGCAACGACGACTCATGCTCACCATGCGGCTCGATCCTTCTATCTGGATGGACTGGACGGAACCGAGCGACAACCTTGGAAGTGAAAACACGCAAGTGGCAAATCAAACGCCCTGGCAACATAACTGTCCCTGTTTGAGCATCGGGGTGAGGCGTCACACAAGCGAGTCCACAGACACGGGCACAACAACTCGAGGCCCGGACGGGCCTTAGCGAAGCAGTGATCCGACTCCCCAGGTAACGATTCGCACAAAATGAATGTGCGGAGCGTATTCATGCGCGTGTGAGCGCGTCTCGTCAATACCCCACCGAAGAGCAAATTCTTGCGACGCGATTGTCATCTCAAGATCTTAAGCGGTGCGCTGTCCTAGATTCCCGGACGGCCGCAGCACTAGGGTTACGTTGCTAGCTGATCAATCACTCATGCGGCCCATACAGCCCATCGAGCAGGGAGCCCAAACGGATAGATCCCTAAGAAATCAGATTTCACTATTTCAATGACTGGGGATCAGCCTTTCCGAGTGTCAGTGCCGTCTATCTTTCTCCAGCTTGAAGAGTCCACAGGAGACAACAGTGGTACGCCCCCGATTCCGTAGACACCTGATAGTGTCTATTGAGGATCGGAGGATCTATGACCAGCAAACGTTTCACCGACGAGTTCAAGGCTGAAGCGGTCAAGCAAGTCAGCGAGCGTGGCTAC
>NZ_JAELTT010000080.1 GCF_016428975.1 Dyella sp. ASV21
GTAGCCACGCTCGCTGACTTGCTTGACCGCTTCAGCCTTGAACTCGTCGGTGAAACGTTTGCTGGTCATAGATCCTCCGATCCTCAATAGACACTATCAGGTGTCTACGGAATCGGGGGCGTACCACGGTGGCCCAACAAACTGGGCCGTAGTCCTGAAGTGGCTCAGGCTTGCTGGCTGCGTTGGCTCAAAACTTCGACGAGGTCTGCCCAAGATTCTTGGTGATGAGCAACGCAGTCATGTTGTAAATCCAGTTTGGCCCTACCTTGATTTACGTGCAAATTGTGTCACTTGAGCTTGCTGGATAATGCTTTGATTTCCAAGGAAAAATACTCGATGCTTGACGAATAAGTTGCTTGAAATCAATGGGTTGCTGTTAGTCTCCGCCTCATTCCCCGGAAAGGTCAGAGGCAGGCATGCGGTACTGGCAGACGCCGTATCTTGGGTTGCGATCGATCCCCAAAGAGCTCAACCAGTTCGAGCTCAATGCCTTCTTCACCTACTCGCCCAAAGAGCAACGCGCCATCCTCGCCAAGCGCGACTCACTGCATCGCCTGGGTTTAGCACTGCAGATTGGTTTTATCCGGATGACCGGCAGCGTGCTCGCCGCCGTCAAAGTGGTCCCTTCAGAGTTATGGGCGCATCTGGGCAAAACGTTAGGTATCGCCACACCGGATATCGCCTCGCTTCGATCGCTGTATCGGCGCCAACGAACCTTATTCACGCACCAAAATGCTGCGATGGAGATATTGGGTTTCGTTCGCATGTCCGAACACCAGCGTCGCGCTCTGGTACGCCACCTGCGTGTCGAAGTGCTGTCCGAGTTTGATCGTCATCGTCTGATGACGCACGTCAAAACGTGGCTGTATGAGCACGGCATCTTGATTGAGGGTGAGCGTCCCTTGAAGAGCGCCATCGATGTGGCGCTGACCCTCGCGGAAGATGAGCTCAGTGGGGTGCTTCGCAACGATGTGCCTGCCGACGTCCTCGACACCTGGACGCGGGCCTGTGCCGAATCCCATCGTTCCGGCCTTTCCTTTCAAGAGTGGCTCTCGCAAGCACCCCGCCGGCAGTCGCTCCCGCAGATTCGGGAACAGTTTGAACGGGTTCAGCATTTGACCCAGTTGGGCGTCGCCTCACACGCCATACCCTCGGTAACGGATCACATCAAGCGCCATTACGCCCAAGCGATGGCGGATCGCCCACCGTCTGTCAGCCAGCGCATCGCGGAAACGCGCCGGACAATCGAAGTCGCGTGTTTTCTGCAGGCGGCGCTGTGCACGGCCACGGACCGGGTGCTGGCCATGACGCGCCAACACGTAGCCGACCTATGGGGCAACGGCATGCGCGCCGTGGTCCAATCCGCCGAGGCGCGGGCTCGCACACTGACCACGTTCGCCAAGGAGGTGCGTGAACTAGCCCTCGACCGGTCCCTTCGCGAAGAGGATCTGCGTGCAGCGATCCTGCGTGTGGTGGAACAGGTCGGAGGCGGCAAGAAACTCAGTCGGGCCCACCTGACCCGCGAACAACTCCTCGTTCAGAACAACCGCCACTCGCGCCCGCTACTCAAGATGCTTTGTGCGCTTCCCTTTGAGAGCGTGGCGCCACACCCGGTTCGGCAGGCCCTGTATGCGTTGCGCGAAATCTATTTGCAGCGCAAGCCGGTACTTCCCGAGGCGATTCCGGTTCACCTCGGCAAAGTGTGGGACGAGATGCTTGCAGATCCCGATCGGCAACGTGCCCTGCTGGCCTTCGAGGTGTCCACACTGCTTGCACTACGCCGTGCCTTGAAGAACGGCAGCGTGTATGTCGCTCACAGCTTCAGCTTCCGCAGTCGCGAAAGCATGCTGATTTCGCCCGCCGAGTGGGCCAGAAACAGGACACATCATTACGCACGCTTGAAGCTGCCGCGTGACCCGAAGGAATTCACCGGCCCTCTGGTCGAGGAAGTGTCTAAGCAGCTTCAGCATCTGAATAAAGCCGCGCAGGCTGGTGACGTCACCGTGGACAGAACCGGTGTGCACCTGCCCAAACTTCCGGCCGAGGACGTGCCGGAGGCCGTAGTGGTGCTTCGGGATGCACTGATGGAACGCATGGGCGCGGAAGAGTTGCCGGGCGTCATGATGGAGGTGGACAGCCACACTCGCTTCAGCTGGACGCTGCTGGGCCGTGAGCCGCGCTCGATCGATGAGTTGCGCTTAGTGTATGCCGGTCTTCTAGCCCACGGCACCGCGTTGTCCGCCGCCGATACGGCGCGGATGATGCCCGGTCTTTCTGCCGATGCCGTCAATCAGAGCATGCGATGGATGGCCCAAGAAAAGCGCCTGCGCGAAGCCAATGCCGCCGTCTTCGAGTACATGCACGGCCATCCCATCGCCGAGAGCTGGGGGCGTGCCGATCTGGCGTCGGCGGACATGATGAGCCGCGAAACGGTCAAGAGCAGCCCGCTGGCACGCCGCGATCCGCGCACGAAGAAGAAGTCCATTGGCATCTACACGCACATCCATGACCGCTGGGGCATCTTCTACGATCAGCCGATCGTGCTCGGCGAACGCCAGGCGGGTGTGGCACTGGAGGGTGTCCTTCGCCAAAGCACAGTCACGATCAACCAACTGGCGGTGGACACGCACGGTCAAACCGAATTCGGCATGTCCCTGGGAAAATCGCTGGGCAAGGACGTGTGCCCCCGGTTGCGTGATGCGAGCGCGCACAAACTATATGTCACCCCGGCGATGACGGTGCCCGAGGGGCTGCGCAGCGTGATCGCCAAGAATCGAGCGCACCCCGAGAAGGTGGAGTCCGTGTGGGATGAATGGGTCCGCATGGCGGCGTCCACCCACCTGGGCAAAGCCAGTGCCGTCGACATCCTGTCCCGCTTCGGTTCCGCCGCGGCCGGTGAACAGTTGTACGACGCCGGCGTCCAGATCGGCCGATTGCTGCTCACGCTCTATCTGTGCCGCTGGTTCACGCTACCGGACTTCCGCCGGGAAATCCTGCGCTCGCTCAACCACGGGGAACGTGTGCATGTGCTAGAGCATGCACTGGAAACGGGCAAGGTGCCGCGGCATCAGATGAGCCACAATGCACGCCTGGCCAGCGTCTCCTCCTCCATCACGTTGCTGAGCAACATCGTGATGGCGTGGACCACCACGCGTATGCAGCAATCGCTCGCGACCTTGCCTGCGGACATCGCGACCCTGGCGGTGCCCGAGAACCTGCGCCATATCGCGCCGATCCAGGAACGACTCGTGAATTTTCGCGGGCTCTTCCTGTTTCCCATCGAGCGGTACATGGCGCGGTTGCTACCCACCCTCCAGCCCGTCAGGTCGGTATTCCGCAGTATCCGCTAACGCAGCCGGTAGCAGCCACGGGTTCGAACGGAATCGCCCATGACCTGCCAGCGCCAATCTCCCGCCGAGGCGACCGCCGCACTCGAGCAGAACCGGCTGGGTTCTTCTCAACAGCCTGCTACAACCCCCGCATGCCGGCGCGAATACAAGCGCCAATTCGCAAGAACGTGCCCGTTGACCTCCGGGAGAAGTTTCGGCATCAATAATCACGTTCTCGAGCAACTCGAGGATCAACATACAGGGGCCAGCATGAAGGATGCAGTTGGCAGGAAGCGCAGCCTATGGCTCGCGATGTTGCAGTGGCGCGCAGCGAATGCGCCTCCTCCGCTTTCATGGCGAGTGGCCGGTTGCCGGCCCAAGTGCATTTCATCTCGCCAACAAGCGCTAAGCACGGTATTGGTTGTCATGCGAGCGCAGACGGCTCGGGACCTGTGCGCTCAGGGACCCAGTTGAGCCTGCTGGCAATCCCCTTGGCGTAATCGGCGCAATCGATGCCTCAAGCTTCCTGACAAATGTTCGGGGTGCCTTAAGCGAAGCATTGCGAGCCGTCTTCTGCATACCAATGAGAGATGAACATGCTCACTAACCGCAGTCATATGCGAAACGGTGTTGGAGGTGTGCCTTTTACAACGCACCAGGGCTGGGGGCGTGTCTTGGCCGGACTTATTGCGTGGGCCTTCTCAGTGGGTGTCGGCGCAGCCACCATCAAAACGGTGGTTAATGAAAAGCCGCCGCTCTGCGGTCAGCTACTTGACATGATCAAGGCTGCGGGCATACCGCAGATGACCAACGAACAGCTGTGCGACTTCCGCTTTGCCCAGTTGCCGCCATCCAAGACGCAAGGGTTCACCTTTCCGTCGTGGCATGAGGTGGCCGTCGCGGACCCCGCCTCTATGTACCTGAAGCTAATCGTTGCTAACAGACCGCCGCATGCGCCGTATGGGCTGCCCGATCTGTCCAAACACCGCGAGGCGGCAAATCAAGCGGTACGCGACCATAACTTGGCGTTCTACATGACGACGTTGTCGGTCAGCGAATTAACTGACGACGTAAATACGTCACCAACGATGACGGTAAGCAGGCGAAATTTGACGTTCATATTGATGGACATACGGCACTGCTCACGCTTGCCTTATATGGGAATCCTGGACCATCCCTATCATGCGGCTTTCGAGAGCTCAGACTTGCAAACACCCGTGCCAACGGGTGCTATCAGTGGAATGCAAATCGCTCTGTGGAAAAATGAATTTCCAGTCCGAATCATCGTCAACGATAGATGGATGCCGATAGGCGGCCAATCTGTCGAACTTGGGGTGGATCTGGAAAATTTCTGGTGGCATCCGGCTCAAGGGAAGATCGATGCAGCGATGACAGGCGGCACGCTCTGCAGTTTTAGAATTGAGCGATAAGGACAGGAGCGAAGACGATGGCTAACGATCTCACCCCATTGGTGCCCCAAACCGGTATCAGCAACGACCAAGCATTTACCGATAACGTTGGATCGCTGCTGGAAGCATTGGAGGGTGTCAAAAAACTTCCTTACCTGGATGACAAAGGTATCCCGACCGTGGGGATTGGCATCAACTTGCACAGTTTCGCCACACCTTACTTTCTCGAATTGCCAAATTTAACTGCCGAGGCGCAACGTGCCGTTTCAAGCGTCCTAAGCGGCACTTACACAAAGACCAATGGGTATGACTCAGACGGAAAACCAATAATTGGACCCGACCTCGAAACGTTCAATACGAAATTGGCCAGCGCGATGGCGCCTTATGGCGGCGTTAGCAAATTGGTATTGAGCAACAACGAAATTGAGGATTTGTATCAAAGAATAGTCGCAGGGGTTAATGGCAAAGATCCGTCCGGCAATCCTTCACTGCTTGCCCAATTTAAAACCTTCCTCGGTCAGAACAATATTTCAAGTAATTTATTGACAAGCCGGGAGGGGTTGTCAATTTTTTCACTTTTCTTCAATGGCGCAGGGAAGTTACTTCCCTTTGATGGTCATATAGTTCCTGATTTAAAAGCAAATGCCCTGGGAAATTTGACCAACCGCGCAGATGCGTGGTTTCAGATTCGCTATGGTTCGAATGCGGGCGCATTGACGGTCGTCAACCCCCAGGGCGGGCAAAATGGTGTCGCGATCCGCCGGGATATCGAAAGCACGATATTCGGGTTGTATGATTCGGGTGATATCACATCAGGCGGTGCGATCGCTCCATCGCGCGACGAAGCGATGTCGATTTATGCTGATCTGTCCAGCAATACTAATGGAACCAAAGGCAGCAATGCCCTAACAAATCGCCAGTTCGCTTTTAATTACGAAAATCGTTACAAAAGCCTGATAGGTGTCGCCAATTCCGAGTTGCACGGCCTGCTGCCTTTGGCGCCTGGCGAAACCACAGCGCAATTGACTGCTCTGAATATCCAAACATTGGAATACACGCTTCAGCCGGCGGCTGCCACACTGATACAAAATAGCATCACCGATACGAACCTGAATCTGTGGGTGGGTGCTGGATTCGCGGCAGATACCATTGACGCGCTCGATGTTCAGGTGGCGGCTGCCGGAGGCGGCAACGAGTTAGTCGCGTCGCAGCGTAATGGCTATCAATTAAATGTGGGGGGCTATTTGCCCAGCCTGCTTATCGCCCAAGGTGGTACTGACACCCTTGATGGCTCAGGTAGCGGGTCAGACGCACTCATCGGCGGTACTGGGAATGATGCACTCTACGTAGGCTCTGGCAATGACTATATTGTTGCTGGTACGGGCGACGACCTTATCGAAGGTAATGCTACTGGAAGTGCGATAGGTAATGGCAACGACACCATCGTTCTCGGTGCGTCAAATAATGCCATCGGCGGTAACGATACCCTGTGGGCGGGGGCTGGTAGCGACAAGATCTACGTTTCCAGCGGAAACAGTGACCATATTCATCTAAACGCCGGCGGGACATCAAGTGTTGTCCTTGTCAACAGTATCACCGGCACCCAGAAGACGTTAGCGATAACGGCGACGTCTCTCGGAAATGCCTCGATAGGCGCCCCTCTTGCAGAAGGCTCTTACTACGATTCGAAAGATCAGCTTTTCATTTTGACACATTGGAACTCTGATGGTAGCCAGACATTGCAACTCTACCAATTGGCGCCTCTATCATCAGGAGGTCCAGCCAATGGGGTTACGGGCTCGAATTCTACGGAGGCGCCGAGCGGTTTTTGGGGGAACATTGCCTCGAGCATCCTAAGCTTTTTTATCGATGATGCGAATGCCAGCGATGCGGTGAGTACTGGGCAAGCGGCTGCGCTTTATAATAGTAGTGACGTAGCTGGTAACGGAGGGCAAACGGGTAATGCTATCGGTACATCGGGTGTACTGGAGCTGGACAACTTCCAAGGCAATAGCGATGCCGGCATTCAGCTGAGTCCAAATCAAGACACCAGCACTGGCCAAGCAAATCTTTCCCTACTGGATACCGGCACGCTCGCTGATCAATTCAGTATTCAGGGCGCAACGCTGACGTCCTTCTCCTTCTACGCAGACGACGGCATCGGCGGGAGTTCTGTCCTAAATCAGCTATACGGCAGCGGAAACCCAGGCGGAGACAGTGGCTACCTCATCCAAGGGGATGGCAACGCCACGTATATCAGCGCTGGCAGTGGCACTGTGTTCGTCGAGGCGGATACTCCTGCATTGAATGGTGAGGTGCAAAGCACGCTGGCCGATCAAAATGGCGTCACCATCCAGGGTGGTGCTGGTGATCAGATGCTCGTGGGCCTGTACGCCGGCAAGGAAACGATCATTGGGGGCGATGATGGGCAGGACACCGGCGATACCACGTATATCGATGGCGCCGGCGCCGATGCCCTCATCACAGGGAGTACCGGCAACAACGTGATCTATGGCGGCATAGGCCAGGACACACTCGAAGCTGGCGTTGCGGATGCAGGGGCTAGCGCGGACGCCACGACATCACTCCTCATAGCTGGCTTGAGTTTCTATGACTCGCTAAGCGGATTTGCTAACTATAACGAGGACTTCTCCCCGCCATCGGGCAACGGTGCTTATGATTTCCAATGGATGCCGCCGACGGCTGCTGTTGCAGAAAACAACGGGTCTGATTTTCAGATCGAGTTTGCGGCGCTTACGGGGTACGACACCTTTACCGATGTGGGCTTGCTGGGGTCATCGTTGGATTCCGGTGTCGATGGTTCTACTACGATGCCCGGGAGCTTGCTGGTCGGCGGCACGGGCACCGACTATCTGATTGGCAATGGTGGCAACGATACGCTGATTGGCGGCGATCCCCTTACGGTGACGCCAGGCTACGCGCAGGAATATTTGGTAGGCGGGGCCGGCGACAACCTTCTCTACGGCGGGGGTGGCAACGAATTTATCTATGCCGACTTGAATCCGTATGCCGCGCCCAACTGGGCCGATCTGGATCCCCATGATTCGGACACCATTTACGGCGGCTCAGGCTTGGACGTCATCTACGGCTCCGGTGGCAACGACGTCATCTACGGTGGCAACGGCAATTACGTTATCCATGTCGGCAATGGAAACAGCTATGTCGATACAGGATCCGGGAGTTCTTCCGTTTACGGCGGAACCGGTAATGAGATGGTAGTGGCCGGCGGCAGCGAAACCTATGTGGAAACGGGAGACGGCAATAGCTACGTGGACGTTGCAGCAGGTCTGGCCACGATTTTTGCCGGCACCGGTAATGACACGTTCGAGGTGGGAAGCGGCGAGGCGACCTATGGTGCTGGCGATGGTGCTGAGACGTTCATCATCAATGCCGCGGGCGGCAATCAGTATCTGCAATCGCCTCAGCAGGCATCATCCATCACGCTGGATTACGCGAACGATGTGGCCAGTGGCGACATCGAAGTACGCGCCGACAGCAGTGGCGACCTGGCACTCGTTAACACCCAGACGGGTAATTTCTTCAGTCTTGAGGGCTACTTCAACGCAGCCGGCGCGCCCAATGTCACGGTAACATTCAGCGACGGCACGACCTGGGGTGCGGCACAACTGGCCGCGCTGAGCATCACTCCCAGTGGGGGCGACGATACGCTCATCGGTGCCAGCGGGAGCGACAACATCACCGCCGGTGATGACAACACCGTGATTGTGGGCATGTCGGGCAACAACACGCTGACCGGCGGGGCGGGCGCAGATACGATCCAGGGCGGCACGGGAGCCGACACCATCGAGGGCGGATCGGGTAACACCACGATCTATGGCGGCACGGGTGTTGAAACCTACGTCTTCAACACCGGAGACGGCTCGGACACGATTGTCGAAAACAGTTCATCACCGGGTACCGATAAGCTCACTTTCGGGGCGGGTGTCACCGAGTCCGATGTGACCTTCATGCGTGATGGCCCCAGTGACCTACTCATCGCCGTCAACGATCCCAACAGCAGCAATATCCCCTCCACCATCTATGTGCCCGGATTTTTCTCGGCATCGAGCGGCAATGCCCATGCGGTGACGGAGTTCAGCTTTGCAGATGGTACGACGCTTAGCGCCCAAGATGTGCTGAATCAGGCCATCTATGCCAATAACAGCAGCATCGAGGGCGCCGCCGGTAGCAACTACTTCGCGTTTGGACCGAGCAGCGGCATCAATGCCATTACTCAGACCAACGATGCATCGACCAACACGATCGCCTTTGTCGGTGGCATCGACAGTTCCGACGTCGTTGCGCGTCGTATCAATCATGATCTTGAGCTTTTCGACCAGGGGACGGGCACCTCGGTCGTGGTCTTCAATTACTTCAACAACGATACCGGCGGTATCGATGCAAATTTCGCCATCACGTTCTCGGATGGCATAACTTGGACCGCGTCGCAGATCCTGACTGCGACGATGACACCCACCCCGACAGGAAACGACACCCTATGGGGATCTGACGGCAACGATACGATCACCGCGGGCGCCGGCAATACGTTGATCATTGGCGTCAGCGGAAACAACTTGCTCACCGGTGGAGCGGGCAATGACACCATTGATGGCGGTACTGGCGCCGACACCATCGTAGGAGGCACTGGCACCACCGACATCGTCGGTGGCACGGGCGCTGATACGTTTGTATTCAACTCCGGTGGCGGTTCGGAAACGATTGATGCTGCATCCAGCGCGCTTGATGATGTATTGAAGTTTGGGTCCGGCATTACTGCTTCCGATCTGACTTTCGCCTACATGGGCGCGGATCAAAGCGGACTGATGATCATCATGCCGCCGACGGACTCAAGCGGTTCTTCATCAGGGGTGGGGCCGTTTGGTGGAAGCGCCACGATCACCATTCCGGACTTCTTCACCACCAGTGGCATCGCGCAGATTACGTTCGCGAATGGCACCACCTTGACTCCCAGTCAGGTGACCGCGCTGATCAACACGTACGTGGGGGATGACAGTTACCAAGAGACAGTTGACGGCGCACTGGCCAACGCCTTGTATATGGCGAACGACGGCGCGCAGGTCGAGATGCTGGGTGGTCCAGGCAACGATACCTTCTACGCCGGCTCGGGGGCGGACAGTTTCTACGCGGGATCCGGCGCGAGCACGTTCTATGGCGGTGCGGGCAAGGACCTGATGGTTGGCGGCGCGGCGAACAATCAGTTCGTCGGCGGCGCGGGGGCCGACACCATGGAGGGTGGAAGCGGCAGCAACGTGTTCATCGGCGGCAGCGGTAACGATTCGATCGTGGCCGGCGGCGCCACGAACGTGGTGGAGCTCGGTGCGGGCAGTGCCACGATTGCCAGCGGCGGCGCCGACACCTACGAATGGAACGGCGAGGGTAATGCCTTCATCAACCCCGGCGTCGCCATAACCAATTCAGGCACCTTGATCTTCGGCACAGGCATCACGCCCCAGGACCTGATCGCCGACGTACAGAGTGGTGCGACAGCCGGATCGGCGAACCTGACCCTTGGCTTGGCTACGGAGCTGGGACAGATCACGATTAACGGCTTCAATAAGGCGGATTCAAACGGTGATGTGCCGATAGGAACGTTTCAGTTTGCGGACGGTGAAACCCTGACCTTACCGCAAATGGCCCAGGTCGCCGCCGTCGAGCAAGCCGCGCAGAACAATCAGTGGATTTTGCTCGGGAGTAACGAATCGATCACTGTATCCGGCAGCAACGACTCGATCGATGCGCAGGGCAGTGACACCCTGAATGGGGGCGCAGGGACATCGATTATTGAGCTGGACGGCGATAACAATACCGTCGTTTTCAACCGTGGCGATGGCATGCAGACCATTGAAGGAGCTCAATGGCGTGTACAGTCGCAGAACTATCCAGACTATGCCGCTGCCCTAGCCAGCGGCAACACCATCGCGTTCGGAGAGGGTGTCCGCCCTGAAGACGTTTCAATTATTGTCGATGGCGGAGATCTCTTGGTGCGTATCCAAGACACCGCGGATGCCATTGACATTGCCAATTGGTCTCAGAATACAGATAGCTTTTCGATGACTTTCACGGACGGGACGCACTGGAGTCCCGACGACCTTGTTGCTCAAGCGCAGTACGGCGGCCCCCAGGTCTCCGGAGTGAACATGATGAGCCAGGGGGCGGGGGCTCAGCTCTATGACCCCGCCGGCGGCAACGACACGCTTGGACTCAATCCCGGTGATGCAGTGCTCTACGGGTATGGTTACGGTGACGACACCGTGGCCGGCAACTTTCAGTATGTGCAAATGCGCCCAGGCGTTACCTCAAGCGAGGTGACGGTGGGCATCGATTCGAATGGGGACCTCCAGCTTACCCTGCAAGGGACGGGTGAGCAGCTCACTATTTCCAATTTCTTGAAGAGCCCCTTCCCGTACCCTACGGCGTGGCTACCGGGAAGCACGTCACCATCAGTAAGTGCAGCCAGCAGCATGGTCCCGCGACTTACGCATGCCGCCATCATTCCGATGTCGCGGGTCGGTGGCGGTGGAGGCCCTCCACCGACAACCACGCTGAGTGGCAGTATGGACGGCGTGCTTTTCGCTGATGGTACCGTTTGGAATTTTGAGACGTTGGCGCAGCATTTGCTGGCAGGTTCAAACGGTTTCATCGTTGACGATACGGGGCAGAACCAGGCTCTAAGTGCGAGAAGCGGATTCGACACACTGATCGGCGGCTCCGGCCAAGATACGCTCGCGGCCGACGGCGGCAATGATGTCTTGATGAGTACCTCAGGGAATGATCTTGTCGAACTCGGGGCAGGCAACGACTTTGTGGTCAATGGCTCCGGCAACGATACCTTTGACTACAGCGTTGGGGATGGCGATGCCACGTTGGTGCCTGGTGACCTGCAGCTCTATCGTCAAGGCATAGGAAGCCCGAACGACAGTGGCCCGGGTAGCGAGCTGCTAGAGCTGGGACAGGGCATCGATCCGTCCGACGTTCAGGTCAGACGTGTGCTTGCCAGCGTATCACCTGGTGAAACCGCCGAGGGCGGGCCGGCGGATCTCCAGCTCACCATACAGAGCACCGGAAAAACCATCACGATTCCGGACTATTTCTCGCACGTCGAATATGGTGGGCAATATCCCGTCATCCAGTTCGCCGATGGCACGCAATGGACACCCGGCGATATTTTGCCGATGACGTTGACCGACTCCATCGGAGGGACGGCCCTGTATGCGTGGTCGGGTAGCGAATCGCTGACCGCTTCGGCGGGACATGACACCATCTATACCGATACTAACGATGCCGGGAGCTACACGATCGATGGCGGAGTCGGCGGCGATGTCATTAACGCGGGCACATCTGCTGATGGGACGACGATTCAAACGACCCTATTGTTTGGTAACGGTAGCGGGCACGATACATTCAATTCGTCAGGCAGCTATAGCTACCAGAATGGCTCACTCAGTTATATCCAGGACAACTTCATAGAGTTTGCGGCCGGTGTTTCGCCCAGCGACGTCAGCGTTACTTCCGATGCTCAGTCGGGCGGGCTCACGCTCTCTCTCAATGGTGGGGCGGATGCCATCGACATTCCAGTGGACGCGCAGAACGTTCAGTTTCAATTTGCTGACGGCACGGTGTGGAGCTACCAGGACGCGATCAACATTGCCGAGCAGCAAGCGCAGGCAGCCGGCGGCGCGGGCTCGACCGGGTCGAGTGGATCCTCGTCTTCCCCGCCACCCACGGGCGATGGGGACTGGACCCTCATGTCTGCACCTCAGCTGTTCGACGAAATCGCCAGCCTGACGGGTACCTCGGCAGTATCCGAGGTAAGCGGCAACGGGTACGAACTGATCTCTGATAATCAGTATGCCGGTTCTGGTCACAATCAGCTTGAGGTGATCGGCCAGAATGGCTCGAGCACGGTGACTGGGCAGGGCGAACCTGTCGTCCTCTACGATGCCTCGGCATTGGATTACGATGCGCTCACCAACGCGGATCCGACTGCCGGAGGAACATCCAATTCGACGACGCCGGTGACCTTCACCTATGAAGCCGGCTCCGGATCCTGCACGATCGTGAATTATGATCCATCCGACTTCGCATTGAACTTCTCGAGTGGGATCACCGCGCAAGAGGTGCGCGTTGCGGGGTCACCGAATAGCGATTCCGATCTCCAGCTTGCGATTACCGATGCAAGTGGACAGGCAGTGGGCACCATAACGCTGAAGAATTACTTTTCCGGTTCGCCGGCGGCCGGTGAAGCGCTCAACCCGTTTGCAATTCAATTTGCGGATGGCACCACATGGAACAGCGCAACCATCTACCAAATGTACTTGCAATCCGCGGGCGACCATTACCTGACATCAGGTAGTGGTGACACAGTCTTCGCCGAAGGTGGATACACGACCGAAGATGAAAACAATGCCAACAACCTGATCTATCTTGGCAATCAGGGAGATCAGAACTTCGTTCTCAACAATCAGCTGCTCGAGGGAGTCAACACGATCATTGGGGGGCTGGGGGCCGACACGTTTGCGTTCTCGGCGGACTCCGGAACCGGGTTAGGCTTGCTGCATGCGCAATCGAGCGTCATTGAGCAATTCAATAGCAGCGATGTGGTCGACTTTGGGCCAGGTGTCGCGCCATCGCAGTTGCAAGTGACGACCGATGGCTCGGACTTGATCCTGAATTTGCCCAGCACGAGTCAGTTCTCCACCCGGCAATTGGTGATCGACAACTACTTCGACCACGGCAACGATGGCGGTGGCACCTTCGTGTTTGCCGATGGTGTGAGTCTGACGGGCGCGGATTTCCTGCCGGTCGGGGCAGGGACCGCTTCGGGGCATATTGAAAATGTTCTGCTGCAAGACACGCTCGGTGAGCAAGTGGTGTCGGGAGCTGGCTATGACGGCAATGATACGTTGGTGGGTGTTGCCGGCGACACGTTGGAGGCTGGCCCGGGGAACGATCAGCTGATTGGCAAGGGAGGGGCTGTAACCTACCTCATTGGGCACTCAACCGGCGATCAAACGATCACCGGTTCATTCGATGGTAGCGGTGCCAGCACCCTGCAGTTCGCGCCTGACGTTTTGCCGAGCGACGTGGCTGTCGTCCGTACGGATGATCAAGGCACCCTGGAATTCATTCTCAAGGACACTGGGCAAACGATCACCCTGACCAATTACTTCCAAGGGACGTCTAATCAGGGGGTTCAGCAAGTCGTTTTTGCCGACGGCACGACCTGGAACGACCAAGGCATTCGGGCACAGGCACAGTTGCCTTCCAGCTATGCCGATTACCTCGTTGCACAAGCCGGTGACGACTCGCTTGTCGCGGGATCAGGGGCAGACACCCTGGTTAGCGATGGTGGAAACGACACACTTGTGGGTGGAACGGGTGAAAACACTATTTATGGTGGAAGCGGTAGTGATTTCATCGAGGCTGGCACAGGCGACAGTTCGATCCTGGGCGGTTCGGGTAACGAAATATTCCAGTTGAACAGCGGGTTCGGCCAAGACACGCTCATACCAGACGACTCCAACGGTGCTGCCAACACGCTCCAATTCGGCAGCGGGTTAACGGCCGCCGACGTTTCGTTGGTTGAGCCGAATGCGTCGGATCTGGAGCTTGTTGTCAATGGTGGTGGCTCGATTCTGTTGCCGGATGCGCTGGTGTGGGGAAGCAAACCAGCACTCACCACAATTCAGTTCGCGGATGGCACGAGTTGGAGTTGGACCCAGTTGCTGCAGCAGGTGCCTAATCTTGTCCAGGCATCGCCAGGCAATGAGTCGATTACAGCCGGCGCCGGGGACGAAACGCTGGTGGCCGACGCCGGCAATGACGCCCTGGCGGCGGGCAGCGGAAACGACACGCTGGTCGCTGGAGCCGGGCAAGATACGCTCGTCGCCGGTGGTGGCAATGATGAACTCATTGGCGGGACAGGCACCACGACGTATGTCATTGGGCTGGGGACCGGCATCGATACGGTACTCACATCGCAGGCGGAATCGCAAACCTCCACCATTCAGATCGCGGGGGCGTCAGTATCGAACGCGACGTTCCATGCGCTCGACCCATCGGCCTTTGCCATCGATGTAACGCGTGGCAATACTCTCAGCGAGGTTATTGTTCGGAATTCAGCTACGGCGGATCAGGCTCCGCCATCTGGTGGTGATATTGCGTTTGCTGACGGCACGACGGTTTCGGTTGCCCAACTTGATACGTTGTTGAGCTTGGCAAAAGGTCATTCCATCGAAATTAGCAATGACCAAAACGATATCGTAGGTGGCTCATCAAGCGTGGCCAACGTCTTGTATGCGGCTGGAGGTGGCAACGACAGTCTTGAAGCTAGCGACGAGGGCGCCGTCACGTTGGCGGGTGGCAGCGGTAGCGACACCTTCAGTGTCGATAGCAACGATTACTCCAATAACTTGTTGGTGACGGGGACCGGGCCTTCTAGCATTGACGATGCGGGCCATGGTAACGACGCCATTGAAATCGGCGCCTCACCCGCACAGGTGACGCTTGGTGATGGCAGTGACTCGCTGCTCGGCAACGATACGATCTCTGCCTCGACTGGCGGCAACGTCCTGAACTTTGCGTCGGGTATCTCACCTGAATCGATCAGCTTGCAACGACAAGGCAATGATCTGCTTCTGGTGCAGTCAGCAGGCAGCACCCTTGACCTGGCGGGTTGGTATGCGGGATCGACGCCCCCATTCCAGCAGATCGATTTTGCTGACGGAACGATTTGGTACGCAGGGTCGAGCCCTGAGGCGAATTTCAACGATAGCTGGCGGGCGGCTAGCGACGATATGTCAGTCGTGGCGGGTGCAGGTAACGATACGTTGACCGGCAGTGCGGGCCCCGACACGCTAACCGGTGGCAGCGGTGCTGACTTGTTGGTTAGCGGCACCGGTAACGAAAGCTTCCAGGGCGGCTCTGGTGCCGAAACGTTCGAGTTTAACTCTGGCTTTGGACAGGACACCCTCGTGGCCAACGATGCGGCGGTTAGCAATACGATCGCCTTTACGGGGTCTGTTGTTGCGTCGAACGTCACCTATGCCATGGATGGAAATGATCTGCTGATTTCACTGTCCGGCTCCGTCGGGGCAGATGGACAGCCCAGCACGATCAGATTGCCCAACCATTTTGTCAATGGCACGCCCATCAGCAACGACGTCGACGCGGTGACGTTCGCCGACGGGACGACCGTGACGATGACCCAGATCAATGGGCAGTTCGCGTCCGGGACGTCGACTACGAATGCTACGGTACTCGAAGCGCCACTTTCAGCAGAACGGTCCACCCGTACCTACGGTACTGCAATGACCTCGCATAAGGTTGGCGGTTCGTCACTGAACATTCAGTCTAAAGGTCATCTCACTCTCAGCGACGCTATGGGCAGCAGTCGCTCGAATCCACGGCGTCCGCTTCCGGGCATCAACGGCATAAGTTCAGCACCGTCAGATCAGGGCCTCGCTCCGCCTTATTGTCCCGGCCAGACCTCGCAGCCTAGCGCCACCGCGACCTATCAAAGCACCGCGCTCAACGGCTTCCAATGGCATGAAGACATCGTGCTAGCACCCGATACAGAGGGTGACACACGAGCGGACGCGGTGACGGATCCTGTCACTGGTGACTTGAATGACGTGAATGTTTGGACGCCTAGCAGTGCTTTGGCGACAGGCGCTGCCGTCGAGCATGGGGTGGCGCCCCAGAGCAGCATGTCATATCGCGGCGCGACATCGTACATGCCACCAAGAAATGTTCGCCTGGGACGAACGGCGAGTGTGGCCGCAGATATGATTAAAGCCTTGAGTGCCCAAGGCGGCGTGCAGGCGCTAATCGACAAGACGCACAGCAAGAACGCCGAAATCCAACTGCAAGATGGCACATTGTGGTCGCTGAGCGCGCTGGATCGCACGATGGCGGCATGGTCCATGGATGCTCATCCAAGGACGCCCGCATCAATGGGAGCGTCGTCGTTTGGGTCGGCCGACTTGGCACATGCGCAGTTGGTCGAGGCGATGGCGATTTTCAGCCCACAAGCCTCGGCCGAAAGCGGTTTGCCACCTACGGAATCGGAAGCTTACGCAGTCGCGTTGGCCGCACAAATGCATTAAGGCGGATGAAGTGGCGAGATTCCCCTTCGCTGTGAAGGTGAGGTCCGTGGGAGAAACAAGGCATAAAGGGAGAGGGCAGTGACGGAAGCATCAGGGGCGGAAGCGCCCGTCGACAGTGGCTTAGCATGCCTGGTAGTCCTGGTGACCTGAGACGAAACGTGTAGCCACTTTGAAGGTGAGTTCTCTACCCTAAACAGGCAAGGAGAACCCATGAAGAAGCGACACACCGAAGAGCAGACCATCACGATCCTGCGGGAGGCAGAGCGCG
>NZ_JAELTT010000081.1 GCF_016428975.1 Dyella sp. ASV21
GCCGCAACGCCGCGCGCTGCCGATCCACCATCCCGCCTCCCAACAAAAACAAAGGCCCCGCGAGAGCGGGGCCTTCGTTGCAACCTCGAAAAGGCTTAGACCTTGACGATGCTGACGAACTTACGGCCTTCAGCGCCGCGCTTCTTGAACTCGACGGTACCGTCGACCAGCGCGAACAGCGTGTGATCACGGCCCACGCCCACGCCCGTACCGGCATGGAACTTGGTGCCGCGCTGACGCACGATGATGTTACCGGCCTCAATGGCCTGGCCACCGTACACCTTCACGCCGAGGTACTTGGGGTTGGAGTCGCGACCGTTACGGGACGAACCTACGCCTTTTTTATGTGCCATGACTATCTACTCCGGCTGATCAGGCGTTGATGCCCGTGATCTCGACTTCGGTGAAATGCTGACGATGTCCCTGCTGCTTCTTGTGGTGCTTGCGGCGGCGGAACTTGATGATGCGGATCTTGTCGGCACGGCCGTGCTTACGCACGGTGGCGCTGACAGTGGCACCGGCCACGGTGGGGGCGCCCACGGTGATCGACTCGCCTGCACCGACCAGCAGAACCTGGTCGAAATTGATGGTGGCGCCTTCTTCGGCGTTCAACAGCTCCACGCGCAGGACATCGCCCTGCTGGACGCGGTACTGCTTGCCACCGGTCTTGATGACTGCATAACTCATGGGAATATCCCTTCTGTCGTTATTCTCTTGGGTATCGCCGGCCCCTCATGGAGACCGGCGAACTCGGGAGTATACCCAGTGGCACCGGGGCTGGTCAAATCATGACCACCCGCGAGGCCAGCGTCAGGATTTGCCGGTAAGCGCCGTGCCACTGCCAGCCGCCGGACACCGGCCATTG
The DNA here is from genome assembly GCF_016428975.1 of Dyella sp. ASV21. Taxonomy (GTDB): domain Bacteria; phylum Pseudomonadota; class Gammaproteobacteria; order Xanthomonadales; family Rhodanobacteraceae; genus Dyella. The sequence continues at coordinate 866 of NZ_JAELTT010000081.1, forward strand.
GCGTCCAGCGTGCCCTTCTGGCGAAGATGATTGATCATGTCGATAGCGCGCTCCTGCCCCCACTGGCGACCGACCTGCATGCCTTCGGCCATGGTCTGGGGCATCACGGTGATCATTTTCTGGCCCAGCGGCGATCGGTAGAACGCGATCAATCCCTGAATGTCTTCGGCGGAGAGATGGTGCTGGTAGATCGGGATCATCCGATGGATCAGCTCGTCCTGGCTGGTCGAACTAAAGAAGCCCGACCAATAGCTGGCTGGCACGCAGGGCATCGTTCGCCCCATTGTCGTGGTCACCTGCGTCGACATTTCGGTTTCCATCTGGGCCAGCACTTTGTTGATGCCGATCACCCCCAACAACTCCCGCACCTGCGCCTCGCTGGCATCCGCCGCCACGGCGGTCCCGGCCGGCATCGCCAACAACATGGCCACGCCCACTGCGATCCAACTACGCATACTCCCCCCTGGTTCCCTGGCGCACCGGTCGACTGACCGGTGCATTGATGTATTAGGCCATTATTTCAGCCCGTAACGACAGAGCCCCGGGGCGAGGACTGACCAGGTGCCGCGATGCTCACCCGCCTTGCGTGCTGGACGGCGTGGAAGCCGGCTTGGTCGCACCGTTCGCCTTGGCCGGTGCCTTGCTTTCGGGCTTGGCCGCCGTCTTGGCAGGTGTCTTGGCGGCGCTGCTTTTGGCGGGCGTCGTCGTTTTCTTGGGAGCTGGCTTGGCGGGTGCCTTTTTGACCGGCGTCTTGGCCGCAGCCTTGCTATGCGTGGCCGGCTTCACCGCCGGCTTGGCATGCGCCTCCTCGGCTGCGCCCTCGTCATCCGCCTCTTCATGTAGCGCGCCCCCCGTGGCTGCCGCTCCAAGCGCCGGAGGCGGCGTTTTGGCTGGGCAGCGGCCGCTGGCGTCCAGGCTGCCCATGTGCTTGAGCTCGGCGATCATCTGCTGGCTGCGTTCTTCGCTCCACTGCTGACCGGCCTGGTTGGCCTCAGCCATGGTGGTAGGCATCTCGTTGATGACCTTCTGGCCCAGGGGCGAGCGGTAGAACTTCAGCAAGCCATCCAACTCGTCAGCTGTGAAATGGCGCTGATAGACCGGCACCAACCGACCGATGAACTGCTGGGTCTGGTTGGCGTCCATGTAGTTCTGCCAGAACTCGTTGGGCACGCAAGGCATGGACTGCTGCAGCGTGGTCACCGCCTGGGTGTTCATCTGGCTGAGCATCTTGCCCATGCCGACGACGTCCATCAGCTGGCGCACCTGCTGCTCGCTGGCGGGTGCCGATGCGGCCATCGCCTGCCCCATGCCCATTGCAAGCGCCAAGGCGACGCCCCATTTCGTCAATTTACCCATCCGCACTCTCTGTCAAAGTCCGGGCCTGGTGTCGGCCAAAGAGGCTATTAAGCCATAGTCGGCGATTCGTTCCCTGAAGGGTTCGGGCCGCCCCGCTGGCAATAACTGACCTGGTTAGTTTGATATAGTGCAGTTTTTCCCTCCCCCAATCTCCCGGGCGACATGGACACGATCCGCATCCGCGGTGCGCGCACGCACAATCTGAAGAACATCGACCTGGACCTGCCTCGCGACCGGCTGATCGTGATCACCGGCCTGTCGGGCTCGGGCAAGTCCTCGCTGGCTTTCGACACGATCTACGCCGAGGGCCAGCGCCGATACGTCGAATCGCTATCGGCCTATGCCAGGCAATTCCTCTCCATGATGGAAAAGCCGGATGTGGATCATATCGAGGGCCTCTCCCCGGCGATCTCCATCGAGCAGAAGTCCACCTCGCACAACCCGCGCTCCACCGTAGGCACCATCACCGAGGTCTACGACTATCTGCGCCTGCTCTATGCGCGCGTGGGTACGCCGCGTTGCCCGGAGCACGGCATTCCGCTGGAAGCGCAGACGGTGAGCCAGATGGTGGACACCACCCTCTCGCTCGATCCGGAGAAGCGCTACATGCTGCTGGCGCCGGTGATTCGCGAACGCAAGGGCGAACACGTGCAAGTGTTCGATCAATTGCGTGCGCAAGGCTTCGTGCGCGCCCGCGTGGACGGCACGGTCTACGACCTTGATGCTGTCCCGCCGCTGACTTTGCGTCAGAAGCACACCATCGAGGCCGTGATCGACCGTTTCCGCCCGCGTGACGACATCAAGCAGCGCCTGGCCGAGTCCTTCGAGACGGCGCTGCGCCTGGGCGATGGCCTGGTCATCGTGGTGGACATGGACGACGCCAAGGCGCCCGAGCAATTGCTGTCCTCCCGCTACTCCTGCCCGGTGTGCGACTACTCGCTGCCGGAGCTGGAACCGCGCCTGTTCTCCTTCAATTCGCCGGTAGGTGCCTGCCCGTCGTGCGATGGCCTGGGCGTCACCCAGGTGTTCGATGCCGCCCGCGTGGTGGGTCACCCGGAATTGTCGCTGGCCGGCGGCGCGGTGCGCGGCTGGGACCGCCGCAACGCGCATTACTTCCAGCTCATCATGTCGCTGGCCGCGCACTACGGCTTCGACGTGGACGCCCCGTGGGCGAAGCTGCCGGCCAACGTACAGAAGGCCATCATGCATGGCAGCGGCAAGGAGCAGATTGCGTTCCGCTACCTCACCGAGCGCGGTGGCCGCGTGACGCGCGAGCATGCGTTCGAAGGCATTCTGCCGAACATGGAGCGCCGCTATAAGGAAACCGAATCGCCGGCGGTACGCGAGGAATTGGCCAAGTACATCAGCGACCAGCCCTGCCCCGAGTGCCACGGTCAGCGCCTGAACCGTTCAGCGCGCAATGTATTCGTCGCCGATCATGCGCTGCCTTCGCTCACCTCGCGCTCGATTGACGATGCGCTCGCCTTCTTCGAAGCGCTCAAGCTCACCGGCTGGCGCGGCGAAATCGCGGTGAAAATCGTCAAGGAAATTCGCGAACGCTTGACCTTCCTCAACGACGTGGGCCTCAATTACCTCACGCTGGATCGCCAGGCCGATACGCTCTCCGGCGGCGAAGCCCAGCGCATTCGCCTGGCCTCGCAGATCGGCGCCGGCCTGGTTGGCGTGATGTACGTGCTGGACGAACCCTCCATCGGCCTGCACCAACGCGACAATGAGCGCCTGCTCGGCACGCTGACGCGCCTGCGCGACCTTGGCAACACGGTCATCGTGGTCGAACACGACGAAGATGCCATTCGCATGGCCGATCACGTGCTCGATATCGGCCCGGGTGCCGGCGTGCATGGCGGCGAAGTGGTGGCGCAAGGCACGCTCAAGGACGTTCTCGCCTCGCCGCGTTCGGTCACCGGCCAGTTTCTCTCCGGCAAGCGTGGCATCCAGGTGCCCACCGAACGCCGCCAGCAGTTGGATGCCGATTCCTGGCTGCACCTGAAGGGCGCCAGCGGTAACAACCTGAAGAACGTGGACCTGGCGATTCCCGCCGGTTTGTTCACTTGCGTCACCGGCGTGTCCGGCTCGGGCAAATCCACCCTGATCAACGACACCTTGTTCCGCCTGGCCGCCGCCGAGCTCAATGGCGCCAGCGAACAACCGGCGCCGCACGCATCCGTCGAAGGCCTGGAGCTGTTCGATAAGGTGGTGGACATCGACCAATCGCCGATCGGCCGTACGCCGCGCTCGAACCCGGCCACCTACACCGGCCTGTTCACGCCGCTGCGCGAACTGTTCGCCCAGGTGCCCGAAGCACGCGCCCGTGGCTATACGCCGGGCCGTTTCAGCTTCAACGTACGCGGCGGCCGCTGCGAAGCCTGCGAAGGCGACGGCATGATCAAGGTGGAAATGCATTTCCTGCCCGACGTGTACGTGCCTTGCGACGTGTGCCATGGCAAGCGCTATAACCGTGAAACGCTGGAAGTGCACTACAAGGGCCACACCATCGCCGACGTGCTGGACATGACGGTGGAAGATGCACTTAAGCTGTTCGAGAACGTGCCAACTATTGCACGCAAGCTCGACACCTTGCGCGCCGTGGGCCTGGACTACATCAAGCTGGGCCAGAGTGCGACCACGCTTTCCGGTGGCGAAGCGCAGCGCGTCAAGCTCTCCAAGGAGCTGTCCAAGCGCGACACGGGCCGCACGCTCTACATCCTGGACGAACCGACCACCGGCCTGCACTTCCACGATATCGAGCAATTGCTCGACGTGTTGCACCAGTTGGTGGACCAGGGCAATACCGTGGTCGTGATCGAGCATAATCTGGATGTGATCAAGACCGCCGACTGGCTGGTCGATCTCGGTCCGGAAGGGGGCTCGGGTGGCGGCCGCATCCTGGTTGCAGGCACGCCAGAAACCGTGGCGGCCACGCCGGGTTCGCACACCGGACACTTCCTCGCCCCGCATCTGGACATGAAGCCCGCGAAGAAGGCCAAGGCCGACGGCAACGGAAAGAGCAAACCCGCATTACGGAAGAAGACTGCATGAGTTCCACCGATCCGGCGCTCCACAAGCGCGCTCGCGCGCGCAAGACCCCGGCGCAGGACAGCGCCCCGGTCGTGGCCGTTGTTGAAACACCGATAGCCGACACCCTGTCCCAGCCACTGTTTGCCGCCTCCATCGGCGTGCGTTGGCGTGATCTGGATGCGTTCAATCACGTCAACAACTCCAACTACCTTACCTACCTGGAAGAGGCGCGCCTGCAATGGCTACAGCATGTGCCGGGCTGGTTCGACGAAACCTCCATGCCCGTGCTGGCGGCCAGCGAGATCAACTACCGTCGCCCCATCGAATGGCCCGCGCAGCTGCAGGTGCAACTGGCTTGCGAGCGTCTTGGCAACAGCTCGATCACGCTTACGCACCGCATCGTCAATGCCAATGACCCCGCATGCCTGTACAGCGACGGCAAGGTAGTGATGGTGTGGATGAACCCCGCCACCGGCAAGCCGGTACCGCTGCCGCAAAGCATCCGCGACGCCGCCACGGCTTGAAACGGCATCGCGGCATTTAGGGGTTAACGTCCTCGAATGCACGGATACCGCCGCTTCATGCGGTATCCGTAACATCCACGGCGACCACCCGAAAGGAGTTCGATCGTGATCCGCCTCCCCCTTCCTACGCTCGCTCTGGCCATGGCAGCCGGCACCGCCGCCGCAGCCGCCCCTTCGACATCCACCCGCCTCACGCTCTACCGCAGCGACGATGCCGCACTGTTCAGCGCCGGCGACAGCAATAGCGTGCAGTCCGGTTACGCCGTGGCCCACGAACCGCGCGAATTGCCGCTCAAGGCAGGCTTGCAAGACCTCAGCCTGGGCGGCTTGCCGCTGTTTCTCGACCCGGAAGCGATGGCGCTCAGCATCGATGGCGCGGCAGCCACCGTGGTGTCGCAGCGACTGCGCCTGGGCCAAGGACAGAACGCCTCACTCGGCAGCCTGGTCGGCCAGCCGATTGAAGTACTGGCAACCAGCGGCCAGAGGCTGGCCAGCGGCACCTTGCTGCGCGCCGGGGATGGTTTGCTGGTACAGGACGCCAACGGCTTCACCAGCCTGATCCGCGAGTACGCCGCCGTGCGTGCGCGCGGCAACTTCCAGACCGGCTCCAGCCTGGACCTGCGCATCAACGCGCAGCGCGCCGGCAACACCCAGGCCACACTCAGCTACCCCACCGCCGGCCTCGGCTGGCGCGCGGCCTATGTGGGTACCTTGTTGCCAGGCAACAGTTGCAAGCTGCAATTCGAATCGCGCGCCAGCATCGCCAACCGTAGCGGCCGCGACTGGTCACAGGTGCAGCTCACCCTGATCGCAGGCGAGCCACGTATCGCCAAACCCACGGCGCCGCGCCCCATGGCCGCGCCGATGGCGTTTGCCGTGCGCGCCAAGGCCGATGGCGGCGAACTGCCCGAACAAGGCACGCTGGCCGATTACCGCAGTTACACGTTGCCATCCCCGGTCGACCTGCCCGACGGTAGCGTCAGCCAGGTGCCGCTGTATGACACACGCACTCTCGCGTGCGAACGCACCTCGCTGTTTGAAACCGGCGGTGGCTGGGTACCGCCGCAACCGATGATCAGCCCGGACTATCAGTCCGGCGGCAACACCAGTGTGATCAGCACGCTGGCCCTGCACGCCTTCGACAGCCTGCCCGCCGGCTACCTGCGCGTGCTCACGGCCGATCGCCAGGGCGCCCTGCAATTGATCGGCGAAGACCGTATCGCGGATACGCCCAAGGGCGGTGACGTACATGTGGTGCTGGGCACCGCCTTCGACCTGCGCGGCGAACGCGAGCGCACGGCTTTCCATGTGGACAAGGCAGGCCGCACGCTGGACGAGGCGTTCCGCATCACGCTTACCAACGCGGGCGATAGCGCGCGCGTGATCACCGTGCGCGAACATCCCCAGCGCTGGCGTCAATGGAGCCTGGTGAGCTCCAGCGTCAAGCCCAGCAAGCAGACCACCGACACCCTGGAGTTCCAGGTATCGGTGCCGGCCGGAGGCAAGGCCACGCTGGACTATGCAGTGCGCTATGAGTGGACGGCCGACGAGCATCCGCAGTGACGCCAAGCCGCTAGGCAGGGCGCTGGCGCGCCGCGCCAGCGCTATCGCTGGTTTGCTACTCTCGCGGTTCGCCTATCGCCCCCACAGCATCCCACGGGTACGCCATGCTCAACTTGATCCCTCACGACGCCATCACTGAAATCAACCTGGCGCGCCCGCCGGTCAACGCCCTTAACGTGGATCTGCTCCGCGCGATTCGCCATGGCGTCGACCAGGCAGTGGAGGCCGGCGCGCGCGGGCTGGTCCTGTCCGGCTCGCCAGGCATGTTTTCCGCCGGCGTGGACGTTCCTTCACTGCTCGGGCGCGATCGTGATGGTGTGCGCGATTTCTGGCGCGAGTTCTTCCTCACCAGCTCCAAGCTGGCCTGTTCGCCGATACCCGTGGTGGCCGCGATCACCGGCCACAGCCCAGCGGGTGGTGCCGTGCTGTCGCTGTTCTGCGATTACCGCGTGATGGCCGAAGGCGCTTATCGCATTGGCCTCAACGAAGTACAGGTAGGCCTGGTGGTGCCGGAAAGCATCCAGCTCGCCCTGCGTCGCATTGTGGGGCCCTACCGGGCGGAGCGCCTGATGGTAGCCGGCGCCATGATCGAATCGGCGCAGGCACTGGACTATGGCCTGGTGGACGAACTCACCGGCGTGGATCAGGTGGTCACCCGAGCGATCCACTGGATGCAGGGCATGCTCGCCCTGCCCTCCAACGCCATGCTCACCACGCGCGCGTTGGCGCGTGCCGACCTCACCAAGGTATGGGCCGATCCAGACGCGCTGCCGATCGACCAGTTCATCGACGCCTACTTCCACCCGGAAACGCAGGCCGTGTTGCAACAGCTGGTGGCACGCCTGAAGAAGAGAGACTGACCACTGCCGCAGACGTCGCCGGAGCGCATCACGCGCTCCGGTACAGGCTCAGCCCGGCGCATCGCCCGTTGCAATGGGTCGATCCGGATCGCTCACCCAGCCGCTCCACGACGGCGCATACAGGCGCGAGCCACTAAGGCCCGCACGCTCCATCGCCAGCAGATTGTGGCAAGCGGTGACACCCGAGCCACACATATGCACCACATCGCCCGGCACATGCGTGCCCAATAGGGCCAGGAATTCCTCGCGCAGCACTAGTGGCGGCTTGAAGCGGCCATCGGCGGCGAGATTTTCGGCAAAGGGCCGGTTCAGTGCACCCGGCACATGCCCCCCCACGCGATCGATCGGCTCCACTTCGCCGCGATAACGTGGCGCACCGCGAGCATCGAGCAGCACACGTCCCGGCGCATCGCGCAGATGCGCATGATCGGTGAGGTACTGCGTTGCGTCGAAACGCACGGAGGCCTGGGTTGGCGCGCGCTCCACCTCACCCTGCTCCGTCGGCAAACCGGCCGACAACCAGGCCGGGTAGCCTCCATCGAGCACCGCTACCTCGCGCACACCGGCCAATCGCAACAGCCACCACAAGCGCGCAGCGGCCAGCGAGCCACCGGCCACGTCGTAGCAAACGACCTGCAGCCCCGGCCGCCAGCCCCAACGCGAGAGCACGCGTGAGAACGCCGTTTCCAGCGGCAACGGGTGACGCCCCAAGCCTTCGGCTTGACGTGAGAGGTCGGACAGATCCTCGTCCAGGCTGGCGTATACCGCGCCAGGGATATGTCCGGCGAGATAGTCGCGATGTCCCTTGGCCGTGTCGCGCTCGCCCGTACCGGGCGCCATCAATTCAAAGCGGCAATCCACGATGAGTACCGCGTCCACCGGCTGCGCGGCGAGCTCATCGACTTCGATCAGCGTGGTCTTGGCAGTCATGCGCGCCCCATCCTCTGCAAAAGATTGAACACCATCGCGGCGGTGGCGCCCCAGATGCGGTGTCCGCCGTGAATAAACTCCACCATATCCCGCCGGTGGCCACGAAACTCCATGGTGTAGCGTCGCAAGTTGGCCGGTTCGAAAAAGAACGACAGCGGCACCTCAAACACTTCGGCGACCTCGGCGGGCGCGGGATAGAGCCGCGCCTCCGGTTCGATCCGCGCAACCACGGGCGTAATGCAATAGCCGCTGATGGTTTCGAAGCGATCGAGAAAACCCAATGGCGTCACCAGCGAGCGCGACAGGCCGATTTCTTCTTCGCTTTCCCGCAAGGCGGTAGCGATGGCATCGGCGTCCCCGGGATCGGAGCGACCGCCAGGAAAAGCCACCTGGCCGGCGTGGTCCTGCAAGTGATCGGTGCGCACCGTGAGCACCAGGCGAGGCTGCACGCCTTCGCGCAGCCCTACCAGCACGGCCGCTGGTCGTCGCGGCTTGTCGCCCAGCAGCGTGGCCATGTCCACGTGGTTCCAGCCCCGCCCGGTCGGCGGCGCCGACAGCGGCAGCAAGGCAGCACTCAGCTCGCTCCAGGCCTCGCCCATCAGGGCGTCCCGCGCAGAGGCAGAATCTCCTGCATCATGTGCAGGCGCTCGCTGTCGCTCAGCCCACGCCAACGGGCGATCTCGTCGCCGGTGCGCAGACAGCCGATGCAATAGCCGCGCTCGTCGAGGCGACAGACGCCAATGCACGGCGTCAACGGATGGGGAGGGGGCGAGGCGGGATCGTTCAACATGAGCCCACACATGCTAGCGGATTCGCCGCCTTCCGGCAGCGAACGCGATCACTGCTGGATATCCAGCAGCTCGATTTCAAATACCAGGGCTTCGTTGGGACCGATACGCGGCAAGGCGCCACGCTCGCCATAGGCCAACTGGGAGGGAATCACCACCTTCCAGCGATCGCCCACATGCATGCGCGGAATCACGTCCTGCCAGCCGCGTATTACCTTGTCGACGGCGAAATGCACGGGCGCGCCCCGCGCCCAGGTGCTGTCGAACTCGGTGCCATCGACCAACATGCCGCGGTAATTCACCGTCACCAGACTGCTCACGCCCGGGCTGACCTTGCCATCGCCTTTGCGCAGCACGGCGTACTGGATACCCGAAGGCAACTGCACCACCCCTGGCAAGCGGCGGTTGCGTTCCAGGAAATCGGCGCTCTTGCGCGCATTGGCCTCGGCGATCCGCTTGAACTCGGCCAGCGCCTTGGCGTGCATCTGCTGGTCCAGGCGATCCAACTGATCGTGCATGTCCTGCATGGATACCGAGGGCTGCTTCTTGGTGTAGGCGTCCTGGATCGCACGCTGCAACGTGGGGATGTCCACGTCCGGCTCACCATTGGCGAACTGACTGCCGATCTGATAACCGATGGCATAGGACAGCTTGCTCTTGTCGATCCGACCGGTGGCCGTATCGGCCGCGGCGGCGCCATCCTGCGCGTGCACCGCTGCCGCACCCCAAATCAGGATGCCCAGAACCAGCCAACGCCGTTGTGCCATGCCTATCTCCATTGCAGCGCGAACTCCACCATCGTAAGCGGTCCGGGCCTTTCGTGCAGCGAACGCCGACCAAAACGGCGCCCCTGCTGAGAACACCGAGGGGGCCAAAGGTTCCCGCTGCTACCATGAGCCCTTTACCTGCCGGAGTGTAGTCATGGCTTATCGGAACCTGGAAATCGTCCACCGGGGTGCGGTGCGCACCATCACCATCAACCGTCCGGACAAGCTCAATGCACTCAATCGCGAAACGCTCAATGAGCTGACCCTGGCGTTCACCCAGGCAGCCCAGGACGATGACGTGCGCGTGGTGGTGTTGGCCGGCGCCGGCGAGAAGGCCTTCGTGGCCGGCGCGGATATCTCGGAGATGAACGGCTACACGCCAGTGCAAGGCCAGGGCTTTTCGCGCGCCGGCCAGCGCCTGATGAGCCTTATCGAACGCCTGGGCAAGCCGGTCATCGCGCGCCTGCAGGGTTTCGCCCTGGGCGGCGGCATGGAACTGGCCATGGCCTGTCACCTGCGCATCGCCAGTGACAAGGCCAAGTTTGGCCAGCCGGAAATCAACCTTGGCCTTATTCCCGGCTTTGGCGGTACCCAGCGCCTATTGCGCCTGGCGGGCCGCAGCGCCGCCCTGGAACTGTGCCTGACCGGCGCGCCGATCAACGCGCAACGCGCCTACGAGCTGGGCTTGGTCACCCGGGTGGTTGCGCCCGAGGCCCTGGACGAAGCCGTGAACACGCTGGCCGAACAGCTCGCCGCCTCCGCGCCGCTGGCCGCTGCGGGCATCCTCGACGCCATCCTGCAAGGCGGCGAAACCAGCATCGACCAGGGCCTGGAGTTCGAGACGCAGGCGTTCGCGCTCGCCTTCTCCACCGAGGACATGCGCGAGGGCACCACCGCGTTCCTGGAAAAGCGCAAAGCGGTGTTCCACGGCCGTTGAAAACGACCACGGCCAGGCATGCAGCCTGGCCGTTGTTCTGACCCGGGAGCGCTGAGGATGCGCTCGCTCAATGTCCGCCGCGGTATTTCTTTTCGCCCGCGGTCACCGACAGATCCATGCGATTCTCCGGCGGAGCCAGCGGACAGGTGGCGTACGGCGTAAACGCGCACGGCGGGTTATAGGCGCGGTTGAAATCCAGCACCACCTTGCCGTCCTTGGGCAGGTCTGCGTACATGAAGCGCGCCGCGCCATAGGTCTCGCGACCGGACGTGCGGTCGGCGATCACGAAGAACAGCGAGTCGGGCTCCTCCTGGATCGGCATCAACTCGTAGGTGTGGCCATCGCGATGGAACACCGCCTTGCCCGGCACCTTCTCCTTGTTGATGGTGCCCAGCACGGAACCGATCTCCAGCTCATGCGGCGGGTCGAATGGCACCCAGTCGGCCACGATGCGCCACGAAGGATCCATCGGGTAGTAGTCCAGGCCCACGAAGTGCGTGCGCGTTTCGGCATGGGCATCTTTCACGCGCAATGCCTTGCGGCCATCGCGCTCGATCACCAGAAAGCTCGCACTGCCGAAAGCCACGTTGGTCGGGCCGGCATCGCCGGCATGGGCGTCGTCCACCAGCACCGCCTCGTGCACCGGCTTGCCATCCACGGTCGCCCCGCTATGCGGATCGAGCACGATATGCAGACTGCCATCCTTCGCCTGGGTCACTACGCCCAGATGCGCGGGGCCGGCCTTGAGCACGATGTCGTTGTCCGCGGCGCTGCCAACGCGATTGGCGCCCTCCTTCAACCAGTCCAGCCCGATCAGGCTCAACCACCCGTTCGGCGCCGTGAGACTGGCCAGACGCTTATCGCGCCACTGCTGCGTTTGCTGGACGAAATCAGCCGTATCGGCGGCGTGGGTGGTCTGGGCGTGCACGGGAACAACTCCAAGGCTCAGGGCAAAAGCAATGACGGCAGAACGCAACATGGCAGCCCCCGTTGATATCGAGGACCGAGTATGGCCGTCCATTTGCCGGGGTGGCAAGTCGGGCCGCCGCTCAACGACCGCGCAGGAACAGTTTGTCCAACTCCGCCATGCTGAGCTGGGTCCAGGTGGGGCGTCCGTGGTTGCACTGGCCCGATCGCTCGGTGGCTTCCATTTCACGCAATAGCGCATTCATTTCCGGCGTGGTAAGGCGCCGCCCTGCCCGCACCGAGCCGTGACAGGCCATGGTGGCGAGCAACTCGTTCTCCAGCTCCTGCAGGCGGCGCGAGCTGCCATGCTGGGCCAGTTCGCCGAGTACGTCGCGGCACAGCTGCGCCACGTCAGCACCTTCCAACAAGGCGGGAATGCGCCGCACCACCACGCCAGACGGGCCACTGCGCGAAAGCTCAAGCCCCCACTCGGCAAGCGCGTCAGCGTGTTCCTCGGCGGCGGCGGCTTCCTTGGCGCTGACCGACACGTTCAACGGCACCAGCATCATCTGTGAGCGCAGATTGCTACTGGCGCGACCGGCTTTAAGCTTCTCGTAGGTGATGCGCTCATGCGCGGCGTGCATATCCACCAGCACCAGACCGTGCGTGTTTTCCGCAAGGATATAGACGCCCTTCAATTGCGCGATGGCGAAACCGAGCGGCGGTGCTTCGTCATCCGCCGCGTCAGGCATCGGCATCGGCGCGGCGAAGCTCAACGCCGCGGGTAACGGGCGAGCCTCTCCCGCCAAGGCGGCGTAACCGGCCAGTGGCTCCTCGCGCACGCCAAGACTGAGGCGACTCTGGCTGAACGCGTTGGGCCATGCAGGAGCCGCTGTAGCGGCTGCGGGCGCCGGGTTCATGCGAAAGGCCGGCATCGCCTGCGCCTGGGCGTCCACGTCCGGCGCGCCCCCCATGTGGCCCGCACGCGTCTGCGCCAGTGCCTCGTGCAAGGTGCGGAACAGAAAATCATGCACCAGCCGCTGTTCGCGAAAGCGCACTTCATGCTTGGCCGGATGCACGTTCACGTCCACGCCGACCGGATCGAGTTCCAGATAGAGCACGAAGCACGGATAGCGACCGTGGAACAATACGTCCGCATAGGCCTGACGCACCGCGTGCGCCACGACGCGATCGCGCACCAGACGCCCGTTGACGTAGAAGAATTGCGAGTCCGCCTGCGAACGCGAGGCGGTGGGCAAACCCACCCAACCCGACAAATGCAGACCCGCCGCCGCATGATCGATACGCAGGCTTTGCGCGGGGAAATCCTCACCCAACACTTCCGCCACGCGCAGCAATGCTGCGTGCTGATCGCGCGCGGCACGCAGAATGCGCACCGGTTTGCCGTTGTGGTTGAGGCGAAACTCCACGGAACTGCGCGCGAGCGCGAGCGATTTCAGCAGGTCGTCGATATGCGCGAACTCCGTGCGCTCGGCGCGGAGAAACTTGCGTCGCGCGGGCACGTTGTAGAACAGGTCGCGCACTTCCACGCTGCTGCCCGGCGGATGCTGGGCCGGACGCGCCGCCTGCATCCTGCCGCCGTCCACTTCGATACGGAACGCCGCATCCTGGCCTTGCGCGCGCGAGGTCAGCGCAAAACGGGCCACCGACGATACCGAGGCCAATGCCTCGCCGCGAAAGCCCATGCTGGCGACATGTTCAAGATCGTCAAAGCTGCCGATCTTGCTGGTGGCATGCGAGGCCACCGCCAGTTGCAGCTCGTCCGGCGCGATACCGCAACCGTCATCGCGGACTCGGATCAAGCGCGCACCGCCCTGCTCGATATCCACCTCCACCCGGGTCGCGCCGGCATCGAGACTATTCTCGACCAGCTCCTTGACCACGGACGAGGGCCGCTCGATCACTTCACCGGCGGCAATCTGATTGATGAGTTCGGGGGGAAGGGGGCGAATGACAGGCATCACTAAAGCTTAGAGCCTGTCGCCCACCGGCGAAAGCCAAGGCGCGCCCCAAAGCGCGCGAGCCCCCGAATCAACCGGCCGGGATGGCCAGCATCATGCCTACGCGCACACTGTTATCGCCATCCAGGCGATTGGCGCTCTTGAGCGCATTGACGCTCACGCCATACTGGCGGGCGATGCTGCGCAGGTTCTCGCCACGCGCGACGCGGTGCATGTCGCGTACGCCATTGTCAGCGCTGCCGGTTGCCTGGGACACGGCCTTGCCGTCACGCGCCGAGCTGCTGTCATCGTCGCCCTGAGAGGACGCCACCGCCGCCATACCATTGCGGCGCGCCGCCTGGGCGGCAAACCAGCTACCCGGCGGCGGCGTGGTTTCGAAGTAGTTGCGCACGCCACCCATCACCGCCGCAGCCAGGCGAGCCTGATGAGCGGGATCGCGCAGCTTGCGCTCTTCATCCGGGTTACTGATGAACGCGGTCTCCACCAAAATCGAGGGCACGTCCGGCGAGCGCAACACCACAAAATTGGCGCGTTCCACGTAACCGCGATGGGTCGGACCGAGATTGCTCAACGCCTTGAGCACGTTGCCGGCTACCGATTCACTGGCCTGCATGGAATAGCCTTGCTGCAGGTCGAGCAACACAGCAGCCAGGCCGTCGTTCTTGTCGTCCAGGGTGACACCGCCAATCAGGTCGGCACGGTTTTCACCATCCGCCAGCCACTGCGCTGCCATGTTGGTTTTGCCGCGCGGCGACAACACCCATACCGAGGAACCCTTAGCGTCGCCATTGACAAAGGCGTCCGCGTGAATCGACACGAAGAGGTCCGCCGCGTTGTTGCGGGCGATCTGGTAACGCTGCTGCAGCGGGATGAAAAAGTCGGCGCTGCGCGTAAGCACAGCGCGCATGCCCGGCTGCTGATTGATCTGATCGGCCAACTGGCGCGCCACGGCCAGCGTGACGTTCTTCTCGAGCGTGCCACCGGGTCCGTGTGCGCCAGGGTCATCGCCCCCGTGACCGGCGTCGATGGCGACTACCACCTTGCGCTCGCCGTTGAGCATGGCCGCCGCCGCACGGGTGGAGGCCATGCCGCTCTGGGTTTGCTTGAGGCCAGACTTGCTGGTCGAACGCACGGGCGCGGGCTCAGCCGGCGCCGCCGCCACGGGAGCAGCCACGACTGCGGCAGGCTGGGCGACTGAAGGCGCGGCAGCCACGCTGGCGGGGGCGCCGTCGTCATGCTCGCTGGAAGCGGAAGGCTTGACCGCCGCGGCACCACCGCCCTTGCCGGGATACAGATCGACCACCAGGCGATAGCCGTAGTCGGCCTGCGGCTTAAGCAGGAAGGTCTTGTAGGTGCTGGAGGGATCGACCTTGGCCGTCAGTTTGACGCCATCGCCCTGGCGCGCCGTGGTCAGGCCCTTGTACAAGCCTTGGGCGGCGGGCCCATTGAAGTCGCTGCCGATCGTGCTGTCGCTCAGATCGACCGTGAGCTGGTCACCATCCTGCTTGAGCTTGTAGCTGACCGGGCCAGACACATCGAGCACCACGCGGGTGTACTCCGGCCCCGCCCAGACCCGGGCGGACTTGAGATCGGCGGCGCGAGACACGCCCACAGATGCCACGGCCAGCACGGCCATGGCGCCAAGCACAGCAGGATGCGTCCTATATCCCTTCATAGGGCCGAATTGAAGCCCAGACGTTGACTGAATGCAAGAGCTTTTTCCTTGAATATCCATAACCTGCAATGGTTTTGTCAGGCGACATCCAGCTATCGGCCGCAACCCACGCAAACGCAAGGCATCCCAGCCCCTGCCGAGACCTGAAAAATTCTCAAGCACCGCCGATACTTAGCGCGACGACTCGGCCGCACTCAGGCCAGACGGGACACGGCGCGCTCACCGCGCTCGCTGCGGGGCTCCATGGCGGCACGGCGTCCAGTGCCCGCATAGCTCAGGTGAATGACCAGATCGGCCGCAGGCAACGCCCCCGCCCCGCGCTCGGGCCATTCCACCAACACCAGCGCGGAAGGATCGGATAGCGCATCCAGCCCCAACCACTCCAGCTCGCCCGGATCGGCAATGCGATACAGATCGAGATGCCAGGCCGGCCGCCCCTGCGCCCGATAGGACTCGACCAGGCTGTAGGTGGGGCTCTTGATGCGCTCGCCCACGCCCAGCGCGCCCAGCAAGGCGCGTGCGAAGCTGGTCTTGCCGGCCCCCAGGTCACCGTGTAGGTAGATCACCAACCCGTCGTCCAGCAGCCCGGCCAAGCGCGTGGCCAGGGCGGCGGTGGCGGCCTCGTCGACCAGTTCCCAGCGGTGTTCCGTCATGATTCGCATCCATTGAGCAAAAGGCGCAGCGGCGCCAGCAGGTCGCTCGCCAGCATGCCGCGTTCGCCGCCGTGCTGTGCGGCCAGATCGCCCGCCCTAGCGTGC
>NZ_JAELTT010000082.1 GCF_016428975.1 Dyella sp. ASV21
ACCCTGGGCCACGTAGAGAATATTGCGGGCGACGTCCTTGCCCACCACGTACCAGGCCTCGCCGCTGGCGCCGTGGCGGCCGCCAATGCCCAGGCCGTTGCGCTGGCCGAGGGTGTAATACATCACGCCCTGATGTTCGCCCACGCGCTCGCCTTCGGGGGTGCGCATGGCGCCCGGCTGGGCTGGAATGTACTGGGCCAGGAAGCTGCGGAAGTCGCGCTCGCCGATGAAGCAGATGCCGGTGGAGTCTTTCTTGGCATGGGTGGGCAGGGCGGCATCCAACGCCATCTGCCGCACTTTGGATTTTTCGATCTCGCCTACCGGAAACAACGTGGCGGCCAGTTGTTCCTGGCCCAGCGCGTGCAAAAAGTAAGTCTGATCCTTGGCGGCATCGATGGCGCGCAAGAGCCGATATTGGCCTTCGTGAAAGTCCACTCGCGCATAGTGGCCGGTGGCGATCTTGTCGGCACCGAGGGCGCGGGCTTCGTCCAGAAAGGTCTTGAACTTGATCTCGCGGTTGCACAGCACGTCAGGGTTCGGCGTGCGTCCGGCGCGGTATTCCGCCAGGAAATGCTCGAACACGCCGTCCCAGTATTCGGCGGCGAAGTTGCGAGCATGGAAGGGAATGCCCAGGCGTCCGCAGACAGCGACGGCGTCCTTGCGGTCGGCGTCGGTCGTGCATGGACCATCCCGGTCATCTTCTTCCCAGTTCTGCATGAACAGGCCTTCGACATCGTGGCCGGCCTGCTGCAATAGGAGTGCGGCTACGGAAGAGTCCACACCGCCGGAGATTCCCAGCATCACTTTCACGGGTAACGATCCTCGGCCAGCAGGCTGCCCAGCAGTTCCAGCGGGTAGCGTTGGCCCGCCAGCCAGGCGTCGATGCTCATCAGGACCAGTGGGCTGCGCAGGCGGCTCCCCAGGGCGGCAATCTCCTCGCGTGTCATCCACAGGGCGCGGCGAATGCCGTCATCCAGTGGACGTAGCGGGTCGTGGCTGAGGGCTCGCGCGGCAAAGCTGAAGCGCACCACGCCATCGCCATGCTCGGTGCTGCGCCACTGATGTACGCCGATCAGGTGGTCCAGGGCAACTGTCCAGCCGGTTTCCTCCAGGGTTTCGCGCACGGCGGCGGAAACCAGGCTTTCCTTGTCATCCAAATGACCGGCTGGCTGGTTATAGGCAAGGCGGCCGTTTACTTCCTCTTCAACCATGAGGAAACGATCGCCATCGGCGACTACGCATGCCACGGTGACATGCGGGCACCAGACGGACTGGGCGGAGGAGGTAGCAGAATCGGCCATTGGGGTTATATGGCGCCGGCAACGGCCCTGGAAAAGAGCGCATTGTGCCATCACCTGTAGGCGAGCTGCCCTGTCACGACAGCGAGCCCCCTGGCACAGGCCGGCTCCGGGTCGCGGCGGTATACTTTTCCCCAGGAAATCTCACGTCGAACCCATGGCTCACGAACCCGAACACGAACAAGGCAGCGGCCACGGTCTGGCGCTGGAAACCTCCCGTCCGGAGGTGGCTCGCCCGCCGCTTTTCCAGGTGGTCTTGCTGAATGACGATTTCACTCCGATGGATTTTGTGGTCGAGGTGCTTCGCAGCTTCTTCAGTCTGGACCAGGAGCGTGCCGTACAGGTGATGCTCCATGTCCATACCCGGGGGAAGGGCGTTTGCGGGGTGTTTACCCGGGAGGTTGCGGAAACCAAGGTGGCTCAGGTAAACGAATATTCACGTGCTCATCAACACCCTTTGTTGTGCACTATGGAAAAGCTGTAAACGCCCCCATTTTGTAGCCATCGCGGCGTTGCCGCCTGCCACTCAAGCGGAGTAGGTCCGGATGTTCAGCAAGGATCTCGAGGTCACCATCGGCCAGTGCTACAAGCAGGCCCGCGAGCAGCGTCATGAATTCATGACGGTGGAACACCTGCTGCTCGCTCTTACCGATAACCAGTCGGCGCTGGGCGCATTGCGCGCCTGCGGCGTCGACCTGCCGCGCCTTACGCGCGAGCTGGAAAAAATCATCGCCGAGACTGTGCCGGTATTGCCGCACGGCGACGAGCGTGACACCCAGCCGACGCTGGGCTTCCAGCGCGTGCTGCAGCGCGCGGTGTACCACGTGCAGTCCTCGGGTCGTAAAGAGGTTACGGGTGCCAATGTGCTCGTGGCGATCTTTGGCGAGAAGGACTCGCATGCGGTGTATTTCCTGCATCAGCAGGAGATCACCCGTCTGGATGTGGTCAACTACATTTCCCATGGCATCGCCAAGATTGGCGACGAGCCGTCCTCCAGCATGCCCGGCAGCGAGCGTGAGGGTGAGGAGGGCGAGCCCAAGGGCAATCCGCTGAGCGAGTACGCCAGCAATCTCAATGAGTTGGCGCTGGAAGGCAAGATCGATCCGCTGATCGGTCGCCAGGACGAAATCGAGCGCACCATCCAGGTGTTGTGCCGTCGCCGCAAGAACAATCCGCTCTATGTGGGCGAGGCTGGCGTGGGCAAGACCGCGCTCGCCGAGGGCCTGGCCAAGCGCATTGTCGATGGCGATGTGCCCGAAGTGCTGGAAAACGCCACGATCTGGTCGCTGGACCTGGGTGCGCTGGTGGCCGGCACCAAGTATCGAGGCGACTTCGAAAAGCGGTTGAAGGCGGTCATTGGTCAGCTCAAGAAGCAGCCGGGCGCAATCCTGTTCATCGACGAGATCCACACCATCATTGGTGCGGGTTCGGCGTCGGGCGGCACCATGGACGCAAGCAACCTGATCAAGCCCATGCTGGCCTCCGGCGAGCTGCGCTGCATCGGCTCCACCACCTTCCAGGAATTCCGCGGCATTTTCGAGAAAGACCGTGCGCTGGCTCGTCGTTTCCAGAAGATCGATGTGGTCGAGCCGACGGTTGCCGACAGCGTGGAAATCCTCAAGGGCCTGCGCTCGCGTTTCGAGGAGCACCACAACGTTGCCTATACCAACGAGGCCTTGAAGGCCGCGGTGGACCTATCGGTGAAACACATTCCCGATCGTCTGTTGCCGGACAAGGCCATCGACGTCATCGATGAGGCCGGTGCCCGTCAGCGCTTGCTGCCGGCGGATCAGCGCAGCGGCAAGATCGACGTGCCGGAAGTGGAGTACATCGTCGCCAAGATGGCGCGTATCCCCGCGAAGCAGGTGTCGGCGTCGGATCGCGACGTGCTCAAGAACCTCGAGCGCAACCTGAAGATGGTGGTGTTCGGCCAGGACCAGGCCATCGAGGCGCTCGCGGCTTCGATCAAGATGGCTCGCTCGGGTCTGGCCGATCCGGCCAAGCCGATCGGTTGCTTCCTGCTGGCCGGACCCACCGGCGTGGGCAAGACCGAGGTGACCCGCCAGCTGGCGATGCAGTTGGGCATCGAGATGATTCGCTTCGACATGTCCGAGTACATGGAGGCGCATTCGGTCTCGCGCCTGGTCGGTGCGCCCCCGGGTTACGTGGGCTTCGATCAGGGCGGCCTGCTGACCGAGGCGGTGACCAAGCACCCGCACGCGGTGTTGCTGCTGGACGAGATCGAGAAGGCGCATCCGGATGTGTACAACATCCTGTTGCAGGTCATGGATCGTGGCGTGCTGACCGACACCAATGGTCGAGAGGCCAACTTCAAGAACGTCATCGTGGTAATGACCACCAACGCGGGCGCTCAGCAAGCGTCGCGCCGTGGCATCGGCTTCGTCAAACAGAACCACTCGATGGATTCGATGGAAGTAATTCGTCGTACCTTCACGCCGGAGTTCCGCAACCGTCTGGATGCGATCGTTCAGTTCAATGCGCTGGACTTCGACCATATCTTGCGTGTGGTCGACAAGTTCATCATCGAGCTGGAATCGCAGCTCAGCGAGAAGCACGTGAGCCTGGATGTGGACGCCGATGCCCGCCGCTGGCTGGCCGAGCACGGTTTCGATCCGCAGATGGGCGCGCGTCCGATGGCGCGAGTGATCCAGGAGAAGGTGAAGCGTGCGCTGGCCGACGAGCTGTTGTTCGGCAAGTTGGCCGAAGGTGGCAAGGTGCACCTGACCGTGCGCGACGGCGAGCTGGTGGTGAATACCGAGGCCGCGGAAACCCTGCCGGCCACCGTAACCTGATTCCAGGTTGCCAGGCACAACGAAAAGGCCGCGCACTGCGCGGCCTTTTCTTTCAGGAGACCCACTGGGTCACTGAACGTCATCCTTGGGTCGGAACCGGCGCAAGGATGGCGCGCGGAGCCTAACCCTGGGATGACTTACTTCATGCGGTAAGTGATACGGCCCTTGGTGAGGTCGTACGGGGTCATCTCCACCTTCACCTTGTCACCGGTGAGGATGCGGATGTAATGCTTGCGCATGCGGCCGGAAATATGAGCCGTAATGACGTGGCCGTTTTCCAGCTGCACGCGGAACATGGTGTTGGGCAGGGTCTCTTGAACCGTGCCTTCCATTTCAATGACGTCGTCTTTGGCCATGCTTTCCGGTGGGGGCGATTGCAGCCGTCATGGCCGCGTAAGCGGTCGATTATGCCACGGAAATCCGGCTGGTTAAAGAAACATCAGCCGAAGTGCTCATCCAGCTTGCGGCGGATCTCCTGTTCGACCATGCCCTTGAGGGGCGCCAGCATCATCCCAAGCTCCGCCGAAACCCGTATGGCGTCGCTCTCCACGGCAATGCTGCCGCTCACGCCCGGGCGGGAAAATCGCAAGGTATCGCCCTGCCATTGACCTTCCATGCCGAACTTTTCACGCATGCGGGCGGCCACCTGGTCGACCACGGCGCGGGCCTCGGCCATCGGCAGCTGGTGCGGGCGGGTGATGTCGATCTTGGGCATAAGGGGTTCCTGGTGCGGGCAAACCCACATGGTATGCCAGATACGCTCGGAGAGAACGCGCGCATCTGCTAGAGTCCCGGCGGTCTGACGACTGGTTATCTGATGCGTATCGAGTTCCCCAATTCGGCCCGAGAGGACTTCCATTGGGATGCTCCCGTGATGCGCATCGGCAGTGCGCCGGATAACGATTTGATCCTCGCCGCCCAGCAGGCATCGGCGCATCACCTGCGTATCCAGGCGGATCGCCGGGGCTGGGTGATGCAGGTGCTGCCCGAGGGAGGGCGCGTCTATGTGAACGCGCGCCCGGTGCGTGAGAAAGCGCTGCTTCGTCCTGGCGACATCCTCAGTGTCGGTGACTGCCGCATGCTGCTGCGTGCGGAAGAGGGGCCTGCGCACAGTCTGCCGGTGACGGTGCCCGCCGAGGGGCGCTGCACGGTGGCACTGCGTGCGGTGGCCGGTCCGCTGTCCGGGCGAGTGCTTTCGCTGCAGGATCGCCTGGAGCTGGGGTCGCTGGGGCGCATGCCGCTGGAGCTGCCGCAGGGCGAGGCGGCGTCCTTGGCCATTTTCTGGCGACAGGGGCAGCTGTGGCTGGAGGCCGAGCAGGTTTCCGTGCGCTACCCTTTGCGCGTCAACGGGGTGGCGGTGACGCAGGCAGCCTTGCGGCCGGGTGATCAGGTTGGCCTGGGTATGCATCGTTTCGTCGTGGATGCGCCCGGGTTGGAGCCAGAGCCGGAGCTGGCTAGCCCGGAGCCCGCCGCCGAGCATTTGCCGGAGGAGGACGCTGGCCCTCGCGGTGAGGTGTGGTGGCTGATCGCGACCGCGGCGGTGCTGGCGTTGGGCATTGCGGTGGTGCTGCTGGTTCGTTTCTAAGGCGCCTCTCGGGCTTTTCGAGGGCGCGCTGTTCTCGGTTGACCTTGCCTTGCTGCGACGCGGCATAATGCGGTGATTCCATCCGCAAAGGCGTCGTCAGTGAGCAGACTCTGGAATTTCAGCGCAGGCCCGGCCGCGCTGCCGCAAGCCGTACTCGAGCGGGCCCAGCGCGAGCTGCTGGATTGGCAAGGCTGCGGTGCCTCGGTGATGGAGTTGTCCCATCGAGGCAAGCTTTTCATGAGCCTGGCGCAGCAGGCCGAAACCGATTTGCGCGAGCTGCTGGCGATTCCCGAGAACTATGCGGTGCTGTTCCTCCAAGGCGGTGCGACCCAGCACTTTGCCCAGATCCCCATGAATCTGGCCACCGAGGGTGCGAGTGCGGACTACATCGTCACGGGGCATTGGGGCGAGAAGGCCGCCAGCGAGGCGGCGCCCTATGTGAAGGTGAACGTCGCCGCCAGCAGCAAAGCGGAGCACTACCTGCGGCTGCCCCCGCGCGACACCTGGCAGCTCGATCCGCGTGCGGCCTATGTGCATTACGTGAGCAACGAGACCATTCACGGTGTCGAGTTCCACGATGTGCCGAATGTGGGCGAGGTGCCCCTGGTGGCGGACATGTCCTCCGACATCCTGTCCCGGCCGATCGACGTCACCCGGTTTGGGCTTATCTACGCTGGCGCCCAGAAGAACATTGGTCCGTCCGGACTGGTGGTGATGATTGTCCGGCGTGACCTGTTGGAGCGGCCCGCGCGCCCCATGGCGCGCATCTTCCGCTATGCGGACCACGCCGCGAACGACTCCATGCTCAACACGCCCAATACCTGGGGCTGGTATTTGGCGGGACTTACCTTCCAGTGGCTCAAGGAGCAGGGCGGCCTGAAGGCCGTGGGTGAGCGCAATGCCGCGAAGGCTGGCTTGTTGTACGACGCGATCGATGGCTCCGGCGGCTATTACCGTAGCCCGGTAGAGCCTTCGGCGCGCTCGCTGATGAATATCCCCTTTACCCTGCACGACAGCGCGCTGGACGCCGACTTTCTCAAAGAATCGGAGTCGGCTGGCCTGCTTGCATTGAAGGGTCACAAGGCGCTGGGCGGCATGCGCGCATCGATCTACAACGCCGTGCCGTTGGAAGCAGTACAGGCCCTGGTGTCCTTTATGGGGGATTTCGCAAAACGTCACGGATGAAACCGTTGCGAATCGGGTTGTCTATGGCCGACTATCCCTGGTTCCCCGTTTAGACTGCTTTCCCTCCAGAACCATTGACATGACCGATAAGAAATCCTCGCTCTCCGAAGTGCGTGAGCACATCGACAGCATCGATCAGCAGATTCAGAAGCTGATCTCCGAGCGCGCCGGCTGGGCGCAGGAAGTGGCCCGAGTGAAGGGCGAGGGGCTTTCGGCGATCGACTATTACCGACCCGAGCGCGAGGCCCATGTGCTGCGCATGGTGGTGGATCGCAACGATGGCCCGCTCTCAGACACGGAAATGGTGCGTTTGTTTCGCGAAATCATGTCCTCGTGTCTGGCGCAGGAGGATCCTCTCAAGGTGGGCTTCCTTGGCCCAGAGGGCACCTTTAGCGAGCAGGCGGTGCGCAAGCATTTCGGTCACGCTGCCTATGGCCTGCCGCTGGGAAGCATTGAGGAGGTGTTCCAGGAGGTGGCCGCGGGACACGCTGATTTCGGCGTGGTGCCAGTGGAGAACTCCGGGCAGGGCATGATCCAGGTCACCCTGGATATGTTCCTTACCTCCGATGCCACCATCTGCGGTGAGGTCGAGCTGCGCGTGCATCAGTGCCTGCATTCGTTGCAGGGTCAACTGGAGAGCATCAAGCGCGTCTATGCGCATGCGCAATCGCTGCAGCAGTGCAAAACCTGGCTGCGCATCAATCTTCCGGGCGTGGAGTGCATTGCGGTAAGCAGCAATGCGGAAGCGGCGCGGCTGGCGCGCCACGCGGACGATGCCGGCGCGATTGCCGGCGAAACCGCTGGGCGCGTGTATGGCCTCAAGACCGTGGCGCAGGCGATCGAGGATCGCGCGGACAACACCACGCGCTTCCTGGTGATTGGGCGCTCGCTGTTTCCGCCGTCGGGCAACGATCGCACCTCGCTGCTGATCACCGTCAACGACAAGCCTGGCGCGCTGTATCACGTGCTCAAGCCGTTTGCCGAGCACGACATCAGCCTCAACCGCATCGAATCCCGTCCCGCGCATTCGGGCAAGTGGCAGTACGCGTTCTTCATCGACGTTTCCGGCCACATCAACGACGAGCCGATGCAGGCTGCCCTGAGTGAAATGGGCGAAGCGGCGGCTCAAGTACGCGTGCTCGGCTCCTACCCGGTGGCGCTGCCCTGATATTTGTTGGGCGGCCAGTGGTCGCCTGTGGAGATGTTCGTGACTCGACTCGACTGGACCAGTCAGGCCGGCGGTGCGCTGCATGGCAGTGTGCGCGTGCCTGGCGACAAATCGGTATCGCATCGCGCCCTGATGTTGGGTGCGCTGGCGGATGGCACGTCGCATATCCGGGGCTTCCTGGAGGGCGAGGACACCCGCGCCACGGCCGCCGTGCTGCATCAGCTTGGCGTGCGTATCGAAACGCCTGCCGATGGCGAGCGTTTAGTGCACGGCGTGGGGCTCCACGGTCTGCGTGGTGCTGGCGAATCGCTCGATTGCGGCAATGCCGGCACCGGCATGCGCCTATTGGCGGGGCTGCTGGCGGGGCAGGCTTTCGACAGCACCCTGGTGGGTGATGAGTCGCTCTCCAAGCGCCCCATGCGCCGAGTCACTGAGCCGTTGGCGCTGATGGGCGCGCAGATCGATACGCAGGATGGATTGCCGCCGCTGCGCGTGCGTGGCCGCCATGCCTTGCATGGCATTCGTTACACGTTGCCGGTGGCGAGTGCGCAGGTGAAGTCCGCGCTGCTGCTGGCGGGTCTCTACGCGGATGGCGACACCGAAGTGCTGGAA
This sequence comes from Dyella sp. ASV21, assembly GCF_016428975.1. Taxonomy (GTDB): domain Bacteria; phylum Pseudomonadota; class Gammaproteobacteria; order Xanthomonadales; family Rhodanobacteraceae; genus Dyella. The sequence goes on from NZ_JAELTT010000082.1 coordinate 8,662, forward strand.
CCGCATCCCACGCGCGATTACACCGAGCGCATGCTTGCCGCCTTCGGCTGGCCGATCGAGTTCACCCCGGGCTATGCGCGGCTGAGTGGCGGTCATGCGTTGCGCGCCACTGACGTGGACGTGCCTGCGGATTTCTCTTCGGCGGCGTTCTTTCTGGTGGCGGCGAGTATCGTCCCGGGGTCGAAGCTGCGCCTGCCTGCCGTGGGGCTCAATCCACGCCGCACGGGTCTGCTGGCGGCATTGCGTCTGATGGGCGCCGATATTCGCATTGAGAATGAGCGCGAGAGTGGTGGCGAGCCGGTCGGTGACCTTGTGGTGACGTACGCCCCTTTGCACGGCATTGAGTTGCCCGAGGCGCTGGTGCCGGACATGATCGACGAATTCCCGGCGCTATTCGTCGCGGCGGCGGCTGCGAAAGGTCGCACCGTGGTGCGTGGTGCCGCAGAGCTGCGGGTAAAGGAATCGGACCGTATTGCCAGCATGGCAAATGGGCTGCGCGCCCTGGGCGTGACCGTCGAAGAGGCGCCGGATGGCGCGTCTATCGAGGGTGGAGTCATCGGCGGCGGCACCATCGATAGCCACGGCGACCATCGCATCGCGATGAGCTTTGCGGTCGCGGGTCTGGTCGCGGAAGGGGCGGTGCGCATCCGTGATTGCGCCAACGTCGCCACGTCGTTCCCTGGATTCCTTGAACTGGCCAATGGCTGCGGCTTTCATCTGGCCTGATATTGCGCGATGGGCGACCGTTTAGGTTCGCGTCGCGCAAGGCTCCTAAGAAAGCACGTTTGCGGGTAGGCTTGGCGGCCTGTCACTGAGGTCGCCATGCCCCACGCCCATCCGCCCTTCATTGTCGCCATTCCTGCCCGCTACGGCTCCACGCGGCTGCCGGCCAAGCCGCTGCGCGCGATTGGCGGCGTGCCGATGGTGGTTCGAGTGGCGCGGCGGGCACTGCAAGCGGGCGCCTCGCAGGTCGTGGTGGCCGTGGATGATCCGCGCATTGCCGATGCGCTGGCGGGCCAGGGCGTGGAGGTGTGCATGACGCGCACGGATCATGCGTCTGGCAGTGATCGCCTTGCGGAGTGCGCACTGCATTACGGATGGGCGGATGACCACATTGTGGTCAATCTGCAGGGTGATGAGCCGTTTGCGCCGGCGGCGGGCATTCGCGAGGTAGCGAGGGCGCTGGCCGATGATGATGCCCCCATGTCCACCTTGGCGACGCCAATCGAGGATGCCCACGAGCTGTTCGATCCGAATGTGGTGAAGCTGGTGCGCAGCGCGCAGGGGCGTGCCTTGTACTTCAGCCGTGCGCCGATGCCGTGGGCGCGCGATGCGTTCGCGGCGGATCGGGCGACCCTGCCGGCCGAGGTGCCGTTCCTGCGTCATATCGGTATCTATGCTTATCGCGCAGGCTTCTTGAAACGCTACGCGACACTCACCCGTACCCCATTGGAGCAGGCCGAGTCCCTGGAGCAGCTGCGCGTGATGGAGCATGGTCACGCCATCGCCGTGCGCCTCACTCCCGAGCCGTTCCCGCCGGGCATTGATACCGAGGCGGATCTCGAGCGCGCTGAGCGCTGGCTTGCTCAGCAGTAAGGGCTTAGCGGCGTCGCCGCACCAGCCATACGAAGGCGGCCGCGAGTACCACGCCGACGGCCAGGCCGATGCCGGCGCCCCATGCGGCGCCGCCATTGCCGCCCACGGCCCGGCCCATGAAAAAGCCCAGCACGAACAAGATCGGTAGCGGTAGACAGCCCATAGAAAGTCCCTGGCGTTAAGGTGCCCGATTGTCTGTCGTGACGCTATTGGCGTTGTGACTTGTATCGACGCCCATGTGCCCATACTCCATCGAATGGTGCGCTTGATTGGCTGCGCTTTTGTTCGCCAGGATAGTCTTGATGTCCACCCGTAGTTCGACGGCCTCCGTGCTGTTTGTGTGCCTGGGAAATATTTGCCGCTCTCCATTGGTGGAGGCGGTGGCGCGCCAGCGCAGCGCGCAGGCCGGGCTTGCCGTTACCTTCGCTTCCTGCGGCACGGGCAACTGGCATATCGGCAAGGGTGCGGATCCGCGCATGGTGCGCGCCGCGGCGGCTGCCGGCTACGACCTCTCCCCGCATCGAGCCCGTCAGGTGCGCGGAGAGGATTTCAACGCCTTCGACTGGGTGCTGGCCATGGATTGCGACAACCTGGAAACCTTGGTGTCGGTGCGCGACGGCCGGGGTGCGCCCGCCGAGTTGTTTCTGCCGTGGTCCGGGCTACGCACGCCCATGGAATTTCCCGATCCTTACTTCGGTGACATGCAGGGGTTCCAGGAGGCTGTCGCGCTGGCCGAGCGCGGTGTGGACGGCCTGATCAGCCGCCTTCGCGCCCCCTGAAAGCCGCTAGAATCTCTGGATGCAGCCCGATACGCCGCAAGCCTTCGACGGTAAGGCCTTCGTCAAAACGCTAACGACTTCGCCCGGTGTCTACCGTTACTTCGATGCGGATGGCGACCTGCTGTATGTAGGTAAGGCCGGCAGCCTCAAAAAGCGGGTGGGGAGCTACTTTCTAAAGCCGCGCATGGAGCCGCGTATCGCGGCCATGGTGGCGCAGATCGAGCGCGTAGAGATTACGGTGACGCGTACCGAGGGCGAGGCGCTGCTGCTGGAGTCGCAGCTCATCAAGTCGCTCAAGCCGCGCTACAACATCCTGCTGCGCGACGATAAGAGCTACCCCTATATCTATCTGTCGGGCGGCGAGGATTACCCGCGCCTGGCGTTTCATCGTGGCGCGCGGAATTTGCCAGGGCGCTATTTCGGCCCGTATCCCAGCACCTTTGCCGTGCGCGAAAGCCTGAACTTGATGCAGAAGTTGTTCAAGGTGCGCCAGTGCGAGGACAGCTATTTCAAGAACCGTTCGCGCCCCTGCCTGCAGCATCAGATCGGACGTTGCACGGCGCCATGCGTGCAGTTGATCACGGTAAGCGACTATCGCAATGACGTTCGTCATGCGGAGATGTTTCTCGAGGGACGTAGCAGTGCGGTGATCGATGAGCTGGCGGGGCAAATGGAGCATGCCAGTAAGGCGCTGGAGTTCGAGCGCGCGGCAGCTCTGCGGGATCAGGTGGCGGCCTTGCGCAAGCTGCAGGCCGAGCATCACGTTCAGGGCGCGAGCGCGGATATGGATGTGCTGGCCTGCCGCATTGAGGCCGGCATGGCGTGCGTCAGCGTGCTGTTCTTCCGTAACGGCATCAGTCTGGGGACGCGAGATTTCTTTCCGCGCCTGCCGCTGGATGCCGAGCCTGCTGACGTGCTCGAACAGTTCATCGCCCAGTATTACCTCGGGCGGCCCGTGCCGCGTGAGTTGATTCTGGGTGAAAGCCTGCCGGACCAACAAATTCTGGCCGAACTGCTGGCCGAGCAGTCGGGTCACGGGGTGGAGTTGAAATCCAGCGTGCGCGGGGAGCGAGCGCGCTTCTTGCAGATGGCCGAGCGCAACGCGCAGGCGTCGCTTACGGCGCGCCTGGCCAGCCGGCAAACGCTGGGGGCCCGCTTCGATGATTTGCAGCGCGTGCTGGAGTTGGACGAGTCGCCGCGTCGCATCGAGTGTTTCGACATCAGTCATACCCAGGGCGAGTTGACCGTGGCGTCCTGCGTGGTGTTCGGCCCGGAGGGGCCGGAGAAATCCCATTACCGACGCTTCAATATCACCGGTATCACGCCAGGAGATGACTATGCGGCCATGCATCAGGCGCTGGTGCGGCGTTTCCGCAAGGTGGCCGAGGGCGAGGGTGCCAGGCCTGATGTATTGCTGATCGACGGCGGCGACGGTCAGGTCAGGCAGGCACTCGATGTACTGCAGGAGCTGGGGATCGCCGGTATCCATGTGGTGGGTGTCGCCAAGGGGCCGGGGCGTCGTGCCGGCGAAGAAACCCTCGTGCTGGCGGACTCCGGTCGCAATTTGCATCCGGGTTCTTCCTCGCCGGCCCTGCATCTGGTGGCGGCTGTGCGCGACGAGGCGCACCGCTTTGCCATCAGTGGGCACCGAAAGCGCCGCGAGAAGGCGCGTGAGCGTAGCGTGCTGGAGGATGTGCAGGGCGTGGGGGCGCGTCGCCGCTCGGCCCTGCTCAAGGCGTTTGGCGGGTTGGCGGGCGTGGAGGCGGCGGGCGTGGAGGAGCTGATGCAGGTCAAGGGGATTGATCGCGGATTGGCCGAACGCATTTATGCTGTGCTCCACGGCTAGGTGGCATTGATGCACCCGCGCTTGTAGCAGAACTCATTCGGATCGAATTTATGCGCATCAATCTGCCCACCTGGCTCACCCTGTTCCGCGTTCTGCTGCTACCCGTCATGGTGGTGGTGTTCTATTGGCAGTTTCCCGGGCACAACATCACCGCGGCCATTGTCTTCGTGCTGGCGGCGCTTACCGACTGGCTGGATGGCTACCTTGCGCGCCGTCTCAATCTCACCTCGGCCTTTGGTGCCTTCCTTGATCCTGTCGCCGACAAATTGATGGTGGCGGTGACGTTGTTCCTGCTGGTGGAAACGCATCGTGGCGGCTGGCCCGGCATCTTGATGGCGGTGACGGCGGCGATCATCGTGGGACGCGAGATCAGCGTGTCCGCACTGCGTGAGTGGATGGCCGAGATCGGCATGCGCGCCACGGTGAAAGTGGCCTTTATCGGCAAGCTGAAAACCGTCATGCAGATGGTGGCCCTGGTGGTGCTGATTGTGCAGCACGAAAAAAGCGCCGAAGCGCTTCGGCTGTACCACATCGGCGAGGCCTTGCTGGTCATTGCCGGCGTGCTCACCATTTGGTCGGGGCTGCTTTATTTGCGCGCTGCATGGCCCAGTCTCAAGGGCGATGGGCGGCCGATGGTGCTCCCGCGCGACGAAGACTGAATTATTTCATGACGGGCGCTTGACGGCCCGCGATAACTCATTACAATGCGCGACTCCGATGCGGGAATAGCTCAGTTGGTAGAGCACGACCTTGCCAAGGTCGGGGTCGCGAGTTCGAGTCTCGTTTCCCGCTCCAGTTTTTGACAAAACCTCGGAATGCCGAGGTTTTGTTTTTTGAAGTGCAGCGTAATGTTTCGCGTTACGATGTACGCGCAATGGCCAGGTGGCAGAGTGGTCATGCAGCGGCCTGCAAAGCCGTCTACGCCGGTTCGATTCCGACCCTGGCCTCCATTGCGCAAAAAACAACCCGCCTTATGGCGGGTTTTTTTTGGCCGAAACGTCTTGGCTAAGACCGCGGCATCTCTTGCTGATTCCGATGGTGCCTTGGGCATTTGAGTCAATCCTCCCTGGAGTGGGACGTGTTGAGCAAGGCCAGCCATTTCTCCTCGCCGGCAAGCAGGCTGTTCCCCAGGCGTGAACAGCTGAAGCCGCACCCTCCATTTCCCTTCGGTTGAAACGCCATCCTTGTGCATGGCCGATACGATTTGATGTTGCTGCCGTATGTTCCGTAGCGAGAGCGTGAGGTGCGCTAGGTGCTCGGCGACGAAGTAAATGCGTTGCCTCGGCGCGGCTGAGGGCTGGAAACGCGTCCTCGTCGACCTAGCCATAGCGCAGCGTATCTATGGCAGCCGGTTAGTCGGCGCTCCCGGCAACCAACGTTTGCATCTCAATGATGTCCGGGCTTGCGCGACGTTCGGCGGCAGGGGATCGCGCTACTGCGTGAGCATCACGCCGGCGCCTTTTTGCCCTGACTGTGCAGTAGCGTGGTAGGTGATGCAACATCCCTTCGGGTTGCGGGTCGGCGCAGGCGTTGCGTGGCAAGGTTGGCCGGTGCGAGTGGCCTGCACGGCGGGTGCCTCGATGGCTTTCGGGTTGCAGGGGCCTGCCCATACGGACCAAAGCCCGGGCTGCGGACCAAAACACGCTTTCTGGATTAGCCCCAATCCTTGGTGCCCGGAGCGGGGATCGAACCCGCATAGCCTTGCGGCTGAGGGATTTTAAGTCCCTTGCGTCTACCAGTTTCGCCATCCGGGCTTGGGCGGAAGGAGGTGCATGCTATCACGCGCCATCGCATGAGCTGCATGGAGCCGGGTATAGTCGCCGCGGGCGCCGGCCAAGGTGCAGGGTACTTGCCCCTGTTTTGACGCCTCGGGCGCCCCTTGTGCACCTGTGCATCCCTTGTTATCGGAGTAGGCTTGAATTTCGACGGAGGACGGCGTTATGTGGATCTGCATCGGTTGCGACGCTCGCTTGACGGCCAAGGACGCCCCGCCGGGCATAGATGATGCAGGTGCCCATTTCATTTGTCCGCAATGCAGTGAGCGTAATCATCTTCGCGATTTAGGCGGGGTAACGAGTGAGTCTGCCTCTCTCGATCAGGCAGATTTCGCCGCTTGACATGAGGCATCGCCGCTGGCGCCATGCACGCGAAGCCCTCACTGACGGCCTGCCTGGTGATGCGGTCGATCGTGGAGTGCTTTGGGTCATCTCGCATGGGTGTAAAGAACGCGCGCTGCGTGTTGTTTAACTCGCTGGGCGATGGACTCGCGCGTTCGCGCTGATGTGTTGGGCATCGGTGCTATGTATGTTGACGTCCACCGGCTACGGCTACGGCTACGGCTACGTCGCTACGTTCCCGCGCGTTGGCTCATGGTGTGGGTATGAATCTCTTTCATGGGCATTCGCCAGTCATCCAGTCCGCGCATTCATTGCATCTGGTGTGCGGCGCTTGGCGGCGCTCGTGCGTACTCGTTGGGCAGTGTTTGCGGCGGCGTACTTCGACGCTATGCATTACGTATTTTATGCGTGCTGCCATTGGTGCTGGCGCGCTTGCTTCAGCCCAATGAGTTGCAGTCGGTATCGCGTGTCACTTGATTGCGGTGGGGGCTTTAGCGCTCTGTCGCGCTCCCCTTGCTGGGTGGTATAGCCTTTGCTGAGGTTCTTTCATCAGGGGAGCAGTCATGAGTGTGGTCAGGTTTCTTGGGCCCTATGACGATCGGGTCGCTGCCGAATTGCCCGAAGGTTATGTCGTCGGCACGTGTGTCGGTGAATGCGTACTCGCGCACGGGGCATCCATTACGGGTGTGCAGCGACGAGCGGGTGAACAGCAATGGCTGGATTGTGAAGGCCGTGTGATGACGGTGCAGATCGAGGATATCGATCTGGATGAAGCAGGTTTGCGTAACTGGTCTACCGGGGTCGAGTGATTGCCCCGCAGATTTGGGAATGATCTTGTAGGTGGCTCGCTGATCATGCCGTAGGGTTCTATGGTTCAGCGCGATTCGTGCGCAGTGGGCGCTTGCATAGCTTCCTGGCGCGTCCTATGTTCGATGAATCATTCCAAGGAGGGCGCCTGTGATCAAAGTAGTGCTGGTTGACGATCACGAGTTGGTACGCACGGGCTTCAGGATGATCCTGCAGCAGCAGCCAGACATCTACATCAGTGGTGAGGCGGGTACGGCGGAAGAGGGTTTGCGCCTGATCCGCGCGCGCGCGCCAGACATTGCACTGGTGGACGTCCATATGCCGGGTATGAGCGGCATTGAACTGACCGAGCGCGTGGCGCGCTCCAAGATGTCGACGCACGTCATCATTGTCACGGTTGTGGATGATGCGCGTTTTCCCAAGCGTCTACTTGATGCGGGTGCCTTGGGTTATCTCACCAAGGGCTGCACCTCCGAGGAACTTTTGGAGGCTGTGCGGCAGGTCGCTTCGGGGCGTCGTTATCTTGCACCGGCAGTGGCTCAGCAGTTGGCGTTGGCCACGCTCGACGGTGAGGGGTCACCGTTCGATGCTTTGTCCAGTCGCGAGCTCGAGGTGGCCATGATGTTGGTGCGCGGCAGGCCGCTCACCATGATTGGCGAGCAGTTGAATCTTAGCCCCAAGACTGTGTCGACCTACAAGCAGCGCCTGATGGAGAAGTTGCAGGTGGATCACGTGATCAGCCTGGCGCATCTCATGACC
>NZ_JAELTT010000083.1 GCF_016428975.1 Dyella sp. ASV21
GGCGACAACATTAAGATGGTTGTCACCCTGATCCACCCGATCGCCATGGACGAAGGTCTGCGCTTCGCTATTCGCGAAGGCGGCCGTACCGTCGGCGCCGGCGTGGTGGCCAAGGTCATCAAGTAAGCTGTACACTGGGAAGTCGCCCGCACTGCGGGCTGCGAGAATCCCGCGCCGGGTGATCTAGGTCGCCCGGTGCGTGGGGTCGGAGTCGAAAGGCTCCATCTTGCAGCGGCATGGCGAGCGACTTCACACATTTTTTGAATACGCCAGTAGCTCAATTGGCAGAGCAGCGGTCTCCAAAACCGCAGGTTGGGGGTTCGAGTCCCTCCTGGCGTGCCATCTTCCCGAGGATCCACGACGGATGGTGGATGGCATACAGGCCGTAACACGGTCGATGCCTCTCTCATCCGATCACGTCGCATGAATACGAAGGCAGAACAGACCAAGGGCGCCAGCGGCGCCGATATCGCCAAGCTGGTGCTGGCCGTGCTGGTGCTGGCTGCCGGCGTTTTTGCGTATTCGTGGTTCGGTGGCGACAGCTCCGTGCCGCAATCGGTACGCTTGCTGGGTGTGCTGGTCGCGCTGGTCGCGTCACTGGCCATTGGCGCCTTTACGGGCCCCGGTCGCCGCGTTCGCGGCTTCCTTGGTGAGTCGCAGTTTGAACTGCGCAAGGTGGTCTGGCCCACTCGTGACGAAACGCTGAAGACTACCGGCATTATTATGGCCGTGGTGGTTGTGCTCTCGTTGCTGTTGGGCTTGATCGATCTGATCCTGAAGTCGGTCGTGCTCGACTGGCTGCTCAAGCTAGGTAGATGAGGTGAGGGCATGAGCAAGCGTTGGTATGTGGTGCACGCCTATTCGGGCTTCGAGAATCAGGTGAAGCGCTCGCTGGACGAGCGGATTCGCCGCGCCGAAATGGAAGAAAAGTTCGGCGAAGTGCTGGTGCCGACCGAAGAGGTCATCGAGATGCGCAGCGGCCAAAAGCGCCGCAGCGAGCGCAAGTTCTTCCCGGGTTACGTTCTCGTGCAGATTGAGACGGATACCGAGGGTAAGGCGCCGCGCATCGATGACGAGTGCTGGCATCTGGTGAAGGAAACCCCCAAGGTCATGGGTTTCATCGGCGGCACGGCTGATCGTCCCTTGCCGATTCGTGACTCCGAGGCGGATGCCATCCTGAGTCGCGTGCGCGAAGGTGTCGAGAAGCCCAAGCCCAAGGTGTTGTTCGAGCCGGGCGAGATGGTCCGCGTGACGGACGGCCCGTTCAACGACTTCAATGGTGTGGTCGAGGAAGTCAACTACGAGAAGAGCCGCCTGCGCGTAGCGGTGCTCATTTTCGGTCGCTCGACCCCGGTCGAGCTCGAGTTCGGTCAGGTCGAGAAGGCCTGATCGGCAGCCCCGGCATGGGGCTTGCTTAAAACTTGATCAGTCTCTAAACTACGCGGTTCACGCCGGGGTCTTTTAGCCCGGCGTGCCCGTGTTTCTGGGGTCCGCGGGATGGCGGGCCTTCCTCCCTCAGGGACGACAGCACTGCGAGGAGCCGCAAGGCGCTAATACTCGCGAGGAAAATGCAATGGCAAAGAAAGTAACTGGCTATATCAAGCTGCAGGTCAAGGCCGGTCAGGCCAACCCGTCGCCGCCGGTGGGTCCCGCTCTCGGTCAGCGCGGCCTGAACATCATGGAATTCTGCAAGGCGTTCAATGCCGCCACGCAGAAGATGGAGCCGGGTCTGCCGATTCCGGTCATCATCACGGCCTATTCCGACCGTAGCTTCACCTTCATCACCAAGACCCCTCCGGCCACCGTGCTGATCAAGAAGGTCACGGGCGTTGCCAAGGGTTCGTCCAAGCCGAATACCGATAAGGTCGGCAAGATCACCCGCAAGCAGCTGGAAGACGTTGCAAAGCAGAAGGAGCCGGATCTCACGGCTGCTGATCTTGACGCCGCGGTGCGCACCATTGCTGGTAGCGCGCGCAGCATGGGCCTTGTGGTGGAGGGTTAAGACATGGCAAAGCTCACGAAGCGTTTGAAGGCGGCTCAGGCCGCAGTGCAGCCGGGCAAGCTCTATGGCCTGGAAGAAGCCCTGAACATCGTCAAGAACAACGCCAAGGCGAAGTTCGCTGAGTCCGTGGACGTCGCCGTCCGCCTCGGTATCGACGCCAAGAAGTCCGACCAGGGCGTGCGTGGTTCGTCGCTGCTGCCGCATGGCACCGGCAAGACCGTCAAGGTCGCCGTGTTCGTGCCGGCCGGTGAAAAGGCCGAGGCCGCCAAGGCTGCCGGCGCCGATGCCGTCGGTATGGATGACCTGGCCGAGCGCATGCAGGCTGGCGATCTCGACTTCGGTCGCGTGATTGCTACGCCGGACGCGATGCGCGTGGTCGGTAAGCTGGGTCAGTTGCTGGGTCCCCGCGGTCTGATGCCGAACCCGAAGGACGGCTCGGTTACCGCCGACGTCGCTACCGCCGTGAAGAATGCCAAGGCGGGCCAGGTGAAGTTCCGCAACGACAAGGCGGGCATCATCCACGCCACCATCGGTAAGGCGAGCTTTGACGCCGCTCAGCTGGCTGACAACCTGAATGCGCTGGTCAACGACCTGCTGAAGGCCAAGCCGGCCACGGCCAAGGGTCAGTACCTGCAGAAGATCGCACTGTCCTCGACCATGGGCGTGGGCGTGCCGGTCGATGCATCGACCCTGTCGGTGTCGACCAAGTAAGAGTTGAAGTCCTGCATCGGCGTTTGCCGATGCAGGCACGTTTTTGAAGGTAGCCCCGGCCTTGTGCCGAGGCCGCCGTCAAAGACCGCAGGCGCGATCAGCGCGCGATGACGACGAGCAGGGAGCTCGTGTTGGCAGGGAACCGCCGTCGTCGCAAGCGGGTTCGCTTAATCGGATTCCTTGGCGAATCTGGCCTGCGCAGATGGTGCAGCCCCTTCTGGAATCGTTTTTTTCTGGAAAGGCCACCACCCGGGATCCCCGCGGATCCCCGACGTCACGGATGGCGTCGCTCAGGACCGCAAGCGGCAGGAGTCGCGAGCGGATTTCAAAGTGGAGGAGTGATATGGCTCTGAATCTCTCTCAGAAGCAAGAAGTAGTCGCCGAACTGGCAGAAGTTGCCTCGAAGGCTCACTCCTTGGTCGCTGTCGAGTACGCGGGCACCACGGTCGAACAAATGACCGCGATGCGCAAGAAGGCCCGTGAGACCGGCGTGTTCCTGAAAGTTGTCAAGAACACGCTGGCTTCGCGCGCCGTCGGTGGTACCGAGTTCGAGGTCGTCAAGGACGCCCTGACCGGTCCGCTGCTGTACGCGTTCTCGATGGAGGAGCCCGGCGCCGCCGGTCGCCTGATCAAGGAATTCGCCAAGGGCAACGACAAGCTGAAGGCCAAGGTCGTCTCCGTGGAAGGCAAGCTGCTGCCGGCTGCCCACGTGGATGTGCTGGCCTCGCTGCCGACCCGCGAAGAAGCGCTGGCCATGCTGGCCCGCGTGCTCGCCGAGCCCGCTGCCATGTTTGCCCGCGCCGTCAAGGCCGTGGCCGACAAGCAGGGTGGTGGCGAAGTCGCCGCGGAAGCCACGGCTGAAGCCTAAGTTCGACGCTTATCTAAATCGAATCAATTTCCAGAGGTAAATCAAAATGTCCCTGACCAACGAACAGATCGTTGAAGCCGTTGCCGCCAAGTCGCTGATGGAAGTGATGGAGCTGGTGAAGGCCATCGAAGAGAAGTTTGGCGTGTCCGCCGCCGCCCCGGTGATGATGGCTGCTGGCCCGGCCGCTGCTGGCCCGGCTGCTGAAGCGCAGACCGAGTTCGACGTCATCCTGAAGAGCGCCGGCGAGAAGAAGGTCGACGTGATCAAGGCTGTGCGCGCGATCACGGGCCTGGGCCTGAAGGAAGCCAAGGACCTCACCGAGGCCGGTGGCGTCGTGAAGGAGCAGGCTTCGAAGGAAGACGCCGAGAAGTTCAAGAAGGAACTCGAGGCTGCCGGCGCCACGGTCGAACTGAAGTAATCGGCGCTCTTGCGCGCCGTCAGTTTGATCTAGCGTCAAGCCGAGCCTGGGGGCGTAAGCCCCCGGGCTTTGCCTGTTGCAAAGGCCCACCTCGAGCGATGTGGGTTGTAACCAGCAGGCGTCATTTTGGGTTCGTGTTTTACGCGTTGGAAAGACAGCAATGAAAGGCCAGCAGAGTATCGCCGACCTTTGATTCATGCCTTTTTGACGCATCGACGGGCAGGGCAGCACAACCTGTTCGTTGACGGCAGACACAGCTTTCACAATTCAGCCGGTGTGTGCACCACCGGCGTCACTGCGAACCGAGGCGGTACCCACCATGACCTACTCGTTTACCGAGAAGAAGCGCATCCGCAAGGATTTCGGCAAGCGTCCACCCGTATTGGGCGTGCCGAACCTGCTGACCATCCAGACCGATTCCTATCGCGAGTTCCTGCAGGAGCATGTCTCCTCCAAGGCGCGCGACGACAAGGGTCTCCACGCCGCGCTGAAGTCGGTGTTCCCGATTGTCAGCTACTCCGGCAATGCCGCGCTTGAGTATGTCGACTATCGCCTGGGCGAGCCGGCGTTCGACGAACGTGAATGCCGCAACCGCGGCATGACCTTTGGCGCGCCCCTGCGCGTGACCGTGCGTCTGGTCATTTATGACAAGGACAGCCCGGCGTCCAAGAAGGCCGTGAAGTATGTGAAGGAGCAGGAAGTCTACATGGGCGAAATTCCGCTCATGACCGACACCGGCACCTTCATCATCAACGGTACCGAGCGCGTCATCGTCTCCCAGCTTCACCGCTCGCCGGGCGTGTTCTTCGATCACGACCGCGGCAAGACCCATAGCTCGGGCAAGCTGCTGTTCTCGGCTCGCGTGATTCCTTACCGCGGTTCCTGGCTGGACTTCGAGTTCGACCCGAAGGATGCGCTGTTTACCCGTATCGACCGTCGCCGCAAGCTCCCGGTGACCGTGCTGCTGCGTGCGCTCGGCTACACCAACGAAGAAATGCTGGGCATCTTCTTCGAACACAACGTGTTCCATCTGGGCAAGAAGGGCGGTACCACGCTGGAGCTCGTCGCCGAGCGTCTGCGCGGCGAAACGCTGACCTTCGACCTGACCGTGGGCGACAAGGTGCTGGTGGAAGCCGGCAAGCGCATCACTGCGCGTCACGTGCGTCAGCTGGCCGCTGAAAATATCACCGCGCTGGAAGTGCCGGACGATTACCCGGTCGGCCGTATCCTGGCCACCGACATCGTCGATCCCAAGACCGGCGAGTTGCTCGCGCAGGCCAATGACGAGATCTCGGGCGATCAGCTGGAGAACTTCCGCAAGGCCGGTATCGAGATCGTCCCGACTCTGTACGTGAACGACCTGGATCGCGGTGCGTACATCTCGCACACCCTGCGTATCGACAACACCAAGACGCCGCTCGAGGCGCTGGTGGAAATCTATCGCATGATGCGTCCGGGCGAGCCGCCGACCAAGGACGCCGCGCAGAACCTGTTCTACAACCTGTTCTTCACCTTTGACCGCTACGACCTGTCGGCCGTGGGTCGCATGAAGTTCAATCGTCGCGTGGGCCGTCAGGAGATCGTCGGTCCGGGCGTGCTGTACGACAAGCGCTACTTCGCCGACCGAAAGGAAGAAGAGGCACAGTCGCTGGTGGCCCAGTTGGGTGACCAGTCGGACATCCTCGACGTGCTCAAGGTGCTCATCGACATCAAGAACGGTCACGGCACCGTCGACGATATCGATCACCTGGGCAATCGTCGCGTGCGCTCGGTTGGTGAAATGGCCGAGAACACCTTCCGCATCGGCCTCGTGCGCGTCGAGCGTGCTGTGCGCGAGCGCCTGTCGTTGGCCGAGTCCGAAGGGCTGACCCCGCAGGAACTGATCAACGCCAAGCCGGTTGCGGCAGCAGTGAAGGAGTTCTTCGGCTCCTCGCAGCTCAGCCAGTTCATGGACCAGAACAATCCGCTGTCCGAAGTGACGCATAAGCGTCGCGTTTCGGCACTTGGCCCGGGTGGTCTGACCCGTGAGCGCGCAGGCTTCGAAGTGCGCGACGTGCATCCGACCCATTACGGCCGCGTCTGCACCATTGAAACGCCGGAAGGCCCGAACATCGGCCTGATCAACTCGCTCGCCGTGTACGCACGCACCAACCAGTATGGCTTCCTCGAGACGCCGTACCGCAAGGTCGTGGGCGGCAAGGTCACCGACCAGGTGGATTACCTGTCGGCGATCGAAGAAGGCGATCACGTCATTGCGCAGGCGAACTCGCCGTTGCAGGACGGTGCCTTCGTCGAGGACTTCGTGTCCTGCCGTTTCCGTGGCGAATCGGAACTGCGTCCGGCAGCCGAAGTGGACTACATGGACGTCTCGCCCATGCAGACCGTGTCGGTGGCAGCCGCGCTGGTGCCGTTCCTGGAGCACGATGACGCAAACCGCGCACTGATGGGCGCGAACATGCAGCGCCAGGCCGTGCCGACCCTGCGTTCGCAGACCCCGCTGGTGGGTACCGGTATCGAGCGTGCCGTGGCGCGTGACTCGGGCGTCATCGTCACCGCCAAGCGCGGCGGCGTGATCGACCAGGTCGACGCGGGCCGTATCGTGGTGCGCGTGACCGAAGAAGAGGTCGGTGACAATGATGCCGGCGTCGATATCTACACGCTGACCAAGTACACCCGCTCCAACCAGAACACCAACCTCAATCAGCGTCCGCTGGTGAACGTGGGTGACGTGGTGGCCAAGGGCGACACGCTGGCCGACGGTTCGTCGACCGACCTGGGCGAGCTCGCGCTCGGCCAGAACATGCTGATCGCCTTCATGCCGTGGAACGGCTACAACTTCGAAGACTCGATTCTGCTTTCCGAGCGCGTCGTGCAGGAAGACCGCTACACCTCGATCCATATCGAGGAGCTGTCGTGCATCGCGCGTGACACCAAGCTGGGCGCCGAGGAAATCACCGCCGACATCCCGAACGTGGGTGAGCAGGCGCTGGCCCGTCTCGACGAATCCGGCATCGTGTACATCGGCGCCGAGGTCAAGGCGGGTGACATTCTGGTAGGCAAGGTCACGCCGAAGGGCGAGAGCCAGCTGACGCCGGAAGAGAAGCTGCTGCGCGCGATCTTCGGTGAAAAGGCGTCCGACGTGAAGGACAGCTCGCTGCGCGTGCCGCCGGGTATGGACGGCACCGTCATCGACGTGCAGGTCTTTACCCGCGACGGTATCGAGAAGGACAAGCGCGCGCGTCAGATCGAGGAAATGGAAGTCAAGCGTATCCGCAAGGACTTCGACGACCAGTTCCGTATCCTGGAAGGCGCGATCTACAACCGTATGCGCAGCCAGCTGGTCGGCAAGACCGCGATGAGCGGCCCGGGCGGCTTGAAGCGCGGCGTCGAAATCACGGACGCTTACCTGGACGGCCTGAAGAAGGACGACTGGTTCAAGATCAACGTCAAGGAAGAGGACGTCACCGAGTTCCTCGAGCGCGCCGCTGAGCAGATCAAGCGTCACCGCGAAGAGTTCGACAAGCGCTTCAAGGAAAAGCAGGGCAAGATCACCCAGGGTGACGATCTGGCACCGGGCGTGCTGAAGATGGTCAAGGTGTTCCTGGCCGTGAAGCGCCGCATCCAGCCGGGCGACAAGATGGCCGGTCGCCACGGTAACAAGGGTGTGGTGTCGAACGTGGTGCCGGTGGAGGACATGCCGTTCTCCGCTGACGGTACCTCGGTGGACATCGTGCTCAACCCGCTGGGCG
Organism: Dyella sp. ASV21; assembly: GCF_016428975.1. Classification (GTDB taxonomy): domain Bacteria; phylum Pseudomonadota; class Gammaproteobacteria; order Xanthomonadales; family Rhodanobacteraceae; genus Dyella. The sequence continues at coordinate 7,749 of NZ_JAELTT010000083.1, forward strand.
TGCCTTCGCGTATGAACATCGGTCAGATTCTGGAAGTCCACTTGGGCTGGGCCGCCAAGGGCCTGGGCAAGAAGATCCAGAAGATGATGGAGGCGCAGGCCAAGGTGGTGCAGATCCGCGAGTTCCTCGACCAGATCTACAACCATCACGTCGCCGGTGCCGTGCAGCATGTTGACCTGAAGTCGCTCACCGACGAGGAAATCCTGGCCCTGGCCAAGAACCTCCAGGCGGGCGTGCCGATGGCGACCCCGGTGTTCGACGGTGCGGAGGAAACCGAGATCAAGGCAATGCTCAAGCTTGCCGATCTGCCGGAGTCGGGTCAGACCACGCTGTTCGATGGCCGTACCGGCGAGGCGTTCGATCGCCCGGTCACCGTGGGCTACATGCACTACCTGAAGCTGAACCACTTGGTCGACGACAAGATGCACGCGCGTTCGACCGGTCCGTACTCGCTCGTCACGCAGCAGCCGCTGGGTGGTAAGGCGCAGTTCGGTGGCCAGCGCTTCGGTGAAATGGAAGTCTGGGCGCTGGAAGCCTACGGCGCGGCCTACACCCTGCAGGAAATGCTGACGGTGAAGTCCGATGACGTGCAGGGCCGCAACCAGATGTACAAGAACATTGTCGACGGCAACCACGAGATGGCGGCGGGCATGCCGGAATCCTTCAACGTGTTGGTGAAGGAAATCCGCTCGCTCGGTATCGATATCGATCTGGAAGAAGTGAAGTAATCGGCGAAAGGGCAGGGAATACGGCTTAGGTCATCGCACCTCGATCGTCATTCCCTGCTCATCCATTCGCGATTCTCCATTCCCTATTCCCGATCTTCGGAGACATCCATGAAAGACTTGCTCAATCTATTCAACCAGCAGCGCACCGCGCCTGACTTCGATGCGATCAAGATCGCTCTGGCTTCGCCGGAGCTGATCCGCTCGTGGTCGTACGGCGAAGTGAAGAAGCCGGAGACGATCAACTACCGCACCTTCAAGCCTGAGCGTGACGGCCTGTTCTGCGCCGCCATCTTTGGACCGGTGAAGGATTACGAGTGCCTGTGCGGCAAGTACAAGCGCATGAAGCACCGCGGTGTGGTGTGCGAAAAGTGCGGCACGGAAGTGACGCTGGCCAAGGTGCGCCGTGAGCGCATGGGCCACATCGAGCTGGCCTCGCCGACCGCCCATATCTGGTTCCTCAAGTCGCTGCCTTCGCGCATCGGCCTGATGCTGGATATGACGCTGCGTGACATCGAGCGCATCCTGTACTTCGAAGCCTTCGTGGTGATCGATCCGGGTTTGACCGCGCTCGAGCGCGGCCAGCTGCTCAGCGAAGACCAGTACCTGGAGGCCGTGGAAGAGCACGGTGACGAGTTTGACGCCCGCATGGGCGCCGAGGCCGTCTACGAGCTGCTCAAGTCCCTGGATCTCCCGGGCGAAGTCGTGCGCCTGAAGGAAGAAATCGGCTCCACCAACTCCGAGACCAAGCTCAAGCGCCTCACCAAGCGCGTGAAGCTGATCGAGGCGTTCCTGGAGTCGGGCAACCGTCCGGAGTGGATGGTGCTGACCGTGCTGCCGGTGCTGCCGCCGGACCTTCGCCCGCTGGTGCCGTTGGACGGTGGCCGCTTCGCCACCTCCGACCTGAATGACCTGTACCGTCGCGTCATCAACCGCAACAACCGCCTGCGTCGCCTGCTCGAACTCAATGCGCCCGATATCATCGTGCGCAACGAAAAGCGCATGCTGCAGGAATCGGTCGATGCGCTGCTCGACAACGGCCGCCGCGGTCGTGCCATCACCGGCACGAACAAGCGTGCGCTGAAGTCGCTGGCCGACATGATCAAGGGTAAGCAGGGTCGCTTCCGCCAGAACCTGCTCGGCAAGCGCGTGGACTACTCCGGTCGTTCGGTGATCGTGGTGGGTCCGACCCTGCGTCTGCACCAGTGCGGTCTGCCCAAGAAGATGGCGCTGGAGCTGTTCAAGCCCTTCATCTTCGCCAAGCTGCAGGCTCGCGGCGAAGCCACCACCATCAAGGCCGCCAAGAAGCTCGTCGAGCGCGAAGAAGGCCAGGTGTGGGACATCCTCGAAGAGGTGATCCGCGAGCATCCCGTGATGCTCAACCGCGCACCGACCCTGCATCGTCTGGGCATCCAGGCGTTCGAACCGAAGCTGATCGAAGGCAAGGCCATCCAGCTGCACCCGCTCGTTTGTACGGCGTTCAACGCCGACTTCGACGGTGACCAGATGGCTGTGCACGTGCCGCTGTCGATCGAGGCGCAGCTCGAAGCGCGCGCCCTGATGATGGCGACCAACAACATCCTGTCGCCCGCCAACGGCGAGCCGATCATCGTGCCGACCCAGGACGTGGTGCTGGGCCTGTACTACATGACCCGCGAGCTGGTGAATGCGAAGGGCAATGGCATGGTGTTCTCGGGCATCGGCGAAGTTCGCCGCGCCTACGACAACCGTGCGGTGCAACTGCATGCCAAGGTCAAGGTCCGCATCAAGCAGGTCGTGATCGACGATCAGGGCAACCGTACCGAGCAGACCCAGCTGGTGGATACCACCGTGGGTCGTGCGCTGCTGCTCGAAATCATGCCGGAAGGCCTGCCGTTCTCGCTGGCCAACACCGAGCTGACCAAGAAGAACATCTCCCGCCTGATCAACCAGTGCTATCGCCGCCTGGGTCTGAAGGACACGGTGATCTTCGGCGACCAGCTGATGTACACCGGTTTCCGCTTCGCCACCCGCGCGGGTATTTCGATCGGCATCGATGACATGATCATCCCGGACGAGAAGAAGGCGATTCTGGAAGAGGCCGAGAAGGAAGTGGTCGAGATCCAGGAGCAGTACCAGTCGGGTCTCGTCACCGCCGGTGAGCGCTACAACAAGGTCGTCGACATCTGGTCGCGTACCAACGAACTGGTCGCCAAGGCGATGATCGACGGTATCGGTACCGAAAAGGTGGCCGATGCCGAGGGCAAGACGGTCAACCAGAAGTCCATGAACTCGCTGTACATCATGGCCGACTCGGGCGCTCGTGGTTCGGTGGCTCAGATTCGTCAGTTGGCCGGTATGCGCGGCCTGATGGCGCGTCCGGACGGCTCCATCATCGAGACGCCCATTAAGGCGAACTTCCGTGAAGGCCTGAACGTTCTGCAGTACTTCAACTCCACCCACGGTGCCCGTAAGGGTCTGGCGGATACGGCGCTGAAGACCGCGAACTCGGGTTACCTGACCCGTCGTCTCGTGGACGTGGCGCAGGACGTGGTGATCACCTCGAGCGACTGCGGCACGGACGACGGTGTGACCATGCAGCCGATCGTCGAAGGCGGCGATGTGGTCGAGCCCTTGCGCGATCGCGTGCTCGGCCGCGTGGCGCTGGAAGACGTCTACGCTCCGGGCGATGACGATGAGCCGATCGTCACCAAGGACACCCTGCTGGACGAAGCCATTGTCGAGAAGCTCGACAAGGCCGGCGTGCAGACGGTGAAGGTACGCTCGCCCATCACCTGTGCCGCCGATCATGGTGTGTGCGCACTGTGCTACGGCCGCGACCTGGCGCGTGGTCACCTGGTGAACATGGGTGAAGCCGTGGGCGTGGTGGCTGCGCAGTCGATTGGTGAGCCGGGTACCCAGCTGACCATGCGTACGTTCCACATTGGTGGTGCGGCATCGCGAGCCGCGGCTGTCGATAACGTCACGGTGAAGACCACCGGTACGCTGAAGTTCAACAACCTCAAGACCGTGCAGCACGCCCAGGGTCACCTGGTGGCCGTGTCGCGTTCGGGCGAAGTGAGCGTCATCGACGCCAATGGCCGCGAGCGTGAGCGCTACAAGGTGCCGTACGGCGCGACCATCGCGGTCAAGGATGGCGATTCGGTCAAGGCCGGTCAGGCCGTGGCCAACTGGGATCCGCATACCCACCCGATCGTGTCGGAAGTGGCCGGTACCGTGCGCTTCATCGACTTCATCGATGGCGTTACCGTGCAGAGCCAGACCGACGAACTGACGGGCCTGGAGTCGGCCGTGGTCACCGATCCGAAGCGCCGTGGTACGGCCGCCAAGGATCTGCGCCCGATCGTGCGCCTGGAAGATGCCAAGGGTCGTGAGCTCAAGCTGCCGGGCACGGATGTGCCGGCGCAGTACATGCTGCCGGCCGGCGCCATCGTCTCCATCCAGAACGGTGTGGCCGTGGGTGTGGGTGACGTGGTTGCTCGTATCCCGCAGGAAACCTCCAAGACCCGCGACATCACGGGTGGTCTGCCGCGCGTGGCCGACTTGTTCGAAGCGCGTAAGCCGAAGGAGCCGGCGATCCTCGCCGAGCGTTCGGGCGTGATCAGCTTCGGCAAGGACACCAAGGGCAAGCAGCGTCTGATCATCAAGGATGCAGACGGCAACGAGCACGAAGAGCTGATTCCCAAGTGGCGTCAGGTCATCGTGTTCGAAGGCGAGCACGTGGAGAAGGGCGAAACCATCGTGGACGGCGAGCCCAGCCCGCACGACATCCTGCGCCTGCTGGGTGTCGAGCCGCTGGCGGCCTACCTGGTCAAGGAAATCCAGGACGTCTATCGCCTGCAGGGCGTGAAGATCAACGATAAGCACATCGAAGCGATCATTCGCCAGATGCTGCGCAAGGTTGAGATCACCGAGCCGGGCGATAGCCACTATCTGCGTGGTGAGCAGGTCGAGCGCGTCCGCATCAACGGCGAGAACGACCGCGCCTCTGCCCGTGGCGAGCGCCCGGCGGACTACCAGTCGGTGTTGTTGGGTATCACCAAGGCCTCGCTGGCGACGGAATCCTTCATCTCGGCGGCATCCTTCCAGGAAACCACCCGAGTTCTGACGGAAGCTGCGGTCCGCGGCACGCGCGACACCTTGCGTGGCCTGAAGGAAAATGTTATTGTCGGCCGTCTCATTCCGGCAGGTACGGGTCTGGCGTATCACGCATCGCGTCATCGCCAGGGCGGTCTTACCGCCTCGGAGCTTGAAACCCTCTCCGGCTCCGCTTCGTCGGCTTCCTTTGCGGAAGCAACCACCGGTAGCGACATTGGTGTGGAGTAAGCCCCTCACGGGTTCTACTCGCTGACATACGAAATGAGGCGCAAGGATTGCGCCTCGTGTTCGGGCCATGGACGGCAGGGCGTCAGCTTGTCTGTGACAGGCTGCCCATGTTAAATTCCCGCTTCTTGGCAGACCGAGCCGGTTCGGTCTGCCTTTATGTTTCTCAGGAACAGCTTCAATGACGACAGTCAACCAGTTGGTTCGCAAATCCCGTAGCCCGAAGTCCTACAAGAGTGCTTCGCCGGCTTTGCAGAACAGCCCGCAGCGTCGCGGCGTGTGCACGCGCGTCTACACGACCACCCCGAAGAAGCCGAACTCGGCTCTCCGTAAGGTCGCCAAGGTGCGCTTGACGAACGGCTACGAAGTGATCAGCTACATCGGTGGCGAAGGTCACAACCTCCAGGAGCACTCGGTGGTGCTGATCCGCGGCGGTCGCGTCAAGGATCTGCCGGGTGTGCGTTACCACACCGTGCGCGGCAGTCTCGACTGCGCCGGCGTCACCAAGCGCCGTCAGTCGCGCTCCAAGTACGGCGCCAAGCGCCCGAAGTCCTGATCTTTAGGAATTAACTATGTCGCGTAAAGGTTCACATCCCGCCCGTCTGATCCTGCCGGATCCCAAGCACGGCAGCCAGCTGATCGCTCGCTTCATCAACATGGTGATGAAGAGCGGCAAGAAGTCGGTCGCAGAAAGCATCGTCTATGGCGCTCTGGCCCATCTGGGTGAGAAGAACGCCGAGCCGGTTCAGCTCGTCGAGAAGGCCCTGAACAATATCGCTCCGGCGGTTGAGGTGAAGTCCCGTCGTGTTGGCGGCGCCACCTACCAGGTGCCGGTCGAAGTTCGTCCGGGTCGTCGTATGGCGCTTGCCATGCGCTGGGCCATCGATTCCGCCCGTAAGCGCGGCGAGACCTCGATGCCGCGCAAGCTGGCCGCCGAGCTGCTCGAAGCTTCGGAAAACCGTGGTGGCGCGATCAAGAAGCGCGAAGAAACCCACCGCATGGCGGAGGCCAACAAGGCCTTCTCGCATTACCGCTGGTAAGCAGTACAGCTAGAACTTTCAGAGGTTAAGACCGTGGCACGCACCACTCCTATCGAGCGCTACCGCAACTTCGGCATCATGGCTCACATCGATGCCGGCAAGACCACCACCACGGAGCGCATTCTGTTCTACACCGGCGTCAGTCATAAGATTGGCGAGGTGCATGACGGTGCGGCAACGATGGACTGGATGGAACAGGAGCAGGAGCGCGGCATCACCATTACGTCGGCGGCAACGACGGCGTTTTGGAAGGGCATGGACCGGTCCCTGCCTGAGCATCGCTTCAACATCATTGACACCCCAGGCCACGTGGACTTCACCATTGAGGTGGAGCGTTCTCTGCGCGTGCTTGACGGCGCAGTGTTCGTGCTTTGCGCCGTGGGTGGTGTGCAGCCGCAGTCTGAAACCGTCTGGCGTCAGGCCAACAAGTACAAGGTGCCGCGCCTTGCGTTCGTCAACAAGATGGACCGCACTGGCGCGAACTTCTACAAGGTCGTCGACCAGCTGAAGGCTCGCCTGGGTGCAAACCCGGTCCCGATGCAGGTGCCGATCGGCGCCGAAGACGGCTTCGAGGGCGTGGTCGACCTGCTCAAGATGAAGTCCATCATCTGGGACATGGAGTCCCAGGGCATGAAGTTCGAGTACCAGGACATCCCGGCGCACCTGAAGGAAAAGGCTGTCGAAGCTCGCTCCTACATGGTCGAGTCGGCTGCCGAGGCCACCGAAGAGCTGATGAACAAGTACCTGGAAGAGGGTGACCTCTCCGAGGACGAGATCATCGGCGGCCTGCGCTCGCGCACGCTGTCCAGCGAGATCATTCCGGTGTTCTGCGGTACGGCGTTCAAGAACAAGGGCGTGCAGGCCATGCTCGACGCAGTAGTGCAGCTGCTGCCGTCGCCTGCCGATCGTCCGCCGGTCCAGGGCGTGGACGAGGACGAGAAGGAAGCCTCTCGCAAGGCTGACGACGCGGCCCCGTTCTCGGCGCTGGCGTTCAAGATCATGACCGATCCGTTTGTGGGTTCGCTCACGTTCTTCCGCGTCTACTCGGGCACGCTCAATGCGGGCGACCAGGTGTACAACCCGGTCAAGTCCAAGAAGGAGCGCATCGGCCGTATCCTGCAGATGCACGCGAACGAGCGTCAGGAGCTGAAGGAAGTCCGCGCTGGCGATATCGCCGCAGCGGTCGGCCTGAAGGACGTGACGACCGGTGACACGCTGTGCGCACAGGATCACATCATCACCCTGGAGCGCATGACGTTCCCGGAGCCGGTGATCTCGATGGCGGTGGAGCCGAAGACCAAGTCGGACCAGGAAAAGATGGGTATCGCCCTTGGCCGTCTGGCCGCGGAAGATCCGTCGTTCCGTGTTCGTACGGACGAAGAGTCGGGCCAGACGATCATCTCGGGCATGGGCGAGCTTCACCTGGACATCCTGGTGGACCGCATGAAGCGCGAGTTCAATGTCGAGGCGAACGTGGGCAAGCCGCAGGTGGCTTACCGCGAGACGATTCGCGCCTCGGACGTGAAGTCGGACTACAAGCACGCCAAGCAGTCGGGTGGTAAGGGTCAGTACGGTCACGTCGTGATCGAGTTGTCCCCGATGACCGAAGAAGAGCGCAAGAGCCCTGACGTCAAGAACGATTTTCTGTTCATCAATGACATCACGGGCGGCGTGATTCCGAAGGAATTCATCCCGTCCGTTGAAAAGGGCCTGCGCGAAACCATCACCAGCGGTCCGCTGGCTGGCTTCCCGGTCGTCAACGTCAAGGTGAAGCTGGTCTTCGGTTCGTACCATGACGTTGACTCGTCCGAAATGGCGTTCAAGCTCGCCGCATCGATGGCGTTCAAGCAGGGCTTTGCAAAGGCTTCGCCGGTCCTGCTCGAACCGATCATGAAGGTCGAGGTGGTGACGCCGGAAGATTACGTCGGTGACGTCATGGGCGATCTGAGCCGTCGTCGCGGCCTGCTTCAGGGCCAGGACGACACGCCGTCGGGCAAGACCATCAATGCGATGGTTCCGCTGGGCGAGATGTTCGGTTATGCAACGACCATTCGTTCGCTGACCCAGGGTCGCGCCACCTTCACGATGGAATTCGACCATTACGCTGAAGCGCCGAACAACATCGCTGAGCAGGTCATGAAGAAGGCCTGATAAGGCCTGCTTCCTCCAACATACCGTTCTTTTTTAGAGGTTTTAGTCATGGCAAAGGGTAAATTCGAACGCACCAAGCCGCACGTCAACGTCGGCACGATTGGTCACGTGGACCACGGCAAGACGACGCTGACGGCTGCGCTGACCAAGGTGGGCGCAGAGCGCTTCGGTGGCG
>NZ_JAELTT010000084.1 GCF_016428975.1 Dyella sp. ASV21
GGATGGATATCGGGCTTCATGACTAACTCGAAAGCGGTGGGTGAAAAGAGCGGCATTTTAACCATAGGCAGGCACCATTGGCAAGTCGGTCAGTGACTTGGCCGATTCAACCCGCCAAAAGGGGCGTTTCAAGCCCCCAGCGCGCGCCGCACCATGGTACCAAAACGGGCCTGATCGACCGCCATCACGATGCGCGCGTTGGCCGGCTTGCCGAGGCGATCGGTCCAGTCCACCACGGTGGCGCCACGCGTCAGGCGGCCATCCAGCTCCACCGCCACGTGACGTTCTTCCTGGCGCGTGACGATGGTGGGGTCGATCGCTACCGCCATCGCCAATGCATCGGCGGCGATCACACCACGGCGACCACGTTTGGCATTGAAGGCACGCGCGGTGCCGAACACCTGATCGAAGAAGGTCGCGCGTTTGTCGCCGGCAGCGATCCAGGTGTTGAATTCCTCATCGTCGAACGCGTGACGAAGCACTACTTCCCAATCGACCAGGTCGAACATCGGAAACGCCTCGAACACCACGTGCGCCGCCTCTGGATCAAAACCGATATTGAACTCGGCGGGGATCTTGCCGGTGTTGCCCAGGCCAGTTACCGCACCGCCCATGATGACCAGACGTTTTACGCGCTGCGGCAGCGCAGGGTCCAACCGCACCGCCAGCGCCAGATTGGTCAGCGGCCCCAGGGCCACCAGGGTCAACCCCGGATGCTCGCGGGTCAGTCGGAGGATGGCCTGCACCGCATGCTCGTCAGAGGCGATGGCCACCGGCTCAGCGAAGCCCACATCACCCAGGCCATCCGCGCCGTGCACATGCACCGCATCCTCTTCGGGCAGACGCACCAGCGGCGTCGGGCAACCGGCAAATACCGGTGTGGCCACCCCCACCAGATCCACCAGTGTGCGCGCGTTGCGCACGGTATGGCCAAGGCCGACGTTGCCGGCGGCGATGCTCAAGCCCAGCACCTCGGCATGGGCGTGCGCCATGAGAATGGCGAGCGCGTCGTCTACGCCCGGGTCGGTGTCGATCAGCAGTTGCGCGGTGCTCATGGGCGTCATCATCGTGTTTGAACCGGTTAGCTTAGAAGTTTGCGCGATGGAGGCAAACCCCCAGACAGTGGAAGTGCCCGTTATCCGGCGTGGCCGGGTTCGCACCCGGACAAGACCCGCGCCCTGAGCGCGCCACCACCGACTAGGCGTGCGCGTAGCGCGCGGCGCCGCCGATCCAGCGGGCAATCAACTGTTCGGCCTGCTGCGGATGCTGCTCAAGCAAGTGGGCACCCACCTCTTGGACGGCCGGCAGCAGATGCACATCACGGGCCAGGTCCGCGATGCGGAAACTGAGCTGGCCCGTCTGGCGCGTTCCCAGCACCTCGCCAGGGCCACGCAATTGAAGATCCTTCTCGGCAATGCGGAAGCCATCGTTGGTTTCGCGCATCACCTGCAAGCGCTCCTGCGCCAACTGTCCCAGCGGCGGCTGATAGAGCAAGACGCAATTGGACGCGATGGCGCCACGCCCTACGCGCCCGCGCAACTGATGCAGCTGCGCGAGCCCCAGTCGCTCGCTGTTCTCGATCACCATCAAACTGGCATTGGGCACATCCACACCGACCTCGATCACGGTGGTGGCGACCAGCACTGACAACTCGCCCGCCTTGAAGGCATCCATCACCGCCTGCTTTTCCTTGGGCTTCATGCGCCCATGAATCAGGCCCACGCGGCAATCGTCCAATGCGCTGGAAAGCTCGGCATGCGCCACTTCCGCCGCCTGTGCGCGCAACTGCTCGGACTCCTCGATCAGCGTGCACACCCAGTACACCTGCCGGCCTTCGCGGCAGGCGACATGGATGCGCTCGATCACATCGAAGCGGCGCGCATTGGAAATGGCGATGGTCTGCACCGGCGTACGCCCTGGCGGCAGTTCATCGATAGCGGATACATCCAGGTCAGCATAGGCACTCATGGCCAGCGTGCGCGGAATCGGGGTAGCGGTAAGTACCAACTGATGCGGTACCAGGCCCCGCTCATGCTGGGCACCCTTGTCGCGCAAGGCCAGGCGTTGCTGCACACCGAAACGATGCTGCTCGTCCACGATCACCAGCCCGAGCTGAGCAAACGCCACGCCTTCCTGCATCAGCGCATGTGTACCAATGACCACGGACGCACCCGCGGCGACGCGTGCCAGGGCTTGCTGGCGCGCCTTACCAGCCACCTTGCCGGCCAGCCACACCACCTCGACACCAAGTGGCGTGAACCAATGACGGAAATGCGAAAGATGCTGCTCGGCCAGCAATTCGGTGGGCGCGACCAGCGCCACCTGCTGACCCGATTCCACCGCCGCCAGCGCCGCCAAGGCCGCCACAATGGTCTTGCCGCTGCCGACATCGCCTTGTACCAGCCGCAGCATGGGCTTGGTCTGCTCGATATCCGCGGCAATATCGCGACTCACACGCTGCTGAGCCCCCGTGAGGCCAAACGGCAGACTCGCCAGCAAGCGTTCGCGCAACTGGCCCGTGCCGCGCAGGCTAGGCGAATGTCGGCGCCGCACAGCGGCGCGCATACGCTTGAGGCTGAGATGCTGGGTCAGCAATTCCTCGAAGGCCAGTCGCTGCTGCGCCGGATGGCGCCCCGTCGTGAGCTGCCCCATATGCGCGTCCGGCGGTGGCCGATGCACATAGAGCAAGGCGTCGCGCAAAGAGGTCAGCCCGTGCTCCTGGCACAGCGCCGGTGGAATCAGCTCCAGCTGGGCTTCCGGTGGCAACCAGGCCAGCGCCTTGGCGATGACGCCAGCAAGGCGCTTCTGACCCAAGCCTTCGGTGGTCGGATACACCGGCGTCAGCAGCTCCTCCACGGCGACGGCTTCGCCATCCCCCAGGCGCTGATATTGGGGATGCACCATCTCCAGCCCTTGCGGCCCCTGGCGCACTTCGCCGAAGCAAAGCAGGCGCGTGCCGGGCTGCAGTTGATCGGACTGGCTGCGCCGAAAATGGAAGAAGCGCAGCGTCAAGGTGTGCTGCGAGTCGTCGCCGATGGCAACCTTCAACTGTGGTCGATAACGAAAGCCGCGATCGACGGCCTCCACCACTCCCGCCACCTGCGCGCGCTCGCCGGGACGAAGATCGGCAATGGCGGTGACACGGGTGCGGTCTTCGTAGCGCAGCGGCAGGTGGAACCAAAGATCCTGCACCCGCTCCAGCCCCAATCGCGCCAGCGTCTCAGCCAGCGCCGGGCCCACGCCCGGCAGCGCCGATACCGGCGTCGCACCGGGATCGAGGCTGGGCGAAGAACTGACGCGAGCGCTAGAAGGCGGCATGTACGAAGCCTACCCGAGCGGGCGCCCAACGCGCAGCCGGCCAGAGCCAGCGGCCTGTCGGTGCCACTCGGGCCTGTCGATCAGTCGAGCACCATCACGGCGTCCACTTCCACCTGGGCACCCTTGGGCAGGCCGGAAACCTCGATGGTGGAGCGCGCCGGGAACGGCGCCTGGAAGTACTCCGCCATCACCGCGTTCACGGTGGCGAAGTTGGCCAGATCGGTCACATAGATGCCTGCGCGCACGATCTTGTCGAGCGAGCCACCGGCCGCCTCCGCCACCGCCTTGAGGTTGTCGAACACACGGCGCGTCTGCGCGGCGATATCACCCTCGACCAGGGCGCCCGTGGCGGGGTCGAGCGGAATCTGGCCGGAGAAATACACCGTGTCGCCGGCGCGCACCGCTTGCGAATACGGGCCAATGGCGGCCGGAGCCTTGTCGGTGGCGATGATGCTGCGGGACATGGCAAACCCTCTGCGCAAGATGGAAAACGCAGAGTGTAAGGCGAGTTCGGAGCGCTGTCCCGCGCAACGCGCTTACAGGGGGTAGCGATAAGCGCCGCTGACCACGCCGGTACGGCGCACGCGGCGAATGACATCGGCCAGATGTTTGCGGTTCTTCACTTCCAGCGCGAACAGGAGCGTGGCCGCTGCAGCATCGCGCTCGACGTATTCCACATTCTCGATGTTCGAGTTGGCCGCGGCGATGGCCGCTGCCACGGTGGCGAGCACGCCCGGGCGATTGATGACCTCGATGCGCAGCTCGGCGCGGTAGTCGCCCTGCACATCGCGATCCCACTCGATGGCCACGCAACGCTCCGGCGATTTGCGCAGTTCCACCACGTTGGGACATTCCACGCGATGCACCACGATGCCCTTGCCCGAGGAGAGATAACCAATGATCTCGTCGCCCGGCAACGGATGGCAGCAGTTGCTGAAGCTGAGCACGCCGCGCTCGGCGCCGGTGATATGAATCTTCTCGGCCACATGCGACGCCTGCTGCACGTCGCCGGCCTTCTTGCCGCGCGCCGCCACCAGCTGACTGGCCACCAGATGCGGCATGCGATTGCCCAGCGCGATATCGGAGAGCAATTCCTCCAGGCGCTTGAACTTGGAGGTTTCCAGGAACCGATCCAACACCGCCGGCGGAACCGCATCCAGGCTGGTACCCAGTGCATCGAGCGCGCGATCGAGCATGCGATGACCGAAGTCCACCGCGTCCTCGTGCTGCAGATGCTTGAGGTACTGGCGAATCGCCGTACGCGCCTTGCCGGTTACCACCGACTCCAGCCACGCCGGATTCGGCAGGGCCGACGGCGCGGTAATGATCTCCACCAGCTGGCCCGACTCCAGTCGCGTGCGCAGCGGCACCAGCTTCTTGTCCACGCGCGCAGCCACCGCGTGGTCACCCACATCGGTATGCACGGCATAGGCGAAATCCAGCGCCGTCGCATTGCGCGGCAAAGCCAGGATGTCGCCGCGCGGGGTGAACAAGTACACCTCGTCCGGGAACAGGTCGATTTTGACGTTCTCGATGAACTCGGACGACGAAACCGTATGCGCCTGGCTATCGGCCAGCGAGGCCAGCCATTCGCGCGCACGCGCCTGCGCGCTGTTGGCCGGGCCGGAATCGGTCTTGTAGGCCCAATGTGCGGCGACGCCTCGCTCGGCCACCGAATCCATTTCCGCCGTGCGAATCTGCACCTCGATCGGCGCACCAAACGGCCCCAGCAGCACGGTGTGCAGCGACTGGTAACCGTTCGCCTTGGGAATGGCGATGAAATCCTTGAAGCGGCGATCCACCGGCTTGTACAGGCTGTGCACCGCGCCGAGCGCCATGTAGCAGCTCATGGCGGAATCCACCACCACGCGAAAACCGTACACATCCATCAACTGAGCGAAACTCTTGTGCTCGTTGCGCATCTTCGAATAGATGCTCCACGGCGACTTGATGCGACCCACCACACGCACCGACAGGTGCTCGGCGGTCAGGCGCGCGGACAGCGCCGTTTCGATCTTGCCCATGGCTTCGCGACGATTGCCCAGCGCGGCGCGGATGCGCTCGCTGATGACGCGGTAGCGATCGGGATACAGCGCGCGAAAGCCCAGGTCCTGCAGCTCTGCCTTGAACTTGTTCATGCCCAGGCGTTGCGCGATCGGCGCATAGATCTCCAGCGTCTCGCGCGCAATGCGGCGGCGCGAGGAAGAGTCTTTCGCGCCCAGTGTGCGCATGTTGTGCAGGCGATCGGCCAACTTGATCAGGATGACGCGCAGGTCACGCGCCATCGCCAGCAGCATCTTGCGGAAGCTCTCCGCATCCGCCTCCTGGCGACTGCTGAAGCTCATCTTGTCCAGCTTGGTAACACCGTCGACCAGCTCGGACACGGTTTCGCCAAACTCGCCCGCCAATTCGGCGCGACTCAAGGTGGTGTCTTCCAGCGTGTCGTGCAGGATCGCCGCGATGATCGTCTCGGCGTCCAGGCCCAGCTCGGCGAGGATGCCGGCGACCGCCACGGGATGCGTGATGTAGGGCTCGCCGCTCTTGCGGGCCTGGCCTTGATGGGCCACGGCGCCCACTTCGTACGCACGAATGACCCGCGCCACCTGTGGCTCGGGCAGGTAGGCCACGCGTTCTTTCAGCGCCAGCACGTACGGAGGCAGCGTCGACGTATCCGATGCAGAGGAGTCCGTGACGGCCGGCATGGATGTACGCTCCCCGCTCAGGCGACCGCCTCGTGGCGCGCGATGTGGGCAGGGCCGACGGCTTTCAGGCAGCGCGAAACACCGGACTTGCCGGCGCCATCGGTGCGCTGACTACAGCCGCCGCCATCCATCAGTCATCTCCACCCTTGGAGAGGTCGTCGTCGACTTCGGCGGCGGCCCACTCCAGCGCCTCGCGCTCGGCGCGCTCACGCTCGGCCTTATCGATCTCGTCGATGGTAGCCTGGTCAATGCGGCGGTCGGCGATTTCACGCAGGGCAAGCACGGTCGGCTTGTCGTGATCGGGGTTGACTGCCGGCTCGGCACCGTTGGCGAGCTGGCGGGCGCGCTTGGTCGCCATCAGCACCAGTTCGAAGCGGTTGTCGACTACCTGCAGGCAGTCTTCGACGGTAATGCGGGCCATCTGAAATCCTTAAGGAACAAAGCGACTTATCACCTGTCAGTGTAGCCAGCGGCCGCTTTGCTGGCAATGCAGCAACCCGTATGATGCGCGGTTCAGGCGACCTGCGGCCCTGCGTCCCAAGACTAAGGGAGGCCTGTACATAATAAAAAACCAAGCAGTACAATATTGCGCCCCCACCCTATCATCAGGACTGTTGCCCCGATGCCGTCCTTGCTCCACACCCTCTTCAAGCGCAGCCTGCCGCTGATCGCCATCGGCCTGCTGGCCGGCTGTGCGATCGCCAAACCACGCACGGACGATCCCTACGAAAAATTCAATCGGGACGTCTACTCGTTCAACGATTCCGTGGACAAGGCTGTGATCCGTCCGGTAGCGGTGGGCTACCGCAAGGTCACCAACCCTACGGTGCGCCGCGCATTCAGCGACTTCTACACCAATATCCGCCTGCCGATCACGGTGGCCAACGACCTGCTGCAGGCCCGTCCGCTGCAGGCGGCGCAAAGCGGTGGGCGCTTTATCGTCAACCTGACGCTGGGCATTGGCGGCTTTTTCGACCCCGCCAGCCAGCTCGGCATGCCGCTGGATGAAACCGACTTCGGCATCACCCTGGCCCGCTGGGGCCTGCCGGAAGGTCCATACCTGGTGCTGCCGTTCATCGGCCCGACCACGGCGCGCGATGTCTGGCGCCTGCCGGTGGACAGCTACTTCTTCGACCCGCTGAGCTACTACACGCGCAACCACGACTTCGAATACCACCAGGAATACCTGCCGCAGGTGTTCTACCTGGTAACGCTGCGCTCGCGCGGCATCGACGCCGAGAGTTTCCTGGAGTCGGCTTACGACCCTTACGCCTTCATGCGCGACGCCTATCGCCAGCAGCGCCTTTACCAGCTCTACGACGGCAACCCGCCGACCGACGTGATCGAGCAGATGCAGGGCCTGAAGGACAAGAACTTCGATCCCGACGAGCTGCTGGACGAACAGCACAAGTGGGAAAACAAGCAACAACAGCAGCCCGCGCAGACGACGCAGCCGGTCAAGAACTGACCGACTGCCGACGCGGCAATAAAAAAGGGGCCTAAAGGCCCCTTTTTCGTGTCCAAGCGAGCCGGGATCAAGCCAGCAGGCCCTCCACCTCGCACACGCGTGCCAGCAGTTGCATGCCCTCGGGCATGTGACGCACCGTGAGCGGGCGCCCCTGCTCCGCTGCACTGGCCACCACGGCCAACACGCAGGCCAGGCCAGCGCTATCGGTGCGGGTGACGCCGCCCAGGTCGAGCACTTGGCGGCCATCGCGTGACACCGACAAGGAAATGGCGTCCAGGGCGGCGGCCGCACTGGCGAACGTGAGCTCGCCGGACACCTTCACGGCATCCGGCGATACGTCCTCGACCCGCACCGTAGCGCTGGCCGCGGCCGCGGTCACTTGGACGCGCCCTTGGTGTCCTTCTCCATCGTCTCCAGCGCCTTCTCACCCTGGGTTTCCAGGTTGGTGGTGAGCTGATCGATGCCGACCTTACGGATTTCCGCATCCACCTGGTTGCGGTAGTTGGTGACGTAGGAAATGCCTTCGATGATCACGTCGTAGGCCTTCCAGCTGCCGTCGCGGCTCTTGCGGAAGGCATAGTCGACGGCGACGGTCTTGCCGTCATCCAGTACCACTTGCGTGCGCACGATGGTGCGCTTGTCGTTGAGGTCACCAGAGAACGGCAGCACCTTCACGCGACCGCGCGTGTAGTTGAGCAGGCCTTCGGCGTAACGATGGGTGATGGAGTTGTAGAACGCCTTGGCGAAGCGGGCGCGCTGTTCCGGCGAGGCTTCGCGAGCGTGCTGGCCCAGCACCAGAATCGAGGCGTAGTCGATATCGAAGTGCGGCAGGAACACGTCGTCGATCACGCCGATCAGCTTTTCCTGATTGTTCTTCAACTGCGCCTGATGACCCTCGATGGCGCTGCCGAGCTGGTCGGAGATGGCCTGCACCACCTGTACCGGGCTCTGCTGGGCCGCGGCGGCCGCGGGGGCATCCTGGGCAAAGACGGGGGCGACGAGCGCACCACCGAAGGCAATGGCGGTGGCGATAGCCAGACTGCGCAACATGGGATAACTCCTAAAGATGATCCGGGGGGAATATCGGGACGCCCAGGGCTGACTCAATGCTTGTCGCCTGACTTGTCGCCAGCGGCCTTGCCATTGTCGGCATCCTTCTTGTCACTGGGCGAACCACTGACCAGGAACTTGCCGATCAGATCCTCGATCTGCAGCGCCGATTGGGTCAGCACCATCTCGTCGCCGTTCTTCAGCATATCCGGCGAGCCGCCGGGCTGGATGGCAACGTACTGGGTGCCGATCAAACCACTGGTGAACACGGCGGCCGCCGAGTCGTCCGGGATCTGGTCGTACTTTTTATCGATGGCCAGCGTCACCTCGGCGTCCAGCTTGACCGGGTCGGCCGATACCGACTGTACGCTGCCGATGGCTACGCCAGCCATCTTCACCGGCGCACCCACCGAAAGGGCGCCGATATTGGTGAAGCGCGCCTTGACCACGTAGCTGCCGGAAAGGTTGTCCGCCGCGCCGCCGGCGCCGAAGAACTTGCCGAGCATTTCCTCCAGCTGCTGCGCCGGACGCGTCAGCACCAGGGTGCCGCCCTCCGTCACCAGCTTCTTGGAGCTGCCGTACTGGATGCCCACGTACTGATCGCCCAGCAGGCCGCTGGTAAAGATGGTGGCGACCGAATCTTCGGGAATCTGGCTGTAGCGCTGGTCGATCGCCAGCTTCACATCGGCGGTCTCCTTGCCCGGGTCGAGCACGATCGACTTGACCTGGCCAATGCGCACACCGGCCACCTTCACCGGCGCGCGCTCCTTGAGCTGGCCGATGTTGGCGAAGTGCGCCTCGACGGTGTAACTGGGGCCTCGGCTCGTATTGGCCACCGACGTGGTCTGGGTGGCGAGATAGCCCAGGGCGGCAAAGCCAAGCACGATGAACAGGCCGGTGCCGACGGCATAGGATGGTCTCTGGCTCACGGCACGTTCCTCAATGCAAAGTGGTTGATAGCAGTCATGGCAACGCTCACATCAGGAAGGCGGTGAGCACGAAATCGAGCGCCAGAATGGCGATGGACGAGGCGACGACGGTACGGGTGGTGGCATAGGCCACGCCTTCGCTGGTCGGCGGCGTGGTGTAGCCCTGGAATACGGCGATGAGCGATACCACGGCGCCGAACACCACACTCTTCCACAACACGCCGTTCACCACGTCCTTCATCAGATCGACGGTGGCGGTCATGTTCGACCAGAAGGTGCCGTTGTCGATGCCCAGCCAGTTCACGCCCACCAGATGGCCGCCAAAGATGCCCAGCGCGCAGAACACGCAGCACAGCAGCGGCATGGCGATGACGCCGGCCAGGAAGCGTGGCACGGCCACGTAGGCGATCGGGTCGACGGCCATCATCTCCATCGCGGCGATCTGGTCGGTGGCACGCATCAGGCCGATCTCGGCGGTGACCGACGTGCCGGCGCGGCCAGCAAACAGCAAGGCGGTAACCACCGGGCCCAGCTCGCGATAGATGGCTATGGCCACCACGGTACCGGTAGCCGAGGTGCCGCCGAAAATCGACAGCACGTCATACAGCTGCAGGCCCAGCACCATGCCCACGAACAAACCGCAGACCATGATGATGATCAGGCTCATGGCGCCCACGAACCAGAGCTGGCGCACGGTCTCGCGGATGTGACGCAGGCTGCGCGGCACCGCGGCCAGGATGCGCAGCAGGAACAGGCCGCATTCGCCGATCTGCGACAGCGAGCGCAGCACAATGTTGTTAGGACTCATGGACACGCTCATGCGCCCCTCCGTGGAAAGCCCAGCGACGCGCCCAGGTCACCGGCCGGATACTGGAACGGCACCGGGCCGTCCGATTCGCCACCGAAAAACTGCCGCGTCCAGGGCGAGCCGTCGTCGGCAATGGTCTTGGGATCGCCCTGCGCCACCACCTTGCCATTGGCAATGAGGTAGATGTGATCAGCCACCTGCTTGATCGCTTCCAGCTCATGCGCCACCAGCACACTGGTGATGCCCAGCGTCTCGTTGAGCGTGCGGATCAGCTTGAGTACCTGATTGAGCGCGATCGGGTCCAGGCCGACGAAGGGTTCGTCGTACAGGATCAACATCGGGTCGAACACGATCGCCCGTGCCAGCGCCACGCGACGCGCCATGCCGCCGGAGAGCTCCGTTGGCATCAACCCGGCCGCCCCGCGCAAGCCCACGGCCTGCAGCTTGGTCAGCACAATGTTGCGGATCAGCACTTCCGGCAGCTGGGTGTGCTGACGCAGCGGAAACGCCACGTTCTCGAACACGTCGAAATCGGTGAGCAGCGCGGAGTTCTGAAACAGGTAGCCGATGCGCTCGCGCAGCTCGAACAACTTGTCGCGCGACAGCGCGGACACCTGGTTGCCGTCCACCCACACCTCGCCCGCGTCGCCGCGCATCTGGCCGGTGATGTGCTTGAGCAAGGTGGTTTTGCCGGTACCGCTGGGGCCCATGATGGCGGTGATCTTGCCGCGCGGGATATCCATGTCCAGCGCGTCGAACACCTTCTTGCCATTGAGCACCGTGGTCAGGCCACGGACACGCACCAGGGCGTTGTCGTCGGGCTTGGCGCGGGTGGGCTCGGTCATGTGGGGGACTTGGGGCAAGTGAAAGCGGCCACGTTAGCTGAATACGTCGGTGAAGGCCATGAGACAAAGGCCCATGTGCTCAGCTTCCGCTAACAAAACAGGGGCTTGCGCCTACGCAAGAGCTTGCCGTGCGCGCACTGGCGCCAGCCGGGAGCGTCGCCCCGGCCCTCGCCCCTGAATCAGGCCAGCAAATCCTGGATCAGTGCCTCATGCCGCAACCACTGCAACGGGCTGCGCTGGCGCACGGCGCGCACGATGGCCTGCAGGTCGCCCAACGCCACCTCGAAATCATCATTGATGATGATGTAGTCGAACTCGTGCGCGTGGGCAATTTCCTCGCGCGAGTTGTGCAGGCGGCGCGCGATCACCTCCGCGCTGTCCGAGCCGCGGCCGCGCAAGCGACGCTCCAGCTCTGTACGCGAGGGCGGCAGGATAAACACGCTGACGCAATCGGGCTTGCTCTTGCGGATCTGCCGCGCGCCCTGCCAATCGATTTCCAGCAGTACGTCACGCCCTTGCGTCAGCAAGGTGTTCACCGTGGTACGCGAGGTGCCGTACAGGTTGCCGTGCACTTCGGCATGCTCCAGGAAAATGCCGTCGGCAATCTCCTGCTCAAACGTCGCGCGCTCCACAAAGTAATAGTGGCGACCGTACTGCTCGCCCGGACGCGGCGGGCGCGTGGTGTGCGAAATGGAGAGCGAAATGGCCGGCTCGCGCTCCAGCAGCGCATTGACCAGGGTGGACTTGCCCGCGCCCGAAGGCGCAGCCACCACGAACAGCGTGCCTTCGGCGCTCTCGGACTGGGGCATGTCGGTACTCATTCGATGTTCTGCACCTGTTCGCGCATCTGCTCGATCAGCACCTTCAGCTCTACCGCGGCATTGGTGCTGCGGGCGTCCACGGCCTTGGAGCCGAGTGTATTGGCTTCGCGGTTGAACTCCTGCATGAGGAAGTCCAGGCGACGGCCGATGGGCTCCTTGGTGCCCAGCACGCGGCGGGTTTCGGCGATATGGGTACTGAGGCGATCGAGCTCCTCATCCACATCGCTGCGGGTGATCTGCAGCACCAGCTCCTGCTCCAGGCGGCCCGGATCGGCGGGCTGCTTGATGTCGGCCAGGCGCGATTCCAGGCGAGCACGCAGGCCTTCGCGGATCTGCGGCATGAAACCGCGCACCTCGGCCACGATGCGCTCGATGGCGTCCAGGCGATCCTTGAGCAATTCGGCCAGCTTGGCGCCCTCGCGCTCGCGGGTGGCGGTGAGCGCATCCAGCGCACGCTCGAGCACATCGATCAACGCAGCCTGCAGCACGTCCGGATCCACCTCGGCCTGCTGCAGCACGCCCGGAAAGCGCAGCAATTCGGTGAATTCGATGTTCATGCGCGGGAAGCGCGCCTCCAGGTCCAGCGCCAGCTCGGACAGGCGCGCCAGCATGCCGGCATTGACCTGCAACGACTCGCCGCGCGCGTCGCCACGCAGGCGCACCGTCACGTCCACCTTGCCGCGCGAAAGGCGGGCGGCAATGCGCTCGCGCAGAATCGACTCGAACACGCGCAGCTCATCGGGCAGGCGCGGGCTCAGTTCCAGGTACCGATGGTTCACCGTGCGCAGCTCGCAGCTGAGCGCGCCGGCGGGGCCGGTCGCTTCGGCGGAGGCATAAGCCGTCATGCTGCGGATCATCGGGGGCCTTCGAATAACGGGAAAGGGCGCAATGGTAAACTCTCCCGCCCTGCCTTGCCCAATCCTTAAGGCCCCCTATCCCATGACTTCCTCCAGCCGCCCCAGTGGCCGCGCCAGCGACCAGCTGCGCACCGTCACCATCGAACGCCACTACACCCGCCACGCCGAGGGTTCCGTACTGATCAGCTATGGCGATACCCGCGTGCTGTGCACCGCCAGCATCGAAGACCGCGTGCCGCCGTGGCTGCGCGGCAAGGGCGAGGGCTGGATCACCGCCGAATACGGCATGCTGCCGCGCGCCACCAGCACGCGTACCCAGCGCGAAGCGGCCCGCGGCGGCCAGGGTGGCCGCACCATGGAAATCCAGCGCCTGATCGGCCGTAGCCTGCGCGCCTGCGTGGACCGCCAGGCCCTGGGCGAGCGCGTAATTACGCTTGACTGCGACGTGTTGCAGGCCGACGGAGGCACCCGGACCGCCGCCATTACCGGTGCCTATGTGGCCCTGGTGGACGCGATCAGCCTGCTGATGAAGCGCGAGAACCTTCGCCGCAATCCGGTGGTCGGCGCCGTGGCCGCTGTCTCGGTGGGCATCTATCAGGGCATGCCGGTGCTCGATCTCGACTACGCCGAAGACGCTAACTGCGACACCGACATGAACGTGGTGATGAACGACGGCGGCGGCTTCATCGAGGTGCAAGGCACGGCCGAGGGCCATGCCTTCCGCCGCGATGAAATGGATGCGTTGCTCGCCCTGGCCGAAAAGGGCATCGGTGAACTGGTAGCGGCGCAACGCGCAGCCCTGGAACAACACTGAGCCACCCATGATCGTCACTCGCCCCCTGCGCACGGACGACCTGGACGCCGCGCTGGCCGTTGAACGCGCGGCATTCGGACGTGCCGACGAGGCCGATCTGGTCCAGCGCCTGCGCGTCGATGGCGACGCCACGCTGGAATGGGTGACCGAAGCGCAAGGCCGCGTGATCGCGCATGTGCTGTATTCGCCCGTGCGCATCGCACGGGGCGACGACGGTCGTGTGCTTGGATTGGCGCCGGTGGGCGTGATGCCCGCGTACCAAAAACAGGGCATCGGCGATGCCCTGATCCGCCAGTCGCTCGATGCCTTGCGCGAGAACGGCCATGTACGCGCCGTGGTGGTACTGGGCGAAGCGGCTTATTACACGCGCTTCGGTTTTGCGCCCGCCTCGCATCATGGCCTGCAAGACGTCTACGGCGGCGGCGATGCCTTCATGGCCCTGGCCCTGCGAGCCGGCGGCCTGGACGGCTATGGCGGCCGGGTCGACTACGCCCCGGCTTTTGACCTGCTTTCGGAGTAATTCATGTCGCGTATCGTTCTGGCCAGCAGCAACCCCGGCAAGCTGGCCGAGTTCAATGAGCTGCTCGCCGAAAGCGGCCTGAGCTTTGTGCCGCAGTCGGCGTACGATGTGGAGGACGTGGAAGAAACCGGCCTCACCTTCGTGGAAAACGCGCTACTCAAGGCACGTCACGCCTCGCGAATCAGCGGCCAACCCGCACTGGCGGACGACTCGGGCCTGTGCGTGGAATACCTGCGCGGCGCTCCGGGCCTGTATTCGGCCCGTTACAGCGGCCGCCACGGCGACAACGTCGCCAACAACGCCAAGCTGCTGCGCGAACTGGACGGTGTGCCGACTGAACAGCGCGGCGCGTTCTTCATCTGCGCACTGGTGCTGCTGCGCCACGCCGACGACCCGGCGCCGCTGATCGCCGAAGGCCGCTGGCACGGCCGCGTGCTTACCGAGCAGCGCGGCACCCAGGGCTTTGGCTACGATCCGCTGTTCCTGCCGGACGGGGAAACGTCGAGCGCGGCCGAACTGCCGCCGGGGCTGAAGAACCGCATCAGCCATCGCGGCCGCGCCCTGGCCCAGCTACGCGCCGGCCTTGCCGCGCCCCACCTCTGAATCATGAACCTGATCGCGCCGCCGCTATCGCTGTACGTCCACATGCCGTGGTGCGTGAAGAAATGCCCGTACTGCGACTTCAACTCGCATGGGGTGAAGGGCGAGCCGCCACCGTACGCCACCTATGTGGATGCCCTGCTCGCCGACCTGGACGCGGACCTTCGCGATTTCGGCGCCGCCGCGCATGACCGGCCGATTCACAGCGTGTTCTTCGGTGGTGGCACCCCCAGCCTGTTCGCGCCGGAACTGGTCGAACGCTTCCTGGATGGCGTGCGCGAGCGACTTGCACTGCCCGCCGGCACCGAAATCACGCTGGAAACCAACCCCGGCACGGTGGAGCACGGACGTTTCGACGGCTATCTGGCCGCCGGGGTAAACCGGCTTTCCTTCGGCATCCAGAGTTTTGACGACGACAAGCTGCGCCGACTTGGCCGCATCCACTCCGCCAGCGAGGCGGAGGCGGCGGTGAAATCGGCCCAGGATGCCGGCTACGGCAACATCAACCTCGACCTGATGTACGCCCTGCCCCAGCAAACGCAGGAAGGTGCGCTGGCGGACGTGGAGCGGGCGATCGCGCTGGCCCCCACGCATATCTCCCATTACCAGCTCACCCTGGAACCCAATACCGCATTCGCAGCCAACCCACCGCCACTGCCGGATGACGACCACGCCTGGGCCATGCAGGAGGCCTGCGAACAGCGGCTGGCCGCTGCCGGCTACGCCCAGTACGAAGTGTCCGCCTATGCGCAGCCCGATCGGCGCTGCGCACACAACCTCAACTACTGGCGCTTTGGCGACTACCTGGGTATTGGCGCGGGGGCGCACGGCAAGGTCACCGACGTGCAAGCGGGCCAAGTGCTGCGTCGGTGGAAAACCCGTCACCCCAAGGCCTACCTGACTGCGCCCGGCGAAGCCGGCCGCATCGGCGGGGATGGCCCGGTCGCCGTGGACGAGCTGCCGTTCGAATACATGCTCAATGCCCTGCGCCTGATCGACGGCGTGCCGATGGCGGATTTCACCGAGCGCACCGGCCTGCCCGCCGAGCGCATCACCCCGGCGCTGGCCGCTGCCCGGCAACGTGGCTGGCTCACCGATGACCCTGGCCGCCTGCACACCACGGCCCTGGGCCAGCGCTTCCTCAACGATGTGATTGGCGGCTTCCTCGACTGAGCGGGTGGCTTGGCGGCCGTCGGCGCACCAAGCCGACCCAAGTCACAAACCCTGTGTGATGCGTCGCCTAGCTCCGCCATTCGGTCGATGGCGATCGGCTCGAGAGCGTCTTAGACTGCGGTCAATTCCGGGGGGAACTCACTAGGTCTGCCATGGATGTCGAACAGCAGGGTCGACGTCAGCCGTTTGCATCCGATCGGGACGCTCGCCCCGAGCATGCC
>NZ_JAELTT010000085.1 GCF_016428975.1 Dyella sp. ASV21
TCCCGATGGTTTTGCCAGCTATGCCGAGGCTGCCGAGGAAATCGCCAAGTACCTGCCGCACCGCGCCGAGCGCAAATCCGAGGATCAACTGCGTCCGCTGCTGCGCGAAGGCCGCGACGGGCGCCTGCGCTGGCATTGGGACCCGTCCCTGCTCGATGGGCTGGTGAGCGAGAGCGAGCGCTACCAGCCGCGCCTGATGGCCGCCGCGGCCAAGGTGCGCGTGCCGGTGCTGCTGCTTTCCGGTGGTCGCAGTGACGTGGTGTCGCGCGATACCGTGGATGAATTCCTCCAGTTGGTGCCGCAGGCGCGCCACGTGGAGCTGCCGCGCGCCACCCACATGGTGGCCGGCGACGCCAACGATGCATTCACCCGCGAGATCGCACGCTTTGCCAGCGAGCTCGCGGCTCCTGATCGCAGCGATGCGGTCACCGTTTGAACTGTTCGATCCGTCAAGTCGTCATCCGTAACGAGGTGTAAGTGATGTCCGTGATCCTGACCCTGCTGGCGGCGCTCATCGCCACCGGTGCCTGTGCCTACCACCGCGCAAGCTTGCGCACGTGGGCCATCGCCACGGTGATAACCACCGTCGTGGTCGGCCTGCTCGCCGGCGCGCCCTGGACCACCTTTATCCTGTTGGTGATCGAGCTGGCGATTGCGGTGCCCCTGCTGATGGACGGCTTCCGTCGGAAGCAGATCAGCGCGCCGCTGCTGAAGATGTTCGCCAAGGTGACGCCCAAGCTTTCCGAAACCGAACAGACCGCGCTGGAAGCGGGCACGGTCGGTTTCGAGGGCGAGCTGTTCTCCGGCAAGCCCGACTGGCACGAGCTGCTCAAGCAGCCCAAGCCGGAACTGAACGTGGAAGAGCAGGCCTTCATGGATGGCCCGGTGGAAGAACTCTGCAGCATGATCGACGACTGGCAGATCACGCACGAGTTGGCCGACCTGCCGCCGGAAGTCTGGGCTTTCGTCAAGAAGCATAAGTTCTTCGGCATGATCATCCCCAAGCAGTACGGCGGCCTGGGTTTCTCGGCGCTGGCGCATTCGGCGGTGCTGCAGAAGCTCGCCACCATGTCGGCCACGGTGGCCTCCACCGTGGCGGTGCCCAACTCGCTTGGCCCGGCCGAACTGCTGCTGCATTACGGCAGCGACGAGCAGAAGAACTACTACCTGCCGCGCCTGGCCGTGGGTGAGGAAATTCCCTGCTTCGCACTCACCGGTCCGTATGCCGGTTCCGATGCCACCTCCATCACCGACTACGGCGTGGTGTGCAAGCAGGTGGTCGATGGCGTCGAGACACTGGGCATGAAGC
Organism: Dyella sp. ASV21; assembly: GCF_016428975.1. GTDB lineage: Bacteria > Pseudomonadota > Gammaproteobacteria > Xanthomonadales > Rhodanobacteraceae > Dyella. The sequence goes on from NZ_JAELTT010000085.1 coordinate 1,310, forward strand.
TCACCTTCGACAAGCGCTACATCACGCTGGCGCCTATCGCCACCGTGGTGGGTCTGGCCTTCCGCCTGTACGACCCGGACAAGTTGCTGGGTGACAAGGAAGACCTCGGCATCACCCTGGCACTGCTCCCGCGCAGCACGCCGGGTCTGGAGATCGGCCGTCGCCATTTCCCGCTGAACATTCCGTTCCAGAACGGTCCCCTGCACGGCAAGGACGTGTTCGTGCCGCTGTCGGTGCTGATCGGCGGCCCCCACATGGCCGGTCACGGCTGGCGCATGCTGGTGGAATGCCTGTCGGTGGGTCGCGCGATCTCGCTGCCGTCCAACGCCACGGGTGGCGTGCGCGGCGCGGTGGCGGCCACGGGCGCCTACGCGCGCATGCGCAAGCAGTTCGGCCTTTCCATCGCCCGCTTCGAGGGCGTGGAAGAGGCGCTGGCTCGCATCGGCGGCCTTACCTATGCGACGGCCGCGCTCTCGCGCGCCACGGCGGCGGCGGTGGATCGCGGTGAGAAGCCGGCGGTGCCGTCGGCCATCGCCAAGTACCACGCTACCGAATGGGGTCGTGTGATCGCCGGTGATGCGCTGGACGTGCATGGCGGCAAGGGCGTGCAGCTGGGTCCGAAGAACTATGCCGGCCGCGCCTGGCAGGGCGTGCCCATCGCCATCACGGTGGAGGGCGCGAACATCATGACGCGCAGCCTGATGATCTTCGGGCAAGGTGCCATTCGCTGCCATCCTTACGTGCTGAAGGAAATGCAGTCGCTGTCGATCGCTGACTACGGTGACCGCCTGAGGACCTTCGATCGCGCGTTGTTCGGTCATATCGGCTTTGGCATCTCCAACGCCGTGCGTGCGTTCACCCTGGGCATCACCGGTTCGCGTATCGGCGACACCGCTGGCGATGCGTATACCCGTCGCTACTACCGCAAGCTCAATCGCTACTCGGCGGCGCTGGCGCTGTGCGCGGATACCTTCATGGGTGTGCTCGGCGGCAAGCTGAAGTTCAAGGAAAAGCTGTCCGCTCGTCTGGGCGACGTGCTGAGCTATCTGTATATCGCCAGTGCCATGCTCAAGCGCTATGAGGACACCGGCCGTCCGGAAGCGGATCGTCCGTTGCTGGCCTGGGCCTTCCACGAGTGCATGTGGCGCACGCAGATGGCACTGGACGGCGCCATTCGCAACTTCCCGGTCAAGCCGGTCTCGTGGCTGCTGCGCGCGCTGGTGTTTCCGTTCGGTCGTCGCGAAGTGCCGCCGTCGGATCGCCTGGGTCGCCGCGTGGCCGCCATCATCACCGCGCCGGGCGAAGCCCGCGATCGCCTCACCGAGTGGGTCTACCTCACCCCGACCGCCAACAACACCATCGGCCGCATGAACGCCTTGCTGCCGGATGTGATCGCGGCCGAGCCGGTGGAGCGCAAGTTCGCCAAGGCGCAGAAGACCGGTCAGTTCAAGTCGCACGATTACCTCGGCCAGCTTAGCGAAGCGTTGCAGGCCGGCGTGATCAATGCCTCGGAGTTCGACCTGCTCAAGCGCGTGCGCGAGGGCGTGGCCGAGTTCATTGCGGTGGATGATTTCGATCCGGCAGAACTGCGCGCTGCGGTCACCCGCGCCGACCGTAAGAAGAAGCTGGCCGACGCGGCCTAAGCTTTCTCAGCGCCCTGGCGATGGCCAGGGCGCTGTCGTTCCGCCTTCATGCGGAGCCTGTCCTTCAATACGCACGCATGGGCGATGCCACGGCCTCGCCTTCAGGGAGCTTTGCCATGAGTCAGGCGCTGTCGCTCTATCGCAAGCTGGTTTCCCTGCCCGGTGGGCGCTGGCTCTACGGACGGCTCATCTGTTTCAAGGCGCCTTACTTCGCCACCATCCGCCCGCACTTCGTGGCATTGGAGCCGGGGCATTGCGCGGTGGATATTCATGACCGTCGCCGCGTGCACAACCACATCGGCACCGTGCATGCCATCGCATTGTGCAATGTGGCCGAGCTTACGGCCGGTATGATGACGGACGTGAGCATTCCCTCGACCATGCGCTGGATTCCCAAGGGCATGTCGGTGGAATACCTGGCCAAGGCCGTGGGCACCATGCATGCCGTGGCGACGCCCGAGCGTGCGGCCGTGGAATCGAGCAACGGCTACGAATGGCCCGCGCTAGTGAGCGTGCGCGACGACAACGGGCAGGAAGTGTTCCGTGCTCGTATTCACATGTGGGTCTCGCCGCGACGCGGCGGTTGAGTGCGCTGCGCGGCGCTCACGCCGCCAGTACGCAACGGTTCTTGCCTTCGGCCTTGGCCTGGTAGAGCGCGCGATCCGCTGCCTGGATCAGTTCCTCGTCGCCGCCATGGCGGCGGTCCCACACGGCAACGCCGATGCTGGCGCTCACCTGCGCCTCGAATGCGCCGTGGCGGCCGTGCAACGCATACGGCGCGGCAAGCGTGGCGCATAGCTGCTGGCAGCGCTCCATGAGCGAGGACACATCGCCCAGGTCTTCCACGATCAGGGCGAACTCATCGCCGCCCAGGCGCGCAACGGTGTCATTGGCGCGCACGTGGCCGCTGAGGCGTCCGGCGATGGCCTGCAGCAACGCGTCGCCAGCGGGGTGGCCATGGGTGTCGTTGACGCCCTTGAAACCGTCGATATCGAGCATGGCCAGGGCGAAGCCCGGGCCGTGACGCGGTACGCGTTGCATCGCGGTATACAGACGGTCGTGGAACAGGGTGCGGTTGGGCAGGCCAGTCAGCATGTCATGGGTGGCCTGATGCCGGATCTGCGCCTCGATGCGCTTTCGTTCGGCGATCTCGGCGCTGAGCTGCTCGTTGCGTTCGGACAGGGTATCCAGCGCGAACTTCAGTTGCGCGCGCGCCGCATAGAGGTCCAGAAACACGCGCACTTTGGATTGCAGGATGACATCGTTGATCGGCTTGGCGATGTAATCGACCGCGCCGAAGCGATAGCCCTTTAGGCGGTTGATGTCATCGGCATAGGCGGCGGTGACGAAGATGATCGGCGTCTCGCGCATCTGTTCGGTCTCACCTAGCAACGACGCGACTTCGAAGCCGTCCATGTCCGGCATGTTCACATCGAGCAGGATCAGCGCGAACTCGTGGTCCAGGCACAGCGCCAATGCCTCGTTACCGTTGTCGGCCTCGAATAGCTCCGCGCCGCTGTCCATCAACAGGTGGCGCATGGCGACCAGGTTGGCGGGCGTGTCGTCGACGACGAGGATCTTGGGAACGGAAAGAGTCATGGCAGGCAAAGTCGATTGAGCAGCGGCGCAATGGCCGCGAGTGGAAGGCAGTGATCGGCACCCGCGCGATCCAGCGCGGCCTGGGGCATGGTGGGCACTTCGGCGTCGGCCGGGTCTTGCACGACCGCCAGGCCGCCGTGCTGGCGCACCAGGCGCAGGCCTTCGGCGCCGTCGCTGTTGGCGCCGGTGAGCAAGACGCCCAATAGGTCACCGCGATACGCCTCGGCGGCGGACTCGAACAACACATCGATGGATGGCCGAGCGAAGTTGACGCGTGCATCCACGGAAAGCGCAAAGTATCGCGATGGCTCGACCAGCAAGTGATAGCCGCTGGGCGCGATGTGGATCATGCCGGGTGCGATCGGCGTGCGTTCGCGTGCCTCGGCGACGGGCAGTGTGGCGTGACCGGCCAGCAATTCGCACAGCACGTCCACGGTGGACGAACCGGTGTGGCAACACACCACCATGGCCTGCGGCAACTGTGGGTCGAGGCCGGCGAACAGCGCCTCCAAGGCGGCCAAGCCGCCTGCCGAACAACCGATCACGATGGCCTGCGGCGTGCCCATGTCATTCCTTGGCGGCGGCGCGCGAGCCCAAGCGGTAGATGCGCAGCGCGGCATCGACTGGCGTAAAATCGAGGGCCGATGGCGCGAAATCCAGGCTTTCGCGCGTGCCAAGGCAGAGAAAGCCGCCACGCACGAGGCTGTCGCGGAACAGGGCCAGGGTGCGGTCCTGCAAGGGGTCGGAAAAATAGATCAGTACGTTGCGACACAGCACCAGGTGCGCCTCGCAAAACACTTCATCGGTCACCAGGTTGTGGTTGGCGAAGATCACGTTCCGGCGCAGGCGCTGGTCGAGCTTGAGCAGTTCGTAGCGCGCACTGTAGTAGTCGGCCAGGGTGTGGCTGCCACCGGCCTCAAGATAATTGCGCGACCACAGCTGGGCCTCCTTGGCCGGGTAGATTCCTTCCTGCGCATGACGCAGCGCGGCCTCGTTGAAGTCCGTAGCGTAGATCTGTGTGCGCTCATACAGGCCGGCTTCTTCCAGCAGGATCGCCAGCGAGTAGACTTCCTGCCCGTACGCGCAGCCCGCTTGCCAGATATTGATCTGTGGATAGGACGCAAGCACCGGGAAAACCTGCTCGCGCAGCGCGCGGAAGACGTCCGGGTCGCGGAACATTTCCGAGACCGGCACCGATAGTCCTTCCAGTACGACGGGCAATAGACTCGGATCGTGCAGTATCCGGTCGGTGAGCGCGGTGATGGTGCCGGTGTGCTGCGTATGGCTGAGCTGGCGTACGCGCCGCTTGAGCGAGGCGGGCGCATATTGCGAGAAGTCGTGACCATGCCGCAGCTTGAGCGCGCGCACGAAAAGCTCGAGCTCGATGTCCTCAAGCTCGGTGTCGCTGGCCAGCGGTTCCTGGTTCCCGCTCATCGATGCAACCACACGCGCAGCATGGAGGACAGCTTGTCGATGTCGATGGGCTTGGAAAGATAGTCGTTGGCACCGGCTTCCAGGCACTTTTCGCGATCGCCGCGCATGGCTTTCGCCGTGAGTGCGATGATGGGGAGCTTGGCGAAACGCGGCTGGGCGCGCACTTCGCGAATGGTGTCGTAGCCGTCCATTACCGGCATCATGATGTCCATCAGTACCACCTCGATGCCATCCTGGTCGGCGAGCGTCTTCAATGCTTTTTGGCCATCCTGCGCCATCGCCACATTCATGCCCCAGCTGCGCAGCACCTTGGACAGGGCGAACAGGTTGCGCATGTCGTCGTCCACCAGCAGCACCTTGCGATCACGCAACTCGCCACCGGCCGGCGCGGGTGCGGCGGCGGTGGAGGCGGCCGGTATGGCCGGGCGACCATCGCGGATGCTGTGCAGGAACAGGCTCACCTCATCCATCAGCCGCTCCGGCGAGCGCGCGCCCTTGATGACGATGCTGTCGGTGTACTGGCGTAGACGCAGGCTTTCCTCGCGGCTCAGCTCGCGTCCGGAATACACCACCACCGGGGGAATCTGGCCGGTGGCGGCCAGGTGTTCCAGAAATTCCATGCCCGACATGCCAGGCAGGCCAAGGTCGAGCACGATGCAGTCGTAATGGGTGTTGCCCATGCGCTGCAAGGCTTCCTCCGCGCTGCCGGCGTCGTCGATGGTCACGTCGTCATGGCGCAGCAGCTTGCGCAGCGCGGCGCGCGCATCCGCATCGTCGTCCACCAGCAGCAGATGACGGGTGTGGCCCTCGGCAAAGTGCAGCAAGCGGTCGAAGGCGGTGCCGATCGCCTCGCGGCTGACGGGTTTGGTGAGAAAACCCACGGCGCCCAGCTCGCGGCCGCGACTGGCTTCATCCACGGCGGAAATGAAATGCACCGGGATATGCCGCGTGCCGACGTTCTCCTTGAGTCGCTCGATCACGGTCCAGCCATCCATGCCCGGCAGCATCACGTCGAGCAGGATGCCGGTGGGGCGGAAGTGCGTCGCCAGTTGCAGGCCTGATTCGCCATCGGCGGCGGCAAGCACACGGTAGCCCTTGCGGTGGACCATGTCGGCTAGGATGCGCGCGAACACCGGGTCATCCTCGATGATGAGGATGATGGTGTCGCCAGCGGCGATGGTTTCGCGGTCGTCCTCGATGGTGTCCGGCAGCAGGGCGCTGGTGAGCGCTGCGCGCGCGGTGGATGGCTCGGCCTGCGGGCGCGGACTCGTTGTGGATTCGCTGGCGCCGGGCGCGCGCTCAGGTAGCAACACGGTAAAGGTACTGCCGTGGCCCACTTCGCTGTGCAGCAAAATATCGCCGCCCAGCAGCTCGGCGATGCGCTTGGAAATGGTCAGGCCCAGGCCGGTGCCACCGTATTGGCGGCTCGTGCTTGCATCCACCTGCTCGAACGCGTGGAAAATGCCCTGGAGCTTTTCGGTGGGAATGCCGATGCCGCTATCGCTTACCGCAATGGCGATGGCCGGCTGGCCTTGCAGCGAAGCGGGCAGCACGTCCACCGCACTGGGCCGGCCAATGCGCACCGTGACGCTGCCTTGGTGAGTGAACTTGAAGGCATTGCCGATCAGGTTGTTGGCCACCTGTTCGAGCTTGGCGCCATCGGTGTAGAGCGCCGCAGGCAGGCCCGGTTCGATGTCTATCCGGAAATCGAGCTGCTTTTCCTGCGCCACGTGGGTGAACGTGCGGCGCAAGGTGCGTTCCAGGTCGGCGAGCGGGACCTCGCCCAGCAGCAGCTCCATCTTGCCGGCCTCGACCTTGGATAGATCGAGAATGTCATTGATGAGGCGCAGCAGGTTGCTGCCGGAATCGTGGATGATCCGCGCCGATTCGATCTGCTCGGAGTCCAGGTTGCCCTCGCGGTTTTCGGCGAGGCTGCGCGACAGGATGAGCAGGCTGTTGAGCGGCGTGCGCAGCTCGTGCGACATGTTGGCGAGGAATTCGGACTTGTACTGGCTGGCGCGCGCCAGTTCTTCCGCCTTCTCGTGCGTTTCGCGTTGCAGGATCTCCAGCATGTGTTTTTGCTGATTGAGCGTGTCGGTCTTCTGGCGTAGCTCTTCGTTGGAGGCTTGCAGTTCTTCGGTCTGCACGCGCAGCTCTTCTTCCGAGGCGAGCAGGCGCTGGGATTGTTCCTGCAATTCCTGCGTCTTGGCGTTGAGCTCTTCGTTGGTGACCTGCAGATCCTGTTGCTGGCGACGCAGTATGTCTTCGGAGGCACGCAGCTCGTCGGCCTGTTCGCTGGTGCGCTGGAGCAGGTCCTGCGTGCGCAGTGCGCGGCCGATGTTTTCCAGCGACAGCGAGGCGATCGGCAGCAGTTCGTCGAGCAGCTTCTGCTCGGGCTCGGAAAGATGCTGGAAGCTCGCCAGTTCCAGCACGCCCAGCAATTTGTCGCGCAATAGCAGCGGGCATACGGTGACGGTGCTGGGCGCGGCCTCGCCCGTACCGGAATGGATGCGCACGTAGTCGTCGGGCACGCCCTGCAGGGTGATCGGCTTGCGTTCCACCGCACACTGGCCAACCAGACCTTCCCCCAGCGCGTACTCGGTACTCAGGTGGCGACGCTGCTGGTAGCCGTAGCTGCCCAGCAACTGCAATGTGTTGCCACCGTCGTCCGCGGCGTAGAAAACGCCCACGCCGCCGCGCAACAGGGGCACCAGGGTGCTGGTGAGCCGCTCGGCAAATTCGCGCGGGCTGTTGACCGTCTGCAGTTCGCCGGCGATTTGCGAGACGTGCGATTTCACCCAGGTCTGCGCTGAGGTTTCGATCGCCATCTGCTTGAACACCTGCAAGGCGCGGGCGATTTCGCCGATCTCGTCGCGACGCTCCAGCTCCCGGATCTCCACCGAGTGATCGTGGTCGGCCAGGCGCGTCATCAGGTCGGTCATGCGACGGATGGGGCGCGTGATGAGGCGGAAGGTCATCACGATCACCAGCACGCCGAACAGCACGCTCATCAGCATGGTGATCCAGGTCACCACGCGCACTTCGGTGACGTCGGCGCGCTGCGCGGCTTCGCGCTGGTCGAGCAGGCCAAGCTCGGTGTCGTCCATCTGCTTGATCAGGGCAAGCAGGTCGGTCATCAGCACCGAACGGTGCTCCAGATAGCCGTGTTGCACGCGTACGTGTTCCTGCGCCGCTTCCACCGGATCGGTGGCTTTAATGGCCTGCATCGGCTCGATGCCGTACTGGCTGGCTTCCTTGCGCCACTGCGCGCTCAATTGCTCCAGGTGATCCAGCCGGGTCTGCTGCAGTGGGTTGTCGGCGGTGAGCTTGCGCACGCTGGCCAGATTCTGCTCGAGTTCGCGGCTGGCCTGGTCGAAGGCGATCAGGTCGTCAGGGTGCTGCCCCAGAAGATAGCCGCGCGCGGCTATCTGGCTTTCCTGCAGTGACTCGACCACGTCGTCGAGCTTGGCGCGCACCTCGTAGGTATGGCGCGACCAGTGCCAGCTTTCGTTCTGGCGTGAGATCGATTGCAGGGTGATCACGCTGCAGGCCACGAACAGCACCACCAGCAGGCCGATCGCTATGAGGATCTTGCGCTGCATCGGCTGATGCGCGAGCCAGGAATAACGGGAGGAAGTGGAGGCCATGCGTGGTCGTCGGTCGTGTGGGCCTGGGGCATCCTGCCGGGCCGGGGGCGGTGGGAGTCAGGGTATCCCCTGTCCCGGTGAAGGCGGTAGCAAGGTCAGTTGTGGGCGATGGGCGGGCGGCGGCGCCAGCTCGGCCTCAGGATGCTGCCCTGACGCACGGCGATGACCAGCAGCAGGGCGCTCACGGTGGAGCAAATCAGCAGCGCCACCACCGAGGCTTCGGCGCCAAACACGCCGCCGCTCAGCCAGTCCGGCCCGCTGCGCTCGGAAACCAGCCAGCCATGCGCGGCGGTGCCGGAGACGGGAATGCCGTACACGGTGCCTTGCATCACGTTCCAGGCCGCATGCAGGCCCACGCAGGTCCAGAGCGAGCGGGTCACGTGGTAAAGCAGCGCCAGCAGCACGCCGGCCTCGATGGCGATGGCCAGGGAGCTCCACAACGTGGCCCCGGGGTTGAAGATGTGCGCGGCGCCGAAGAACAGCGCGGAGATCGCCAGCGCCCACCAGGTGCCCAGGCCTTCCTCGACAATGCGGTAGAGCACGCCGCGCGTAATGATTTCCTCGCCGATACCTGCGCCCAGGCCGGTGGTGAGCAGGGCCGGCAGCCAGTTCACCGAGGGGTTGGTGCCCGTCACGTGGTAGCTGCCAGCCAGCCACAGCACCAGCACCACGGCGCTGAACAACGCGGCGCCCAGCAGCAGGCCCGCGCCGCCGCGGCCTGGCAGGTCGCGCCAGGCCAGTTCACGCACCGGGCGACGCTCGACCGCCTTGACCAGCACGAGGTACGCGCCCAGGGCAGGCACCAGTTGCATCAACAGGATGCCGAACGCCCGCCGGTCGGCGGTGACGCCGGGTCCGACCAGGCCGAGCACGCCGACCGCAGCGGAAACCAGCTTGAACAATACGAAGTAGAGCGCGGTAAAGAACACGATGCGCGCAAAGGGTGAAAACACCATGCGGCGCTGCCACGGCGTGGCGTTGACGGGCGTCACAAAGGCGACTTGTCCAGCTTCCATGTAAGGCATATCCCCTGATCGGAGTCAGGAGGGTAGCAGCCTTGTTGCGAGCGGCGACAGCGGGGCGAGCGAGGGTGTTGGGTGTCTTCACGCCGCCCATACGACAAGGCCGCGCTGGCGATGCCGGCGCGGCCTTGGAGTGACACCGCGACGATGCTTACAGCTCGACCGAGGTCGCGTGCTCGCGCGTGGCGGAGAAGCGCACGGCCGGCGAACGCTCCTGCGCCAGCTGCAGGTTCACGCGCGATGGTGCCAGGTACACCAGCTCTCCGGCGGCGTCGATGGCGAGGTTGTTGGCGTTCTTCTCGCGGAACTCTTCCAGCTTCTTCGCATCGTCGCAGTGCACCCAGCGCGCCGTGGCGACGGTGACCGGCTCGAAGGTGGCGTCCACGCCGTATTCGTCCTTCAGGCGATATGCCACCACGTCGAACTGCAGCACACCGACCGCGCCGAGGATGAGATCGTTGCTCATCAGCGGGCGGAAGAACTGCGTGGCGCCCTCCTCGGAGAGTTGGGCAAGGCCCTTCTGCAGCGCCTTCATTTTCATCGGGTCGCGCAGGCGGGCGCGGCGAAACAGCTCCGGCGCGAAGTTGGGAATACCGGTGAAGCTGACCATCTCACCTTCGCTGAAGGTGTCGCCGATACCGATGGTGCCGTGGTTGTGCAGGCCGATCACATCGCCGGGGTAGGCGCTTTCGACGATTTCGCGATCGCTCGCCATGAAGGTGAGTGCATTGGCGATGCGCACGTCCTTGCCGGTGCGCGTCTGCATCATCTTCATGCCGGCGTTGTAGGTGCCCGAGCAAACGCGCATGAAGGCGATGCGGTCGCGATGCGCCGGGTCCATATTGGCCTGAATCTTGAACACGAAGCCGGTGAGTGCGCCTTCATCCGGCTTGATCTCGCGTGTCAGCGTGGCGCGTGGGCGCGGCGAAGGCGCGTGCTCCACGAAGAAATCCAGCAGCAGCTGCACGCCGAAGTTGTTTACCGCCGAGCCGAAGAACACCGGCGTGAGCTTGCCGGCCAAATACTGTTCCACGTCGAACGGGTGCGAGGCGCCTTGCACCAGCTCCAGCTCGTCGCGCAGTTCGGCCAGCGCCTCGGTGCCGATCGCGGCCTCCAGGCCGGGTGCATCGAGGCCCTTGAAGATGGTGGAGTCCTGGCGGGTGAAGTTCTTGCCCGGCTCGAATACATGCACTTCGTCGAGCAGCATGTGGTACACGCCCTTGAGGCGCTTGCCCATGCCGATCGGCCAGGTCAGCGGAGCGCAGGCGATGCCGAGCACGGACTCCACTTCGTCCAGCAGCTCGATCGGCGAGCGGCCTTCGCGGTCGAGCTTATTGATGAAGGTCATGATGGGCGTGTCGCGCAGGCGGCACACCTCCATCAGCTTGATGGTGCGTTCCTCCACGCCCTTGGCGCAGTCGATCACCATCAGCGCCGAGTCCACCGCGGTGAGTACGCGGTAGGTATCTTCGGAGAAGTCCGCGTGGCCTGGGGTATCGAGCAGGTTGACGATGCGCCCCTCGTAGGGGAACTGCATCACCGAGGAGGTGACCGAAATGCCGCGCTCCTTTTCCAGTGCCATCCAGTCGGAGGTGGCGTGGCGGGCCGCCTTGCGGCCCTTCACCGAGCCGGCCATCTGGATGGCGCCGCCGAACAGCAGCAGTTTTTCGGTCAGCGTGGTCTTGCCCGCGTCAGGATGGCTGACGATGGCGAAGGTGCGGCGGCGGCGGGTTTCGGTGAGATGCGTGGACATGGCGGATTCTGGGCTCGCGAACCGTCCATTGTACCAAGGGCGGGCCAGGGCCGCCGAGGCAGGGTGATGGGTGCATCGAGCGACGCCGGGCCGGCTTCCGTGCCGGTCGGCAGGCCAGGGGGGGGGCACGCCGTCAGCCCGGGCTCTCCAGGCCGTGCTACAGCGTGAGCAGGTCCTCGTAGAACGCGCCATAGGGTTCGGTGGGATGGGCGATCTGGATCTCCAGGATCCACAGGCCGCTGGCCGGGCGCTCGCCGAACTCGCCCAGGTCGCCGGCCTTGTGCACGGCATGCGGGAAATCGCTCACCCGATGGCCCTTGATGGCGTGGTTGAGGCGCCAGCCCATGGCCTGGGCCTCTTGTTCGGCAAAGGCGTACAAGGCCTCGCCGCTCAGTCCTTGCTGGCGCCAGGCCTCGGCCACGCGCTGGAACAGGGTGCGGGCGGCGTCGGCGCAGGCTTGCTGCTCCGGCGCGTGGCCCACGGTGAAGGTGTCGCCCACGTCGCCCTCGTGGCCGTCGAACACCAGCCCCAGGTCGATGAAGTAGATGTCGTTTTCGCCCAGCCGCACGTCGGGCTCGGAGCGCTCGCGGTAGATCTTGGTGGTATTGGGGCCGATCCGGATGATGACGGGGTGCCACAGCCGCTCCATGCCCAGCTCGGCGAATACTTCGTGGGCGGCCGCGCGGGCTTCATCCTCGCTGACGCCCGGTCGCATGCGCTGGCGGATACCTTCCAGGGCCGCCCAGCTGCGTTCGCGGGCGTGCTGCATGTGCCTGGGGTCGAAGCGGTGGCCGACCGCTTCCTGCGGGGAGGACGTCATGGATGCTGACCGCGCCGGAGAGGGGGAAGGAGCATGGCACAGCGCCGTGCGGCGTACAGCGGCGACGGGGTGTCGCGCTCAGCTCAACGCCACCAGCACCAGCCCGACCAACGCCGGCAGGCCCTGAATCCACAGTACCTTGCGGCTGGCGGTGAGGCCGCCGTAAAGGCCGGCCACCAGCACGCAGCCGAGGAAGAACAGGGTGACGTGCGTGCCGCTGGCGCCCAGCCACAGGCTCCATAGCAGGCCGGCGGCGAGGAAGCCGTTGTACAGCCCCTGGTTGGCCGCCAGCACCTTCGATTGCTGGGCAAACTCCTCGCTGAGGCCAAAAGCGCGGCGGCCGGAGGGGCGCGTCCACAGGAACATCTCCAGCACCAGGAACCACACATGGAGCAGGGCGATCAGGAGGACGACGGCGTGGGCAACGAGGAGCATGGTCAACCGGGCTGGCGGGACAGGCGCGCAGTGTCGCAGCGGCGTGCCCGGGTCGCAAATGGGGTCCGTAGCACTTTCAGCCGATGGATGCGCCACGAGGCTCGGCGTAGGTTCGAGGGGCTGGGTCCGAAGGGACACACGCCCAAGTGACAGTGATGTCCGTGGGGGCGAAGGGGCAATGCCTGGCGCATTCCAACTGCTGGGGAATCGTTGCCATGAAGAAGCTATTGAGCCTGGGCCTGCTGGCCCTGTTGTGTCCGCTGTCCGTGCTGGCGCAGAGCGCCTTCGACGGTACCTGGAAGATCGACACCAGCCAGGTGCAGATGCCCAAGAAGCCCGACGTGATCGTGTTGCAGAACGGGCGTTACGAGTGCCGCACCTGCGCGCCGGCGATCGACATCAAGGCCGACGGCCAGGACCAGAAAGTTACCGGCCACCCGTATTTCGACATGATGGCCATCCAGGTGGTGGACGAGCATACGGTCAAGGAGACCCAGAAGAAGAACGGCAAGGTCGTGGGAACCTCGACCACCACGATCGCGCCAGACGGCATGACCGGGCACTTCGAATTCACCGACAGCAGCAATAGCAACGCCGAGCCGGTCACCGGCAAGGGCGATCTCAAGCAGGTCGCCAAAGGTCCGGCCGGATCGCATGCCATTTCCGGTTCCTGGCTCACCTCCGATATTTCCGGCTTCTCGGACAACGGGCTGCTGTTCACCTACCGGGAGGCCGGCGGCCAACTGAGCATGACTACGCCCACCGGGCAGTCCTATCAGGCCAAGATCGATGGTAGCGAGGCGCCATACAAGGGCGATCCAGGGATTACCAGCGTAACGGTCAAGCGGATGGGCAAGGACACGCTGGTGGAAACCGACAAGCGCGACGGCAAGGTGATTGCCGTGATCAAGTCCACCGTGGCCGCCGATGGCAAGACCATGAACGTGACATTCGATGACAGGCTGCGCGGACAAACCATGTCCTATGCGGCGGTCAAGCAATAGGGGTCAAGGCGCGCCGCGGGCCGCGCCGTGGCGCGCTTTCATGGGTTTCTTGCGATGCCTATACGCCTAGACGTTTAGACGTCTATTGACACGGCAATGTCCGTGCCGCTAGATTCTCCCTTACTCATCGAGACCGGCGGAGGGACAGGCCCTTTGAAGCCGGGGCAACCTGCGGAACATTTCCGCAACGGTGCCAATTCCTGCGGCGGTGCTTCGGGCGCCAGCCGCGAGATGAGGGCAAAACCCCACCGCCGCGATTCCGTCGGCTGTGCCTTGCTCTCATCTCCGGTCCGCAGGTCGATGCCGACCGGAGAAGAGCCACCATGTCCAGCCAGCCGCAAAGCGTTCCGCCCGCCATCCCCGCATCCCTTGCGGCGATGGGCGCCATGCGGTCGGATCTGACCACTCAGCGCTGCGTCCGGCGCATCACGCTCACCCCCAAGTACGGCAGCGCGCCTTGCGCCGTGGATGTGAGCTACCTGTGGTGCGGCGCGCCGGATGCGCCCACGGTGATCGTGCAGGGCGGCATTTCGGCCAACCGTGATGTGGTAACCCTGGATAACGAAAGCCCCGCCGGTTGGTGGCAGGACCAGGTCGGCGCCGGCCGCCCGCTGGATCTGGACCGCTACCGCGTGCTTTCCATCGACTGGCTCACCCCGGCGGACCTGGGCGGCGCACAGGCCATCTCCAGCGAGGATCAGGCGGACGCCTTGGCCGCCCTGGTGGAGGCGTTGGGCATCGGCCGTGTGCATGCTTTTATCGGCGCCTCCTACGGGGCCATGGCCGGCCTCGCCTTTGCGGCGCGTCACCCCTATGCGCTGGGCCGGCTGGTGCTGCTGGCCGGTGCTCATCGCCCGCATCCGCTGGCCACGGCGCAGCGCTCGGTGCAGCGTGGCATCGTGCGCCTGGGCCTGGAC
>NZ_JAELTT010000086.1 GCF_016428975.1 Dyella sp. ASV21
AGGAAGTGATCCTCGCGCACGTCGAGCGCATACGCGTCGCATCGGCCGGTCACGACAGTCGTGTCACGCCGGCGCACGTGGACACCATGCTCGGGCTCGTGAACCGGGAGGAGCCGTCGCTGCCACTGTTTGCCTGGCTGGTCGGCAACTTCGCAGCGGCCGGCCCCGAACAGGGTGAGGCGGTGCGCAGGGCCGTCACGGAGCTCGCGCCGCTCCTGCCGATCGATGGCACCCAACGCCTCGCCCTCGCCGAAGACCTCGTTCGCGCCGACCTCGACGAGGCGGCCATCGGCTGGCTGCCTGACATCGAGCAGGAGGCCTGGCCCGAGCGCGGACCGGTGGCGCAGCCGACCGGTGCGCTGGTCCTCCTTCGCATCTTCTCCAAGACCTTTCGGTGGGCGGATGCTCGCCAGCTGGCCGACCAACTTCAGGTCCAGTTCCCAGACGACGCCCACATATTGCTGCACTGTGCCCAGGCGTTTCGTCGAGCGGGAGACCGGATGGGTGCCTATCACCTGCTTACGGCCGCGGTGAGCCGCGGTGTGCATGACGGTTCCCTGATTGGTACCTGGGCACACCTTGCCGTGAGTTTGGGCCGCCGGCGCGCCGCGCATCGATTGCTCAGTAGCCTGCAGATTGCGCCACGCAGTCCGCAGGAATACGGACTGCTGCTCCGGGCGCGGGCTGTGCTGGGTATCCACGATGATGTCGGGTTGACGCTCAGCCCAGCGATGCAGGTCACCCCGGAAACCGCCGGGGAGGTGTTCACGAGTGGGTTGCTGGGGCGCGTCGCGCGGCCTGCGCGCGTCGCCTTTGGGCGGATCGCGCACGTCGTCATTACCCAGAACGGAGGCGAACGGTTCAACGAGCATGTGCTGTTGTTGGAAGATCCCGGCGACGGCCTGCCTGGGACGCGAGCGCTGGACAGCCGGCATTTCGCTTGGGTCACCGAGCTGCTCGGCGCCCTGCCCGGGGAAATCCGGACGCTGAGCGCCGCACCTTTTGCGGGCGCGCAGGCGTCCATCGTCGATGTCGTCGGAGCGGATCGCTGGGGCGTGCTGCAGGCCGCGCAAATGGTGCACCTGCTGCCGCCGGCGACCACTGGCGTGGAGACGCTCAGTGCCGATATCGAGGCGCTGCGCGAGCGACTGTCACGGCAAGCCACGTCCCATCGTCAGGCGCGACACGGCGCGCTCACTCATGCAGCCGAGCGCGGATCCGGTATCGCGCTGATCGCGAAGGCGACGGGCGTCAGCCCGCGAGCGCTGCTCCGTAAGAATGCGCCGTGGGTGCCAACGGGGCATTCGGGTTCCCCGGAGGACATCAATGCCGACGACCAAGCGCTAGTCGACAGCGGTCGGCTCGTCGTCGATCCCATCAGCCTGCTGCTGCTGGTCGATATCGGCGCGGAGTCGTTGCTAGGAGCATTACCCACCAAACCCGTCATGACGCCGCAAGCTGTGTGGCAGCTGTTTGACTGGTGGTACGAGCATGAACGCCACCAGCGTGGCACGCGGGCGCATGTCGCCATGTTGGATGACGGGCGCATGGCCTGGATGTCCCTCACGGCGAGCGAGCGGCGGGAGACGCGCGCGTACTGGCTGCGCGTGCAGCACGCCGTAGCGAACTACATCGAACAGGTCGAGGCGCCCCCTCTGTCCAACCTCGAGCTGAAGCGCTGCGCAGGGATGCTGGGGAGTCCCGTGATCAGCGGAATCGCCCTGGCGGCAGCAAAAGGGTGGGCGTATCTGACCGAAGAGGCAATGATTCGCGCGGTCGCGATCCATATTGGTCAGGCCAAGGTGTGCAGCGTGCACCGGGTGATGGTGGCAGGCTCCACGCTCGGTTGGTGGCCCGAATCGCGAGCGCTGGCTTGGCTGGCCATGCTGATGCGGCACGGCTGGAGCTGGATCAGCTTTCCGATTTCGATGCTTGAGAGCGCGTGCAAGCTGCCCAATGGGGAGCGCGGCGATATCCCCAACTTGCTGTTGAGCAGGATCAAGATGAGCCACCCGGCGGCCGGGATTCAGGCGATCTTTGGGTTGTTGCGAATGCTGGACCGCGGCAAGTTGCCGAACGTGGCACAAGGACGCCTTCGCAACCATGCCATCGACTGTCTGCCTTACGGCACCGATCCGGTGAAGCGGTGGTCCGTGGCGCGGCGCTTCGCGAGCCAGCACCCCCAGGGGATCCACAAGGCAACCAGGCGACGGATCGAAAGGTGGGCAGCGACTGGTCGCGCCGCCGGATAGCCCGAGTGGGTGTCACCTTGATTTAGGTGCAAATAGTGACACTTGGTCGATCGTCGTATCTTTCTGATTTTACGAAGAAAAGCTACTGGTAACTCAGGTTAAGTCTTTTTAAATCAATGAGTTGCTGCCACCCATTTTCAGGGCCTCAATTCGAGCTGATCGGCAGTCGTTCGCGATGATTTTGCTGCAAATAGTGACACTTCAGCCTTGGCCTGCGTGGTCAGCGGGAGGAACGCCCACGGGGTCGCGCTGACTTTGTGCCCTGCTTGGCCGTTCCAGGACGCTTGGTCTTCGTTGCCTGCCCTTGAGCCCGAAGGAGGGTCGGCAGGGATTCGGCCGGAAACCGGCAATTCCGCCTGTAACCGCTTGATAGCCCCGGCCGTTGGCTGCTTACGTTTCCGCTGGAGGAAGCGTGCCCGTGAGCGCGATCCACGCGGAGCGCGTGTAATGCTCCATTTCCTCGCCACTAGCCAAGCGATCGAGCAGCAATTTCATATCGTGCAGGTCGGAGCTGGGCTGCATGGGGCCATGACGGTGCTCGATGGCCAGCACCGCGATTGCGAGTGCCCGCTTCACCAAATGCAGGTCGCGCAATTCAAGGGTGGCCATGCCGTCTCTCCCTTTGCGAATTTCGTACTGTGGTACGTAACGCCGTATTACGTAACGCCGTGCAGGCCGCATTCAGTGGCGTAAGCCGGATTCTAAGGCGGGATAATGTTGAGTTATCCCGCCTTACGGGCGAATGCCTTACTGGGAGTTACTTTCGCGCGGTACAAACTAGGCCAGTTTTCAATGGATAAAAGAAACAGCAACTCAACGTGTTACAGCGTCATTGGCCTAAATGTGTGATTTCGCCCTGGAACTAGGCCACTGTAGGCCGCAGCCGAGATACGTGTAATTTTGCCAAGTAGAATCCGAAATCACACGTAAAAACAGCTTGTTGGCAGATAAATTGCCGGTTTCCGGCCGAATCCCTGCCGACCCTCTGTAACAATCCGAGCGCGCGACTAGACCGGATCCTCGCCGAAGGCCTCCTCCCTAACGTCCAGACCTAGGACGCCCCTGAAATGGGTGAACGCCAGTCGCCCGAGGGACCAGGCGTGACGTTCAGGCAGCGAAATGTGGGTCGTGGGCGACCAAGGGTATGCCGCGGCCGAGCCACTGGCCTTGTAGCGGTGGCGAATGGCGCACTGTTCCCTGCCCTCGCTGTCCGGTTCGAACCACG
This sequence comes from Dyella sp. ASV21, assembly GCF_016428975.1. GTDB lineage: Bacteria > Pseudomonadota > Gammaproteobacteria > Xanthomonadales > Rhodanobacteraceae > Dyella. Next base: position 3,478 of record NZ_JAELTT010000086.1, read on the forward strand.
CCTGGTATTCCCGGGAGACGCCGTCTGCTTCAAAACAACCTTCTATGCTCTTGCGCATACCTCAAAACCTCTCGTGTGCGATGTCGATGGGTGACCGAGTTTTGGGCACCGAAATGAAATTAGACGAACGCGAACCCACAAGCTGAACGGCCATGACCACTCCAACAATTCTCTATATCGTCGGCAACGGCTTCGACCTGCATCACAGGCTGCCTACCGCCTTCAGCGACTTCCGAGACGACGTCCGAAGGCGAGCGCCAAAGGTCGCGGACTTAGTCGGCCAGTGGCTACCAAATGCTGGTGACGACTGGAGCAGCCTAGAGAGCGCGCTCGGGGATTTCGATGACGACCTTCTGATTCAAGACGCGTCAATGTATCTGCAGAGCTACGGTGCCGAAGACTGGTCGGATGCATCGCACTTTGCGTTTCAAGAAGCCATCGAGGCGGTCGTCGAGCCACTATCAAGCGAGCTCAGTGAGCTCTTTCGAATCTGGGTTGAGGCAGTCCCCGCATTGACCTGGGAGGCTGCCGAAGCTTCCCGCATCCCGCTCGCACCCGATGCTGCGTTCCTATCCTTCAACTACACCCCGACGCTGGCAACGGCATACGACATCCCGACCGACCGGGTATGGCACGTCCACGGGCGCGTCGGGACTGGGGCGCCGTTGATTTTGGGGCATGGATACAAGCGGCGACCACTGCGTACGCTCCCTATTGGCGACGAGGAAGATCCTATCGGCGACCCTCGAGAGGCCCAGGGCTTCGAGATTATCGACGACTACTTTCGGAGCACGTTCAAACCCGCTGACTCCATCATTGCGGGTCGCCCGGACTTCTTCTCACGTCTGGCCATGGTCCGGGAGGTTTGGGTGCTCGGGCACGCGATTGGGGAAGTGGACTGGGCGTATTACCGCGCGATCATTGAGATGCTGCCGCCAAACGCCATCTGGCATGCGAGCTACTATTGGGAGAAACCAGAGGAGGAAGCCGAGCGCGTGGACGCTCTGACCCGTCTGGGCATCGGTTGGGACCGGATCAAGACCTTCACGCTCCGGGACCTTGCACTGTCTGCTCCCCGTCCCGAATAGGAATGGTCGCCAAACCCATCACTGAACGGATCGACTCCCTCCGACTACCACTCGACGCCACGAAAGGACTCGATCTCGATTGGCGAAAGCTGGCCATCAGCCAATCCCCGGCGGGAGAGGAACTCATAGCGAGAGGGCCAGACTGAACTGAAGGCGGCAATTAACCCGGCCATGCGAGTCCCGCGTTCTTTGCTGGTCCAGCGCGTGAAGATAGCTCCAAGGGGATCGAGCATCCGTCCTTCTACGACGTCTTGAGTCCAATTTGATACTTCTTGCTTGATGCCCTCAGATCGTCCCTTGAAGGCGTCGTCGAGGGCCCCCTCCACTACGGCTTCCAGGCTGTACGTGATCGCCTGCACCGCTTTGCCATGGGTCACGAAGGCCAGTGATTGTCGAAGGACAAAGGACTGCCACAACAGGACCGGCCACAGAATGTCCACGCCATATTTCGGGCCGACTTCGGGCGCGAACTCTGGTGGCTTGATAGTTTTGCGTTGGCGCTCGTACGCTTTCCGGACGTCATAGGCGAGGCCGAGGAATGGACCCTCCTTGTCCTTGAGGAGCGGAGATTTTTCGTTGATCTCGTGAACGGTGTCGTGTAGTGCCCGCAAGCTGTCGTAGTCACCGAGCAGGACGATTCCTTCGCGGCTCTTGAGCAGTTGGTACTGAAGCATTGTCGGAACTCCGTTGTCCACCAAGCGCAGGGTCAGGCTATGGCCCGCTCAGAACTAGATCTTCGCGGCCGCGCCTGCTCACTCCAAATCACCGACGGCTACGTCCCTTCCTTGAGCAGGCGAGGATTTGCTTGACTGCTGCTGCGAAACTTTAGGATTCCTGGTCACCCTTCTTCGGAACCAACTCGGCCTGATAGACCGCGTCGATTGGATCGTCGAGGATCGCCATCATGGCTTTGAGGTTCTTCGGATCGGGGTTCAACCATGCGTCGATGTTCTCAGGTCTGATCGGAATGACGCATCTATCGTGTCCTGCGTAGGAGACCTCTGGCGGCGGATCACGCGTAATTGCGGCAACTCCATAGAAGGGCGCCTCTGTCGGACCTTCGGGGACCACGTAGCGCCAGATGCACGCGAGGAACATATCCTGCGCCGACTCAGGTGAGAACACGATCTCGATCTTCCGTGGACTCTCGCCGGGTGCGAGCGCCCGGTGTTCGAAATCATTCCGCTTCACGCTTTCATAGAACCGGCTAGCGAGAATAACTCCATGGCCGACGCCGAAGATGCCGCGCCAGACTGTGCGCAAGCTATTCTTGCGTGCGTTGTAGCACCCAGGCTTGTCCTTTTCATCTTGCAACGTAAAGCCCAACGGGCGAGCGCGATAGCGCATGGGAGCCACGACGCGCTGCCCGGTTTCCGGGTCCCGAATCATCACGGGGGTGTAGTGACCTGGCCAGATGCGCGTCCAACCATCATTCGCCGCGTGGACGCCAAGCTCTGCTTTCTGCGCTTCGAGGTCAGCGATAGCGTTTCGCGCCGAGAGCTTGTCCTTCTCCGCGGTCTTCGACCACTTTTTGGCAAGCCTAGCCTCCGCGTCCAGAAGCTTCTCGGTGGCCTTGCCGATCTTCTGCTCCAGCACCAGATCGACGTCGCGATACGCATGAAGGACGGCGTTATGGACCTCTAGCTCCTGATCATTCTGGGGATTGTCAAATGCCGTTCGGACGGCCATTGGCACGACCTTGTGAAAGTCCCCTTCTTTACCTCTCGACCAGAACACTTTGACGTAGGCAGCGAGGTCAAGTCGGCCGCCGTAGCGCTCATACTTTCGATAATCTCCAACCACCTGCGCCGAGTAGCACACTGTCAGTTCTCCTGTCCGACATTTTGAATGCGCTGGCCTGCAAGAATGTGATCAAGCGCTCCGCGCACCCGAGCGTCGTCCTTCGGGTCCAGGCCATCGAGCAATGCGTCCGCTCGCGATGCAAACGCTGGCCAGAAATCTGCGGGATCGGGGTGCTGACGTGCGAGGCGTCCAGCTTGGAGGTGCAGCCGGAATATGCGGTCTTCGAGGCTCAGCGGCGACTTTCGCATCTCATTAGCTTACCCCTTCCCTTGGCCGGAAACAGGTGCCGGCTTCCCGGCGTTGGGGCAAGATTGGCCGACAGCCCGACGGAACCTCAGGAAGTGAGTCGCCAACTGGACTTGACCGTCCCGCTACCAGACGCCTTAAACGAGCAATTGCTCTCGCTCTACGAAGAGATGATGTGGCTTGCGGCCCGCCCTGGCATCACCGCGTCCATGGCCCGCGCCTGGTACACGCATATCGTGTCGACAAAGCTGGCCAGAAAGATCCGCTCTTCACAGGCGAGGTCTCCATGGCCGCTATCTCGGACCCGAGCCAAAGGCTGACGCTTGAGCACTTCAAGCGCCTGCAGACGCGCCTCACATCATTGGTGGAGAACGATGTTCGCAACGGGCCGAACCCCGTCGCATTCGTCTCGTTGCTCCGCGATCTTGAGCAGGTCCGCATCACCACTGTTCAGGAGAACTACTCAGCGATGAAGTCGGATGGCGACTATGCAGTTGCCGGTATCGAGCTGGTCCTTTGGGACGACATTCCGCTCGATGTACGACAGGTGTTGTGGAAGCGGGTGTTGAATGGCAAGGTCACGAATTACGCGGCATACGCTATGGCAGGAGCCGGCGTGCGCAGTACGGTCAAAGGAGCTGACGCGTGAAAGGTACGATGAAAGAGAAGCCCAAGAAGGGCAAAAAGCTGCCCATATCTAGCAGATGTCCGCAGTGCCAGGCGGCCCTGCTCGCTACGCCACACACGATTCGTGCGCACTTCGTGGAGGTGCACGGCCGACCGCCGACGCACGCCGAAGCACATCAGGTGCGCAATTATAGGCCCCAGCAGCAGGTGCGTCTCTACGGACCTAGTTATCGCGGCCACCCTGTCGAGGTTGGTGGTGGCCTGCCATCGCTAGGTCGTCGGAAGTAGAGCGAGGCGCGGCCGTGCTCCGTTAACCCGGCTCCCTGGCCCACCTCCTCGCCAGCGCGATCATATTGGCCGCAGTTCGATAGTCGGATGGGGTGCAAGGGGTTATCAGCGTCCGCTTCTTGCCGTTGGGGAACAGCGTGAGGAACTTGAGGTGACTCTTTCCAGTCCGGCCGACGTAGTTGCAGGTAATGCCTTCCTTGGCCAGGGCGTCGATGGCCCTGCGGATCTCGGCAGGTATGGTCGAAGCGGCCACGTCACATGCCTGCGGCCTTGAAGCGCGTTGCCATGGCCGTGTACTTGCGTGCCTCGTCAAGAAGAAAGCGAATATCGGCGTACTTCTCTCGCGTCTTGTGGGCGCGATTTGTCGGCCTGATCCTCAGCTCTTCGACCTGCTTTCTGCATTCCTCGGCCTTCGCTTCCGCCCACGCCTGCTTGGTCGGGTACCACGTTCCTTTCGCCATTGAGACGCCCTCGATTTTTGCGATCTCAATCAGGGTGGGTCACGATGGAGGAGGGTAAAAATGAAGCTGCGTTCTGCAGACGCACGAGGAGCACGCATTGAGCACGCGCGGGGTATCCAGGGTTGCAGGCCAATGGTTCACTGATGCTGGCGAGCTCCTGGCCGCCGGCGTCGCGCTTGGGGACGCCCCGAGCAGGGCCAAGGCGCGGCTGGCCAAGGGAATCACCGAAGAGTGGGCACTGATCCGGCACCTGAGCGCCCTCGCTGTGAGTCATCGGCTCGCCTTTCCTGTCGTGGCGCGGGCGGGGGAAAGACCCGACTTCATCGTTCAAACGGGCACCCATGAAACGGGCCTGGAGGTGACGCAGGCCGTGGACGCCAGCTATTCCCGCTTCTTAAGCGTTGCCGCCCGGGCCGGCCTTTTGCACGTGCCGGATGCGGTCGACTTCCTGTCGCTGCCAAACGCGTCGGCGATGTCGACGCACGACATGGAAATGCTCGCTGCCCGCCTCAAGGAACATTTACCCGCTACTCGGTGGCCACGGCAGGAGGACCGCCCTGAGGCCGCGCTGCGCGATTGGTTGGCGCTGATCTGTGACGCCATCTCGCGGAAGATCGAGCGATACACGCGCACGCCGCTGACGATCGACCGCTGCGACCTGCTGATCTACGACAACACGGGCCGCACTGTGGACTTGAAGCGAGGGATCGAAATGCTCGGCGCATCGCTGCCAGCGGCGCAATCGTTCCAGCGAATCTACGTTCTCAGCGAGGCGGTGTTGCTCGAATTGGACGCGGCCAAGCCTCACACTTCTCCGCTGACGCACCCTGTGCCAATCGAACTCCTGGTGTGAGTATCGGTGCTTGAGACCTGCGAACTCTAATCTCGGGCGAAGTTCAGCAGCAGAGACAAGGAATGGGCAAGCCGAAACGAGTACCTGGCGACTGGGTCGTTGTGATCTGGGACGGCGAGAACCCGAGTGAAGTGGCGCGACGGGCGTTGTGGCCAGACGCGGATATCCGGGCTGGCCAGGTGCGCAGTGGTAGCGCGAAGCGAGTGACTGTCGAGGCTTCCGAGGCGTGGGAGCGAGCGATGCGCGGGCGTTAGCCAGCGCCCTCCCCCATTTCCTCCCAGCCGCTTCTATCTCATGCAGCGGAGCCGGGCGCCGTGCTCGTTGGGAGACACAGCGCCCTCATTTCTCAGAAGCGCCAGGTGGCGCCCACGCGAAGGTACTGATCGGTCATGTGGCCGCCAAATTGGCCGCCATAGGTGCCTTCGATGGTAACAGCTGGCGTCAGGTCGATACCGACACCGCCGGATACCACTGCAGCGTTCTGTGCGACGGGCGCGCCCGAAACGTTGAATGCGTCGCCGCCCGTGGTGAAGCGCGCGTTGGCCACCGGGGTGATGTCGCCAGATGCATGCTGCCAGCCAACGTTGATGGTTCCGCGGACTCCGCCCCGCTCATCGAGGGTGAACATCCCACGTGCGCCGAGCGTGCTGATGGTGAGCGCAGCGTCGTTCCCCGATACGTTGAGCGCGGCGACGGAGCCCTGCTCGTGGACGTCATCAGTGCTGATACGGTCGTAGGCGACGGTGAGGAATGGCGCAATGGTGTCGCGATCAAACGTGAACTCGTAGCTGGCGTCGATGAATGCCTGGGCCGTGTGGGTGTTGTAGCGGCTATTGGCCGTGTCGTTGATCGCGCCGAAGTTCACTGTGCGTGCGGCATTGACTTTCTGCCAGCCGTAGACTGCGCCACCCTGGACGCGCACGGCGCCAACCTTGGCGTCGCCGTAGAGACCGGCGTAGGTGTCGACGTGATGTGCCGACGTATTGGGGCTGTCGCTACGAGCCGTGCCTTGGCCCTGACCCAACACGGCACCGATGCGGGCGTTGTTGCCCACGGACAGATCGGCACCGAGGACAAGGCCGCTGCCCTTCGTATCGACGTCGGCGGCATTGCCGTCGCTGCCGTAAGAGCCGGAGCGGCCCCATGCCGAAGTCCACGCATTGAACCCACCCTGGCTGGTCCCTGCATGGCCGTCTGCGCTGGCTACGCCGACCAGATGCGCACCAATGGCGTCGCGGACGTATCGGTCGTTCTCGAGGATTGCCGTACGGGTGCTGGCGTGGATGTCGTCCTGGAGTTGGTCGAAGCCATTGGCGGCGGTGAAGTCGTCGAGGACCACCAGCGCGTCGTAGACGGCGTTGCCGGCACCGAGCGACTTCACGGCGGCTGCGGCCGCCTTGGCGTTGCGGGTGTTGGCGATGGTCGGGAACTTGACTTGGTTTCGCTCCGGGACAAAGCCGAGGCTGCCGGTTCCGTAGTTAACAGCCGGGTTGACGGTCTGCGCGAAAGCGTTGGGCGATGCGATGCCGGCACCAATAGCCAAGGCGCTGGCCAGCGCGAGGGTCAGCACGTGCTTGGTGGGGGAACGACGTTCATCGACGCCGCTGGCGATTGAGTAGCCCGAGATGGCGTGCTCAGAGGCGCCTTGCACACGGCGCTGGCTGTGGTTCCAGACCTTCTTGGAGACAAAGTTCACTTGTTGCTTCTCCCTATCCATTGGGACGGTTTTTGAGGGGTGTGGCGTGTGCTGTTTCGCTACGCAGGGGGCGGGGCGAGAGGGCTTCTTGGCGACATGCGCAAGCCAAGAGGACCGTTATCGACCGAACCGCAAGAACTTGAGGAAGTCGAAGTTCTGCGGCTGCGTTGCGAAACCAATCGTGAGGCACACTTTTCGGGCGCAAAATCGGGCCGCGTTCTGCGCGGCCGGATGGAATTCACCAGGGTGGCAGCCCGGTCGCCTCAGGACGGGATACCGGCGCCTCAGTCAGAAGGTTCTTGCGGGAAAAGTGTGACCGACGCGTTGTTTGGGACGGGCACTCGCCAGTAGGATCAGGCGCATGGATGCGGGGAGAGCAGGATGCGGAACTGGTTCATCGGCCTTTTAGCCATTGCGACAGCGGGGCTCTCAGTCGGTGGGCACGCGTCCGCCGCGGTCGGTATCACCCTCCCCCATGACCCCAACCTGGCCACCCTGACAGCACTGCTGCAGAGCGGCGACGGACAGGTGGATCTCGCCCGGGCCGAGGTCTCCATCGAACGGATGATCGATCCGAGTACCGATCAGGCTGCCACCCTGAAAGAACTGGATGCTTGGGCCGAAAGAGTGCGAGCGCGCTTCCCGATTGGTGCTTCCAATATGGACAAGCTCATTGTCCTGAACACCACGCTCTACCAGTCGGGCCCGTGGAACGACAGCCACCCGTTTGCTTACGACTTCGACGATCCGCTCGGCAACAACATCGAGAACAAACTCCTATCGCGGTACATGAAGACACGGCGCGGGAATTGCGTCTCCATGCCGGTGTTCTTCGTCATCCTCGGACAGAAGCTCGGGCTCGACATGACGCTGGCCACCGCGCCGCTGCATGTGTTCGTGAAGTTCCATCAGGACGATGGGTCATGGCTCAATGTCGAGACAACGAGCGCGGGCACTAAGCGTGATGAGAGCTACATTGCAGAGCACCACATTCAACCCCGCGCGGTACTCACCGGCATCTACCTGAGGCCTCTCAGCCGGCAGGAAAGCGTTGGGGTGATGATCGACACGTTGGAGGAGTTCTATGCGCACCATCGCTCGCCTGAGCATCAGCTCGGCCTGACTGAGTTGGCACTTGGGAACAACCCCAAAGACGTCACCTCCCTTCTCATGCGCGGCAGCGCTTACTACAAGCTGCTGCAATCCCGATATGTGAGCAAGTACCAGCGGTCGGAAGACATTCCCGCCGGCGAACGCGCGGATTATCAGATGCTCAGCAACAACAACCTCGCTCTTTTCGCCAAAGCAGAGCGACTGGGGTGGCGCGAGCCGTCTGCCCAGGACGATGCGGAGTATCTGCAGAAGATCCAGTCCATCAAGGCGACTCAAGGAGGATGAAGATGAAAGTGATGCTCATGGGCCTGTTGGCCCTCGGTCTTGTGGCGACGAGCCACCCGGCGGAGGCGCGCTACTTGCAGTCGGATCCGCTGGGTTTGGCGGGCGGCACGAATACCTATGCTTACGTGCGGAGCAATCCCCTGATCGCCGTGGATCCTCTGGGGCTGCTCGGCTATATCGTGCAGAACGGAAACAATATTCGCATCATTGTGCCCATCGATTTCAAGGGTGGCTCTTACGATGACGCCGCGCGTATGGCGCAGGGTGTGGCCCAGACGTGGACCGGGCAGTTCGGCGACTACAACGTCGAGACCATGGTTCTGGACGCATCGCACATGACTGGCATGGACGTGAACCACATCGACATCGCACCTGGGAAGAGCGATGCCAAGGGCCTCTCTCGCGTTTGCCCGGACATGTCTCACGGCAAGTGGTTCGTGCAGCCCACGCGCATCAACGGATTGGACTATGGTCACGAAGGCGGGCATCTGCTTGGTTTGCCGGATATGCCTGACAGCTTCACGACCATGGACCCCGTCTACACGAACGCCGTTCCGAACGCCGATCTCATCAAGGCCATCCTGACGAGTCCCGTGAATGTCCACCTCCATTGATCGCGTCGCCTTGAGTGCGCTGCTGCTGGTCGCTTCCATGGGCTGCAGCGCGCAGTCCGTCACGTTGAGCCAGGCGTTTGAATTGTGCGCCAAGTCGGTTAAGGGCGTTTCGTATGACGCGCAGACAGGCATCGATGCCGGGGTCATACATGCCGGCAAGGCGGGAGCCAAAGTCACCATCTACGTGGGGCAGCATCCGGATATTCCTCCGGGCATGAATATCCAGCGGGACCGAACACGGTACGTGCCTCGCGACCTGGGACCGACGCTGCAGTACATCGCGCAATCCGCGCGCGCGAACGGTCACGGCACCGTGCGTCTGTACGGCTACGACAGGGCAGTGAACGACCAGATCCTGGTGCTCGTCAGTGCCGATGACGGAGCGGCAAACCTTGCGCTCGTCCGTTCTATCGGTGATTCGCTGATGCGTTGTCCTACGCAGTAGCTGCTTGGCTTTCCGAGCCCGTCATTCTTTTAGGCCAGGGATGATGGACGAATGGGTGCAACGACAGCCCTCCTCTGACCCCGGCCAAATTCGACGCCCCTTTACAACCACGCCCTCATCGAGCTTGAACTTTCTGCCGTCCAAGGACTTGTGAAGTGCCGTCATCTCAGCATCCGCGCAGGGCGCGTTGGAGAATCGCCACTTACCATGGGTGATGCCAAGGGACTGCTGTCGATTGCAGTTCATGCGTACCGTCGAGCGGTTCAAGATGTGGATAGCAATCGCCCCGGCGCGCTTCTTTGTGACGCCGTCAATTGTCAACAGCGCATTTGAAAGGTGAGCAGCGTCTCGTCCCCTGGAAATCGCTGTATGCGCTGCGTCGTAGATTCGATCGAAGTCAGCAGCCTTGATCTCTGGGATCGCTTTCAAGTCGGCCAGCAACTTCTCTTCAATCTCATCGGTGACTTGGGAACTATCGAACTGCACGGTCGGCAGCGATTTGGAGGGCTTTGCTTTTTTGAACAGCCAGCCGAACATGCTCCTCTCCTAATCCTTTCGTAGGCCGTGCGAGATGGCGCCGATGCCGGCGACGCCGAACACCAGAGTCAGGGCCACTTTGCCCCAATCCGTGACGGGCATGTTTCGGGTCGTGTAACTGGTGTCGACAACGACGATCCGGGTCGCTGTCAAACCGCACGCCGTGGCCAGGATCAACGACAAGAGTCCGCCTGCGATCAGAAGCTTGTTTCGTCTGGACATGGGTTCCCCTCCCTTCCGAGCGAAGTATAAGGGTTGTCTTGGAACTGCCGCTCACGAGCGTCAACATAGCGATCGGGCTGCTCGGCGTCCTTCCTATCCTGGCCATCCCCTTGGAATACCCTTGGGCGCATTGCCATCGCTTGGATCGTGGCCGGCTTGCGCCGGCGGCCGCCTCTGTGCGTGCGGTCGCGCGATCAGTGGAAGTCGCGTGACCTTGCGTCCAGCTCGCCGAGCATTTCCGTGTAGTCGAGAAGGCGCGCAGCAATCAGATGGCTGACGCCGTCTTGGTGCTCCCAGCGACCGACCACGCCGAGAAGCTTGGCCTCCAGGTAGACCCGTTTGTGCATCTCTGCCACGTCGCGCCACACGACGACGTTGATGGGGCCGTATTCGTCCTCAAGGGTGATGAAGGTGACGCCGCTCGCCGTTTGTGGCCGTTGGCGCTGGGTGACTAGGCCTGCGGCGCGGACAAAGCTGGCGTTGGGCTTGGCCGCGAGTGCTCGCGAGTCGATGCAGCGCACAGCGCGGAGCTGAGGGCGGATCTGCTGGACCGGATGTGGACCAAGCGTCAGGCCCACGTGCGCGTAGTCGGCAAGCGTGTTCTCGCCTTGGGATGGCGCTGGGATCGACGCGTGTTCCTCCTCGGGGCTTGTGTTGCCGAACAGGGGCAGCTGGGGCTCAACGCCGGCGATTGCCCAGCGAGCGCGGTGTCGGTGGCCAGCGAGGCCTCGAAGCGCGCCGGCGTCGGCCAGCAGGTCGCGATGGCGCGAATCAATCGCTGCGCGTCCACACAGGTCGGCGATTCCACTGAACCCTTGAATGTTCCGGGCGGACACGATTCGCTCCGCCATGTCCTCGCGGAATCCGCGCACTTGGCGAAAGCCAAGCCTGATGGCCAGGCCGCCTGTCGATGCGCGGTCGGGTTCAAGGGTGTTGTCCCACTCACTGTGGCGCACGTCGACTGGGCGAATGACGATGCCGTGCCGCTGTCCGTCCTGCACGAGCTGACTTGGCCCGTAGAAGCCCATCGGCTGCGAGTTGAGCAGCGCGCACAGGAACTCGCCGGGATAGTGGCACTTGAGCCAGCAGGAGACGTAAGCGATGTGCGCAAAGCTGGCAGCGTGGCTTTCGGGAAAGCCATAGCTCCCGAAGCCCTTTATCTTTTCGAAAATGTCGGCAGCGAATTCCTCACTGAAGCCATTGTCGAGCATGCCTTGCGTCAAGCGCTCGCGATGCGCCTCAAGTCCGCCGTGGCGTTTCCACGCCGCCATGGCGCGTCGCAGTTGGTCCGCCTCGCCCGCAGAGTATCCAGCTGCAACCATTGCGAGCTTCATCACCTGCTCTTGGAAGAGTGGCACTCCGAGAGTGCGCTCAAAAACCTCCTTCAGTTCTTCTGACGGGAAGGTAATCTCTTCCTCTCCCCGTCGCCGGCGAAGGTACGGATGAATCATGTCGCCTTGGATTGGGCCCGGCCGCACGATGGCCACCTGAATCACTAGGTCGTAGAAGTTGCGTGGGCGGTGTCGAGGAAGCATGGCCATCTGCGCGCGGCTTTCGATCTGGAAAACGCCGACAGTGTCCGCGCGCTGGATCATCTCGTAGGTAGCATCATCCTGATCCAGAGAGATGGAGGCCATGCTCAGCGAGCGGCCGTGGTGCGCGAGCAAGAGATCCAAGCACTTCTGCACGCACGTCAGCATGCCGAGCGCGAGGCAGTCGACCTTGAGGAGGCCCATCGTGTCGAGATCATCC
>NZ_JAELTT010000087.1 GCF_016428975.1 Dyella sp. ASV21
CGCGCCCGTTCGGCCACGATGAGCCAGATCCCGACCAAAACCGGCGCCGCCGCCGCGGTGGGCCTGGTGCTGCCGGAACTCAACGGCAAGCTGGACGGCTTCGCCATGCGCGTGCCGACCATCAACGTGTCCGTGGTCGACCTGACCTTCGATGCCGCTCGTCCGACCACCAAGGAAGAGATCGACGCGGTAATCAACGAAGCCGCCAACGGCGCGCTGAAGGGTATCCTCGCCGTCAACACGCAGCCGCTGGTGTCGATCGACTTCAACCATAACCCGGCTTCGTCCACCTATGACGCGACCCAGACGCGCGTCATGGAAGGCACCCTGGTGAAGGTGCTGTCGTGGTACGACAACGAGTGGGGCTTCTCCAACCGCATGCTGGACATGACCATCGCCCTGATGGCCGCCAAGTAAGCACTTCGCTTCATCGCGACGAAAAAGCCGGGCTCAGCCCGGCTTTTTTGTTTGCGGCGCCCGGCACATGTGCGATGCACCGTCGCCACGCCCCACACAGCGATCGCACACCTGATCCAGATCAAGCCGACGCGCCTTACATCGCCAGCGTTTGCGCTCCCCATCGTTTGCCTGGGAGCGCCTTCCATGATCCGCAACATGCCTGCCCTCGCCCTGCTCCGCCTCTGCGTTACGTCCCTGTGGGCCACCGATTGCACCACCACCGAGGGCAACGACGCGATGCAGTACGACCAGAAGAACATCGAGGTGCCCAGGGCCTGAAAGTAGCTCAGCGTCGCGTTCCAGCACACCCGAAAGCGGCCCAAGGCATCCATGAGCCACAACGGGGCACTCGGCCATGCCACCGAGGAAGCAGGCATTCTCGCCGACGGCATGACGGCCGACCTGCGCAGGATTGCATCAGGCCTGGCGACGCCCGCGTGTTCGCACATGCCAAGCTGACCGGCGGCGGTGAATCGGCCACGGCGACGATGCCCGTCGCCACACTCAAGGCCGGCGAAAGCGACGCCTATTTCCGCACCTCCCCGGGCATGCGGCACCGATGAAGGGCAAGCTCACGCTCGGCGAGTAAGTCGACCTGGCTTGGAGGGGAGGGGAAGCGGCCCGCTTTGATGCGCTGCTTTTCTTCGTCAGCGCCAGGGGGAATACTGCACGCTCTCAACCCACAGAGGGCGCGTCATGGAAGGTCGTCGTCGCTTCGCTGCCGTGGCCGTTGTCGCCGCTTGTTCATGCGGCCTGCCCTTTGTCGCCACCCAGGCTGACACCGCCCAAATCACCGCCGATGCTCCCGCACTGCACGGTGTGTCGGATGCGCAATGGGCTCATCTGTTCGATGCTCAGCGTTCACTGGCCGAACGCCAGCAATGGCTTGCCGACGTCGAGCGCAATGCGGCCACGGCGGACGATCACACGCTGTACCTGCTCGGCACGCTCTATCACATGGGGCAGCACGCTCCCGGCTCGCCCGTGCAGGCAGACAACGCCAAGGCCGCGCTCTACTTCGCCAACGCCGCGCTGCGAGGCCACGTGATGGCCATGGCCAAGATGGCCGAGCTCAAGTACGCCAGTGGCGAGTTCCGCGAGGCCATGAACTGGGCACAGATCTATGCGCACTACGCGCCGCTCGCCGGCAACTTGGGGCCGGCCGCGCAGAGCTATGCGGGCGAACTGGTATTGCGCATCCAGGCCAATCTGGACCCTTCGGCGCTCGATGCCATCATGAAGGATGTTGGCCAGTTCATCGCCGCCAACGATGCCGTGATTCGCGCTGGCATGGCCACGCCAGGCGCACCGAGCGACCTGCACCCCACCACCCATAAGCGCCATTACGCGTCCACACCCAATGAGCGGCCACCGGGTGCGGGCATCGCTGATTATCTGGTGAGCTTCGGTACCGACGGCCACGCCGACACGGTGCTCCTGCTCGATGTCGCACCACAGCTGGATCTGGGCCAAGTGATGCGCGGCTACGTGGCCTCCATGAGCGTGGCACCCCTGACCGGCGGTGATGCACACGCTACGCGTTATGCCTGGATCCCTGTGGTGATGGGCGACCGCCAATACCACAACTGGAGCCGGCCCAAAACGCGGTCTCCCTGATAAAAAAAGGCCGGAAAATATCCGGCCCTTTTCAACGACGCTGCGACGTGGTTTAGGCCAGCGACGCCAGTGCGGCGTCGTAGTTCGGCTCGTGCGCGATCTCGCCCACCAACTCGCTATGCAGCACCTTGTCGTTGGCATCCAGCACCACCACCGCGCGCGCGGCCAGGCCGGCCAGCGGACCGGAGGCGATCGCCACGCCGTAGTTCTTGAGGAAGTCGTGGCCGCGCAGAGTGGACAGCGTCACCACGTTGTCCAGGCCCTCGGCACCACAGAAGCGCGCCTGCGCAAACGGCAGGTCGGCGGAAATGCACAGCACCACGGCGTTATCGAGCTGGCTGGCCTTCTCGTTGAAACGGCGCACCGAGGTGGCGCAGGTGGGCGTATCCACGCTGGGGAAAATATTCAGTACCTTGCGCTTGCCGGCGTAGTTGGCGAGCGAGACATCGGCCAGATCCTTGCCGACCAGCGACAGCGCGTGCGCCTGCTCGCCCTTGGCGGGGAAATGACCGTCGACCTGGACCGGCTGGCCCTTGAGCGTAACCTGGGACATGGGACACCTCGTTGGATGGGGCCCATTAGTAGAACACGCCGCCGCCCATGATGACGACGCCCCGGCTCAAATGGTGCGCGAGTACCGTACCGGCGCCGATTCGTGCAGGTACGCGTCAAAGCACATGGCCACATTGCGCAACAACAGGCGCCCGCGCGGCGTCACCCGGATCATGCGTTCGTCGATCTCCACCAGGCCGTCCTCGGCCTGCGTGGCCAGACGCGCCAGCGCATCGGCAAAGCGACGCGCAAAATCCAGTTCATGACGCACGCCAAAGCCATGCATGTCCAATTGCCCGTGGCACATCAGTTCGCCAATCAATGCGCGGCGAACCCGGTCGTCGTGCGAGAGTCGCATGCCGCGCGCTACCGGCAAGTGCCCCGCATCCAACGCGGCCTTATAGCCAATCAGATCGCGCGCATTCTGGCTGTAGCTGTGACCGATCCGGCTGATCGCACTAACGCCCAGCGCCACGATGTCGCAATCGCCGTGCGTGGAATAGCCCTGGAAATTCCGTTGCAACGTGCCCGCCTGCTGCGCCTTGACCAACTCGTCATCGGCGCGCGCAAAGTGGTCCATGCCCACATAGAGGTATCCCGCTTCGCTCAGCTTGCCAAACGCGGTGCCGAACAGCGCCAGGCGCGCCGATGCATCCGGCAAGTCGCCCGCCTCGATCTGCCGCTGCGCCTTGAACAGATTGGGCAGGTGCGCGTAACCATAGACCGCTACGCGTTCGGGAGCCAAGGCAATCACTTCATCCAGGGTGCGCTCGAAGCCCGCCTGTGTCTGTCGCGGCAGGCCGTAGATCAGGTCCACGCTGATCGACACAAAGCCTGCATCGCGCGCGGCCTCTAGCACCTCGCGTGTCTGCGCCACGCTTTGGATGCGATTGACCGCCTGCTGCACCGCTGGATCGAAATCCTGGATACCCACCGAGACGCGATTGAAGCCAAGTCGGCCCAACGCGCGGATGTAATCGGCGTCGGCGTAACGCGGGTCGATCTCGATGCCGTACTCGCGCTCGCCGTTGCGGCGGTACTCAAAATGATGTTCCAACGCATTCACCAGCGTGGTCATCTGTTCCACGTCGAAGAAATTGGGCGTGCCACCGCCCAGGTGCAGCTGCCGCAATGGCCGCTCTCGATCGAACAGCGGGCCAATCAGCGCCAGCTCGCGTTGCAAATAATGCAGGTAGCTATCCGCTTTGCTGCGATCATGGGTGATTACCCGCGTGCAGCCGCAGTAGAAGCACGGGCTAAAGCAGAACGGCACGTGCACGTACAGCGAAAGCGGGCGCGGCGATGCGTCCAGGTTCGAGCCGGCGATCACCTCGCGCAACGACACCTCGTCAAAACCGTTATGGAACTGCGGCGCGGTGGGATAGCTGGTGTAACGCGGCCCCGCTACGTCGTAGCGAGCGATAAGGGCTGGGTCGAACTCAGGAACGATGGGCGGCGTGCGCATACGCGACAGTGTGCCGCCGCGCCACAACCGCCATGCTGATGTCGATCAATTCCCTGCGACAAAAACGCAACGACCGGCCGAAGCCGGTCGCTGGAACGCCATAGCGAACCCGACTTAGCGCTTGAGCGGCGCAATCACCTGTTCGATGGCGCCGAAGATCGAGGCACCCGACGCATCGGTCACGTCGATGCGCAGGCTGTCGCCGAACTTCAGGAACGGCGTGCTCGGCTGACCATCGCGCAGGGTCTCCACCGTGCGCTGCTCGGCGAGGCAAGAGGCACCCTTGTCGGTGTCCTCATTGGCAATGGTGCCCGAGCCCACGATGGTGCCGGCGGTGAGCGGACGCGTCTTGGCCGCGTGCGCCACCAGTTGGGCGAAATTGAACTGCATGTCCACGCCGCATTCGGCTTCGCCGAACCACTTGTCGTTGAGCCAGGTGCGCATGGGCAGGTGAAGCTTGTCGTCCTTCCAGGCGTCGCCCAGCTCGTCAGGCGTCACGAACACCGGCGACAACGCCGAACGCGGCTTGGACTGCAGGAAACCGAAGCCCTTGGCCAACTCGCCCGGAATCAGGCCGCGCAGCGACACGTCATTCACCAGGCCGACCAACTGGATGTGCGCGGCAGCCTGGGCCGGCGTCACCGCCATCGGTACGTCGTCGGTAATCACCACCACTTCCGCTTCCAGGTCGATGCCATAGTCTTCGCTTGGTACCACCACCGGATCGCGCGGCCCCAGGAAGCCCGCACTGGTCGCCTGATACATCAGCGGATCGACGTAGAACGACTCGGGCACCTCGGCGCCGCGAGCACGACGCACGCGCTCCACGTGCGGCAGGTAGGCGCTGCCGTCCACGAACTCATAGGCACGCGGCAACGGCGAGGCCAGCGCGGTCATGTCCAGCGCAAAGGCACCCGACGCCGTGCCGGCGTTGAGTTCCTCGGAAAGCGCGTTGAGGCGCGGCGCCACATGGGACCAATCGTCCAGCGCCGCCTGCAGCGTGGCGGCAATGCCCGTGGCCTTCACCGCCTTTTCCAGATCGCGGCTGACCACGACGAGGGTGCCGTCGCGACCGCCTTCCTTCAGTGAACCCAGTTTCATGCTTTGCTCCGTCGGCGGCGCGTTGGCGCCTGCCTGTGTCGTACGTAAGTAGCGGCAACCTGCCGCTTACTTGCCCGTGAAATGCTTGGCGATGCCCTGCCAGCACTCGTAATAGTTGCCTTGCAGCTGCGGTGCTTCCAGCGCCTGCCTGGTGGGATGGATCACCCGACGCGTTTCGAACATGAAGGCCATGGTGCCGGTGATCACGTCCGGCTGGGACAGAGCACGGGTCGAGGCTTTCTCGTACGTGGCCGCATCCGGACCATGGCCGCTCATGCAATTGTGCAACGAAGCGCCGCCCGGTACGAAGCCTTCGGCCTTGGCGTCATAGGCACCGGTAATCAGCCCCATGAATTCACTGGCGATATTGCGGTGGAACCAGGGCGGGCGGAAGGTGTGCTGCGCCACCAGCCAGCGCGGCGGGAAGATCACGAAGTCCATATTGCTCACGCCCGGCGTGTCACTGGGCGAATGCAGCACCAGGAAGATGCTCGGATCGGGATGATCGAAGCTGATCGAGCCGATGGTATTGAAGCGACGCAGATCGTACTTGTACGGTGCGTAATTGCCATGCCAGCCCACCACGTCCAGCGGCGAGTGGTCGATGGCGGCGCGCCACAGGCCGCCCTGGAACTTGGCGATCAGCTCGAACTGGCCTTCCACGTCTTCATACGCCGCCACCGGCGTGAGGAAGTCGCGCGGATTGGCCAGGCCGTTGCTGCCGATGGGCCCCAGGTCCGGCAGACGCAGCAGCGCGCCGAAGTTCTCGGCTACGTAGCCGCGTGCGCTGTCGTCCAGCAGCTCCACGCGAAAGCGCACACCGCGCGGAATCACCGCCACTTCCAGCGGCTCCAGCTCAATCACGCCCAACTCGGTCACCAGCTTGAGGCGGCCCAGTTGCGGCACGATCAGCAGTTCACCATCGGCGTTATAGAAGAAACGGCCCTGCATCGAGCGATTGGCCACATACAGATGAATGCCCACACCCGACTGCTCGCCGGGTCCGCCGTTGCCGGCCATGGTGACCAGCCCATCGACAAAGTCGGTGGGCTCGGTGGGCAGCGGCAAGGGGTCCCAGCGGAGCTGGTTGGGGTTGGCCGGCACTTCGTCGAATCGGTTGTGGAAACGCCCGGCCGGCATCGCCGCGAACGGATGATGCATGGCGGCCGGACGGATGCGGTAGAGCCAGCTGCGACGGTTGCTATGGCGCGGGGCGGTAAAGGCCGTGCCGGACAGCTGCTCGGCGTACAGGCCAAGCGCCACGCGCTGCGGCGAGTTCTGCCCTTCGGGCAGCGCGCCGGGCAACGCCTCGGTGGCGAACTCATTACCGAAGCCGGACAGGTACTGCTGCTTGTTCGTTGACATGAAGACTCCCCGCAATCCGGATACTCTTTTTCACGACCATGGGTCCGCCTCGATACCAAGGATGAGGCGTCATTCGTTTACTGCAATGACCACCAAGGATTGTTCATGACCGACTCGTACTCCTCGCTAGGCCAAGCTGCCGCCCTACCCTCCGTGAAGGATCTCAGCCAACCACTTGCCTCGGGCAAGGGATGGATGAAGTTCGTCGGCATCATGTTCATCATCCAGGGTGCCATCACCGCACTTACGCTCGTCGGCATCATCGTCGCCTGGTTGCCGATCTGGATCGGTGTGCTGCTGATGCAATCGGCCTCCGCCATCGAGCGCGCCCAGCTTAGCGGCGATGCCGAAGGCCTCAAGGAAGCACTGGCCCGGCTGCGTACCTATTTTGTCATCCAGGGCGTGCTGTACATCGTCGGCATCGTGATCACGGTGCTGTACATCAGCTTCTTCGGCGCGATGTTCGCCACCATGCTCAGAAACGGCGGCTTCCCGCACTAACAGCCCTGTTGCAGCGAAGGTCGCCCCGGCGACCTTCGCTGGCACTTCTCAAAGCACGCCGCGCTTCATCTGGTCGCGCTCGATCGACTCGAACAGCGCCTGGAAGTTGCCTTCGCCGAAGCCTTCGTTGCCCTTGCGCTGGATGATCTCGAAGAAGATCGGGCCGATATTGTTCTGGGTGAAGATCTGCAGCAGCTTGCGCTGCTTGGTCTCCAGGTCCGCGTCGATCAGGATCTTGTTCTTGGCCAGGCGCGGCACGTCCTCGCCGTGATTCGGGATGCGCAGGTCCACCACATCGAAGTAGGTGTCGGGCGTATCCAGGAATTCCACGCCAGTGGCGCGCATGGCTTCCACCGTGTCGTAGATGTTGTCGGTGAACAGGGCGATGTGCTGAATGCCTTCGCCGTGGTAAGCGTCGAGGTATTCGTTGATCTGCGACTTGGGATCGCTCGATTCATTGAGCGGAATGCGCACGATGCCGTCCGGTGCGGTCATCGCCTTGGACACCAGGCCGGTCTTGGCGCCCTTGATGTCGAAGTAGCGGATCTCGCGGAAATTGAACAGGCGCTCGTAGTAGGCGGACCACTTCTGCATATTGCCGAAGTAGAGGTTGTGCGTGAGGTGGTCGATGAAGGTGAGACCGAAGCCCTTGGGATGCAGGTCCGCACCGGCGATCGGCTCGTAGTCGCCATCGTAGATGCTGCCCTTGTCGCCGTAGCGATCGACCAGGTACAGCATGCAATCGCCAATGCCCTTCACCACCGGCGCATGCACCGCCTTGGTGGCTTCGGCCTGCGCGTCGAACGATTCACCACCGTTGCCCAGCACGACCGCGTGCACTTCCGACGCCGGCTTCTGGAAGCGAATGGCGAAGCCTGCCGCGCATGGACCGTGGGCCTTGGCGAACTCCGCCGCGAAGGAATCGGGGTCCTCGTTCACCAGAAGGTTCACATCACCCTGGCGGTAAACCGTGATGGGGCGCGACTTGTGCTTGAGCACCGCGCTGAAGCCCATGCGCTGGAACAGCGTATGCAGCTCCTGTCCACGGCCCGCCGGAGCGGCAAATTCGACGAACTCGAAGCCGTTGATACCCATCGGATTTTCGAAGGTGGTGACCTGCATGCCAAGATTGGGCTGCGCACTCATGGGAAGCTCCTGGTGGATCGTTCTCAATGGCCACACCCAGCGTGCGACCATCGTCATCATATGAACGTTATAGTTACACATGAAACCATTTGCAAGGAGCGCCGCAACAGTGCCCGAAGAACACCATCCCGACCACGCGCCATTGGAGCTGGAGCACTTCCTGCCCTACCGGCTGTCCATTCTCTCCAACGCGGTCAGCCAGGCCATCGCGGATGATTATCAGCGCCGTTTTGACCTGAGCATGACGGAATGGCGGGTGATGGCGGTGCTGGCCCGCTTCGACGGGCTGTCGGCACGCGAGGTGGCCGAGCGGACACTGATGGACAAGGTGGCCGTGAGCCGCGCCCTGGCCAAGCTGGTGGAGGCCGGCTGGGTGACCCGCGCCACCCACGACGGCGACAAGCGCCGCTCGGTGCTGGGCCTGAGCGAAACCGGCTGGGCGGTGCACGAAGTGGTGGCACCGATGGCCCGCTCCCATGAACGCGATCTGTTGGCCAAGCTGGACGAGGAGGAGCGCACCTGGCTCGCCCGCATCCTGGACAAGCTGCAACCGGTGCAGCCGCTGTAACGCGCAAAAAAAGCGGGAGCCGAGGCTCCCGCTTTGCTTGCCTTGCCGGGCGTCTTACTTGACGCCGTGCATCAGCTTGTTGATCAGCGGCGCGATGAGGAACAACAGCACGCCCGCGCCCATTAGCGACCAGAAGCCAAACGTGTAGCCCTCCAGCGCGGATTGCACGGTCATGCCATTCGCACCGCTCACGTGGCCGGCGAAGATGCCCGACAGATTGTTGCCGATGCCGGTGGAAAGAAACCAGCCGCCCATGCCGAAGCCCACCAGGCGCAGCGGCGCCAGCTTGGTCACCATCGACAGGCCAATCGGCGACAGGCACAACTCGCCCACCGACTGGATCACGTAGACCATGAACAAGGTCCAGAACGGAATCTTGCCCTGCTCGTTCACCATGCTGGACAGGGCGAACATCAGCAGCAGGAAGGCCAGGCCGTTGAAGATCAGGCCCAGGCCGAACTTGCGCGGGATGGACGGGTTGCGGTTCTTCATCGCCACCCAGATCCAGGCAATCAGGGGCGCCAGCGCGATGATGGCAATGGAGTTGACCGACTGGAACCACGCGGTGGGGAACTCAAAACCACTGAACTGGCGATTGACGATCTTGTCGGCCAGGAAGGTGAACGAGCTGCCGGCCTGCTCGAAGAACATCCAGAACAGCACGTTGAAGGCAAAGATGATCAGCATGGCGATCACGCGGTCGCGCTGCACCTTGCCTTCGCGGAAACCCTCCACCAGCAGCAACGCGGCCAATGCCAGGAACAGGATGGTCAGCACCCACTGCAGCAGGCCGGCACCGGCCGCCAGCAGCGAGAACACCAGCGGAATGGCCGCCAGCATGCCCACCAGCACGTACACCACGCGCATGGGGCTTTCGCCCCCCTTGGGCGGCAGGCCCACGTCCTTGAGGCCGCGGCGGCCCACCCAGAACCAGAACAGGCTGATCAGCATGCCCACGCCGGAGGCGATGAACACGTATTTGTAGCTGGGCATGCTGTTGCTGCCGAACACGGCCTTGGCCAGCCATTCGGTAAGCACGGGCGAAATCATCGCGCCCAGGTTGATGCCCATGTAGAAAATGGTGAACCCACTGTCGCGCCGTGTGTCACTGACGCCATAGAGCTTGCCCACCATGGTGGAAATATTGGGCTTGAACAGACCATTACCCACGATGATGGTGGCCAGGCCCATCTCGAAGATGTGCTTCTCGGGAATCGCGATGGCGAACAGGCCAGCGGCCATCACCACCGCGCCCACCAGGATGGAGCGCTGATAGCCCAGCACGCGGTCGGCGATGTAGCCGCCGAAAATGGCCGCTGCGTAGACCAGGGCCAGATAGGCGCCGTAGGTGCGTCCCGCAGGCTGCTCGCCCGAGGCATCGCCGCCGAAGAACTGGGACACGATGTACAGCACCAGCGCCCAGCGGATGCCGTAGAACGCAAAGCGCTCCCAGAATTCGGTCATGAACAGCATCCACAGCGGGCGCGGATGCCCCATGGTCTGCGGATAGTCGGGTACCGCCGCGGCGGTGGAAGTGGTGTCGCTCATGCGCTCCCCTTGGCTACTACAGGTTCGGCACTCGCGTGCCAATCGAAAATTCTTGCGGACTCAAACATGTAACCGCTGCCCTGCCCGGCGTCAAATGCGCCGCAGCATCGACCGCCGTCAAGTACCCAGTTCGGTACGCACATCCAGCAGTTCCGGGAAAAACTCCAGGTCCAGCGCCTTCTTGAGAAAAGCCACGCCGGAGGAACCGCCAGTGCCCCGCCGATGTCCGATGATGCGCTCCACCGTTTTCATGTGGCGGAAACGCCAAAGCTGGAAACTTCCCTCGATATCCACCAACTGCTCGCACATGTGGTACTCGGGCCAGAACGTCGCACGGTTCTCATAAATGCGCTTGAACACCGGCAACAGCTCGACATGTCGTTGATAAGGCTGCGACCAGTCGCGCTCGG
The DNA here is from genome assembly GCF_016428975.1 of Dyella sp. ASV21. Lineage (GTDB taxonomy): Bacteria > Pseudomonadota > Gammaproteobacteria > Xanthomonadales > Rhodanobacteraceae > Dyella. The sequence goes on from NZ_JAELTT010000087.1 coordinate 10,733, forward strand.
CCAGCGTCGTCGGCACCGCATGCCCGCGACGCGCCAGGTAGCGCAGGAACTCATCGTACAGGCTGGGTGCTTCCAGCACCTCGCGCAGCGCCGCCTGCGCCGCCGGGTCGTACGCGAACACCTGCAGCATCTGGGCGTTCTTGTTGCCCAGCAGAAACTCGATCTGGCGGTACTGCAGCGACTGGAACCCCGAGGACGAACCCAGCACGCCGCGAAATTCCAGGTATTCGGAGGGCGTGAGCGTTTCCAGCACCCCCCATTGCTCGAACAACTGGCGCTGCACCTGTTTCACCCGCGCCAGGATCTTCAGGCAGGGGTCCAGGTCGTCCTGACGCAGATGCGCCAGCGCCGATTTCAGTTCATGGATGATCAGCTTCATCCACAGCTCCGCCACCTGGTGCTGCACGATGAACAGCATTTCGTCATGATGCGGCGGGTCGGTGAGCGGGCGCTGCGCCGAAAGCAGCGTCTCCAGCCGCAGGTAGCCGCCATAGGTCAGTCGCCCATTCAGGTCGAGTTCGATACCGGCCTCAAGGTCGCGCTGGTTCTCGGTCATAGCCATTCTGCTAGCGGGGGAACCGCCATGGTAACCGCTCGCGCGGGCCGTCCCGTACCATGCCGCATGCTGCGCTGTACCTTGCGGCGCAACATGCCCGCCTGCTATCAAATGCGGTCTTGCTCAGGGCCTTACGCGTGCCTGGCCCCACTGGATGGGCCGACGCCTCCCAGCACCCCATTACCTCAATTACTCACTCCGGGAGCGAGTCGTGTCCATCGCCGCCAAGTTTGAAATCGAATACCTGCAGTATCTCGATGCCGAGGGCAACCAGGTTCGGGATGACCTGCCTGAGTTTGCCAAGGACCTCGACCATATGGTCGAGCTCTACAAGCTGATGATGTCAACCCGCGTTTTCGATGCCAAGTCAGTCGCCCTCCAACGCACAGGTAAGCTTGGCACCTACGCCAGCTGCCTTGGCCACGAGGCCGCCCACGTAGGCATCGGCAGCGCCATGAAGCCCGAGGACGTGTTCGCACCGAGCTACCGCGAATACGGCGCCCAGCTCTACCGTGGCGTACAGCCGCGCGAGGTGTACATGTACTGGGGCGGCGACGAGCGCGGCAATGACTACCAGAAGGAACCGGCGCGCCACGACTTCGCCTGGTCGGTGCCGATCGCCACGCAGTGCCTGCATGCCGCGGGCTCCGCGCTCGCCTTCAAGATCCGCAACGAAAAGCGCGTGGCCGTGTGCACCATCGGTGACGGTGGTTCATCCAAAGGCGACTTCTACGGCGCCATCAACATCACCGGCGCGCAGAACCTGCCGATGGTGGCCGTGATCGTGAACAACCAGTGGGCCATTTCCGTGCCCCGCAAGATCCAGTCCGGCGCGCCGACGCTGGCCCAGAAGGGCATTGCCGCCGGCCTGTTCTCCATCCAGGTGGACGGCAACGACATCATCGCCGTGCGCAAGGCGATGGAAGACGCGCTGGACCGCGCGCGTAACGGCCAGGGCGGCAGCGTGATCGAGGCGGTGACCTATCGCCTCTCCGACCACACCACCGCCGATGACGCCCGCCGTTACCGCGGCGAGCAGGAAGTAAAGGACGCCTGGGCGAAGGAGCCGATGAAGCGCCTGCGCAACTGGCTGGTAGCCAAGGGCGTGTGGGACGACGCCAAGGAAGAAGCCTGGAAGGCCGAGTGCGACGAGTGGATGGACAACGAGGTCAACGCTTACCTCGAGACCAAGACCCAGCCGGTCACGGCGATGTTCGACTACACCTTCGCCGAAGTCCCCGCCGATCTCGCCAAGCAGCGCGATCTCGTCCTTTCGCTCGAAAAGAAGGCCCACTAACCCATGGCACAGATCACCCTTATCGAAGCCGTCACCCAGGCGCTGGCTTATGAAATGGCCCACGACGAAAGCGTCGTGGTGCTGGGCGAAGACGTCGGCGTCAACGGTGGCGTGTTCCGCGCCACCCAGGGCCTGCAGGAAAAATTCGGTGAGCTGCGCGTGCTCGACACGCCGCTGGACGAAACCACCATCGCCGGTGTCACCGTGGGCCTCGCCGCCCAGGGCATGAAGCCGGTGGCCGAAGCACAGTTCGAAGGCTTCATCTACCCGATGATGGAGCAGATCGCGTGCCACGCTGCGCGTCTGCGCAACCGCACGCGCGGCCGCATCACCGTGCCGGCCGTGTGGCGCGCGCCGTGGGGCGGCGGCATTCGTGCGCCGGAGCATCACTCCGAAGCGAACGAACACCTGTTCACCAACATCCCGGGCCTGCGCGTGGTCATGCCGTCCTCGCCAGCGCGAGCCTACGGCCTGCTGCTCGCCGCCATCCGCGATCCCGATCCGGTGATGTTCTTCGAACCCAAGCGCATCTACCGCCAGTACAAGGAAGAAGTACCCGATGACGGCGAGGCGCTGCCGCTGGACGTGTGCTTCGTGCTGCGCGACGGCACCGACGTCACCATCGTCACCTGGGGCGCTCAGGTGAAGGAAGCGCTGGAAGCCGCCGACGAGCTCGCCGCTGACGGCATCAGCGCCGAAGTGATCGACGTGGCCACGCTTACCCCGCTGGACTTCGACACCATCGCCGAGTCGGTGCAGAAGACCGGCCGCTGCGTGATCGTGCACGAAGCCCCCAAGACCGCGGGCTTCGGTGCGGAAATCGCTGCGCGCATCGCCGAGGAATGCCTGTACGACCTGCTCGCGCCGGTCGAACGCGTCACCGGCTTTGACACGCACATTCCGCTGTTCCGCCTGGAAATGAAGTACCTGCCGAGCACCGAGCGCGTGGTGGAAGCCGCCAAGCGCACGCTCGCCAACAGCTAAGACATAGCGCGCTCGTCGCCCCAGCAAAAGCTGGGACCCAGCGCCTCAAGACAAAGACACTGGATCCCTGCTTTCGCAGGGATGACGACCAAACAAAATTCGCGAGAATCCCTATGGCCGACATCAAGACTTTCTACCTGCCCGACCTCGGCGAAGGCCTGCCCGACGCCACCATCGTCGAGTGGCACGTCAAGGAAGGCGACTACATCAAGCTCGACGCACCGCTGTGCTCGATGGAAACCGCCAAGGCGGTGGTCGACGTGCCCTCCCCCTACACCGGCACCGTCAAGAAGCTTTACGGCGCACCGGGCGACATCATCGAAACCGGCTCGGCCCTTGCCGACTTCGAACCCGATCAGAACGCCAAGCAGCGCGCCGAAGCCGAGGCCACCGGCCATCACCACGGTCCCAAGAAGAGCGTGGGCAGCCCGGCAGCCGACGACGCCAACCGCGTGGTCGCCTCCGATGAAGGCGGCGAAGTGGAAAGCCCCAAGGCCGATCGCGAAGACGAAGGCACCGTGGTTGGCGCCATGGTCAGCGGCAACGCCGTACACGTGGAACAAGCCAGCAGCGTCGGCGGTGTCAAAGCCGTGCCGGCCGTGCGTGCGCTCGCCAAGAAGCTCAAGATCGACCTCACCCGCGTCACGCCCACCGGCGCCGACGGCGTAGTGACCCTGCAGGACGTGAAGAATGCCGCCGCCAACGGCAGCGCCGCGCTCGGCGCCGCCCCGGCACGCAGCGTGCCGGCCTCCGCCGGTCGCCACCTGGCACCGGAACTGCCGGAGCCGGGCCCCGCCCCCACCCGCACGCCCGTGTCTGTCTCTTATACACATCTGACGCTGCCGACGACAACGTTCGGGTGTAGATCTCGGTGGGCGCCGGATCATTAAAAAGGGGGGGGGGGGGGGGGGGGGGGGGGGGGGGGGGGGGGGGGGGGGGGGGGGGGGGGGGGGGGGGGGGGGGGGGGGGGGGGGGGGGGGGGGGGGGGGGGGGGGGGGGGGGG
>NZ_JAELTT010000088.1 GCF_016428975.1 Dyella sp. ASV21
GGCGTAACACAGGCCGGCGAACGCACAGGCAATGCCCGCGACGATGAAACTGATGACCAGGGCGGGGCCGGCATGTTCGGCGGCGGCCTGACCGGTGATGACGAAGATACCGGCGCCGATCACGGCACCAATGCCCAGCGTGATCAGATGGCGCGCGGTGAGGACACGCTTGAGAGTGGCCTCCCCTTGCAGGCCGTCGTGCGGCAGTTCGCCAGCATCGACGTGTGGCGACGCCTGAATTGGGTGCGTCGCAAACAGGTTTTTCAGCATGTCTCTCCCCTACCGCCTGTGCTGGATCTATATGTTTTTAAAAGCGTGCGACCGTGGCTTTCGTCATGGCCCGTGCGCCGCTACCCCAGCGGCGACAGGGCACCATAGCCCAGCGGGGCGCGCAGGCACAAGTTGCATTGCGGGGGGACTGGTGACCCCTTGAATCGGCCGTTTAACGGCGCCGTGTCGGGCCATTTTCCGCGAGGCACCTGTGTTCAGAAATCTACATTGAGCGCGACTTGCGGCGCTATGTAGGCGCCGCTGTTATGGCCGGCGAAACTGATCTGCGCGCCGGCGATCAGGCCCAGGGAATGGGTAAAGTTGTATTCCACCGCGGGCGCCACGCTATACGTCCAGTGCGAGGCGGCGAGTTGGGCGACGGCCTCGCAGCTATCCACCGAACGGCACTCCCAGCCGCGAACGCTTGAGCCGCGGCGGTGACCCCAGGTGACATCCATGGCGAGTGCCCAGTGACGATCGAGCGCGTATTCGGCGGCGACCATGGCGTTCAGTGAGCGCCCCAGGCGTGCCGAGCCGACGAAGCCGGTGGAGGTGCCGTGCGAACTGACCCCTTCGATGGTGACTCGGGAAGGCGATGGCCCCCAATTCAGCAGGCCGCGTAACCGCATCGTGTGCCCGTTGGCGAGTACGAGTCGCTGTTGTGCGTAGAGCGCCAGCTGGTCGGTCGACGCGCCGTCGCCGCCGCCATTGAGCGGATTGTTGCCAAGACGGTCGTAGCTGCCGGTGGGGAAGGTGTGTGCGTAGCTCACCGAAACCGCCGTGCCCAGGCCATTGGCCTGCGGCGCGACCAGCATGTATTGCAGCTTCACGGTGGTGTCGGTTTGGCGCGTGCCGTCGCTGTGCTGCCGTCCGGAGACGTTATAGAGGGTGCCGGCGGTGAGTTGTGCGTTGAGGCGGTCGGTGACGCCGTAGCTCACCGGCACTGCCAGCAGCCACTGATGCGAGCCCGGGTGCTGGGTATGCCGGGTGCCGTCAAGGTCGTAATAGGCGTGCGACTCGACGTAGATCAGGTAAGGCTCGACGTTGCCCGCGCCGGCGGGCGGGGCCGCGGCGTTGGGAGTGATCAGCGGCCCTGTAAAATTGGCGGCTGACGCTTCGGCGTGTACCTGGGCTGCGACGAGGGTGCCGCAAAGCGACAGAAGAATAAGGCTCCGTTGCATCGATGCATTCGTCCCGTGCGGCGAGTAAGGCTGAGCTAACCGGTAGGTCGGTGAGCTGCCGCTTATGCTAGGGAGCGAGGCAGAGGTGCCCATATCGGCAAGGGCTGAAATAATTGAGCGTTTCGGTTCGCGCCACACGTACTGTTATTCCGCAGGAACGCATCATCCATGATCCATTTGCTCCACCAATTTCAGGCCTACGGTCAGCAATGGCCGGCCGAGACCGATGTGCCGCATTTCATTGAGTTGTTGGCTCAGGCACACCACGCGTTTGTGCGCGAGAGCCGCGAGGCGCATTTCACTGGGTCCGCGTGGCTGGTGAGTGCCGATGGTGAGCGGGTGCTGTTGACCCATCACCGCAAGCTGGGGCGCTGGCTTCAATTGGGCGGTCACGCCGATGGCGACACCGACCTGGCGCGCGTGGCGTTGCGCGAGGCGGAGGAGGAGTCGGGGCTGGATGGCTTGAGTGTGGAGCCTCAACCGTTCGACATGGACCGGCACCGCATCCCCGCACGTGGCGAGGAGCCCGAGCATTGGCACTACGACGTGCGTTTCGTGGTGCGCGCCGGCGCGAACGAGCAGTTCCAGGTGAGCGAGGAGTCGCACGCGCTGGCATGGCGTTCCATCCGCGATATCGCCGACGACGCCGCCAGTGACGAGTCATTGCGCCGTATGGCGCGCAAGTGGCTTATGCGCGGCTGACGCCTCGGCCACTTGGTGCAATGGCCGGGGAGCGGGGCTGGTCAGGCGTACTTGGCTGGCACCGCATGCAAATGCCCGCACTCCACGCAGGTGCGGGCATCGATGGAGCGATAGAAGCGCTCAAATACCGGCGGGAAATCACGCTCGATGCTGTCGAGGGTGAAGTACTCCTCGTAAAGCTTGTGGTTGCAGCGTTCGCAGTACCACATCAGGCCATCCTTCTCGCCAGCCAGGCGGCGCCGTTCGATCACCAGGCCGATCGAGTCGGGCATGCGCTGGGGGGAGTGCGGTACGCAGGGCGGCAGGTAGAACATTTCACCGGCGCGGATCGGTATGTCGCGCGCCACGCCTTCGTCCTGCACTTTGAGCACCATCTCGCCCTCGAGCTGGTAGAAGAACTCGGGGCCTTCCTCATAGTGGTAATCGGTGCGGCTGTTGGGGCCGCCGACGATCATCACGATAAAGTCGCCATCCACGATGCACTTGTTGCCCACTGGTGGCTTGAGCAGGTGACGGTGTTCGTCGATCCAGCGCTTCAAGTCGATAGGCGGCAGCAGGGACATGGGGCGATCCGTCAAAAAGGTGGCACCAAGATAGCGTCGTGGCCGGGCATGTGGAATGCCTCTTTCAGTCTACCCAGGATCCATCGCGTACCACGGCCTCCAGGTGCGTCCCCCTGACTGAGGCCGCCGGTGCGGCGCACCGACTCGTTCGTCGGATACGGCCGGATGCCGGGCAGACCGGTACCGCTGCGCGAACCCGACGCGCATCGGTCGAGCAGTGGGTCTCGGGTTCAAGGCTTTGAATGGCGTGGTGGGTCCTGGTGGCCTGCATCGAGTGAGTAGGATCCGGGCGCGTGAGCGTGCCGTTGATATCGATCATTTCTGCCGTCACGGATGGTGCGCCCACAGAATGCGCCTGCTTCAGGCGTACGTACGTGTCGGTGGAGGCTTCTATACGCGTGTTTTGGTTGGAATAGATTCAGTTGCCACTGGCGCTTGAACGGCCAGCTCGCAGCGCCCTCGCGGATGGCGCTCTTTCCTCGCCGATACGGTCCATCGCATGTTTCGACATATTCCTTCGTACCTGGGTGATCCCATCTATTCGTTGTTTCAGGAATTTCTGGCAGATCCGTCGCCGCACAGGGTCAACCTGAGCATCGGTCTCTATTACGACGAAGAAGGGCGGCTTCCCGTTCTGTCCAGCGTGCGCCGTGCGGCCCAGCGCTTGAGTGAGGAGGGCATGCCGTACGGTTATTTGCCCATGGAGGGAATGGCGTTTTATCGCCAACGCGCACAGGAGCTGGTGTTCGGTGCGGACAGCGTTGCCTTGCGCGAAGGGCGGATAGCTACCGTGCAAAGCGTGGGTGGCTCGGGCGCGCTGCGTTTGGTGGCCGAGTTCCTTCGCCGCTATTTTCCCGATAGCGCGGTCTGGATCAGCGACCCGACCTGGGACAATCATCGCGTGCTTTTCACGCGGGCCGGGTTGGAAGTACACAACTACCCGTATTACGACCCGCAGACCCACGGCTTGTGCTTTGACGCCATGGTATCCGCGCTGGCGGCTTTGCCGTCGCGCAGCGTGGTGGTCATGCAGCCGAGCTGTCATAACCCTACAGGCGTCGACCTATCCAAAGAGCAATGGAAGGCGATCATCCAGTTGATGGTTGAGCGTGGACTCATGCCCTTGATGGATATGGCCTATCAGGGTTTTGGCGATGGGCTCGCCGAAGACGCCTGGGCCATTCGCGCCATGTGCGATGCGGGCCTTGCCGTCATGGTAAGTCATTCATTCTCGAAAAACTTCGCGCTCTATGGTGAGCGTTGCGGTGGCCTCTCGGTCGTATGCGCGGACAACACGCAGGCGGCAGGGGTGCTGAGTCAGTTGCAGGCCATCGTTCGAGGAATCTACTCCAGCCCGCCGCTCCATGGAGCGAGACTGGTCGCCACCGTGCTGGGCGATGCCGATCTGCGTGCGCAGTGGGAGGGCGAAGTGAATGCCATGCGTCAGCGCATCCAGCGCGTGCGGGGCGCGTTGCAAACGCGTTTGGCCGAGGCGCTGCCGGATGTTTCTTTCGATCACCTCGGGATGCAGCGAGGCATGTTCAGTTACACCGGGCTTTCACCTGCGTTAGTCGATGCATTGCGGACCGAAAAGAGCGTGTACCTGTTGCGCTCCGGGCGGGCGTGCATGGCTGGATTGAACGACACCAATATCGACTGGGTCGCCAAGGCCATTGGTGAGGTGGTGCGTAAGCAGACGCGCGCTGCGGTAACGAGCGGTGCCGCGTCCCAGCGGCGCACTGGTTGAGGGGGCACCATGGCTGACGCTATTTCCATAGGCCTGCCTCAGGCGGCTCAACCGTTTTCATGGGCCACCCGTGCTGGCGGCCTGATGTTCACCACGCATGGTCCGGTAGATGGTGCGGGCGCCATCGTTGGGGGCGACATTCGCGAGCAGACGCGCTTGACGCTGTCCAACCTTGCCATGGCCGTGCAGCGTGCCGAGGCGTCCATGGCTGATGTGGCGCAGGTGCTGGTTTATCTCTCCGATGCTGGCGACATCGGTGTGTTCGACGAGGAGTACCGCTCCTTTTTCGAGGCGCCGTACCCCAATCGCGCATGCGTGGCGGTCAAGGGATTCGTCCATCCCGCCATGCGTGTAGAGCTGGTGGCTTACGTGGCGCTGACCAAGGCCTAGACGCCCCAGCGAATCTTCGGCCTGCCGTTTCTGCTGGGGCTTGGCGTGGTGTACGCCGTGCGCTATCGGCGTCGACCGTTGCCGGTGCGGGCGGATACGCAGCGGTAGGCCATGGGATGGATCGCAGAGGGCGCTATTCGTCGCCCTCCGTGACGAGGCGACGCCGGCCCTGGGGGCCGGGCGGCGTCAGACTTCCAGCGTTGCCAGATCGCCCTTTTCTTCCAGCCATGCCTTGCGGTCGCTGGCGCGCTTCTTGGCGAGCAGCATGTCCATCAGCTTGGCGGTGCCATCGTCGGTTTCGACGGTGAGCTGCACCAGGCGGCGGGTATCCGGGTGGATGGTGGATTCGCGCAATTGGCTGGGGTTCATTTCGCCCAGACCCTTGAAGCGGGTGGTGCTGACCTGGCCCTTCATCTTTTCGCGCTCGATGCGCTGAAGCATGGCCGTCTTTTCGTTTTCGTCCAGGCAGTAGAACACCTGCTTGCCCACGTCCACGCGGAACAGCGGCGGCATCGCCACGAACACGTGGCCTTCGCGCACCAATGCGGGGAAGTGGCGCAGGAACAGGGCGCTCAATAGGGTGGCGATATGCAAGCCATCGGAATCGGCATCGGCAAGGATGACGATCTTGCCGTAGCGCAGGCCGCTGAGGTCGTCCTTGCCCGGGTCGCAGCCAATGGCGACGGCCAGGTTATGCACTTCCTCGGAGGCGAGTACGGAGCCCGACTCCACTTCCCAGGTGTTGAGGATCTTGCCGCGCAGCGGCAGGATCGCCTGGAACTCCTTGTCGCGCGCCTGCTTGGCGCTGCCGCCTGCCGAGTCGCCTTCCACCAGAAACAGCTCGGTGCGGCTGAGGTCGGTGGCGGTGCAGTCGGCCAGCTTGCCGGGCAGGGCGGGGCCCTGGGTGATCTTCTTGCGCACCACCTGCTTGGCGGCCTTCAGGCGCGCGCTGGCGCGCTCGATGGCGAGTTGGGCAATGCGTTCACCCAGGTCCACGTGCTGGTTCAGCCACAGGCTGAAGGCATCGTGGATGACGCCTTCGACCATCGCGGCAGCGTTGCGCGAGGACAGGCGCTCCTTGGTCTGGCCGGCGAACTGCGGGTCTTGCAGCTTGGCCGAAAGCACGAAGGAGAGACGCTCCCACACGTCTTCCGGGGCCAGCTTGACGCCGCGTGGCAGCAGGTTGCGGATATCGCAGAATTCGCGAATGGCATTGGTGAGGCCCGAGCGCAGGCCGTTCACGTGCGTGCCACCCTGGGCGGTGGGGATGAGGTTGACGTAGCTCTCCTGCACCAGCTCGCCTTCCGGCAGCCACGCCAGCGCCACGTCCAGGCCGTCCGCCTCGCGCTGCACGTGATGCACGAACAGTTCGGCGGGAATGGCCTCGGCGTTGGACAGTTCGTCACGCAGGTAGTCGCGCAGGCCGTCTTCGTAATACCACTCGTTGACGTCGCCGGTGGCTTCGTCGACCAGCTTCACATTCAGGCCCGCGCACAGTACGGCCTTGGCGCGCAGCAGGTGACGCAGCTTGCCGAGGGAAATCTTCGGCGAGTCGAAATACTTGGGATCGGCCCAGAAGCGCACGGTGGTGCCGGTCTTTCTCTTGGGTACCGAGCCGATCACTTCGAGTTCGCTGGCGCGATCGCCGTTCTCGAACGCCATGCGGTATTCGCTGCCATCGCGGCGGATAGTGACTTCCACGCGCGTGGAGAGCGCGTTGACCACCGATACGCCCACGCCGTGCAAGCCGCCGGAGAAGTTGTAGTTCTTGCCCGAGAACTTGCCGCCCGCATGCAGGCGCGTAAGGATCAGCTCGACACCCGGCACGCCTTCTTCCGGATGGATGTCCACCGGCATGCCGCGGCCGTCGTCGGTTACTTCGACCGAGCCGTCGGTATGCACGATCACTTCGATCGACTTGGCATGGCCGGCCAGGGCCTCGTCCACCGAGTTGTCGATGACTTCCTGCGCCAGATGGTTCGGGCGGGAGGTGTCGGTATACATGCCCGGGCGGCGCTTGACCGGATCAAGGCCGGAAAGGACTTCAATGTCGGCGGCGTTGTAACGACTGCTCATGCGTAGGAATTCAGCGAGGTTAGGCGCGGGAGGATGGGTTGCCCGGGCGGGCAGGTCAAGGGTTGTTGCACGGGCTTAGCCCAGCGGGGCGCAGTGGCGCTCCAGCCAGGCCAGGTCAGCCTCGTCCAGCAAGGGGGCGAGGGCGGCTCGCACGTTGGCGTGGTAGTCGTCCAGCCAGGCGCGCTCCTCCGGGTTGAGCAGGCTCGGTTCCAGTGCGCGCCGGTCGAACGGGCACAGGGTCAAGGTTTCGAACGCATAAAACTCGCCAAACTCGGTGCGGTCCGCCTCGATCACCACCGCCAGGTTCTCATGGCGGATGCCGTGGCGGCCGGGCTTGTACAGGCCCGGCTCGATCGAGCTGATCATGCCCGGCTCCAGTGCCACCAGCGCGGCGCCCGAGACCGGTGGACGAATACCTTGGGGGCCTTCGTGCACATTGAGGAAGTAACCCACGCCGTGGCCGGTGCCGTGGCTGTAATCCATGCCGCTGGCCCACAGCGGCGCACGCGCCAGTGCATCGAGCTGGGGGCCGCTGGCGCCCTTGGGAAAGCGGGCGCGACTGAGGCCGATCAGGCCTTTCATGACCAGGGTCGCATCGCGTCGCTGCTCCGCGGTGGTTTCGCCCAGCGCGAGCACGCGAGTGATATCGGTGGTGCCGCCCTGGTATTGGCCGCCCGAGTCGATCAGCAACAAACCCTGCGCTTTCAAGGTGCTGTGCGATGCAGTCGTGGCGCGGTAATGCGGCAGGGCGCCGTTGGCCTGGTAGCCCGCGATGGTGGCGAAGCTTTCACCCACGAAGTCCGGCTGTGCGCTGCGTTCTTCGCGCAGCAGGGTATCCACGTCCAGCTCGGTTTGGCGCATGCCGGCGGTGAGGCGCTCTTCCAGGCGGCGGAACGCGCGCACCAGGGCCGTGCCATCGCGGCGCATGACATCGCGGATGTGCTCCAGCTCCGCCGCGCTCTTGCGTGCCTTGAGCAAGGTGCTGGGGTTGGCGGTTTCGATCAAGGTCACGCCGGGCGCAATGGCTTGGGTGAGGGCGACCACCACGCGGCCGCTGTCCAGCAGCAGGCGATCACGGTCGCCCAACTCGGAAAGCGCATCGGTGACGGTGGCGTAGTCGGCGATGCGTATGTCGTCGGCGGCGAGGGCGGCCACCAGGGCGTCGGTGAGCTTGCCGCGGCCCACAAACAGGGTGGCGTGTCCTTCGGCCTGCACCAGCAAATGGGCAAGGAACACCGGATTGCACTCGACATCGCTACCGCGCAGGTTGGTCAGCCAGGCGATGTCGTCCAGGCTGGATACCAGGTGGTGCGTGGCACCCAGCTTGCGCATCGCGGTGCGCAGGCGGCCGAGTTTGTCGCTGCGCGGCTGGATGGCGTAGCGCAGCGCATGCTCGAGCACGGGCGCGGAGGGAAGGGTGGGGCGATCGCGCCAGATCAGGCCGGGTAGATCCAGATCCGTGCGCAGGCTGGCGTCGATGGCGGACAAGCGGCGCTCCAGGGAGCGCGCGGTGCCCAGCGACAGGCTGTCAGCGGCGGCGGCAAGGGTGTCGCCCGGCGCCAGGTGTTGCAGCAACCACTCGATATGTTCCGGGGCGTGCGCCACGCGCTGCTTCATCAGTTCGACGCCGCTGCCCGCCAGCTCCTGCGCCGCCTGGGCGAAATAGCGTCCATCGGTCCACAGGCCGGCATGGTCGTGAGTCACCACCAGCGTGCCTGCCGAGCCGGTAAAGCCGGACAGCCATACGCGGGCCTGCCAGTGCTCGGGAAGGTATTCGGACAGATGTGGATCGGCGCTGGGCACGAGGCAGGCGGCGATGTCGTGTTCGCGCATGATCTGCCGCAGAGCGGCGAGTTTGGCGGGCGTGGTCAGTTCCATCGAGCCATGGTAGCAGGGGCGGCGGTATCGACTATTTTCCTGTTGAATGGAGCAATTTCTTCGTGGGAATGCGGGTGCACGCACTTGCATTTTCGTGTCAAGTCGTCGCGGCGGGCCGCGCAAGAAATTTCTCCTGCGGCATTGTGTCTCAAGACTGTTTCAACCTGCGTCTCATGTCGCTAGCATGCCGCGTCCCCACGCTGGTCCCTTCAGGTTGTCAGTGAACATGCATGCCTTACTTTCGCGCTTGCGCTACGCAGGCGTCGGCGCCGCTGTGTTTCTTAGCGGCTGCAATATGGAAGTCCTCACCCCGAAGGGTGATATCGGTGCCCAGGAGAAGTCCCTGATCCTGATCGCGCTGGGCTTGATGGCCGTTGTGGCCATTCCGGTGATTGCGATGACGCTGTGGTTCGCCTGGCGCTATCGCGCCTCGAACAAGCAGGCCACCTACGCTCCGAACTGGTCGCATTCGACCAAGATCGAGGTAGTGGTGTGGACCATTCCCGCGATCATCATTGCGATTTTGGCGGTCATCACCTGGCGCAGCTCGCATGCGTTGGATCCATACAAGCCGCTGGAGTCCGATGCCAAGCCGGTGACCATCCAGGTCGTCGCGCTCGACTGGAAGTGGCTGTTCGTCTACCCGGAATACGGCGTAGCGTCGGTCAACGAGATCGCGTTCCCGACGGATCGTCCGGTGAATTTCCAGATCACCTCCGACTCGGTGATGAACGCCTTTTTCATTCCGCAGCTGGGCAGCCAGATCTACGCGATGGCGGGCATGGAGACCAAGCTGCACCTGATCGCGCGCGAGCCGGGCACCTATGCGGGCCTGTCCTCGAACTTCAGCGGTCCGGGCTTTTCGGACATGAACTTCAAGGCCATCGCCACCTCGGAAGATGGCTTCAGGGACTGGCTGGCCCACGCCAAGGCCACACAGGTGGCGCTCAACGACGACACCTACAAGGTGTTGGCCGCGCCGAGCGAAAAGACCCCGGTGAGCTACTACGGCAGCGTTACGCCGGGACTGTTCAGCCACGTGATCGGCAAGTACATGCACGGCATGTCCCATGAGGGCGCCGGGCAGCAAGAGATGTCCATGGATTCGCAGCACGACATGTCGCACGGCGACATGCCGATGGACATGCATCACCACGCGGACGGGGATGCGACCTCCTCCAACATCACCCCCGCCAAGGCAGAGAAGTAAGCCATGTTTGGAAAGCTCACTTTAGAGGCGATCCCGTACCACGAGCCGATCGTCATGGGCACCCTCGCTGCCGTGATTCTCGGCGGCCTGGCGATGTTTGCCCTCATTACCCGCATGCGCCTGTGGGGTTACCTGTGGTCGGAGTGGTTCACCTCGGTGGACCACAAGAAGATCGGCGTGATGTACGTCATCGTGGCGCTGGTCATGCTAATGCGCGGCTTTGCCGACGCGGTCATGATGCGCCTGCAGCAGGCCATGGCGGCCTCCGATTCGGCGGGCTATCTGCCACCGCACCACTTCGATCAGGTGTTCACCGCGCACGGTGTCATCATGATCTTCTTCGTGGCGATGCCGCTCATTACCGGCCTGATGAACCTGGTGGTGCCGCTGCAGATCGGCGCGCGCGACGTGGCCTATCCGTTCCTGAACTCGCTCAGCTTCTGGCTGTTCGTGTCGGGCGTGGTGCTGGTCATGGTGTCGCTGTTCATCGGTGATTTCGCGGCGACCGGCTGGTTGGCTTATCCGCCGCTGTCGGGCCTGCAATACAGCCCAACGGTGGGTGTGGATTACTACATCTGGGCGCTGCAGCTATCGGGCCTGGGTACTACGCTGAGTGGCATCAACTTCATCGTGACCATCATGAAGATGCGCACGCCGGGCATGACCCTGATGAAGATGCCGGTGTTCACCTGGACGGCGCTGGTCACCAACATCCTGATCGTGGCGGCGTTCCCCATCCTCACGGTGACCCTGGCGCTGCTCACGGCCGACCGTTACCTGGACATGCACTTCTTCACGAACGAGCTTGGCGGCAACGCCATGATGTACGTGAACCTGATCTGGATCTGGGGCCACCCCGAGGTCTACATCCTGGTGCTGCCGTGCTTCGGTGCGTTCTCGGAAATCGTCGCCACCTTCTCGAAGAAGCCGCTGTTTGGCTATTCCTCGATGGTGTATGCGACTTCGGCAATCGGCGTGCTGTCGTTCCTGGTGTGGCTGCATCACTTCTTCACCATGGGTTCGGGCGCCAACGTCAACGCCTTCTTCGGCATCATGACGATGATCATCTCGGTGCCGACCGGCGCCAAGTTGTTCAACTGGCTGTTCACCATGTACCGCGGCCGCGTGGAATTCACTGTGCCGATGCTGTGGACGGTGGGCTTCATGGTCACCTTCGTGGTGGGCGGCGTCACCGGCGTGCTGATGGCGGTGCCGGGTGCGGACTTCGTGCTGCACAACAGCGTGTTCCTGATTGCGCACTTCCACAACGTGATCATCGGCGGCGTGGTGTTTGGCTGCCTGGCTGCGATCAACTACTGGTTCCCGAAGGCGTTCGGCTTCCGTCTCAACGAGCGTTGGGGCAAGGCGTCGTTCTGGTGCTGGCTGATCGGCTTCTACGTGGCCTTCATGCCGCTGTACGTCCTCGGCCTGAAGGGCATGACGCGCCGCATGAACCACTACGCCAACCCCGAGTGGCAGCCGTACCTGATCGTGGCGGCCATCGGCGCGGTGATCATCGCGATGGGCATCTTCTTCACCGTGCTGCAGTTCTACGTCAGCGTGCGTGACCGCAACAAGCTCACCGATCCCAGCGGCGACCCGTGGGGTGGCCGCACCCTGGAATGGTCCATTGCTTCCCCGGCACCCTTCTACAACTTCGCCATCCTCCCGCAGGTCCGTGAACTGGACCAGTTCTGGGAAGACAAACAAAACGGAGTCGCTTACGTGCAACCTGCCAAGTACGAAGACATTCACATGCCCCGCAACACCGGCGTCGGTGTGGTCAT
The DNA here is from genome assembly GCF_016428975.1 of Dyella sp. ASV21. Taxonomy (GTDB): domain Bacteria; phylum Pseudomonadota; class Gammaproteobacteria; order Xanthomonadales; family Rhodanobacteraceae; genus Dyella. Next base: position 11,805 of record NZ_JAELTT010000088.1, read on the forward strand.
GGGTGCATTCGGTACGGCCCTGGGCTTTGCGCTCGTGTGGCACATCTGGTGGCTGGCGGCGGTGGGCCTGCTCGGCATGATCGCCTCGTTCATCGTCCGCGCCTACGACCGCGACATCGATTACTGGGTGCCGGCGGCCGAGGTCGAGCGCATCGAGCGCTCGCGTCACGCCCAGCTGCAGCAATTCCAGACCTCGCAGGTGGCTCCGGCTGCGGCGCCCTCGCGTCAGAAGGTGGCTTAACCCATGAGCAGTCCCGCACTAAGCGCCCATCACGGCGCGCTCGATGGCATCTCCCACGGTGGAGATGCCCATCACCACGACGATGGATCCAAGACCTTGTTGGGGTTCTGGATCTACCTGATGAGCGACTGCCTGATCTTCTCGGGGCTGTTCGCCACCTTCGCCGTGTTGGCCAACGCCACCGCAGGCGGCCCGACCGGCAAGGAGCTGTTCGAGCTGCCGTTCGTGCTCGGCGAGACCATGCTGCTGCTGATTTCGTCGGTCACCTTCGGCATGGCCATGCTGAACATGCATGCCGGACAGAGGGGCAAGCTGCTGGCGTGGCTGGCGGTGACCTTCGTGTTCGGTGCCGGCTTTATCGGCATGGAAGTGTACGAGTTCGCCAAGCTGATCCATGAAGGCGCCGGCCCGAGCCGCAGTGCGTTCCTGTCCAGCTACTTCACCCTGGTCGGTACCCACGGTCTGCACGTGACGTGCGGCCTGATCTGGCTGGTGGTGATGATGGACATGATTCGCCGTCACGGCCTCACCGACGCCACTCGTCGCCGCCTGTCGTGCCTGAGCCTGTTCTGGCACTTCCTGGATATCGTCTGGATCTGCGTGTTTACCTTTGTCTACCTGCGGGGGGCCATCTGATGTCCGGCGCTCACCATTCACACGACGCGGCGCATCACGATGCCGCCCATGCCGACCACGGCAGCACCAAGTCCTACCTGATCGGCTTCGCGTTGTCGGTCGTGCTGACCCTGGCCTCGTTCGGCGTGGTCATGAGCGGCGCGGTGCCGCATGACCTGATGATGCCGGGCATCGTGGTATTTGGCGTGGCTCAGCTGATCGTCCAGCTGGTGTTCTTCCTGCACATGGGCACCTCGCCCTCGCAGCGCGGCAACCTGGCCATCATGCTGTTCACTCTGCTGATCCTTGCCATCGTGGTGATCGGCTCGCTGTGGGTGCTGCACAACATGAATGTGAACATGATGCACCCGACCTCGCAGATGGTGCCGGTGGAGTAAGCCGGGGACTGTCTGGTTTGAGAGACAAAGGCGTCCTTCGGGGCGCCTTTGTCGTTCCAGGGTGGTGACGAGTTCGGTGGGGGGAGGCCTCCCGAGGGGCTCGCACGCGGCCTTTGCTCCCGCTGGGGGGACTCCAAGCGCCCCTGGAGCGGGGTGCGAATCGCTTGCCCGCCTGCTGGCGGGTCGGAAAACTTGAACGAACTCGTCGGCGAAGGACGTCAAGCCCTCGCGGCCGGATCGTTCTTCCTCTAAAATGCCGATTTCCAGCACGGCTGCATCCCATGACCCCCTTGATTTTCGTCACCGGCGGTGTGGTGTCCTCGCTTGGCAAGGGCATCGCCGCGGCGTCGCTGGCTTCCATCCTGGAAGCGCGTGGCCTTTCGGTCACCATGATGAAGCTCGATCCGTACATCAATGTGGATCCGGGCACCATGAGTCCCTTCCAGCACGGCGAGGTCTACGTGACCGACGATGGCGCCGAGACCGACCTGGACCTGGGCCACTACGAGCGCTTCGTCCATACCCGCCTGACCGGCAAGAATTCCATCACCACCGGCAAGATCTACGAATCGGTCATCCGCAAGGAGCGCCGCGGCGATTACCTGGGCGCCACCGTGCAGGTGATCCCGCACATTACCGATGAGATCAAGCACTGCATCCACGAAGCCACCCGTGGCTTCGATGTGGCGCTGGTGGAAATCGGTGGCACCGTGGGCGATATCGAGTCTCTGCCGTTCCTGGAGGCCATCCGCCAGCTGCGCATCGAGCACGGTCCGGAAAAGTGCCTGTTCATGCATCTCACCCTGGTGCCCTATATCAAGGCGGCCGGCGAGATCAAAACCAAGCCGACCCAGCATTCGGTCAAGGAACTGCGCTCCATCGGCATCCAGCCGGACGTACTGCTGTGCCGCTGCGAACAGCCGCTGCCCGATGGCGAGCGCCGCAAGATCGCGCTGTTCACCAACGTGCCCGAGAACGCCGTGATCAGCGCGGCCGACGTGGAC
>NZ_JAELTT010000089.1 GCF_016428975.1 Dyella sp. ASV21
GGCACAGCACCGCGCCGGCTATGAACTGCACGACGGCGAGCAGCTGTTCGGCGCGCAGCCTGCCGGGCAGTTCCTCAAGCGCAACCTGGACCCGGCCGAGCGGCCGGCGGTGGGCGACTTCGTGGAAGTGGAGTCAGGCAAGCCGCCGCATATCGTCAAGGTCATGCCCCGGCGCACGGTGCTGTCGCGGGCCGCCGCGGGTGAGCGTTACGAGCGCCAGCTCATCGCCACCAATATCGATTACGTGCTGGTGCTCACCGGGCTGGACGGGGATTTCAACCCCGCCCGCATCGAGCGCTACCTCTCCTTGACCGAAGGTTCCGGGGCCCAGCCGGTGGTGTTGCTCAGCAAGCTGGACACGCGAGCAGATGCCGCCGAATTGCTCGCGGCCCTGCGCGCGCGCCTGCCCGAGGGCACGCCCATCCATGCCATCAATGGCAAGGACCCGGCCACGGTGGCGCCGTTGCTGCCCTACCTGCAGCCTGGCGACAGTGCCGTGCTGGTGGGTTCGTCCGGTGCGGGCAAATCCACCTTGACCAACACTTTGCTGGGCACCGAGAAGATGGCGACCAAGGCTGTGCGCGGGCACGACAGCCGTGGCCGCCACACCACGACCTATCGCGCGCTGCTGCAATTGCCCAGCGGCGGTTGCCTGATCGACACGCCGGGCATGCGCGAGCTCAAGCTTACGGGCGAAGAGAACCTCGACCTGTTTGCCGATATCGACGCGTTGGCCGCGGAGTGCCGCTTCGCCGATTGCGGTCACGGCAGCGAGCCGGGCTGCGCCGTGCAGGCCGCGCTGAGCAGCGGCGAGCTGTCGGCGGAGCGCTGGCGCAATTATCTGAAGCTGCGCGACGAGCGCGAGGAGCAGGCCACCACGTTGGAGGCCAAGCTGCGGCGTCAGCGTGGCGGTCGTCCGGCGGAGCGGCCGCACGGGCACAAGCATTCGCGAGATTTCAAATAGCCGGCGGCGCAGCCGGCAAGAAGCACTATCATCGGGCCGGATCATCAGGCCGAGGCGGGCTCCGGGGAGCGGTCATGCAGCGACTGTCGTCGCGTTCGACGTTTTTCTACAAGCGTGTATTTCCGGTGTTCTGGTTCGGCTTCATCGCGCTGGCCACGGCGGTGACCGTCGGCACCGCGCTAGGCCCGCAACGGGCGCAGGCGTGGCCCGCCATGGCGGCGCCGGGGGTGCTGATCATCGTGGGCTATGTGATCTTCAAGCGGCTGATCTTCGATCTGGTCGATGAGGTGTGGCTGGAGGGCGATCAGTTGCTCGTGACCAACCGTGGCGAGCAGACGCGCGTGCCGTTGTCGAACGTGATGAACGTCAATGCCAGCGTGATGACCAACCCGCCGCGTATCACCCTGATGTTGCGCAATGAATCCTCGCGCCTGGGCAAAACGGTGAGTTTCATGCCGGCCGGGCCGCGTGGCCTGCTCAATGGGTTCAAGCCCGACCCCATCGCCACGGACCTGATTCAGCGCATCGACGCCCTGCGCCAGAGGCCTGCATGAGTACGATCGATCCCGGCCTTTCGCCGGAACTGCGCCGCTACGCCGAACTCGACCAGCGTCTGCTGGCGGCGGTACGAGGCATTCGCATCCTGCCCACGGTGGCCTGGCCGGCCTCTCTGGAAGATCGCATGATCGCGGCCTATGCCAAGGGCCAGTTCACGCTGCCCGAGGTGAACTATCACGCACCGGATCTCTCCGCCGAACGCGCCGAGTTGATGGTGATCGAACGCGAGGCCGGTTACGACGACCCGCTCGGCGAATACCTCAGTCGCACGGCGGAATCCTGGCGGATTGCCGCCGAAATGCTCGAAGCCGTGGGCACCAGCGCGGTGACCGCGCCTTCCATCGTGTTGTATGGGCGACCGGGCGACCTGATTCCCGGCAGCGACCGCAGCAATCTCGACGCGGCGCGCTACTTCGTGGAGCTTTCCGACGAGTTGGGCTCGGACCTGCTGGCCGACGATGACATCGTCAACATCCCGGCCGACCAGTTGCGCGACGACCTCAGCCATACGCTGGACGCCTTCTTCGGCGTCGGTCGCATCGCGGTGGAAGTGGACCCCGAGCTCACTGCCAAGGCCGCGGCCGGCGCCACCCGCATCCGCCTGCGCGGGGGCACCACCTTCAGCGAATACGATCGACACCAATTGCTGGCGCACGAAGCGTTTGTGCATTCGCTGACCGCACTCAATGGCCGCGCCCAGCCGGTGTTGGCGTCGCTGGGGCGTACCTCGCCGCGCGTCACCGCCACGCAGGAGGGGCTGGCCGTGTTTGCCGAGTTGATGTCCGGTGCCATCGACATCTCCCGCCTCAAGCGCATCAGTCTGCGCATCCTGGCCATCGATATGGCGCTCAACGGTGCCGACTTCGTCGAGGTCTACCAGTTCTTCAGCAATTGCGGGCAGAGCCCGGCCGACAGCTTCCATTCCGCCCAGCGCGTGTTTCGCGGCGTGCCGCTGCAGGGTGGCGCGGCCTTCGCCAAGGACAATGTGTACCTGTCGGGCCTGCTCACCGTGCACACGTTCTTCCGCTGGGCCCTGCGGCAGCGGCGCATGGATATGCTGCGGCATTTGTTCGCAGGCAAGCTGGCCTTGCACGACGTGATCAGCCTGCAGCCGCATTTCGAGTCGGGCACGATCCTCCCGCCGCGCTGGCTGCCGCCGTGGATGCAGCATGCGCACGGGCTGGCCGGCAAGCTGGCTTTCTCCTTGTTCGTCAACCGCATCCACATGGGCAAGGTGCAGGCCGAGGCGCTCTCGTTGAGCTTGTAGCGCATCGCTGTCACGGACAAGGTGAACAATGGCGCCTCCATGCTGCGGCGCATCGTCGGGAGTGCGCGTCTTGGGGTGCTACCATTCGGTGATAGCCGCTTGGCGGCCCCTTTTTCCCCACCTCATTCGATCGACCCAAGCCCATGGCCCTTCCCGAAGAATTGCGCCTCGCCGCTCTCGAGTACCACCGCTTTCCGACGCCCGGCAAGATCAAGGTCTCCGCGACCAAGCCCATGGTGACCCAGCGCGATCTGTCGCTGGCTTACTCGCCTGGCGTGGCTTATGCCTGTGAAGCCATCGTGGAAGACCCCAACGTCGCCAGCGAAGTCACCGCGCGCGGCAACCTGGTGGCGGTGATCACCAACGGCACCGCCGTGCTCGGCCTGGGCGACATCGGCCCGCTGGCCGGCAAGCCGGTGATGGAAGGCAAGGGTGTGCTGTTCCAGAAGTTCGCCGGCATCGACGTGTTCGATATCGAGATCAACGAGCGCGACCCCGACAAGCTGGTCGACATCATCGCTTCGCTCGAACCGACCTTCGGCGGCATCAACCTGGAAGACATCAAGGCGCCGGAGTGCTTCATCGTGGAGCGCAAGCTGCGCGAGCGCATGAAGATCCCGGTGTTCCACGATGACCAGCACGGCACCGCGATCATCGTGGGCGCCGCCATCGTCAATGCGCTGGAAGTGGTCGGCAAGAAGATCGAGAACGTGCGCCTGGCCACCACCGGTGTGGGCGCCGCCGGCATCGCCTGCCTGGACATGCTGGTAGCGCTGGGCCTCAAGCCCGAGAACATTCTGGCGTTCGATCGCGATGGCGTGCTCTACAACGGCCGCGACCAGTTGGACCCGGACAAGCAGCGCTATGCGCGCGACACCGACAAGCGCACGCTGGCCGAGATCGTGGCCGGTGCGGACGTGTTCCTCGGCCTGTCGGCCGGCGGCATCCTCAAGCCGGAGATGGTCGCCAGCATGGCGGACAAGCCCGTCATCCTGGCGTTGGCCAATCCCAATCCGGAAATTTCCCCGGAAGACGCCAAGAGGGTGCGCCCGGACTGCATCATCGCCACGGGCCGTTCGGATTACCCCAACCAGGTCAACAACGCGCTGTGCTTCCCGTACATCTTCCGCGGTGCGCTGGACGTGGGCGCCACCGGTATCAATGAGGCGATGAAGACCGCCTGCGTGCGGGCCATCGCCCAGCTCGCCCGTATGGAAGCCGGTGACCTCGCCAGCGCCTACGGTGGCGATATCCCGACCTTTGGCCCGGAGTACCTGATCCCGCGTCCGTTCGATCCGCGCCTGCTGGTGATGCTGGCTCCGGCCGTGGCGCAGGCCGCCATGGATTCCGGCGTCGCCACGCGTCCGATCGTGGACATGGACGTATACAAGGAAAAGCTCGGCCAGTTCATCTACCGCACCGGCTTGCTGATGAAGCCGGTGTATGAGCGCGCGCGCGCCGATCGCAAGCGTGTGGTCTACGCCGAAGGCGAGGAAGAGACCGTGCTGCGCGCGGTGCAGACGGTGATCGACGAGCGCCTCGCGTTCCCGGTCCTGATCGGCCGTCCTAGCGTCATCGAAACGCGCGTCCAGCGTCTGGGCCTGCGTATGCGCGAAGGCGTGGATTACGAAATCACCAATATCGATGACGATCCGCGCTTCAACGAGTACTGGCAGCAATACCACGCCCTCACCGAGCGTCGCGGCGTGAGCCCGGCGGCAGCCAAGAATCTCATGCGTTCGCGCCCCACGCTGATCGCTTCACTGATGGTGGAGCGCGGCGAAGCCGACGCGATGATCTGCGGCCTGGTCGGTCGCTTCCACAAGAAGCTGGGCTACATGCGCAGCGTGTTCGGGCTGGACCCGGGCGTGAGTTGCACCTCGGCCATGACGGGCGTGATCAACGACCAGGGCGCGTGGTTCTTCCTGGATACGCACGTGCAGTGCGACCCCACCGCCGAACAGATCGCCGAAGCCACGCTGCAGGCCAGTTATCGCCTCAAGCTGTTCGGTATCGAGCCCAAGATCGCGCTGCTCTCGCACTCCAACTACGGCAGCCATGACAACCCGAGCGCAGCCAAGATGCGCAAGGTGTGGCAGATCCTCAAGCAGCGGGCGCCCAAGCTGGATATGGACGGTGAAATGCAGGCCGATACCGCGTGGGATGAAACCCTACGCCAGCGCATGTTCCCCAACACCACGCTCACCGGCCGCGCCAACCTGTTCGTGATGCCCAACCTGGACGCCGCCAACATCACCTACAACATGGTGCGTGTCATGACCGATGGCGTGGCGATTGGCCCGATTCTGATGGGCGTGAACAAGCCGGCACACATCCTTACGCCGGCCGCTACGCCGCGCCGAGTGGTGAATATGACCGCCATCGCAGCGGTGGATGCGCAGATTCGCCAGGCGCAGAACGACAAACGCAGCTGACCTGGCGGCGTCGCCGCCGCCATCAAAGCGAGACGAAACGGGGCCCTTGTGGCCCCGTTTTCTTTGGCCACACACCAGCGGCCCGGGGCATCCTCCCCGTGGCACTCCGCCGGTGCCGGTGTTGCCTTTCTTCAGAACGAAGGTGCCGCCGACGGCGCTTTCGGATGGCTGCCGCAGGTATGCACTATGCCCTGTGTCAGTCGCCTGGGGGTTCGGTGACGTCGTGATCGTTGACCACGGACTCCGTGGGCGCCCACGCGCGCTAGTCATTCACTGACGCTCCGGGCGAGCGTGGCCGCCGGTTGCTCGCCCCCGATATCACGCAAATACGGCATGGCGATGCCGTGCCGGGGCAGGGGAACGGCTGCGGCGGGTGTGGCTTTCGCTGATAGCGCGGCGCGTGCTCCCTTAGGGCGCCCACGTAGGTTTCCGTTGATACCGATCGCTCGCCAAAGCCTCAAACGAGCGTTGACACTTTATCGCCGCACGGCGACTTTCACTGAACCGGTGCTTCACAAATGGACGTCCGAACGTTCGTAAGGTGAGGCGTCGCATTCACCAAGAAAGTGGAAGGTGTGCGTATGCAATGGCAGACCCTGTGTGTCACCTCGCAAGTGCGCGATGACTATCCCTTTGGCGCCAAGGTGGCGGATCGGGATGTTGGCGTATTCCTGGTCGATGGCGAGTATTTTGCGATCGAGAACATTTGTCCCCACGCCTATGCCTTGCTGAGCCAGGGGTTCGTGGAGGATGGCAAGGTCGAGTGCCCGCTGCACGAGGCCGTTTTCGATATTCGTACCGGCGCCTGCCTGCGCGAACCCGGCGGCCGCAACCTGCGGACCTACCCGCTGCGCGTGCAGGGCGACGAGATTCAGATCGATCTTTCCGCGCTCGTCGGTCATGTGGCGGAGCCAGCGTGATGATGGACAACGCATTCAATCCAAAGCTCACGGTGTGGGCACGCCACCAGCCTAGCGCGGAGCCAGGCGCGGGCGACATCGAAGTCCCTGGCACCTATCAGAACCTCACCTGGCAAACCCGCTCCGCGGTGCCCGGCGAATACGAGATCGCCCTGGTCGAAGCCATCGAGTTCGCCTTTGAACAGGGTGATGTCGAACTGGCGGACGTTGTGGCGCGCTTGAACGCCATCGGCATGCGCGACCACGCCGGCCACGCGTGGAGCGAGGCGTCCTTTCGCAATGAAATGGCCACGCTTGGTCACTGAAGCGCAGCAGACCATCGCAGGGAGAGGTAAAAGTATGGAAGGCAAGATGGATGTTCGCGACTATCTGCGTCGCGGTTTGCGGGATCTGTGGTACCCGGTGGTCGCTAGCTGGGAAGTCGGCAGCGCACCGCTGGGCATTACCCGATTGGGCGAGCACATCGTGTTGTGGCGCGATACGACGGGGCAGGTGCATGCCCTGGAGGACCGCTGCCCGCATCGCGGCGCACGGCTTTCGATGGGCTGGAACCTGGGCGATCGCGTTGCCTGCTGGTACCACGGCGTGGAAGTGGGTGGCGACGGTGTGGTCAAGGACGTCCCCGCGGTCAACGCTTGCCCCTTGGTGGGCTCCAAGTGCCTGCGTTCCTACCTCGTGCAAGAGAAGCACGGCGCCATCTTCCTCTACTTCGCGGCCGACGCCGATAACGTGCCGCCGCCGTTCGAGCTCCCTCTTGAGCTTGAGGATACCGAGCAGTACAGCCATTTTCTGTGTACCGCCGAGTGGAAGTGCGGCTACGAGTCGGCCATCGACAATGTGATGGACCCGATGCACGGTGCTTACCTGCATGCTGCGTCGCACTCGATGGCAGAGGGCGAACGCAGCGCCGAGATGCAGATCGTGCCGACCGCCACGGGTTTCGTCTTCGAGAAGACCAAGCAGCGCGGCGTGAACTTCGACTGGGTCGAGTTTGGGCATTCCGGCGCGCTCTGGATGCGGCTTTCGATTCCCTATCGCAAGCAGTTTGGGCCGGGCGGTCCGTTCTGGATCATCGGCATGGTGGTGCCGGTCGACGATTCGCATTGCCGCGTCTTCTTCTGGCGCGCGCGCAAGGTGCAAGGCTGGCAGCGCGACGTATGGCGCTTCATGTACCGCACCCGCCTGGAGGCGCTGCATTGGGAAGTGCTTGAGCAGGATCGCAAGGTATTGGAAGGCCTGTCGCCCCATGCGCGCGATAACGAGTTCCTCTATGCGCACGATGCGGGTCTGGCCCGCGTACGGCGCATCATGCTGAGGATGGCGCTGTCCCAACTCGCAGCGCAGTCCGGTGCCGAGGCTGCCATGGCGGGCGCCACCGCATGATCGAGCAGGCTGGATTGCTGGCCGGGCAGCGGGTGCTGGTGACAGGTGCGGCACGCGGACTCGGGCGTAGCTTCGCCGAAGCCATCGCCAAGGCCGGTGCTCACGTGGTACTGGCCGATGTGCTCGATACCGGTGAGGCGCTGTCGCAGTTGCGCGCGCAATCGCTGCGCGTGGATGCGGTAAGCATCGATCTCAATGATCCGGTATCGGTCGAGCAGGCGGTGACGCAAGCCGCGGCGCTGATGGATGGCCTGGATGGCCTCGTCAATAACGCGGCGATCGCCACCGGTATCGGCGGCCCCTCCATGGAAGAACTGCAGCCGGAAACGTGGGATCGCGTCTTGCAGGTGAACGTGCGTGGCACGTGGCTGGTCTGCCGCGCCGCCGTGCCGTATCTGCGCAAGTCCGAACGCGGCAAGATCGTGATGCTGGCGTCGGATACCGCCCTCTGGGGCGCCCCCCGCTTGATGGCCTATGTGGCCAGCAAGGGGGCGGTGCTGGCGATGACGCGTTCGATGGCGCGCGAACTGGGCGCCGATGGCATTTGCGTCAACGCCATTGCACCAGGGCTGACCCAGTGCGAGGCGACCGAGTACGTGCCGATCGAACGTCACCGCCTGTACGAACAAGGGCGCGCCTTGTCGCGCGCGCAGGTTCCCTCGGACATCGACGGCAGCGTCCTCTATCTACTGTCTTCGCTGGCGGATTTCGTAACGGGCCAAACGCTGCCGGTCAACGGCGGCTTCGTATTCAACTAAAACGGTGGACGCTCGCGTGACGACGCCGGCAGCGATGCCGTGCTCGAGCGAGCGCCTCGTACTGAATGCCGTCAGGCATGGAGAGGTGAGCGACATGGACATACTCGGCATTGAGGAATTTGAATACGGCGTGGCCGATGTCGATCAGTGCGCGCGCTTCTTGGCCGAGTTTGGTTTGAGGCCGCTGGTCGACGACAACCTGCCGACCGATGCACGGGCGTTCGAAACACTCAGTGGCGATCGCGTCACGCTCCATCCCATGGACGATGCGCGCCTTCCGCCCGCCTTCGAGTCCGGTTCCACGCTGCGCCGTGTCACCTGGGCGGTAGCCTCCCGCGCCGCGCTGGAGCGTCTGGCCGGCGCCGTGTCCAACGAACCGGGCTTTGTCTTGGAGAAGGATGGACTGTCGTGTCGTGATCCCAATGGCATGACCTTGCGCTTTCGGCTGAGTCGGCGACGCGAGGTGAAGCTGGAGGTGGCGCCCATCAACCAATGGGGCGATGCGCGGCGCATCGATCAACCTAGCCCCGTCTATGAGCGGGCCGCGCCGATCGGAATCGGGCACGCGGTGTTCTTTGTGGAGAAGCTGGGCGACGTCGAAGCGTTCTATCGCGAGAAGCTCGGCTTTCACGTGTCCGACCGCTATGTGAACAAGGGCGTGTTCCTGCGCGCGTCGGCGCGTGCCGGCCACCACAACCTGTTCCTGTTGCATGTGCCGGGCAAGCCGCGCGGACTTAACCATGTCGCCTTTACCGTGCGCGATATCCATGAGGTGTTTGGCGGCGGCCTGGCCATGAGCCGTGGTGGCTGGCCGACCTTTCTCGGTCCAGGGCGTCACCCGATCTCATCGGCCTATTTCTGGTACGTGCGCAGCCCCTTGGGCGGGGCATTCGAGTTCTACACCAATGAAGATCAACTCACCGAAGCCTGGCGACCGCGTGAGTTGGAACATTCGGTGGAGTCCTTCACCGAATGGGCCGTGGAGGGGGGCATTGATGCCACCACCCGCCGGCAGCGCCGCGACGAGGTGCCCGCATGAATCCGGATATCCGCCGCATCGTTATCGTGGGCGGTGGCCAGGCAGGCGGGTGGGCAGCGAAGACCCTGCGCGATCTCGGCTATAGCCAGCACATCAGCGTAGTGACCGATGAGGATCACGACTTCTACGAGCGTCCGCCGCTATCGAAGGAAGTGCTCGCGGGAACCATGAAGCCGGAAGATCTCCATCTGTTCTCGGCGGAGGCGGTGCAGGCCTTGAACATTGAATGGCATCGGCCGTGCCGCGCCGTTGCCATTGATCGCACAGCACAGCGGCTGCACCTGGCCAATGAGCGCAACCTGGCCTATGACCGCCTGCTGATCGCCACGGGCAGTCGCCCTCGCTGGCCCAATCCTGCGTGGGCGGCCATGGATGGCGTGATGGTGCTGCGCACGGTTTCCGATGCCCTCGCGCTGCGCGAGCGTCTGCAGGGTGCGCGACGATTGGCGGTTATCGGTGGCGGTTGGATCGGTCTGGAAGTCGCGGCGCTCGCACGTGCCGCAGGCATCGCGGTGGTGGTCTACGAACGGGCGGAGCAGTTGTGTGGGCGCAATATCGGCGGCGAAGTCGCCCATCATCTGGCCGACCTGCATGCCGGCCACGGGGTCGAATTGAAGTTAGCGTGCGGTGAGCTGGAGCTGTCGCGGCGAGGCGGGCACACGCATGTTTCCGTCGCAGATGGCAGCTTGCCTTACGACTTGGTGCTGGTGGGCGCGGGTGCGCAACTGAACGTCGAGCTGGCGCAGGCGGCGGGCCTGGCCGTGGATGGTGGCATTGTGGTCGACGGTGCCGGTTGCACCAGCGATCCGAACATTTTTGCCGCAGGCGACGTCGCCGTGCATCCAGTACACCGGCTGTGCGTGCAGTCCTGGTCCAATGCGTACAACCAGGGTATGACCACCGCGCGCGGCATGCTGGGCTTGCCCGCCGACTATGCCGACGTTCCTTGGCTTTGGTCAGACCAATATGGTGTGAACGTGCAGATCCTTGGCCTGCGTTCGCCCGAGTCCCGCTGCGTGCGTCGCTCAACGGGAAACGCGTCGGCCGTTTACTTCTATCTCGACGGTGAGTCGCGCCTTTGCCAGATGGTGTCGTTCGGCGATGCGCGCGCCATCAAGTTGGGCCGGCGCTGGATGGCCCGGGAGCAGGTGCTGGACGAAGCCGTCTTGGCCGATCCGCAATTTGACCTGATGGCGCTGCGTTGAGCGCCCCAACGACGTGTGGGCGCCATGTGTGCGGCCCGAATTAACTCAGGAGAACTCGATGAACCCGCAGAACGCGAGCAGCACGCTCCAGCACGGCACCAACCTCGCCGGACGCATGAATAAGCGCATCGCGCGCTACCAGACGCGAAGCTACGACTGGGACGCACTGAAGTTCCAGGCGGATTTCGACCCAAAGTATCGGCGTGCCCAGATGCGCTACATGGGCACTGGCGGCACCGGCATCAGCAAGGACGAGAACACCGTTCCTGCGGACAGCTTCACCTTTTCGACCATGGTGCTCCCCCCGCAGTGCGAAGGGCCATTGCACGTGCATGCGGATGTCGAAGAGGTGTTTTTTATCTTGCGTGGAAAGATCCTGCTCACGTTGGAGCAGGACGGCGAGAGCTTTGAAACGGAGCTTAACGAGCGCGACCTGATCTCGATTCCGCCGGGCATCTACCGGGGCTTGTTCAATCACGGGCAGGAAGAGGCATTGATGTGCGTGATGCTGGGGTCACCCAAGCCGCAGGTGCCGACGTACCCGCCCGAACACCCGCTGTCCAAGATCAAGCGCGGCTGACGGTCGATGAGCGAGCAGGTGTCATCCATGCAAGTGCTGGCCTGGGAGCCGCGTGAGGTGAGGGTGCATGGACAGCGCCTTGCCTATCGGGAAGGTGGGCAGGGCCCGGTGGTGGTGCTGTTGCATGGCATCAGCTCCGGTGCCGCCTCCTGGAGGATGAGCGCATCCCTGCTGGCGCGCAGCTATCGTGTGGTGGCGTGGGACGCGCCGGGCTATGGAAAAAGCGACGATCTTGCCGACCCCCGGCCATTGGCATCGGCGTACGCCGATGCCTTGGGTGACCTGCTCGATGCGCTGGATGTCGCGCAGTGCAGCCTGGTGGGGCATTCGCTGGGCGCCTTGATCGCCTCGGCCTACGCTGCCCAGCGTGCCGGATATGTCGATACCCTGGTGCTGGCTGATCCGGCACAAGGCTATGGATCGCGGAGTGACGACGAACGCGAGCGCGTTCGAGGGAAGCGGATCGAACTGTTCACCGCGTACGGTGCCGAGGGTTATGCGCAGCAACGCGCACCCGCGCTGCTTCATCCCGATGCCACGGCCGCCGCACTGGGTACAGTGCGCGAAGCGATGCGCCAGTTGCGTCCTCAGGGCTTCGCCCAGGCCAACTGGATGCTCGCCAACGACGACATCTGGCGCTACCTGCCCACACGGCGGCCCACCGCGGTGATTTGCGGCGACCAGGATGCCATCACCCCACCCGTGGAAGTACAGCGCCTCGCGCAACGACTTGGTGTGACCTGCACGCTGCTTTCTCATGCGGGGCATGCCAGCTATCTGGATGCACCGATCGCCTTTGCGGCTGCCGTGCGGGAGGCGCTGGCGCTGCAATCAAACCCATGCTCGTCGGTTGAGGTTCTTGGATGAAAGGAAGTTTTGAACAGCGTGTCGCGGTGGTTACCGGTGGCTCGTCCGGTATCGGGCTGGAAGCGGTGCGTTTGCTGCTGCGTAACGGCGCACGGGTTGCGCTGTGTGGCCGCGATGAAGCGCGCCTCGCGCGTGCAGTGGAGAGTTTGCAGGGTCTGGGTGACGAATCCGCCGTGCTGGCGCAACCCTGTGACGTGCTGGACAAGGCCTCCGTACAGGCCTTTGCCCATGCGGTCGAGGCGCGTTTCGGGCGCGTGGACTTCCTTATTGCCAACGCGGGGCAGGGGCGCGTGGCGAGCCTGGAGGAAACCCAGGACGAAGACTGGGTGAGCGAGACGCGGCTCAAGTTGATGGGCCTGTTGCATCCCTTGAAGGCCTTTCAGCCCATGCTGGAGCGCAGCGATTGTGCCTCCGTCACCTGTGTGAACTCCTTGCTTTCGCTGCAACCGGAGCCGCACATGATCGCGACGTCCGCCGCGCGTGCCGCCTTGTTGAATCTGACGCATTCGCTGGCCCAGGAACTGGTGCGCAAACGCATCCGGGTGAATTCCATCCTGCTTGGCATGGTGGAGTCGGGTCAGTGGCGCCGCCGGTTCGAACTGCGTAGCGACACTCAGCTCGACTGGACGGACTGGACGGCGCGTATCGCCGCCCAGCGCGGCATTCCCATGGGCCGCATGGGGCGGCCCGAAGAGGCGGCGCAGGCGCTGCTGTTCCTTGCCTCTCCGCTGGCGTCCTACACCACCGGTAGCTGCATTGATGTGTCGGGCGGCTTCAGCAGGCAGCTTTGACGGTGAACGAGCGACATCGCGTAAAGGAAGATCAAGTCGTGAAGCGAATCATGTTGGTGGGATACGGCGCCATGGCGCGCGAGATCGTGGCGCGTCTCCCTCAAGGGGTTGAGGTGGGTTGGATCCTGATCCCGAGCGAGCTATGCGCCCAACTGCGCGAGGAGCTGGGCGACACGCCGATCGATGTACGGGCCGGCATATCGGGTATGCAGGTTCGTCCCGATCTGGTGATTGAATGCGCAGGCCATGCGGCCTTGGCCCAGCACGGTGTGGCGGTACTGCAACGTGGCTGGCCCCTCGCGGTGGTTTCGGTGGGCGCGCTGGCGGACGCGGCATTGTTTGAGCGGCTGCGCGCAGCCGCCGACGAAAGCGGTGCACGCCTGACATTGCTGTCGGGTGCCATTGCCGGCATGGACGGCCTGGCCGCCGCACGTGAGGCGGGCCTGGACGAAGTGACCTATCAGTCGCGCAAGGCTCCACGTAGTTGGCGCGGCTCGGCGGCCGAGACGTTGGTGGATCTAGATGCGGTGACCGAGGCCACGGTGTTCTTTGAGGGAAGTGCCGGCGAGGCCGCCCGCCTGTTCCCGGCCAATGCCAACGTGGCGGCGACGATCGCCCTGAATGGCATCGGCATGGACGCCACGCGGGTGCAATTGATGGTGGATCCGAGCGCCAACCACAACACGCATCGCATCCGCGCCCGCGGCGCCTTCGGCGAGATGAATATCGAACTAGTGGGGCGCCCGCTGGAGCGCAATCCCAAGACATCGACCCTGGCCGCGCTCAGCGCCGTGCGTGCCTGTCGCCAGCTATTGGAGTGCGTGTCATGAGTGTGACGTCCTGGGTCGAAGATCGCATCTATGTCGGCGGACAATGGCGCAAAGGCCGCGGTGTACTGTCCGAATCGCTGTTTCCCGCCGATCAGAGCGTGAATGCGCGCATTCACGCCGCGGATGTGAGCGATGTCGAAGAAGCCGTCGATGCTGGCGAACGCGCGTGGCGCGCCAGTTCCTGGCGCGACCGCCTGCCCCATGAGCGAGCGGCGGTGCTGCATCGGGTCGCCGAACTCATTGCGGCACGTCGCGAAGACCTGGCGCGCCTGCAGACACGCGATAACGGCAAGCCGCTGGCGGAAACCCGCGCACTGGTGGAT
>NZ_JAELTT010000008.1 GCF_016428975.1 Dyella sp. ASV21
GTGGTCGCGGTAGCGTTGTGCAAGCTGCGCCCGCTGTTGCAGCGGCTGCCATGGCAACTGCCGTATGCGGGCGTATGGCTGGTGATGGTGTTGATCGTCGCCAGCGCCAGCGCCATCGTCCATTGGCTGGACGGCGCGCTGGAAATGCAGCTGCTGGGCGACAACGCCCGCACCTTCGTGGCCTACAACAGCGCCATTGCCGCGCTGCTCGGGGCGGCGATGCTCCGCTACTTCTACCTGCAGGCCCAATGGCAGACGCGCCTGGCCGCCGTGGCTACCGCGCAGGTCGCCGCGCTGCAGGCGCGTATCCGCCCTCACTTTCTGTTCAACAGCATGAACACGGTGGCGGCGCTGGTGCGGGTGGACCCGGCCGCGGCCGAGCGCACGGTGGAGGACCTGTCTGAATTGTTCCGCGCCGCGCTGGGCGAGCACGGCACCCGCGACGGCACCCTGGGCGAGGAACTCATCCTGGTCGAGCGCTATCTCGCCATCGAACAACTGCGCCTGGGCGAACGCCTGCGCGTACGGCGCGAGCTGGATGACCTGCCGGCGGCGTTTCCGTTGCCGCGCCTGCTACTGCAGCCGCTGGTGGAGAACGCCGTGCGCCATGGCATCCAGCCGTCGCGCGAGGGTGGTGAAGTGATCCTGCGCGGCCATCGCGAGGGCGACGGCGTCGTCATCGAGATCGACAACCCCTGCCCGGCCGAGCCCGCTCCCGGCGGCCACGGGCATGGCCTGGACAATGTGCGCCAGCGCGTGGCCTATCGCTATGGGGCGCGCGCGCGCATGAACGCCGGCCCCGCCGATGGCCGCTTTATCGTCCGCCTGCAACTTCCGGAACCCGAGCATGCGCGTCCTGATCGTTGACGACGAACCCCTGGCCCGTGCACGCCTGGCCGCTTTGCTGGGCGAATGCGCCGAGGTGGAAATCGCCGGCAGCGTGGGTGACGCGGAAACCGCGCTGGGCCTGCTCGGCGACCTGTCGCCGGATGTGCTGTTGCTGGATATCAACATGCCCGGCATGAGCGGCACCACGCTGGCGCAACGCCTGGGTGCGCGCAAACGACCGCAGGTGGTGTTCTGCACCGCCTATGAGAACCACGCCTTGCACGCGTTTGAGCTTGGCGCCGTGGACTACCTGCTCAAGCCCGTGCGCCTGGAACGGCTGCAAGAGGCTTTGCAGCGCGCTCGCCAACGCCTGGCGCAAACACCGCGCGAGACGGTGAGCTACCTGCATGGCCGCCTTGGCGGCGAACAGGTGCGCGTGGCCTTGAGCGACGTGGTGTGCCTGCTGGCGGAGGAGAAATACGTGGTCGTGCAGCATCGTGGCGGCCAGTTGCTGCTGGAAGAGTCGCTGCGCCAGTTGGAGGAGGCGCACCCGCAGGAGCTGATCCGTCTGCATCGCAACTGCCTGGTGCCGTCGCAGCGCCTGATCGGCCTGAAATCCCTGTCCGACGGCCGCGTGCTCGCTCGCTTGAGCGGCACCGAACTCACCCCCGAAGTGAGCCGCCGCAACCTGCCCAACCTGCGCCGCCTGCTGCGCATGGGGTGAGTACACGCCGGTGCGGCATGCGACCTCATGTTGCATCCTCCCCCCTGTGCGTGGCCCGTATTTACGCGACAATGCAGCCCCCACGTCGCGCATGTGCGGCGCCCCTTGAGATATCCATGACCTCATCGATCCTGCGCATCGCCACCCGCAAAAGCGCGCTCGCCCTCTGGCAGGCCGAACACGTCGCCGCCGAGTTGCGCATCGCCCATCCCGGGCTGCAGGTGGAGCTGGTGCCGATGTCCACGCGCGGCGATGAGATCCTCGACAAACCGCTCGCCACCATCGGCGGCAAGGGGCTGTTCCTCAAGGAACTGGAAGTCGCCATGCTGGAAGGGCGCGCGGATCTTGCCGTGCACTCGCTCAAGGACGTGCCGGCCGAACTGGAACCAGGCTTTGCGCTGCCGGCGATCCTGCCGCGAGCCGATGCCGCCGATGCGTTCGTGAGCAACGACTACGCCCACCTCGGCGCGCTGCCGCTGGGTGCGCGCGTGGGCACCTCCTCGCTGCGCCGGCAGGCCCAGCTGCGCGCGGTACGTCCGGACCTGACCCTGCTCGACCTGCGTGGCAACGTGGGCACGCGCCTGTCCAAGCTCGATGCCGGCCACTACGACGCCATCCTGCTCGCCTGCGCGGGGCTGGAGCGCCTGGGCCTGGCCAGCCGCATCCGCAGCCGCCTCACCGCGCCGGACTGGCTGCCGGCACCGGGTCAGGCGGCCATCGCCATCGAAGCGCGTGCCGATCAACCGGCCGTACTCGAGCTGCTCGCCGCACTGGACGATGCACAGACACGCCTGGCCGTGACCGCCGAGCGCACCATGAACCAGGCGCTGGGCGGCAGCTGCACCGTGCCGGTGGGCGCGTGGTGCACGGTTACCGAGCGTGGCCTGCACCTGCGCGGCATGGTCGGCGACGTCAGCAGCGGCCGGCTGCTGCTGGCCGAAGCACAGGCCGACGGCGACCGCGCCACCACGCTGGGTCTGCAGGTGGCCGACGCGTTGTTTGCGCAAGGTGCGCGGGCGCTGCTCGATCATTGAGTGCCGCCCGTCGGGGCGCAACAAAAAGCCCCGCGTCGCCGCGGGGCTTTTTGCATATCAAGGGCGTGCTGCCTTGGGCAGCGCTGGGCAAAGCCAAGGCCCTTTCAACGCTTGTCTTAGAAGTTGTAGACCAGGTTGGTGGTCAGCAGCGTGTCGGTGTGCTTGGTGTTGATCTGCACATCGCTGTTGTAACGCACCTGATAGCCCAGCTTCAGCGCCATCTTGCGGGTCATGCTGACCGACAGGCCAATATCGTTCTGGTAGTACTTGTTCTTCGAACCCGCTTCGAGGAGCAGGGTGTCTTCCAGCGCGGTATTGTCGGTAATGCGGTACTTGTAGTTGATCAAACCGCGGCCGACGACTTCGCTCTGCGAATCCTGCTGCACCTTGACGGGAACGCCACCCACGTCCTCGGAGAGATCCGCCGGGCGATAGCGCTTGTAACCAGGACCGACTTCGAAAGACAGCTCCGTACGCTCGGTCTTCAGGGCGATGTAGCCGTAACCGACTGACACGATACCCTGCCACAGGTTGGCGCCGAAATCGTCATGCTCATAACGCGCGGCGGTCACGATGTAGCTGCGCGGGTCGAGCTTGTAGCCCACCGACGCGCCGGAGTCGTAGCGGTTGGCGGTGGTGGTGAGGCGGCCGACCTCGGCACCGGTGGACTGGTCCACCACCTGCACTTCACCCTTGGAACGCAGGCCGTTGAGGAAGAAGTTGTTCTTCCACAGGTCGTTTTCCTGGCTCAAGCCAAGCTTGGCATTGATGTTTTCCGAACGGGAGTTGCCGTAGGACGAGGCGAAACCGAACTCACCCGAACCCGTCCAACCGCCGTTGTCGGCCGGATTGGCAGCGGGCGCCGGAGCATCATCGGCCTGTGCGCCAAAACTCACCAGCGCGGCGAGCAGAGCGCCCGCCATCAGGGTCTTCTTCATGGGGATTTGTTCCTTTTTCGTTAAACAACAACAGGCCGCCACCTTAACGGGGCGGATTGAACTGCCTGTGAACGGGGCGGCCTTGGACCGGTGCGGTGGCGCCGGAAAGCCACGTCAGCGGTCGCTGGGAAGGGCCGCCAGGGCCTCATCATACAAACTCAGCTCGATCCCCATACCCCAAAGGCAGCTCAGGGCGGCCACGCCGGCCGCCAGCAGGCGACCATCGTCAAAGCTCGCCAGCAACAGGGCCGCACAGGGCACGGCGTACTCCAGCACCACCGCCAGGTAGCGTCGCGGCTGCAGCTCCATGCGTGGATGCAATCCCGGCAGGCGCATCAGAACGGACTGCCAGCGCAGGTTCTCCACCAGACCACGCAGCAGCGCCAGCATCAGCAGCAGGATGATCCAGTTCATGGAGGCATCATCAGTGCCGTCGCTGTCCTGACCGGCCACGCACAGCCACAGCCAAAGGCCGCCGCCGTAGGCCGCGGTAATGACGCGACTGAGCGGCAATTGCGTCGCGAGACGTAAGTCCATCGCCGGGACACGGCGTCGGGCATCGCCGAAGGCAGTGATGATCAGGCTGGTCAAACTGCAAACCGCCAGCGCTGTCGCCGCCAGCCGGGTGACCCAGAACGTATTGTCGCCGCGCGCCAGACCCGCCACTGCCAGCACCGGCAGGATGGTGGCCAGCGCGATCAGCGCATCGCGGGTGGGCCGCGAGCCCGCACCGATGCGCCAGCCATGCCAGTTCGGCATCCATGGCGCATGCAGGCACGCCGACAGCAAGCCCGTGCCAATCAGCAGCCCGCCCAGCGCCAGTGGCACCAGCACATCGCCCCGTCCCGCCGGGTACACCCCAATGGCCAGGGACAGCCCAAGCAACAGCCACACGCCAAAGCCACCCGAGGAGGCGACATGCAGCAACGTGGTCTGCAACGGCCGTGGTTGCACGGCCGAGGCGCGACGCTGTGCATCGTCGGTGCCCTCGGAATGGAGGTCGTTTGGCTGCTTCATGAGGGTTCTGTCGTCTGTGCGTGAAGGGCGGATCATGGGCGCATGACTACGGCGTGATGCCGTGTGCTTCCACCGTAGGTTGTACTTGCAGCGGCCGCCAACGGTGCGCATGCTACGCGGAGGCTGCCGTCGAAAAACATTTCATGGATCGTTACGAGCGCATTCTCACCTTGCACCGGCTGCTGAAGTCGGCGCATTACCCCGTGCCCCTGCCGCGTCTGATGGACGAGCTGGAGTGTTCGCGTGCGACGCTTTACCGCGATGTGGCGTTCCTGCGCGATGCGCTGGGCGCCCCGATCGAAAGCGCCGGTGGCGAGCACGCCGCGTTCCGCTACGCGGTGGGCGAGGGCGAGCGCTTCGAACTGCCCGGCCTGTGGCTGACCTCGGACGAGCTGGCCGCGCTGCTGGCCCTCAATGAGCTGATTGGACGCAGCGGCCCCGGCGTGCTGGCCGGTGCGCTCGCGCCGTTCAAGGCACGCATCGAGCATCTGCTGTCCGACCAGGGTAGCGGCAAGGCCCTGCCTATCGAGCGCATCCGGGTGATCGCCTGGGGCGAGCGCAAGCTCGACCAGCAGGTTTTCCGCGTGGTGGCCGGCGCCGTGCTGGAGCGCAAGCAGCTGCGCTTCCGCTATCGCGCGCGCACCACCAACGCCGACAGTCATCGCCGCGTGTCGCCGCAACGACTGACGCACTACCGCGACAACTGGTACCTGGATGTGTGGGATCACGATCGCGAGGCCCTGCGCAGCTTCGCGGTGGATCGCATCGCCGAGCCGCAGGCGCTGGACGACGCTGCGCGCGACGTGCCCGAAGGCGAACTCAACGATGCACTCGCCTCCAGCTACGGCATCTTCGCCGGCAAGCCCAAGGCCTGGGCCACCATCCGCTTCTCCCAGCACGCCGCGCGCTGGGTGGCGGACGAGCATTGGCATTCGCAGCAGAAGGGCGAGTGGTTGCCCGATGGCCGCTACGAATTGCAGGTGCCGTACTCCAACTCCAAGGAGCTGCTGATGGACGTGCTCAAGTACGGTCCGGATGCGGAAGTGGTCGCGCCGCTGTCGCTGCGCGAGGAAATGAAGATCCAGCTGCAGCTCGCCCTGAGCGACTACCAGTCGTCTCCGCGCTGAGTCATCGGCAAGGCTTGCCAATACGCCGTACCGGGGCGAGGCTAGGGCGGTTTCCCGTTGCCCAGGCACACGTTCCATGAGTACCACCGACATCGCCGAATCCTCTGCCTTGCCTGTCGAAAGCATCGCCACTCGGAAACCGACCGTGGCGCTCGCGCTTGGTTCCGGAGGTGCGAAGGGTTTGGCGCATATCGGTGCCATCGAAGAGATCCAGGCCCAGGGTTACGAGATCGTCGCCATTGCCGGCACCTCGATGGGCGCGCTGATCGGCGGCATCTACGCCGCCGGCAAGCTGGAGGTGTACCGCGACTGGGTGTCCGCACTGGCCAAGATCGATGTACTCCGGCTGGTGGACTGGACGCTCTCCGGTGGTGGCCTGATCAAGGGCGAGCGCATCATCGACACCTTGCGCACGCTAATCGGCGATGCCTTGATCGAGGAACTGCCGCTGGCCTTTACCGCCGTGGCGACCGACATGGAACGCGAGCGCGAAGTATGGCTTACGCGCGGCTCCCTGTTCGACGCCATTCGCGCCTCCATTGCCATTCCCACCGTGTTTCGCCCGCATACGCTGTCCGAGCGACGGCTGGTGGACGGCGGCCTGTTGAACCCGGTGCCGGTGACGCCGCTGATCCGCGAAACCGCCGACTACCTGTTCGCGGTAAGCCTGGATGGACCGCCCGACCTGGCCACGCCGGAGGAGTTGCCCCTGCCGGAAGCGCCTGCGCCAGACAGCTACCGTTCGCGCATCGGCGACTTCATCGGCAAGCTCATCCCGCATGGCGCCGAGAAGCCGCGCGAGCCGGGCATGCTGGAGTTGCTCACGCAATCGATGGACCTGATGCAGGCCAATCTGTCGCGCCTGCGCCTGGCCGCGTACGAGCCGGATCTGTTGATCCGCATGCCGCGCAACGTCGCCATGGTCTACGAGTTCTACCGGGCCCGCGAATTGATCGAACTGGGCCGCGAACAGGCACGCCGTGCACTGGGCAACTGGCAACCCGCGCACCGCAATCCCTGAGCCGGCCGCCTCGGCGCATTCACTACACGCCATGGGCCTTCAGCATGGCCTCCAGGTAGCTCTTCAGCGCCACCGCGTTGTTGTGCTCTTCATCGCGCGCGCCGTAGAGCAGTGTGACGCGATGACGCGATGCCTGGGTCAGCAGCGGCCGCCAGTGTTCGGCGGCCGCATCGAGCTCGCTGGCATAGCGATGACGAAAGCCCTCCCAGCGCGCGGGGTCGTGGTCGAACCATTTGCGCAGCGCAGCCGAGGGCGCCAGCTCCTTGCTCCAGGCATCGAGCGCGGCGTCTTCTTTCTTGAGGCCGCGCGGCCACAACCGATCCACCAGTACGCGATAGCCATCGCCTTCGCTTGCGGGTTCGAAGATGCGCTTAACGGCGATACTCATGAGACGGGCGGCCTCCGGCAAAGGAGGATCAAGAGCATACGCCGATGAAGACACCGTCGCGCAACGGGCCCGCGTGCGGCGCGGGCCACGCCATCAGATCTCTTCGACCTGGGTCACCTTGCCACGGCGCATCAGCCAGGCGACGCCACGCAGGTCGGCAAGGCCCACCCACAGGCGGTCGAGCATGCCGTACTTGGAACTGCCCGCCGTGCGCGGACGATGGCCCACCGGCACGCTGGTGCTCTGAAAGCCCGCACGCTTCACCAGCGCCGGCAGATAGCGGTGCATGTGGTCGAAGTAGGGCAGGCGCAGGAACACTTCGCGATCGAACAGCTTGAGGCCGCAGCCGGTATCGGGCGTGCTGTCCTTGAGCATGCGCGAGCGCACCGCGTTGGCGATCTTGGAGGAGATGCGCTTGTTGAAGCTGTCGCGGCGCGTGGTACGCCAGCCGGCGAACAGGCGCACGTTCTCCAAGGCGCTGGCGCGCGAGGCGAGCAGCTTGGGGATATCGGCCGGGTCGTTCTGGCCATCGCCATCCAGCGTGGCGATCCACGGCGAACGCGCGGCGCGCACGCCGTTCCACACGGCAGTGCTCTGGCCGCTGCGGGTGAGGTGGCGCACGATGCGCAGCTCCGGGTACTGCGGCTTCTCCGCAGCGAGCACGGCCACGCTGTCGTCGCTGGAATCGTCATCCACGTAGATGATCTCGAAATCGATCTTGCCGCGCAGGGCGGCCGCGATCTCGGCGAGCAACGGCGGAATGTTGTCGCGCTCGTTGAATACCGGCACGACGACGGACAGTTGGGGCATGGAGGGGGCCTTGTCTAAAACACGGGGCGTGTGGCGCCAGGGCGCCATTCTAGTGGGTGGAAGGCTTGGCGTCAGGGGCGCGCGTGACCCCGTGGGCCCGCCAGAGCCAGCGCGGCGAGCCCCCTCCGGGGAGAGGGGGTGGAAGGGCCGAGTCTGCCTCAGCCCCCGCGACATCCACTCAGCGGATCTTGCCGAGGATGCCTTCCAGCTCGTCGTTGCTGTGGTAGTGGATGACCAGCTTGCCCTTGCCGCCGCGGCCCTGGGCCAGTTCGACGCGGGTGGCAAAGCGATCGGCCAGTTCGCGCTCCAGCGCGTCCACATTGGGATCGCGGCCGGATGCGCTCTTGGCCTTGCCCTTGGGCGCGGTCTGCACGCGACGGGCGGCTTCTTCCAGCTCGCGCACGCTCCAGCCACGGCGCGAGGCTTCAAGCGCCAGGCCTTCGGCCAGGCTCTCGGGCAGGGTAATCAGGCAGCGCGCGTGGCCCATCTCCAGCTTGCCCTCGTCGAGCAGGCGCTTGATGGTTCCGGGCAGCTCGGTGAGGCGCAACAGATTAGACACGGCGGCGCGCGAGCGGCCGACGGCATCCGCTGCCTGCTGATGGGTCAGGTCAAAATCGTCGATCAGGCGCTTGAGCGCATCGGCCTCTTCCAGCGGGGTAAGGTCCTGGCGCTGGATGTTCTCGATCAGCGCCATGGCCGGCACGGCCACTTCCGGCACATCCTTCACCAGCGCCGGCAGCTCGGACAGCTGCGCGCGCTGGGCGGCGCGCCAGCGGCGCTCGCCGGCGATCAGCTCGTAGCTGTTCTTGCCGATGGCGCGCACCACCACCGGCTGGATCAGGCCCTGGGCGCGAATGGAGGCGGCCAGTTCGTCCAGCGCTTCATCGTTCCAGTGGCGGCGCGGCTGGTACTTGCCCGGCTGGATCTGCTGGATCGGCAACGTACGCAGCTCGCCTTCCTGCTCCAGCACCGAGGGCTTGCCCGGTTCGTCGGCACCACCACCCAGCAGCACATCGAGCCCACGTCCCAGGCCCCGTTTTTTCGCAGCGGACATGCTTACTCCTGATGGATGTCGACGGTGTCGTCGAGCGTCTCGTCGGCGTCGTCATGCAGCACCGCGCTGACATCGCCCGCGTGGTCGCTGGCGGCCGCCAGGTGCTGGCCGCGCTCGCGACGGATGATCTCGCCGGCCAGGCCAATGTAGGCAATCGCGCCGCGCGAGCTGCGATCGTAGAGATGAATCGGCTGGCCGTGGCTGGGTGCCTCGGCCAGGCGCACGTTGCGCGGAATGATCGAGCGCAGCACCTTGTCGCCGAAATGGTGGGTGAGCTGGGCCGACACCTCGTTGCCGAGGTTGTTGCGCACGTCGTACATGGTGCGCAGCAGGCCTTCGATCTCCAGGGAGGGATTGAGCCGCTGGCGCACGGCCTTGACCGTATCGAGCAGGCTGGAGAGACCCTCCAGCGCAAAGTATTCGCACTGCACCGGAATCAACAGGCCGTTGGCTGACGCCAACGCGTTCAGCGTGAGCAGGTGCAACGAGGGCGGGCAGTCGATAAGGATGGTGTCGTAGCGATCGGCCACCAGCGCCAGCGCATCCTTCAAGCGGGTCTCGCGGGCGATCGCGTCCATCAGCTTGAGTTCGGCGGCGGTGAGGTCGCCGTTGCCGGGGAGCAGATCGTAGTGCGCTTCGGTCTTGATGATGGCCTGGTCGATGGGCGCTTCATCCAGCAGCACTTCGCAGCCGTTGGGCTTGGCCACGCGCTTGTCCACGCCCGACGCCATGGTCGCGTTGCCCTGCGGGTCCAGATCCACCAGCAGCACGCGGCGCTTGGCGGCCGCCAGCGCGGCAGCGAGGTTGACGGCGGTGGTGGTCTTGCCGACGCCGCCCTTCTGGTTGGCGACAGCGATGATGCGGGCCATGGTGTCGTCGATACCGTGCGCGAATGTAAAGGGGGGCTAGATTAGCAGCCTGATCCGTGGCCTGTCCGGCCGATCACCACGAGATGACGCTCGCCGCCCACGTCGGGCACCTCTAGACGGTGGATCGCACGCACTTCGAAACCGGGCGGCACGCCGGCCAATTCCTCCTCCGGATGCTTGCCCTTCATGGCGAGCCAGGTGCCGTTGTTGGTCAAAAGATGACCACCCCAGGCCAACATGTCCGCCAGGCTAGCGAAGGCGCGCGCGGTGATGCAGTCGAACTGGCCTTCCACCTCTTCCACCCGCGATTGCGCGGCGCGCACGCCCTCCAGCTTGAGCGAGCGAATGGCTTCGCGCAGGAAGCGCACCTTCTTCCCGTTGGAATCCACCAGCAGGATCTCCCGACCCGGCGCCGCAATCGCCAACGGGATACCGGGCAGGCCCGGGCCGGTGCCCAGGTCAGCCAGGGTCTGGCCTTGTACGTAGGGCAGGATCGCCAGCGAATCCACCAGATGACGGCTGACCATGTCGGCCGGGTCACGCACGGCGGTGAGATTGTAAGTGGCGTTCCAACGGGCCAGCAGAGCCTGATAGTCGAGCAGGCGCTCCACCGACGCAGCCGGCAGTTGCAGGCCCAGCGAGGCGATGCCGCGTTCCAGCCGGGTTTGCAGTTCGTGGCGCGAGCTCATGGGAAAACACCTTGGAAAATCGAGGGTCGCAAGTATCCGGGCCAGCGGCCCGCGACGCCAGCGCGGACAAAGAAAAACCCGCCGTAGCGGGTTTCAAGGGACTCCCCTGT
Source organism: Dyella sp. ASV21 (assembly GCF_016428975.1). GTDB lineage: Bacteria > Pseudomonadota > Gammaproteobacteria > Xanthomonadales > Rhodanobacteraceae > Dyella. Next base: position 10,610 of record NZ_JAELTT010000008.1, read on the forward strand.
GGCGGGCGCTCTGAAGGCAGCCTTCGCCATGGCCTGACCAGCGCAACGTCGGTCAGGCAAATTCCAGTTCCACACGGGTAACCATCATGCCCCGCTCACGCAGCGCGCCATTCATGCTCTGCTTGAGGCGGCTGCTCAGGTCACGACGGTCGCTGGCATAGGCCTCCGGCTCCTGCCGCAGCGCCGCCAGGGCGCCGCCACGGATCAGCTGGTCAGCCTGCTCGATCACCGCGTCGGCGCGCTCGGGCTCCAGCACCTGCCAATACACGGTGCCGCGCACATCGTGGGCGTTGGGCAGCGGTTCCTCAAAGCGCAACACCTGACCGCTCAACTGGATGCGATGCTCCACCCGATCGATCAGCGGCAACGCCACATGCAGGCCAGGCTGCAGCAGGCGGTACGGCTTGCCTCGACGGTAGAGGCTATGCACCTGGTCGGCCGGCACGCGCTTGAGCGCGTTCGCGAGCATCGCGAACAGGGCCAGGACAACGAGCGTAATCAGGGCATTCATGTCATTTAATACAAGGACTTAGGGGTGAACTCTTGCAAGGAGCTGTAAGTTGATGATACAGCTGGTTGCACCCGTTTAGATTAATCCCAATTTAACGATGAACTAATGTCTTTTTACAAGGCGCTGCCGGGGCTACCTCGTTGATGGAGTGAACCTGGCGGCAGGCACGGATGGCGTTGCATCGATCGGGCCAGCCGTGCCGCCGCGCCGGATTCCCCCTACGGCAAACGGGTTAACGGCGGAGCAAGGTCGGGGCTTGAGCGAAAGCAATCAGTCGCGGGCCGAGGTAGCGCGTGGCCAAGCGGCGCCGGGCGAATGCCGGCACGGCACAACGCACGGGCCGCCCCGTGCGGGGCGGCCCTTGTAGGGCTAGAACTTGCCGGCGCGGAAGTCGGCAATGGCTTCGTGGATCTGCTCGGGCGTGTTCATCACGAACGGTCCGTAGCGGGTCACGCTTTCATTGAGTGGTTGACCGGCCACCAGCAGTACCCGGGCGGCGGTGTCGAGGCCGCGAATGTGCAGCGTTCCGCTGCGCGAGAGCACCGCCAGTTCGCTGCGCGCCAGCGGCTCGCCGGCCACCTCAGCCTCCTTGCCGTCGAACACGTAGGCAAAGCCCGCGTGACCCTCGGGCAGCGGCACGTTGAGCGAAGCCCCCGGCTGCACGGCGATATCCAGGTAGATCGGCTGGGTGAGAATCCCGGCCACCGGGCCGGTAACGCCGTCGAAGCCGCCAGCGATCACCTTCACTTCCACGCCCTCGGCCGGATGCACCACGGGGATGCGCTCCGGACCAATGTCCTGATAGCGCGGCGCGATCATCTTGTCCTTGGCCGGCAGGTTCACCCACAGCTGGAAGCCCCACATCAGGCCGTCTTCCTGCACCGGCATTTCCGAATGCAGGATGCCGCGACCGGCGGTCATCCACTGCACGCTGCCCGGCGTGAGGTCGCCGCTGTTGCCGTGGTTGTCGCGATGCTTCATGTGGCCGGCCAGCATGTACGTCACGGTCTCGAAACCGCGATGCGGATGCTCCGGGAAACCGGCGATGTAGTCACCGGCCTGATCGGAGCGGAACTCGTCCAGCAACAGGAAAGGATCGAGCATGTCCAGACCGGGCTGGCCGATGACGCGCTTGAGCTTGACGCCTGCACCATCGGAGGTGTCGGTACCGCGGATGCGGCGAAGAATGCTGCGTTCGGTCATGGGAGTCTCCAAAGGTTTGGACTGCCCAGCATGATGACGCCGCACGGCGGCGCACCCAAGACCCGAAACGGGAACGGATTGTTCGCTTGGCGACGGAAAACGCCTGACGCGGCGGCGTGGCCTTATCGCGCGCGCCGCGCCACGGCATTCATACCAACCTTCAATGCACCCAGTGACCGCTGCGATGACGCGGCGGCGGGGTATCGGAGCCGGTATCGCTGGCCACCTGCACGGCGGCTTCCAGCTCGGCCTGGGTAACGGGATGCGCTTGCCAGTATTGGTTCACGGCATTGAGAACGACGGGTACCTGGGTCAGGCACTCGTCGTATTCATCGTCGGTGAGTTTCTCGAACTCCGCATCCGCATTGAGTACGCCTTCGTCCACCGCCAGCGCCATCACCGGCCCCAACAGTTCCATCAGGTGCGGGTCATCGGCCAGACGCTTTTCCCACAGCCCGGCGTGCAGGTCGATGCCGCGGCTGAAGCCTTCGCACCAGCCCGCCGCCGACAGCACCGGCCCGGTTTCGGTATCGATTTCACCCAGGATGGGTTCGTACGCATCGACGTCGAGCTCGGCGCCGATGGAATCGTTGAGCTTGGCCAGCAGGGCGAGCACGCGGTTGCCTTCGTTTTCGTCGGCGAACGGCTCGTGCAGCACCTCCGGCAGCCATTCTTCCGGCAGCACCTGGATGGGGCCCACGGCCAGCGCGGAAAGCAGGCCGTGCACGCCATCGAGCAACAGATCGCCTTCGCCGACGTGAGCGCGCAGGTAGAGGTCCAATTCGTCGAGTTCGCTGTCGTCCAGCGAACTGGGCCAGTCGGTCTTGGGTGTATTCATCTGTTGCCTTGTTACTGGATATCCAGATCCACCGTCACCGGTGTGTGATCGGACGGTCGCTCCCAGGTGCGCGGCGTGCGGTCGATGGAAGCCGCGATCGCCTTGGACTTGAGTGCGTCGCCGATCAGGATCAGGTCGATACGCAAGCCCATGTTGCGCCGGAAAGCACCTTGGCGGTAGTCCCACCAGCTGTAGTGTTCGCCGCCGCTTTCGAATAGGCGGAAGCTGTCGTGCAGGCCCAGATCGGTGATGCGGCGAAGGGCTTCGCGCTCTGGCGGCGAGCACAAAATGTCCTCGCCCCAGGCGTCCGGATCGTGCACGTCGCGGTCGTCCGGTGCGATGTTGAAATCGCCGAGCACCACCAGCTTCGGATGGCGCGCGATCTCGCCCGCGAGGAACTCGCGCATCTTGGCCAGCCAGTCCAGCTTGTAGGCATATTTTTCATCACCCACGGCCTTGCCATTGACCACGTACAGATCCACCACGCGCACACCGCCAATGGTGGCGGCCAGGATGCGCCGCTGCGGATCGTCCAGGTTCGGAATGTCGGTGACCACGTCCGCAAACTCGCCATGCACGTCGGCGCGCGCCAGCAGCGCCACGCCGTTGTAGGTCTTCTGCCCGGAGTACACGGCGCGGTAGCCTGCCGCGGCGAGTTCATCGACCGGGAACTTCGCGTCCTCCAGCTTGGTTTCCTGCAGCGCGACCACATCGGGCTTGGCGTCGGCGAGCCATTGGGTGAGGTGCGGCATGCGCACCTTCAGCGAATTGACGTTCCACGAGGCGATTTTCATGCGGGCATTGTAAGCGATGAAGGCGCCGCCGCCCCGAAGGGAGCGGCGGCGGTCACGCTCAGGCCAGGCCGTGGCTCTTGAGCAGCGCATCCGGCTCCGGTGCGCGGCCGCGGAAGGCCATGAAGCTTTCCAGCGCGGGACGGCTGGCACCCACCGCGAGCACTTCGCGGCGGAAGCGATCGCCGGTGGCGCGATCGATCACGCCATGTTCCTCGAACTCGCCGAAGGCATCGGCGCTGAGCAACTCGGCCCACAGGTAGCTGTAGTAACCGGCGGCGTAGCCGCCCGCAAAGATATGCGAGAACGCATGCGGAAACCGCTGCCACGCCGGTGGATGCAGCACGGCGACGTCATGGCGCACGTCTTCCAGCACCTGCATGGTGCGCGCACCCTGGGCGGGGTCGTACTCCAGGTGCAGGCGGAAATCGAACATGGCGAATTCCAGCTGACGCACCAGGAACAGGCCGGCATGGAAATGCCGCGCCGCCAGCATGCGCTGGAACAACTCGTCGGGCAGGCGCTCACCGGTTTCGTAGTGGCGCGCGAACAGATCGAGCGCTTCGCGATTCCAGCCGAAGTTCTCCATGAACTGGCTGGGCAGCTCCACCGCATCCCACTCCACGCCGTCGATACCGCCGATGGAAGGCAGCGCGATTTCAGTGAGCAGGTGATGCAGGCCGTGGCCGAATTCGTGGAACAGGGTGAGCACGTCGTCGTGGGTGAGCAGCGCGGGACGGCCTTCGGTGGGGGGCGCGAAGTTGCAGGTGAGGAAGGCCACCGGCAGCTGTTCGTGCTCGCCATCGCGGAAGCGGGCCCGGCATACGTCCATCCACGCCCCGCCACGCTTGCCGTTGCGTGCGTAGAGGTCTACATAGGCCCCGGCAAACACGCGACCGTCGGCGTCGCGCACGTCGTAATAGCGCACGTCCGGATGCCACACATCCACACCGTCGCGCGCGCTGAGCGTGATGCCATACAGGCGCTGGGTCAGGCCGAACAGACCATCGATCACCGCCGGTAGGGGGAAATAGGGTTTGAGCTGCTCTTCGTCCAGGTCGTACTGCTGCTGGCGCAGCTTCTCCGAGGCGTAGCCGACGTCCCAGGATTCGAGGTTATCGAGCTTCAGCTCGGTGGCGGCGTACTCGCGCAGCTTGGCCAGCTCGGCGCGCGCCACCGGCTTGGCGCGGTTGGCCAGGTCACGCAGGAATTCCATCACCTGCGCGGGCGAGCCGGCCATCTTGGTCGCCAGCGATTCCTCGGCGGCATTGGCGAAGCCGAGCAGCTGCGCGGCCTCATGGCGCAGCGCCATGATGCGTTCGATGCGCGCGCTGTTGTCGTACTTGCCGGCCTGCGGGCCCTGATCGGAGGCACGCGTTTGATAGGCCCAATAGACGCGCTCACGCAGGCCGCGATTGTCGGCATAGGTGAGCACGGCCTGCACGCTGGGCTGCTTGAGCGTCACCAGGTAGCCGTCGAGATCCTGCTCCTTGGCGTACTGGCGCAGCACGGCCAGGCTGGATTCGGGCACGCCGGCCAGATCGCGCTCATCGGTGATGTGCTCGTGCCAGGCATCGGTGGCGTCCAGCACGGCATTGGAGAATTCGGTGGACAGGCGGCTCAGCTCCACGCCGATGTCGCGATAGCGCGACCGTGCCGGCTCTTCCAGCGCCACGCCGGACAAGCGGAAATCACGCAAGGCGTGTTCCACCAGCGCACGCTCGGGACGCGGCAGGCCGGCGAAATCCGGCGCATCGGCCAGCGCTTGCACCGCCTGGTATAGCGCTCGGTTCTGGCCCACCTCGATGGCGTGTTCGGTGAGTTTTTCTTCCGCCGGTCCATACACTTGGCGCAAGGCCTCGCTGTCGGCCACCGAATGCAGATGCCCCACCGGCGCCCAGGCGCGCGCCAGGCGTTGCTCCAGGCGTTCCTGGGTGAGCATCACGCTGGCGAAATCCTGCGCCGCACCGGGGGCGGTGAGTGCCTCGATGCCGGCGCGGTAGTCGGCCAGCAGGGTGTCGATGGCAGGCGTCACCTGTTCGGGACGGATTTGCGAAAACGCCGGCAAGGTGTCGTCGGCCAGCAGCGGATTGTGTTGTTCCATGAAATCTCCTCGAGTCGCCCGACCGGCCGCCTGCGGCGTTGCCTGCGGGTCGTGCGCCAGCGTGGCGACCGCCCCGGGTGAAATCAAGCCGCGCGCATCGGCCAACGCTCACGAATTGTCATCAGGCGCGCCGTACCATCGCCCCCATGTCGACACCTGATTTCTCCGCCCTGCTGCGTCGAAGCGACGTGTTTGGGCACCTGGGGGACGAGGCGCTGGCCGCGCTGCTCCCTGAACTGCAATGGTTTTCCCTGCCCGGCGGCCGCAGCCTGTTCCATCAGGGCGACCCGGCCGACGCGCTTTACCTGGTCGTCAGCGGCAGCCTTGGGATATTCGCCGGGCCGGCGCAGCGCGTACGCCTGGTGGCCGCCGGTGACAGCCTGGGCGAGATCGGCCTTATCACGGGCGAAGGCCGCCAGCACACCGCTCGCGCCCTGCGCGATTCGGAATTGTTGCGGCTGGACCTGGCCGCCTACGAGGCGCTGGCGCGACGTTATCCACAGGCCATGCTCGGGGTGGCGCGGGTAGCCATAGGCCGCCTGCAGGAGCGCATGCGCGGCGACGAAAGCCCCGGCACCGCGCGCACCTTCGCCCTGCTGCCGGTAAGCGCCGATGTACCGGCCCGCTCGCTGGCCATGCAACTGGCGATGGAACTGGAACACTGGGGCAGCTGCGCGGTGATCGATGCCGAGCACGGCGCCAACCGCGGCAGCGACTGGTTCGCCGAGCGCGAAGCGCAGGCGCGCTTCGTGATCTACCTCGATTGCATGGGCGACCCCGTGTGGCGGCAGCGTTGCCTGCGCCAGGCCGATGTTCTGCTGTTGCCGGCAATGGCATCGCAAACGGCACGCCCCTGGCCGGACGCCGCCCCCATGCAGCCCGAGCGCGCCGGTCACCGCCCGCGCCACCTGATTCTGCTGCACCCTGGTCGACAGCCCAGCCTGGGCGCCGCCCAACGCTGGCGGACGCAGTTCGAGGGCGACCTGCAGCACCATCATGTGGGCGGTCGCGACGACCTGGCGCGGCTGGCGCGGCTGGCAAGCGGCAACGCGCGCGGACTGGTGCTGGCCGGTGGCGGGGCACGCGGCGTCTCGCACCTGGGCGCACTGCGTGCCTTGCGCGAGGCAGGCCACACGTTCGACGCCGTGGGCGGCACCAGCATCGGCGCCATCATCGGTGCGGGCGTGGCGGCCGGCTGGGAGCTGGAAGCGATGGTCGAATCGTTTCGCCGCGATTTCGTGGAAGGGCGCCCGCTGTCGGACTGGACCGTGCCCGTGGTAGCGCTTACCCGTGGTCGACGCGCGGCGGCCATGCTGCGACGAACCTTCGGCGCACTCGATATCGAGGACCTTTCGCTGCCGTTCTTCTGCATCTCCACCAGCCTGTCGGGCGAGGGCATGGTGGTACACCGACGCGGTCCGCTCTGGCTGTGGCTGCGCGCGTCCAGCGCGATTCCGGGCGTGCTGCCGCCGGTGCTGCATCGGGGCGGGGTGTACGTGGATGGGGCCCTGGTGAACAACCTGCCCACCGATGTAATGACCGAGGATGGGGTGGCCCACGTAACGGCCATCGACATTCGAGCGGAGATTTCCCTGCTTACCACCGCCGAGGAATTCGCCACGCCGCCATGGTGGCGACTGCTGCTCGGACGCGGCGCGATCCAGCGGCCGGGGCTGATGTCCACCCTGGTTCGCGCGGCCATGGTGAACAGCGAAGGCCCCAGCGAGCACCGCCGCGAACGCGCCGATCTACTGATCACGCCGCCGCTGGAACATATCGGCATGCTGGACTGGAAGGATTGGCAGCGCGCCATCGAGGCCGGCTACCGGCATACGCTGAAGGTGCTGGAGACGCTGGCATGACGCCAGCGGCGTTAAACTCCAGCGATGGAACCCATTCGCAAGTACAAGGGCATCTGGCCCACCCTGCATCAGCGCGTCTATGTTGACCCCGCCGCCAGCGTGATTGGCGCCGTGGAACTGGCCGACGACGTCTCCATCTGGCCTGGCGCGGTGTTGCGCGGCGACGTGCACTACATCCGCGTGGGTGCACGCAGCAATGTGCAGGATGGCGCCGTCATCCACGTCACCCACGATGGTCCGTATTCACCCGGCGGCTTCCCCACCGTGATCGGCGAAGGCGTCACCATCGGCCACGGCGCGGTGATCCACGCCTGCACCATCGAGGATTACTGCCTGATCGGCATGCACGCCACCGTGCTCGATGGCGCGGTGGTGAAGAAGCATGGCTTTGTCGGTGCGGGCAGCCTGATTCCGCCGGGCAAGGTGGTGGGCGAGGGCGAGCTGTGGCTGGGCAATCCGGCCAAGCTGGTGCGCGTGCTCAGCGACAAGCAGATCGAGCAGCTGCACTATTCGGCCGATCAGTATGTGCGCCTGAAAGACGAGTACCTCGCCGCGCTGTGAGCACGCATCGCGTCCGTTTTCCGTGCAGCCGACACCAGCTGCACTAGCCAACGCGTCGATTCAGAGCATCGAACCGGTATTGGCGGAGTGCTGCTGCGCCTGCATTGCCGCCGCGCGTGCTTCGTCCTGGCGAATCTGGATCTGTCGTTGCGCATCCAGCTTGCCACCGAGCAACGAGAGAATGTAGTTGGTACTGTCGAATTCGCGCAGCAGCGACAGCTCGCGTTGCGCCTCATCGAGATTGCTGTCGTTGATGGCGCGCTCCACCTCGGCCGACGCGTTGGGGAACGACTCGTGCAGCTGCTCCAACGCGACAGCGTTGCTCGGGTCCAGCTGGAGCACGCTGAGATAGAACTCATACGCGTTGCTGCCGGCTGGCGCCACCAGGCGATGCTCGCTCACGGCGGTCTTGGCCAGATCCAGCAGGATGCCCACGCCACTATCGTCCTTGCCGCCGGCCGCCTGCGTGCTTGCGCTCGATGCGGCCGGCGCGCCATGCGAACCGAGCAGCCACCAGCCGGCCGCCACTGCCACGCATAACGCTACAACGGACACAGCCAAGAGCGCCCGCTTGCGCGGCGCGATAGATGCAAACCGAGACATGACACCCGCTGTCGAATGAGTACCGCACGCAGGAGTCTCTGTATGCAGCTCTCCCGGCGGGACTGTCACGCTATCGACATTTCATGTCAGGGATATGACTTGGAATGGCCGTCCAAACGGTGGCGCACTGTCAAATGTGATTCGCATCACACTTGACTCAAAGCCGGAACTCGATGCGCTGGCGCACCTGCGCGGTCACGGCCTTGCCATCCTGCGTGCTCGGGGTGAACTGCCAGCGCGACACCGCCGCCAGCGCCGCCCGATCAAACACATACTTGGGATCGGCATCGGCCACGCTGGCACCGCTCACGCTGCCATCGGGCTGCACGGTGAACACCACGTCCACCCAGCCCTGGCGACGGGCTCGTCGAGCCTCCGCCGGGTAGGCCGGCTCGACGCGACGCGTCAGCACCGGCGCGGCACTGCCCGTGGCATCGGCCAACGCGGGCGCGCGCGGCTTGGCGACCTGGCGAGGCGCAGCCTCCACCGATGTCGATTCGACATGCAGCTTGGCCAGCGGTGATTCCGCCGTTGCCTTCGCCGGCACCGGGTTCTGCACGATCGGCGCCGCCGTGGGCGCGGTCGCGACCGCCGGTGTCGGCACGGGTGCCGGTGCACTGGGCGATACCTCGTGCCTGACCGGTGCGGGCGCGGCCGCGCGCGGAGCGGATGTCTGTGCCTGCGCGTCCTGCTGCGCCTGCAACTTCGCTCGCAACAACGTAAGGGTGTAATTCTGCGGGTCGGCGCGCGTGAGCAGATCGATCTCGCGCTGAGCTTCCTCCGCGTTGCCGGCATCGATGGTCTGCTCGGCCGCCTGGGCGGCGAACGGGAACGTTTCACGCAGCGCATCCTGCGCGATGCGGTTGTCCGGTTCGCGCTTGAGCACGGCCAGATAGAACTCGAACGCATTGCTGCCGGCCGGCGCAAGCAGCCGTCGGCCCGCCATGGCGTCACGCGCGTGTTGCAGGAGTTCCTCGGTGCCGGCGCCTTCGCGCACCACCGGGCCGGAGGTTACCGCCGTCGTCGGTGCGGGCATATCCGCGTCGGCCAGTGCCCGCAGCCGCCAGTAGATGAACGCGCCACCCAGCACCATCAATACCAGCACCATCACAAACGTATAGCGGGCAATACCTTGGGTACGACGCGGAGCAGCGGAGGACATGGGCGGCGCAACTAATGAGGTGAACGCGGGCGCAGCCAAGCGCCCGCAGGGCGCGCCAGCATAGTGGGGCCATATTGCGAAGATGTTGCCCCGCAGCACTCCCTGTGAGGCGGATCACAGTCGCAGCCATCAGGGCGCTACGACTGTCATCCGCCGGTGCTGCTTAATGACCCTGCAGCAGGCTGCTATCAGGTGAACCATCGGGACGAGCGAACCACGACACACGGTTCTGCTGATCCGGACAGCCCTTGCCGGTGCGATAGCTGGCGAGCGCACCCGCTTGCGTGGTCAGGTCGGTGCGATAGCAACTGCCGCGCGTGTCATGGAACGCATAGGTCTGCGCACTCTGCTGCCCGCTGTGGCTGCTCAAGGCACCTGAGGCATCGAACACCAGGGTATCGGCGCTATCCATCTGGTTATGCACGTCGTAGCCATAGACCGGAAGACCAAACAGACGCTGCTCGCCGCGCTGCGTATAGCCCTGGTGGATGGTGCTGGCCGCGGTAGTGCTGCCATCGCTGCCGATGACCTGGTTGTAGTCGAGCGTGAAGGGATACTCATAGCGTTGGCGTCGCTCGACCGGCGGCAAGCCGCCGACGCGGCTCGCACTCACGCTTTCCACCCAGGTGCGCTGCCAGGTTTGTTGACGATACGTGCTGGTGTTGATGGTGAAGGTCTGACGATCGTCGAAGCCCACATTTTGCGTCACTGTGCTGGTCACACGGCCATGCGAAGTCTGTGCATAACCTTCGATGACGAAGCGGCGATCCAGCTTGGTGGTAATCGCACCGGTGGTATTGCCACTGCTATCGGTGGCCAAGGTGCTGCCGATGACCGGCGTGGGTGCCTGGCCTACCAGGGTGTTGCGCGTCACCTTGCCGGTTACCTGCTTGGCGTGCGCGTCGCGATACACCAGCAGGGCCGCGGTGGCCGAGAACGAACCGTTGGCACCGGCTACCTGCAGGGCGATCTGATGCGGCGCACCGTCGCTGAGCTGGCCGGCGAACGGACTGAGGTCCACGCGATACGGCATGAAATTCAGCGTCTGCACACCCGGTGTCGGGCGCCACAGATACGGATCGATGCCGCCGGTATAAACCCACGGATACACCGGGGCCACGCCGGCCGGCTGCCCGTCGATGCTGATTTCCGCTTCGCGGAAATTGCCGCCGCCGCATTCCTGCACCTGCGCGGCATACGTATTGGGCACGCAGGTGTACCAGAACTCATCGCCGCCCTGGCTCTGGGTAAATACATCCAGATACAGGCGTTCCACATTGAGCGGCAAAGTAAGCGTGCGCGTGAGCGTGTCGGTGGGCGTGTTGAGGCTCACGGTGCCGCCCACCGGGTCACTGCCCAGCGGAACCACGGCATCGGGTACCTCCGCCGCGCGAGCGCGCGCGGAAGCGGGGTAGAACAGCAGGCGCGCGCTACCGTGGATCACGCCGGTGTAGGTGCTGTTGACCAGGTTGCCGATGATCGCCTGACCCTGGCCGGTGCCCTTGAACAGATTGGCATAATCGGTGAGGTCGCGCTCCACATGCCACGCCGGCGAGACCGTGGAGGACGGCTCTTGCGTGGTGCCGAAATAGAGATTCACGCCATTGAGCCACACGGTGGCGGTGCGGTCGTACTGGCGACCGGCGGTCACCGAGAAATCCGCTTCCAGCACTACCTTGGCCCACGGTCCACCGCATGAAACAGGCGGTGTATAGCTGAAGGGTCGCGTACCGAAATCATCGAAGCTGTCGTTGGTGAACAAATTCACCACGCAAGGCTGTCCGGGCGGTCGCGGCACGCCAGGGTCGGCCACGACCAGATTGGTCGAACCCACCACCGGATCCGCGTTCGCCGGCGCGGCAACGCCGCCAGCCAACACACACAAAAGTACGGCAGCCGCCAGGCGATGGCGGACGAAACCCTCAGGCAACATGACGTTCACTCCCCGCAATGTGCCCCCTGTATCGCGCACGCTAACACGAGCGGAACACCGGTGAGCGTTCAGCCGTATGGATCGCCATTTCCGACCATCACGTCGGGACGAGTTCGTCAGCGCTAACACGTCGTGGTGGCGGCCGTGCGTGCCATGCACGTTGGTGCCGGGCTTGGCACGGTCGACGCAGAGTCTTGCGGCGGCAGTCGTGCGTCAGTTGTGCGCAAGGCGCCATGGCCAGCTTGCCGTAGGGCAGGCCGGGCATGGGGCAGAGGCGCGGCTACTGGTCAAACCGTTGCCGCGCCATGGCACTCAGCCGTACTGCTGGCGCAGTTCGGCGTAGACGGGGTCGGTATCCGGACGCTGGCCGTGCCACAGCTCGAAGGCATCGGCCGCCGTCTCCACCAGCATGCCCAGGCCGTCAAAGGCGTAGCGCGCACCGGCGGTGCGGGCCCAGGCCAGGAAATCGGTGGCGGCTTTGCCATAGGAGAGGTCGTAGCACAGCGCGCGATTGCCCACGATGGCGAACGGCAGCTCCAGCGACTTGCCCAACACACCGGCCGAGGTGGCGTTGACGATCAGATCGAACGCGCCAAGGCCGGGGAGGTCTTCCCAATAGCGCGTGTGCGCACGCGCGGGCTCGCCGATCGCATCGGCCAGTGCATCGGCCGCTTCCGGCGAGCGATTGACGATGGTGAGCGTTTCCACGCCGGCATCCATCAGTGCCCAGGCCACGCCGTGCGCCGCACCACCCGCACCGAGCAGCAGGGCGGTGTGGCCGCGCAGATCCACGCTATGACGCTCGGTGATGTCGCGCACCATGCCGTCGCCATCGGTGTTGTGCGCGGCCAGGCGACCATCGGCCAGCGCGGTCAGCACATTGGCGCTGCCTGCACGACGCGCCGCTTCGCTGCTTTCATGGGCCAGCGCAAACGCCGCGCCCTTGTGCGGCAGGGTGACGTTGGCGCCACGGCCACCGTCGGCAAAGAACTGGCGCACCGCCGCTTCGAACGCGGCCGGTGCGGCATCGATGGTGCGGTATTCCAGTTCCAGCCCGAACTGTCGGGCGAAAGCCTGGTGAATATGCGGCGACAACGAATGGCTGATGGGGTGGCCAAACACCGCGAACTGTCCTGCACTCATGCGAACTCCTTGGTGATGTCGATGCCCGCAGAGTGTGTCCCCGGGCCCGGCTGACCCACCATTTTACCCGGCCGCGCCAACTCATGCCGCCCCGCCAGGCCGCGTCGTTACGCCCATCGCAGCTTTTGAGATCGGCCGCCGGCAGGCTGTGCCCAACGCCACTCACCGGACTTTCGCCATGCGCCGCAGCACCGATGCCACCCACCACGAACGTCTGCTCGGCGGGGCCTTGCTGTGGCTGCTGGCTGGCACGTTGTTGCTGCTGACCACGCTGGTGCCGGCGCATACGCGCCTGCTGGGCTGGACACCCGCGTTCTGGCTGGTGGGTGCCCCTCTGGTGGTGCTGCTGGTGCTGGAACCGGGACTGCCACGACAACTGCTGACGCTGCTGCGCCCCCGGCGCCGACGTCATGCACGGCTGATCTGGAACTGAGTTTTTCCAACGAATTCACTTGGCAGTGGATGCCGCGGCCGGAGCGCCGCGGCGTGGGGCCCCGCGCGATGGCCTTGGATGGCTGGGCACCTCGCGGGGGTAGCGCGATGGATCGCGCTGGCGTGACGGCAGTCCATGGAAGGCCTGCCGGAATCACCCCACCACAGGTTTTCTCAATCGACCATGCCCGAGCGCTTGCGCTCCATGCGCCGCAGGAATTCCCGCATGATGCGTCGATACAGCTCATCGCCCAGGTGCTCGTCTTCGACGCCCGCATCGATTGAGGGGTTGTCGTTTACCTCGATCACCACCGGCTTGTCGCCCACGCGCTTGATGTCCACGCCATACAAGCTGTTGCCCACCGCCTGGGTGGCCTTGAGCGCCAGCTTGACCACGTCCGGCGGCGCTATTTCGATCGGGATGGTTTCCGAATCGCCGGTCTTGGACGCGCCCTTGGCGCCATGGTTGTAGATCTGCCAGTGGCCACGCGACATGAAATATTTGCAGGCGTATAGCGCTTCGCCGTTGAGCACGCCGATGCGCCAGTCGTATTCGGTGTAGACGAACTCCTGCGCCAACAACAGCGAGCTGTGCTGGAACAATTCGGCGCTGGCTTTGCCCAGCGCCTGTTCGTTCTCCACTTTCACCACGCCGCGCGAGAACGAACCATCGGGAATCTTCAGCACCAGCGGGTAACCGAGCCGGGCGGCAACGTCCTTCAGGCCCTTGGCATCGTCACGGTAGAGAATCTCGGTGCGCGGCACCGCCAGCTTGCGCGACACCATCAAATCATTGAGGAAGATCTTGTTGGTGCAACGCAGGATCGAGGTGGGGTCGTCGATCACCACCATGCCTTCGCGCTCGGCGCGATGCGCGAAACGATAGGTGTGGTTGTCGCTGGCGGTGGTTTCGCGAATGAACAGGCCGTCGTACTCGGCCAGCCGCTGGTAATCGTTCTTGCCGATGGGATCGACCTCGATGCCCAGCTCCTTGCCCGCCGCAATGAAGGACTTGAGCGCCTTCTTGTTGGACGGCGGCATCGCTTCGGAGGGATCGACCAGCATCGCGATGTCGTAGCGGAACTGCTTGCGTGCCTTGGGCTTGCGCCACAGCTTTTTGCTGAAGCGGTCCAGCTCCTCGGCAAAGGCGTCTTCCTGCTGATCGACCAGCGTATGCAGGCCCACCGGCTTGATCGCGCTCACCTGCCACATGCGGTCGCGCTCGAACTCGATGCGCAGCAGCGGGCAGGGAAACATTTCAAATACCTGGCGCGCGAGGTCCTGCAGCGCGGGGTAGGCGGTCTGGCCGAAGTACACCAGGATGCCGAAGTCGGTGGTGTCGCGTCCGCCCGCCGGCAGGAAGTGGGTCAGCTTGCTGCTGAGGTCTTCGATGTCCAGGCCATACAGCGAGCGGCGGCGCAGGTCGTTCACCGTGCGCACCGAAGGCATCACGCGGTGGCCGCGCGCCTCGGCCAGCAACGACACGTAGTAGCCGGTGCCCAGGTATTTGTAGCTGCGGCACAGGTTGATGACGTGCGTGCGCTCATCGTCCGCGCCGACCGGCTCGCGCAGGTAGTCCATCGCGGTAATCACGTCGACGGACGGATAGTAGGAACTCCAGTCGGAGGCCTTCTCGACGACAATGACGAGACGGGTCATGACACCTCTGTCGAAGCAAACCCAGGAGTGTCGTCACGCAGGGGAACGGGGCGGCACCGCACAAGGGCCGCAGTGTGGCACAGCCTGCGCGCGGTACAAGGCGTGGCACTGAAGCGCGCATAAATAAGCCCAAGATCGCGATTGCCCCCCGGGGGCTCGAGGACTAGAGTGCGCGCCTTGTCTCGCCTGCCCACGGGATGCTTCACCGATGACACCCCTGCCCGCGACCGCACCTGTGCGTGTGCGCCGTGCCGAACTCTCCGACCTCGACGATCTGGTGGCACTGGAGGAGCGCAGCTTCGCCACCGACCGCTTGAGCCGTGCGCAGTATCGCCGCCATCTGGATAGCGAAACCGCGCAGGTGCTGGTGGCCAGCGCCAACCATCGGCGCTTTCTCGGCACCGCGGTGGTGTTCTTTCGCAAGGGCACGCAGGTGGCGCGCCTGTATTCGATTGCCACGCACGCCGAGGCACGCGGCAAGGGCGTGGGTTCAGCGCTGCTGAATGCGGCCGAGCACGCCGCGCGCCGCCGTCGCTGCAAGGCGCTGAGACTGGAAGTGCGCACCGACAACGACACGGCGATCCGGCTGTACGAACGCCTGGGCTATCACCGCATCGGTCACTACACGCGCTACTACGGCGATGGCGCCGATGCCTGGCGCTATGAGAAAACGTTGGACTGAAGGCAGGCTGCGGGCGTTGTCGCCGGAGGTGCGCTGACCGCGCTCAGAATGGCTGCGCGATGCGCTGCTGGGTGGCATCGTCCGGACGTGCCACCAGTGCCCCGGTGCGCATCAGGCTGACCGAGTAGTGGCCCTGGTCCACCAGAGGCAGGTAGACGCCGCTGCCGAACAACGCGTCCACCGCCGGCACCCACGCCGGGTATTGCTTGTGCAGATCGAGCAGGTCAAAGTCGCCCGCTTCCTTGAAATCGACCACGGTGCGCGGCGCCTGGGTTTCCTGCGCGGCATCGTCATAGCGGCCGGACAGGCGATCGAGACGGTAGAGCGGCGGCAGGCCGGCGAGCAGGGCGCCGCTTTTCCACTTCAGCACCACCGCCTCCAGCCGCCAGGCGTCGCCGGCGACTTGCACCTCGCGCGTGGCGCCATCCGGCCAATGCAGGGTGAGCGCCCAGCGTTGCGGCGAGAGAATGCGGGCATCGATATCCACCACCGGCGATTCTTCCGACCATAGGCGGTAGCCGCGCAGCGCCACACCCATGCCGGCGAACATCAGCGTAAGCGCGAAGGCCACCAGCACCAGCACGGCGCGCGCGGCCACCGCCACGGGTTGGCCACCGTGCAGACGCTCGCGCAGCGCCACCAGTTGCACCAGGGTGAAGATCAGGGCAATCGCCGCCAGGATCAGCAGGATCGTCGTCGGCAGGCGCAGCAGGGCGGTCCATTCCATCGTTATGCTTCGTAACTTCTGTACCGCACCGGGGCGGCGACGGCCGCATGATAGCGGTTGCCTTGCCGCCTGCGGGGTGGGTGCGCAACTCGCGGCGCGTAGGTGGCTTGCCTATACTCCACCGGTCCCTGTCGGAAACCCTTTCCATGCGCCGAACCCTGCTCCTGCTCCCGCTGTGCTCCGTGGTCGCCCTGCTTGCCGGCTGCGGCAACAAGGGACCGCTGTACATGCCCAAACCGACCCCGGCACCCGCCGCCGCACCGGTGCAGCCGGCCACGCCCGTGCAGTCCGCCAGCCCGACCACGGCCATCGTGGTGCATGGCTTCGTCACCGACCTGAAGGCCTTCGATGCGTTCGTGGCCACGCATCCCACGCCCGAACGGTTCCGCGCCACTTATCCGGATGTCTTGCTGGTGACGCCGGGCATGCCGAGCACGCGCGAGCTGCGCAACAACAACAGCCGCTACTTCGCGGAGCTGGATGAGCAGGGCCGCATCGTCGGCGGCAAGTTCATGTAATGGCGCTGCACTTCACCAAGATGCATGGCATCGGCAATGACTTCGTCATGCTCGATTGTCGCCAGCAGCCGTTCGCGCTGGACGAGGCGCAGATCCGCGCAATCGCCGATCGCCACGCCGGCGTGGGGTTCGATCAGCTGATCAGTATCGAACCGCCACGCGATCCGTCGTGCGCGTTCTACTACGGCATCTGGAACGCCGACGGCTCGCCCTCGGGCCAGTGCGGCAACGGCGTGCGTTGCGTGGCGGCATGGCTGCACCGGGCGGGCGAGCTGTCCATCGGCGATACGGTGCGGCTGGAGAGCCCCTCCGGTCCCGTCACCGTGCGTCTGCTTGGGCCCTGCGAAGTCACCGTGGACATGGGCGTGCCGGTGTTCGAGCCGGCACGGATTCCGTTCCAGGCCGAGACCGAAGCGGAGCGCTACCCCCTGCTGGTGAACGGCCACACGCTGGAGATCGGCGCGGTGTCGATGGGCAATCCGCACGCGGTGGTGGTGGTGCCCGATCTGCAGGCACCTGAACTGGCCGCGCACGGCCCGGCCGTGACCAGCCATGCGCGTTTTCCACAGCACACCAACACCGGCTTCGTCCAAGTGGTGAGCCGCGACCAGCTGCGCCTGCGCGTGCATGAGCGCGGCGCCGGCTGGACCCGGGCCTGCGGCACCGGCGCTTGCGCGGCGATGGCGGTACTGCATCGGCGCGGGGTGGTGGGCGAGCGCGTGCGGGTGGCTTTGCCTGGCGGCGAGCTGACCATCGACTGGGCCGGCCCCGGCCACACGCTGTGGATGACCGGCCCGGCCGCCTTCGTGTTCGAAGGTGAATGGCTCGATTCATCCGCCGTACGTTGAAAGCCGGCGCGCGAACATCGACACTCGGCCCTGCAATGCACCGTTCCAGCCCACCGGTTTGAGGTAACGCGCATGTCCGACACCGCAATCGCCGACACCCTGAGCGCCAGCGATGTGGCGGCCTACCTGCGCCGCCACCCGGAGTTCCTCAGCGAATTTCCCGAGTTGGCGGCCCAGTTGAAGCTGCCGCGCGAGCAGGGGCCAGTGGCCTCGCTGGCGGTCTATCAGCTGCAAAGCCTGCGCGAGAAAAACACCGAACTGGAGCGCCAGCTGGCCAGCCTGGTGAGCATCGCCGCCGACAACGAGCGCCTGATGCAACGCGTGCACGACCTCAACGTGGCCGTGCTGCGCGCGACCACGCCGGCAGTCGCCGCACGCAGCGTGGTGGCGCGACTGGCGGAAGATTTCCAGACGGATCAGGTGCGCCTGCTGCTGTTCGGGCCGATCAGCCTGCCGCCCGCCGATTGGCTGGTGCACGTGCCGGCCGGACGCGCCTCGGTGCCGGAGTTCAGCGACTTTCTCGCCAACCATGAGCCCGTTTCCGGGCGGCTGTCGGCCGAGCGCCTGTATCGCCTGTTCGGCGACCATGCACCGGAGATCCGCTCCTCGGCGATCATGCCGCTGGGCGAGTTCGGCATCCTGGCGATTGGCAGCGGCGATCCCGACCACTTCCAGCCCGGTATGGGCACGCTGTTCCTGAAGATGATCGCCGCCACCGTCACCGCGGCGCTGCGGCGCTCGCACGAAGGCATCTAAGCCGGAGCCTTGGGATGTCTGCGCAGGCACAGGTCGACGCCTGGCTCGCCCGCCTGGCGGGCGAACGCCACGCTTCCGTGCATACGGTGGATGGCTACCGCCGCGACCTGACCAAGCTATTGCGCTGGATGGAAGCTCAGGGCGTGGATCGCTTCGACGCGCTCGATGCGCACGGCATGCGCGGCTTTGTGGCCACCCAGCATCGCGGCGGCCTGTCCCCCAAGAGCCTGCAGCGCCTGCTCTCCTCCTGCCGCAGCTTGTTTCGCCACCTCACCCGCGAAGGCCTGCTGGCACACGATCCGCTGGCCGGTGTGCGCGGCCCCAAGGTGCATCGCAAGCTGCCACAAGTGCTGGATGTGGATGAGGCCGCGCAACTGGTGGAAGCGCCGGGCGAAGGCGCCTTGAACCTGCGCGACCGCGCCATGCTGGAGCTGTTCTATTCCTCCGGCTTGCGCCTGTCCGAACTTACCGGACTGCACTGGCTGGACCTGAACCTGGAGGCAGGCGAGGTGCGTGTGCTCGGCAAGGGCGCCAAGACCCGCATCGTGCCGGTGGGCCGCCATGCCGTAGCCGCGTTGCATGCCTTGGGCGAAGCCGAGGGCATGACACCCGAGCAGCCGGTGTTCAAAGGGCGGGGCGGCGCGCCGATCAGCCAGCGCGCGGTGCAATTGCGCCTGAAAACCCTCGCGTTGCAGTTGGGCATGCCCAAGCGCGTGCACCCGCATCTGCTGCGCCACACCTTCGCCAGTCATATGTTGGAATCCTCCGGCGACCTGCGCGCCGTGCAGGAGTTGCTTGGCCACGCCGACATCGCCACCACGCAGATCTACACGCATCTGGATTTCCAGCATCTGGCGCGCGTCTACGACGCCGCCCATCCACGGGCGCGACGCAAGCCCTAGCACCAGCGGGTTCGTCGTCGATTAATGCGGCGGCGGCTAGCATCGCGGCTTCCCTTGCTCGCGCATTCACGACGGCACCCTTGGACCGGCGCGGAGTCTACGGGGATGCCATGCCGTGCCCCGAAGGTTTAGCGATGCTGCCCTGGTTCTTTTTGTTGATCGGCTCCGGCCTCGCCGCCTTCACCATCAGCGCGCTCAGCGGCGGCGGGGCGGGCTTGATGTTGTTGCCGATCCTGCGGCTGGGCCTGCCGGCGGCGCAGGTGCCCGCGGCCTTGTCGATCGGCACGGCGGTGAGTTCGGCGTCGCGCATCGCGCTGTTCTTTCGGCACATCCATTGGCCCGTGGTGCGCTGGTTCGTGCCGGCGGCGATGCCCTGCGTGTGGCTGGGCGCGTGGCTGCTTACCTATGTGGAACCGGCGTACCTGGAGGCGGCACTGGGCCTGTTCCTGCTCGGCAATCTGCCGATGCTGCTGCGCCGGACAGCACCGGTTGCCGTATCGCACGAGCAGCCGCGCTGGACACTGGCCTTGATCGGCGGCGCGGCAGGCTTCGTGTCCGGCCTTACCGGTGCGGTCGGATTGATCTTCAACCGCTTTTATCTCAGCTATGGCTTGAGCAAGGAGCAGGTGATCGCCACCCGCGCGGCCAACGAGATCATCCTGCACCTTATCAAGTTGCTGCTGTACGGCCTGTTCGGCCTGCTCACACCCGAGGTGCTTGGGGCAGGCGCGGCCGTGGCGCTGGCGGCGCTGATGGCGAGTTGGGTATCGCGTCGCGTGCTGCCTTACCTCAGCGAGGTGCTGTTCAAGCGCATCGGCTACGCAGCGATGGTGTTGTCCGGTGTGTTCATGTGCAGCAATGCGACAGCCGTGTTGGCCGATCGCCATCAAGTGGCGCTGACCGGCAGCGCCTCGCGCCAAGGTTTCCAGACGCGACTGGATTGGGCCGAAACCCGGCTCACCATGGAGTTCAAGTACCAGGAGGGCTTCGAGTTCGAGCAGGTGATCGACTGGAGCGAATTGCCGCTCGATCAGCAGCAGCGCGCGGCGTCGCTGATCAAAGCAGCCGATCGCGTGGTGGTGGAAGAAGTACGCACATTGCGCCAGCGCTCCTACGAGCTTTACGTGTACCGCGACGGTCAGCTCGACAAGTACAAGCTGTAACCCTTTCGATACATCCCCGCGGGGCCTCGCTGAATCGCATTCAGACGCTGCCGGGAATACGCGAACGACTTGGATTTGCCGGCAGCGGCCCCACCTCTGGCGGATTCACAGTCTGCGGAGCCCTCCATGGAATCCTTTCACGCCACCACCATCGTCTCGGTGCGCCGCCACGGCCGCGTCGTGATCGGCGGCGACGGCCAGGTCACTCTCGGCAATACGGTGATGAAGGCCAATGCGCGCAAGATTCGTCGCCTGGGCAAGGGCGACGTGCTGGCGGGCTTTGCTGGCGCCACCGCCGACGCCTTCACCCTGTTCGAGTTGTTTGAGCAGAAGCTCGACAAGCACGGCGGCAACCTTACCCGCTCAGCGGTGGAGCTGGCCAAGGAATGGCGCACCGATCGCCGCCTGGGCCGGCTGGAAGCCATGCTCGCGGTGGCCGATAAGGATGCTTCGCTGCTGATCTCCGGCAACGGCGATGTGCTGGAACCCGAGCACGGCCTGATCGCGATCGGCTCCGGTGGTCCCTACGCGCAGTCCGCGGCGCTGGCCTTGATGGAGAACACCGACCTCGATGCCCGCGCCATTGTGGAGCGCGCGCTGAAGATCGCCGGCGATATCTGCATCTACACCAACCACAACACGTCGATCGAAGAGCTGTAAGCGCCTAGCGCGACGGCTATTCCGGCGTCGTCCCGGCATCCGCTGGAATGACGACAAACCCCACTTTCCGGTGAACTCATGTCCGAACTCACTCCCCGCGAAATCGTCAACGAACTCGACCGCTTCATCATTGGCCAGCACGACGCCAAGCGCGCCGTGGCGATTGCCTTGCGCAACCGCTGGCGCCGCATGCAGTTGGAGCCGGCGCTGCGCGATGAAGTAACGCCCAAGAACATCCTGATGATCGGCCCCACCGGCGTGGGCAAGACTGAGATCGCGCGTCGCCTGGCCACGCTGGCCAATGCGCCGTTCGTCAAGGTGGAAGCCACCAAGTTCACCGAGGTGGGCTACGTGGGCAAGGACGTGGAGTCGATCGTGCGCGACCTCGCGGACGTGTCCTACAAGCTCACCCGCGAGCAGGCCATGAAGCGGGTGCGCACGCAGGCGGAAGACCGCGCCGAGGATCGCATCCTCGATGCCTTGCTGCCGCGCCGCCAGCAGCCCACCGACTGGACCCACGACGCCGCATCGCCCAACGACACGCAGAACGATACGCGACAGAAGTTGCGCAAGCAGTTGCGCGAGGGTGCGCTGGACGAACGCGAGATCGACCTGGATTTCTCCGCCAATGTGGGCGTGGAAATCATGTCGCCGCCGGGCATGGAGGAAATGGGCCAGCAGCTGCGCCAGATGTTCCAGAACCTGGGCGGGGCCAAGACCCAGCAGCGCAAGCTGGCGATCAAGGTGGCGCGTCCGCTGCTGATCGACGAAGAAGCGTCCAAGCTGCTCAACGACGAGGAAGTGCGCTCGCAGGCCATGCAGGCCGCCGAGCAGAACGGCATCGTATTCATCGACGAAATCGACAAGATCGCCCAGCGCTCCGATTGGGGCGGCGCTGGCGTCAGCCGCGAAGGCGTGCAGCGTGACCTGCTGCCGCTGGTGGAAGGCTCCACCGTGTCCACCAAGTACGGCCCGATCAAGACCGACCATATGCTGTTCATCGCATCGGGTGCGTTTTCGCTGGCCAAGCCGTCGGACCTGATCCCGGAGCTGCAAGGCCGCTTGCCGATCCGTGTAGAGCTGTCGGCGCTGTCGGTGGACGACTTCAAGCGCATCCTGCGCGAGCCGCACAACGCGCTGACCAAGCAATACGTCGCCCTGCTGGGCACCGAGGGTGTGACGGTGGATTTCACGGAGTCCGGCATCGACCGCCTGGCCGAGGTCGCCTTTCAGGTGAACGAAAGCACCGAGAACATCGGCGCCCGCCGCCTGCACACCGTGATGGAGCGCCTGCTGGAGAAGATCTCCTACGAAGCTGCTGACAAATCCGGCGAAAACTACCGTATTGACGACGAATATGTCGATAAAAACCTGGGAACCCTGGTCAAGGACGAGGATCTCAGCCGTTACATCCTGTAAACAAGGGGAAAGCCCCCAGCTGTTAAAATTCTACCCATGGGAAATGTGATTGAACTCAAGACGACCGGCCAGCGGGCTCAGTTGCGCGAAGCGCAGCAGCAGAACCAACTGGTGCGGTTGTGGCGCGGCGAACTCGAACACGGCAGCTTTTGCGGCTATGTGGGCGGGGTGGGCCGTGAATTCTTCCTGCTGTGGGTGGTCGGCGACGGCATCACCTATGACGGCATGTATGTGATGCGTCATCGCGACGTCTCCGAGCTGGAGGCGCCGGACAAGCACGCCAACTTCATGGAGAAGGCGCTGGCGCACAAACACCTGATGCCACGCACGCCGCGCGGGTTCCCGCTGGATGACATCCGCGGGGTGATCCAGGCCGCCGCCGCGCAGGCTCCGGTGATCGGCGTGCATGTGGACAGCGAGGACGAAGCCGAGGTGTGCTACATCGGCCGTCTGATCAGCGTGGAAGAAGATGGCTTCAACATGCAGGAGATCTCGCCGGATGCCGAATGGCTGCGCGAGGCCTCGTTCTTCTCCTGGGACGAAGTCTCCACCGTGAGCATCGAGGATGGCTATGCCACCTCGCTGCTCGCCGTGGCAGGCAGCCCGCCGCCGCTGGAGCAGGGCGACTCGGGTGTGGGTCACGCCAACTGATCCCATCCAATAAAAAGGCCGGCTGCGAAGCCGGCCTTTTTATTTACCCAGGCCTTTGCTTGCCCAGGGACGCTCCGATTGACTCAGCGCGTGGTGGCAGGCGCCGGTGCCGGCATCGGCACGGGTGCGGGCGCCTTGGCCTCGCGCACTGACAGCGGCGCGCCCTTCACCTGTTGCTGGAAGAAATTCTCGATCAGGTGATAGACGTGGCTGCGCTGGCCAGGCAGGTTCAGACCGTGCTTGGCACCCGGATACGCCATGAACTGGAACTGCGTGCCGCGCTTCTGCATTTCCGCCATCAACTCGGTGGAGTTGAGAAACAGCACGTTGTCGTCCGCCATACCGTGCGCCAGATACAACTTGGCGGTGAGGCCGTCCAGCCAGGCCAGCGGCGAGCTGCGCGTGTAACCGGCATCGTTGTCCTGCGGACGACCCAGGTAACGCTCGGTATAGAAGGTGTCGTACAAGCGCCAGTTGGTCACCGGCGCCACGGCCACGCCGCCCGCCAGCTGATCGGAGGCCTTGGCCAGCATCATGGTGGTCATGTAGCCGCCGTAGCTCCAGCCGAATACGCCGATGCGGCGGCCATCCACCCACGGCTGCGACTTAAGCCACTGGATGCCGACCAACTGGTCGTCCACCTCGGCCACGCCCAACTGCTGGTAGATCGGCGCTTCGAAGGCATGACCGCGACGCGCCATGCCACGGTTGTCCAGGGTGAACACCACAAAGCCCTGGTTGGCCATGTACTGGTTGAAGTAGTCGCCCCACGCATTGGTGACCAACTGCGCATGCGGACCGCCGTAGTACATGTCGAATACCGGGTACTTCTTGGTCGGGTCGAAGCCGGCCGGCTTGTACACGCGGTAGTACAAGGTCTGTCCATCGTCCGCCTTGAGCGTGCCGAATTCCGGCTTGATCAGGCTGTCGCGGTAGTTCCAGAACGGATGCTTTTCATCCAGCTTGTTCGGCTCGATCCAGGTGACGAAGCTGCCGTCGGGCTTGTGCACGCTGACCTGCGGCGGGGTATCCACGCTGGAGAAGTTGTCCAGGTAGAAACTGCCGTCGTGCGCGAACTCGGCCAGGTGCGTGCCCGCCCCCTGACTGATCCGCTGCGGCGTCTTGGCCGTGCTGCCATCCAGCTTCAGCGCATAGACCTGGCGCTCGGGCACGGCGTCTTTGTTGGAGCTTACGTAGACCACGCCAGCGCGCTCGTCCACCGCCAGCACGCCATCGATGGGCCAGTCGCCTTCGCTCACCGCGTGCTTGAGCTTGCCATCCAGGCCGTACAGATACAGGTGGTGATAGCCGCTGCGCTCGCTGCCCCACAGGAAGTTCTGGCCATCGGCGAGGAAGGTGAGGTCATCGTTGAGGTTGATCCAGTTGTCGCTGGTTTCGCTGAGCAGGGTGCGCTGGGCCAGCGTCCTGGCATCCACCAGGCGTAGGTCCAGTCGCTGCTGGTTGCGTGGCATGCGCTGATAGGTGAGGTGCTTGCCGTCCGGCAGCCAGTTCACGCGGGTGAGGTAGATGTCGCTGTCCTTGCCCAGGTCGATCCAGCGCGCCGCGCCGCCCGCAGGCGCCACCAGGCCCAGCTTCACCGCCACATTGGGCTGGCCCGCGCCGGGATAGCGCTGATCGACCACTTCGGTGTGATCGGCGTAAAGCTCGGTGCGCTTGGTGACCGGCACCTTGGCTTCGTCGTAGCGCTCAAAGGCAATGGCCGAATCGTCCGGCGCCCACCAGTAGCCGGCACTGCGATCCATTTCCTCCTGCGCAACGAACTCCGCCTCACCGTTGTGCACGGTGCCGCCGCCGTCACGGGTGAGCTGACGGGTTTCATTGGTGGTGAGGTCGATCACCCACAGGTTCTGGTCGCGCACGAAGGACACGTAGCGACCCTTGGGCGAGATCTTTGGGTCGATCACGTTATCGCCGGCGTCGAGCGGCCGGGGAGCGGCATCCGGCGTGGCCAGCGAGTACACGTACAGCTTGCCGTTGAGCGGAATCAGCAACTGCTTGCCGTCCGGCGACCACTGGTAGCTGACGATGCCGTGCAGGCCGGCGGTGCGCTCGCGCTCGCGGCGCGCCTTTTCCGCATCGGAAAGCTGCTCGCCGTTGGGTTCGAGCTTTTTCGAATCCACCAGCAGGCGCGTCTTGTTGCCCTTCAGCTGGTATTCCCACAGGTCGAGCTGGGACTGGTCGTCCGGCCGCGCGCGCAGGAAGGTGACACGGCTGCCGTCGGGCGATATCTGCAAACCGCGCGGCGCGGCACCGGCCAGGCCGCCGCCGTCGAAGATGCGTTCAATGGTGAGTTTTTCGGCCATGGTCGGCAGGGCCACCAAGCTGAGGGCGGCAAAGAAAAGGGCGCGCATGGGACTTCCTTGGGCGACGCGGCGTACGCAACTACATGCGGCGATTAGAACGCGTCGAGCGTAGGGATGCCAGCGTTTTCCACACGATAGAGCACAGCGAAGCGGGCAACGCGTGTGCCCGCTCGCACGGCCCGCTCACGCCGGAGCCCTGGTTTTCAGTGCTTTGCGCCCTGCCCAAACAGCACCTTGCGCGCCGCCTCATCGGTGGACAGATCGAACTTGCCCTTGATGTCCTCGCCCAGCGCATAGGCGCGCTGGGTGGCGGGCCGCTCGCGGATCGCTGCGAACCACTGCTGCAGATGCGGGAAATCCTCCAGGCGCATGCCCTGGTTCTCATAGGGCACGATCCACGGATAAGCGGCCATATCGGCGATGGTGTAGTCCTTGCCGACGATGAAGGCCCGCCCTTCCAGCCGCTTGTCCAGCACGCCATACAGGCGGCGCGTCTCGTTCACATAACGGTCGATCGCGTAGGGAATTTTCTCGGCTGCGTAGTGGCTGAAATGGTGGTTCTGGCCGAGCATCGGGCCCAGTCCGCCCACCTGCCAGTACAGCCACTCCAGCACGTTGTAGCGGCCACGCACATCGCTGGGCAGAAAGCGCCCGGTCTTTTCGGCCAGGTACTGCAGAATGGCGCCGGACTCGAACACGCTCACCGGCTCGCCGCCATCGGCCGGCTGGGTGTCGACGATGGCGGGCATGCGGTTGTTTGGCGAAATGGCCAGGAAACTCGGCGCGAACTGCTCGCCCTGGCCGATATTCACCGGCTTGATGGTGTAGGGCAGGCCCGATTCCTCCAGGAACAGGACAATCTTGTGGCCATTGGGCGTGGGCCAGTAATAGAGCTCGATCATGGCGACTTCCTTGGGGCGGATATGTCAAAGAGGTTCGGGGCAAAGCGCGGCGATTCAAGCCACACACCGCCAGCGCCCGTCAACGCGCCGCACCGCCGCCGCGTTCCCGGGCAGGAGTTCCCACCGGAGTGACGCCATGAATCGCCTTCCCCGCGTTGCCGCCCTCATGCTTGGCCTCGTCTTGGCTGGCGGAGCGCTGGCCCAGCAGACGTCGTCCCCTGAATCGGCCGCCAGCGAGAAGGGCGCACCATCACGCGCGCATGCACCCAACGCACAGCAGCAGTTGCAGCGCATGACCAAGCAGCTCCAGCTCAGCAGCGATCAGCAGGCCAAGCTCGGCCCGATCCTGCAGCAGCGCGACCAGCAGGTGCAGGCCTTGCGTAGCGACAGCAGCCTCAAGCCCGCCGATCGCCGCGCCAAGATGATGGGCCTGATGCAGGACACCAACGCCCAGGTCGACGCGGTGCTCACCCCGGCCCAACGCGACCAGCTCAAGGCCATGCGCGAGAAGGCCATGGAGCGCGCGGAGGAACGTCGCGCCCAACATGCGCCGGCGTCCTCGCGCAGCAGCGGCTGAAGCCGCTCGGCGGCAGCCCGCGTACCTTCGGCTGCCGCCTTCACGTATGCTCCTGCGCTTATGTCCAGCGCAAGAACGGAGCAGGTATGACGCGCGTCGTCGTGGTCGGCAGTATCAACATGGACCTGGTGACGCTGGCATCGCGTTTCGCCGCCCCCGGCGAAACCCTGCTCGGCGAACGCTTTCTCACCGTGCATGGCGGCAAGGGCGCCAATCAGGCGGTGGCCGCCGCGCGCCTGGGCGCGCAGGTAGCGCTGGTCGGCGCGGTGGGTGACGACGCCTTCGGCACGCAACTGCGTGAAGGGCTGACGCGCGAAGGCGTCTCGCTGGAACACGTGGCCACCATCCCCGACTGCGGCAGCGGCACCGCCTCCATCACCGTGGCCGAAGGCGACAATCACATTATCGTGGTGCCGGGCGCCAACGCACGAGTGACGCCCGCGCAGGTGGAAGCCGCGCAATCGGTACTCGCCAGCGCTGACGCCATCCTGGTGCAGATGGAAATTCCGCTGGAATCGGTGGAGGCCACGCTGCGCCTGGGCCAACGACTCGGCAAGCCGGTGATCCTCAATCCCGCACCGGCCCGGCGCGTGCCCACCGACTGGCTCACGCTGGCACGCTACCTCACTCCGAACCAGCACGAGCTGGCGATCCTGCTCGGCGCCGATACGCAGGAAGATTTCCGCACGCTGATGCAACGCGCGCCCGCGCCCGTCGTACTGACCCGCGGCGCCGAAGGCGCGTGGTATCGCGAGAGCGGCGAGCCCATCCATCAGGCGGGCTTTCCCGTGCAGGCCGTGGATACCACCGGCGCTGGCGATACTTTCAATGCCGCGCTTGCCGTGTTCCTGCCCGAAGGCTTGCCGCAGGCCGTACGCAAAGCCTGTGCAGCGGCAGCGCTGTCGGTTACCCGACTTGGCGCACAGGGCGGCATGCCGGCACGCGCGGAACTGGATGCGTTCCTGGCGCGCGCCGCGTAAGCAGGCTGATTACTCCACCGGCCCCGGCGCGATCACATCGCGCTGACCGTTGATACCCATCGGCGAAACCAGGCCCGCTGCTTCCATGGCTTCGACCAGGCGCGCGGCACGGTTGTAGCCAATGCGGAACTGGCGCTGCACGAACGAGATCGACGCGCGACGCGTGCGCAGCACGAAGGCCGCGGCTTCGTCATAGAGCGGATCGAGTTCGGCGTCCGTACCTTCCTCGGTAAACAACTCGCCCGAGGCTTCGCTGGGCGGACCGGCAAGGATTTCGTCCTTGTAATCGGGTTCGCCGTAAAGCTTGAGGTGCGCCACCACGCGATGCACTTCTTCGTCGGCCACAAAGGCGCCGTGGATACGTTGTGGATAACCGGTGCCAGGCGGAAGGAACAGCATGTCGCCCTGGCCAAGCAGGCTCTCCGCACCCATCTGGTCGAGGATGGTGCGCGAATCGATCTTGCTCGATACCTGGAACGCCACGCGGGTAGGAATATTCGCCTTGATGAGGCCGGTGATCACATCCACCGACGGCCGTTGCGTGGCGAGGATGAGATGGATGCCGGCGGCGCGCGCCTTCTGCGCCAGGCGGGCGATCAACTCCTCGATCTTCTTGCCGGCCACCATCATCAGGTCGGCCAGCTCGTCGATGACCACCACGATCATCGGCAGCGTATCGAGCGTCTCGGGTACTTCAGGATGAGTCGGAAACGGGTTCATCAACGGACGTCCAGACGCCTGCGCCTCGCGCACCTTCTGGTTGTAGCCCGCCAGGTTTCGCACGCGCAGATCCGACATCACGCGATAGCGGTTTTCCATTTCGGCCACGCACCACGCCAGCGCGTTGGCGGCGAGCTTCATGTCGGTGACCACCGGCGCGAGCAGGTGCGGAATGCCCTCGTAGACCGAGAGTTCCAGCATCTTGGGGTCGATCATGATCATGCGCACGTCGTCAGGCGTGGCCTTGTACAACATCGACAGGATCATCGCGTTCACCGCCACCGACTTGCCCGAACCGGTGGTGCCGGCGACCAGCATATGCGGCGCCTTGGCGAGATCCGCCACCACCGGCTCGCCGGTGATGCCCTTGCCCATCGCCAAGGTAAGCAGGGAATCGGAATCGCGGTAAGCCGTCGAATCGAGGATCTCGGACAGCGCAATCATCTGTCGCTGTTCGTTGGGCAGCTCCAGACCCATGCAGGTTTTGCCGGGAATGGTCTCCACCACGCGAATGGAGGAGCGCCCAAGACCACGCGCCAGATCCTTCATCAGCGCGACGATCTGGTTGCCACGCACGCCGACCGCCGGCTCCACCTCAAAACGTGTGATGACCGGGCCGGCCGAGGCACCCACCACGGTCACCGGCACTTTGAATTCACGCAGGCGTTGCTCGATCAACTCACTGGTTTCGGCCAGCTGTACTTCGTCGACCGCGGTGAATTCCATGCGCGGCGGCGCCAGCAGAGTCAGCGGAGGCAACGCCGCCGTCGACCGCGGGCGCGGCGGGGCCACTGAATGCAAGGATGTCGCGGGTGCGACCGGAGCCGCGAGCAGCGCATCGTCGTTGGCCGCGAACCGGCGCACCGGCGCAATCGCCGAAGTGGCGACAAGGGGGGCGGCAACGATGTCATCGAGCGGATCGACCTCGATCGTGTCGGTTTCGCCATCAAGCGCGGTGTCGAACGGCACAGTCTCCGACGGTGCCGCTTGCACGACCGGCGACGGCAATGGCGCGGGCACGATCCGTTCTTCCACGATCGGCACGGAGAAGGAGGGCACCATCGGCGCCGTCATCGCGTTCGTGGATGTTGCAAGCAACGGCGCGGACGCCACCCCCGATGGAGCGGCAGCAACAGGCGAAGGCGTGCTGATCGCCGGGCGCGTGGCTAAGCGCGTCGGCGCTAGCGGACGCCCGTGCTTGGGCGTGAGCCAAGGCTCGCGTATCACCTTTTCATGGCGGGCAGCGTGGCGCACTGAAGTGGGCGTGGCGGCCGCCGGCGCGATACGTTCGGAGGGTGCATCCACAACGGGCGCCACCGGTATCGCGGTGGCCGTGGTGCGACGCGGTGGGTTGGCCCCCTTGTAGCGAGGCGTGCGCGGGTTTCGCTCCACCCGCCGCACCGCGCCTTGCGGGCGTCGCGTACGGCGATAGCCGCCACCACCACGACGCGAGGCGATCCACTCGAGCAGGCGCTGCAACAGCGCGGCCAGGTTATCCACCGCGCCCGCCACACGCTTGAACATGTCCGGCCAACGCGCCCCCAGATACCAGGGCAGGCCGATCCCCAGCAGGCCGAGCATCAGCAAGCAGCTCAAGCCCGCACCGAACAGGCCGCCAAAAGCATGCGACAACGCGCGACAAACCACGCCACCCGCCTGCGCATCGTCGGTGTATTGATCGATAACCAGCCCCTCCAGCGTGGCGCTGCTCATCAGCACGAGCAACGCGCCCAGCCAGAACCGGATCGTGCGCGTGTGCGCCGCCTGGCCGCGTTTGGCCAACCGCTTGGCGACATGCCAGATAAGGGGAATCAACCAGAGCGTGGACAGGCCGAAGCCGCCGAAGAGAAAAGTGAGCATGCCGGAGTGCGCAATACCGTTGCTTGCAAACTCAGCATGTTAGCGCCAACAGGTCACCTTCGTCAGTAAACGATGCGGCAACGTCTTGTTATTACAGACAGTCCTCCAGCGCGCAGGGCATGGATGGCAAGGACGACTCCCACACCGACCCGCTTGTGGATAACTCTTACTTGCCGATGCAGAACGAGCTGAAGATGGCGCCGAGCAAGTCGTCGCTGGTGTAGGTACCGGTGATTTCGCCCAGGGCGTGTTGCGCCTGGCGCAGTTCTTCGGCGGCGAGTTCGCCCGCGCGGGTGGCGAGCAATACGTGCCTGGCGCGCTCCAAGTGTTCGCCCACCAGTTCCAACGCCAATACATGGCGACGACGTGCACTGAAAGCGCCTTCGCCGCTGTTGGCACCGGCCAGTTGCTTCAGGTGATCGCGCAGCACATCGAGGCCCTCGCCGGTTTTGGCCGAGGCCCATACCCAGATGGCGCCGTCACGGGTTTCGTAGCGCGCGCCGACATGGCCGAGGTCGATCTTGTTGATAAGTACCAAGCGCTCCACCGTCGGCGGCAGGTCGGCGAGCAGGGCCAGGTCGTGGTCGGCATGCAGCGCATCGGTCACCAACAAAGCGACGTCGGCGCGCGCCAGTTCACCGTGTGCACGGCGCACGCCTTCGCGTTCCACCGGATCATCGGTTTCGCGCAGGCCGGCGGTATCGGCCAGTTCCAGCGATACGCCGTCGAGGTTGAGCTGCTCGCGCAACACGTCGCGCGTGGTGCCGGCGATGTCGGTGACGATGGCGCGATCACTGCCGGCCAAGGCATTGAGCAGGCTCGACTTGCCGGCGTTTGGACGGCCAATGATGGCTACGCGCACGCCATCGTTGAGGCGCACACCGCGTTGCGCTTCGCGCAGCAGTTCGCCGTGTTGCGCAAGCAACGCATCGAGCTGCCGGAGAATCAGCGGATCGGCGAGGAAGTCGATTTCTTCCTCCGGAAAATCAATCGCGGCTTCGATATGCACACGCACGGCGATCAACGCGTGCAGTACCTCGTGCACTTTGTGCGAGAACACGCCCTCCATCGAACGCAGGGCGGCGCGCGCGGCCGTTTGTGATCGCGCGGCGATCAGGTCGGCGACGGCTTCGGCCTGCGCCAGATCCAGCTTGCCGTTGAGAAAAGCGCGCTCGGTGAATTCGCCGGGTCGCGCCAGGCGCGCGCCCATGGCGCACACGCGGCGCAGCAAGGCATCGAGCAACACCGGGCTGCCGTGTCCTTGCAGTTCCAGCACATGTTCACCGGTGTAGGAGGCTGGCGCCGGGAAGTAAAGCAGCAAGCCGCGATCGATCAGCTCGCCATCGCCTTCGCGAAAAGCGGAGAAGTGCGCCTGCCGCGCAGTGGGGGCGCGGCCCAGTAATTCACAAGCGATGCCCGGCACCGCCGGGCCCGAAAGGCGCAACACGCCCACACCGGCGGCACCCGGTGCGCTGGCGATGGCGGCGATGGTATCGGTGTGCGTCATGGCGGCGATTATGGCGGTTGACGGAAGCAGCGGGGAAACGGATGCCGTCGCCGCAACGATCCACAAGGCCGCGGCAGGCGTGGTGCCTGTGGATAAAAGCGGTGGATAAGAAAAAGGCCGCGTCAGCGGCCTTTTTCTCCGGTGCCTGGCGACACTCAGGCCGCCTTGGCGTTTTCTTCCGCGCGCTCGACGCTACGCGTGATAAGCCACTGCTGGGCCAGGCTGGTGAGACCATTCACTACCCAGTACAGCACCAGGCCGGCCGGGAAGAACAGGAACATGAAGCCGAACACCACCGGCATCACCTTCATCATCTTCTGCTGGGCCGGGTCCATACCCGCCGCCGACGGCGACAGCCACTGGGTGGCCAGCATCACCAGGATGTAGATCACCGGCAGCACGAAGAACGGATCGGGCGCCGACAAGTCGTGGATCCAGCCGAAGAACGGCGAGTGACGCAGCTCCACGCTCTCCATCAGCACGCGGTACAGGCCGAAGAACACCGGCATGGTGATCAGCACCGGCAGGCAGCCCGACATCGGGTTGACCTTCTCCTTCTTGTACAGCTCCATCATGGCCTGCTGCATCTTCATCTTGTCGTCGCCGTAACGCTCCTTGAGAGCGTTCACGCGCGGCTGCAGCTTGCGCATCTTGGCGCCCGAGCGGAACTGGGCGGCGGTGAGTTTCCACAGCGCGGCCTTCAGCAGCAGCACCAACAAGATGATGGCCACGCCCCAGTTGCCGCTGATCGCATGCAACTTGGACAACAGCCAATGCAGTGGCTGCGCCACCACGGTCAACATGCCGTAGTTGGTGGTGAGGTCCAGACCCGGAGCCACCTGATCGAGCGTGCCCTGCAGCTTGGGACCGATGTACAGGCGCGAAGCGGTGGTGAGGCTCTGGCCCGGGGCCACGTTCAACGACGGACCCACGGCGCGGATCAGGTAGATCGGCTGCGCCGTATCCGGGTTGATCACGCTGGTGGAATAGGTGTTGGCATCCTGCGCCTGCGGAATCCAGGCCACAAAGAAATAGTGCTGCAGCATCGACGCCCAGCCGCCGGTAATGGCGTGGTTGAGCGGCTTCTTGGCGAAGTCGGCGAAGGGCAGGGTGGCCAGCTTGTCTTCCGGGCTGTACCAGGCGGCGCCATAGAAGCTGTGCGAAGACGGGTCGCTGAAGTTCTGCCACCAGCTCTTCTGCTGGGCTGGCGCCACGCGCTGCAACTGCTCGTAGGCATTGCCCTGCCAGGCGTTGCCGCTGCCGTTCTCGATCTTCTGGTCCATGCCGACCACGAAGCTGCCGCGCTTGAGCACGTAGGTCTTGGTGACCTTGAGGCCGGCCTCGTTCTGCCAACTCAGGTCAACCTTCAGCTCGTCCTGGCCCTGAGTCAGCGCGTAGCTGGACTGAGCCGCCTGGAACACGGCGCGATGATCGGGCGCGCTGCCCTGGTTGCTCACCAAGCCACTCTGCGCCACGAAGTACTGGGCCTGTTCGTCGTCGAGCAGGCGCACGGGCGCCGGATCCGGCGTCTTCTTGGTGGCCGGTACCGACGGATAGGTCAGCAACTCCGAACGCACCACGCTGCCGCCGCGGGTGTCCACGGTGAGGCGCAGCACATCGCTGGACAAGGTGATCAGCTGCGCGGATGCCTCGTTGGGCGTGCCCGGTGCGGTGTTGGCCGGCACATTGGCGACTGCGCTACTGGCGGTGGCACCCGGAACACTGCCATCGGCGATGGCCGGCGTTGCAGCGGTGGACGACGAGGCCACGGCGGCCTGCGGCTGCGGGCCGTAGTCCTTCTCCCAGGCCATGAACAACAGGTAGCCCACGGCCAACAGGGCGAAGATGAGGAACGTACGCGTTTGATTCATCGCGGAGCAGATCCGGTGGATGCCGCGACACCGGGCCGCGGAGGAGGGTGGAAAAAGGTCAACGCACGATTGTGCCGGCCGCATCGCCCGGCTTCAATGTGGCGGCTGGCCTCACGGAGCGCAGCTTTCTCCACAAACCGTCGAGTTCGGCCAGCAGTTCCGGGCCGGGCAGGCCAGCAGCCTGCTCGCGTGCCATCACCATGAGGTCGATGGCCGGAAGCTCAAGTCGAATGCGCCGGAAGGATTCGCGCACCAGGCGCTTGATGCGGTTACGTTCCACCGCGCGCTTGGACACACGCTTGGAAATAGCCAAGCCCAGGCGCGGCTGGCCTAGTTCGTTGGCACGATAGCGCACAGAAAAACAGCGGCCGCCGAAGCGGCCGCTGGTATGACGCAGAGCAGCGAAATCACCGGCGCGGCGTAGCCGCGCCTCGCGCGGCAGGCCGGCAGCACGCATCATGAGCGTGCTGCTTACGGGATCAGGCGCTTGCGGCCCTTGGCGCGACGAGCGTTGAGGATCTTGCGGCCATCAGCGGTCGCCATGCGAGCGCGGAAACCGTGAGTACGGGCACGCTTGAGCTTGCTGGGTTGGAAGGTACGCTTCGACATGGCTGAGTCCGAAGTTAAGGTAATAAAAAGGTTGGAAATTATGACGTCTGTCAATAGCCGCTGTCAAATGGGGGGTTGGCAGGGTTGACAAAGGCCTGTTTACTTCCTGTGGATATCCATGTGGATATCCATGCCGACTGGAGGGGTTCGTGCTGCTAGACTTGCCGGTCCACCCCGCGCGTAAGCGCTCCTTCCAGTGGTTGAAGATCTCCCATGAGTGACCTGTGGCGGCGCTGTCTCGAGCGTCTCGAGGGCGAATTGAACGCCGAAGACCTGCATACGTGGCTGATGCCCCTGCAGGCACGCGACGACACCCATGGCCTGCAGTTGTTCGCGCCCAATCCGTACACGCTCGACACGGTACGCGAACGCTACCTGGCGCGCATCGAAACGGTGATCAGCCAGCTGACCGGCCATGATCTTACGGTAAAGCTCGAAGTGGGCTCCAGTTCCCCGCGCCAGACGGCCAGCGGCAAGGCGCCTGCGCCCGTCGTGGCCCCGAAACTGGTGCCCCAGATCGTGGCGGAGCCGGCGGCACCGGCGTTTGGCCACAATCTGGACCCGCATTACACCTTCGAAACCTTCGTCGAGGGCAAATCCAACCAGTTGGGCAAGGCCGCCGCCATGCAGGTGGCGATGAACCCGGGCCGCGCCTATAACCCGTTGCTGCTGTACGGCGGCACCGGCCTGGGCAAGACGCACTTGATGCACGCCGCCGGCAACCTGATGCGCGAGCGCAACCCGGAATTCAAGGTGCTGTACCTGCGCTCGGAGCAATTCGTCGGCTCCATGATCGAAGCGCTGCGCACCAAGAGCATGGACGAGTTCAAGCGCCGCTTCCGCTCGGTAGACGCGCTGCTGATCGATGACATCCAGTTTTTCGCCGGCAAGGACACCACGCAGGAGGAGTTTTTCCACACCTTCAACGCGCTGTTCGAGTCCAAGCAGCAGATCATCCTCACCTGCGATCGCTACCCGAAGGAAGTGGAC
Source organism: Dyella sp. ASV21 (assembly GCF_016428975.1). Lineage (GTDB taxonomy): Bacteria > Pseudomonadota > Gammaproteobacteria > Xanthomonadales > Rhodanobacteraceae > Dyella. The sequence continues at coordinate 46,078 of NZ_JAELTT010000008.1, forward strand.
AAGCTGGAGCCGCGGCTGAAGTCGCGCCTGGGTTGGGGCTTGTCGGTGGCGATCGAGCCGCCGGATTTCGAGACCCGCGCCGCCATCCTGCTATCCAAGGCCCACGACAAGGGCGTGGCGGTAGGGGAGAACGTGGCGATGCTGCTGGCCAAGCGCATCCGCTCCAACGTACGCGACCTGGAAGGCGCGCTCAACACGCTCGCCGCCCGCGCCAACTTCTATGGCAAGCCGATCACCATCGACTTTGCCGAGGAGACGCTGCGCGACCTGTTGGCTACCCACGCCCAGGCGGTGACGGTGCCCAACATCCAGAAGATCGTGGCGGACTATTACCAGGTGCGCCTGCAGGATCTGCTGTCCAAGCGACGTGTGCGATCGCTGGCTCGCCCTCGCCAGTTCGCCATGGCGCTGTCCAAGGAACTCACCGAGCACAGCCTGCCGGAAATCGGCGAAGCGTTCGGCGGCCGCGACCACACGACAGTGCTGCACGCCTGCCGCACCATCAAGAAGCTGTGCGAAACCGACACACGGATGCGCCAGGATTGGGAACAACTGATCCGTATCCTCACCGGCTAACCGGCGCCTGTGTACGGATCGCTTGAAAAGTACCGTGGCAAGCTGTGGATAATAGGTGGATGAATTGGACGGCCAAGTTATCCACAATTGGCCCACAGTGATCCTCCCATTTCGAACACAATGTGAGAATCGCCCAAGTTTTTGATTCTCATGGATAATTTTCGTTTTTTGAGTTATCCACGACCCCTACCACCACTACAGAACTTCTTTTAAAAACATAAAAGCAGAATTGGGGAAGCGCATACATGCAATTCAGCATTCAACGAGAAGCTCTGCTCAAACCGTTGCAGCAGGTCGTAGGCGTGGTCGAACGCCGCCAAACCCTGCCGGTGCTAGCCAACCTGCTGGTAAAGGTCGCAGACGGCAAAGTGTCGATGACCGGCACCGATCTGGAAGTGGAAATGATCGCGGCCACTACCGCCGATAAACTGTTGGACGGCGAGATCACCATTCCAGCGCGCAAGCTGTACGACATCGTTCGTGCGTTGCCCGATGGCGCGCAGATCGAACTGAAGCTCAACGGCGATCGCGTGGCCATGAACGCAGGACGCAGCCGCTTCACGCTGGCGACACTGCCCGCTACCGAATTCCCGACCATCGATGAAATAGAGCTGGTTGAGCGAGTCACGCTGCCGGAAGAAGTACTGCGCGATCTCATGGAGCGCACGGCCTTCGCCATGGCTAACCAGGACGTACGCTACTACTTGAACGGCATGCTGCTGGACGTCCAGGAGCACACGCTGCGCTGCGTCGCCACCGACGGACACCGTTTGGCGCTGAAGGAAACCAAGCTAGAGAGCAAGGTATCCGGACGTCGCCAGATCATCATTCCGCGCAAGGGTGTGAATGAGTTGATCGGTCTGTTCGAAGCCGGCGAAGGCGAGGTCGAACTGGAGTTTGGCCGTAACCATCTGCGCGTGCGTCGCGGCGATGTGGTGTTTACGTCCAAGTTGATTGACGGTCGTTTCCCGGATTACGAAGCGGTCATTCCGCTTGGTGCCGACAAACACGCATCGCTGGATCGCGAAGTGCTACGCGGTGCCTTGCAGCGCGCCGCGATTCTTTCCAACGAAAAGTATCGCGGCGTGAAACTGGAACTGTCGCCGGGCAAGCTGCGCATCGTGGCCCACAATCCGGAGCAGGAAGAAGCCGTGGAAGAGCTGGAAGCCGACACGGTGGTTTCGGATCTGGCCGTGGGCTTCAACGTGGGCTATTTGCTTGATGCGCTGGGTGCGCTGCGTGGCGAGCGGGCACGTTTGAACCTGCGTGATGCCCAATCGAGCTGTCTGGTGCAGGAAGACGACAACGACCAGGCACGCCACGTGATCATGCCGCTGCGTCTGTGATGTTGATGCTTCGTTTGTCCGTTTTGGGCAAGCCACACGGGAACGCCGGAGTCGTCGCAAGACACTCCGGCGTTCTTGCTTGCGGGACCCGGTGATATGCGACTGGAACGATTGCGCATCCAGGGTTTGCGCTGCCTCGACGACGTGTCCATACCGTTGGGGGAGGGCGTTACGGTGTTTGCCGGGGCTAACGGTGCGGGCAAAACCAGTGTGCTCGAAGCGGCGTTTTTGCTATCGCATGGCCGATCCTTTCGCAGCGGCGCAAAAGACGCCCTGATTCAGCGCGGAAAGCCCGCTTTGGCGGTGTTTGCGGAGCTTCGGCATGCCGATGGGCGATTGCGACGCGTGGGGTTGGGTCGACAAGGCCCGCGCTGGGAAGCACGCATCGATGGCGAAACGGTCACATTGAGTGAGCTGGTGGAGGAGTGCGCGGTTGTTTGCTTCGAACCCGGCTCTCACGCCTTGATTGCCGGCGGGGCAGAAGAGCGGCGGCGTTATCTCGATTGGGGCGTGTTCCACGTGGAACACGCCTTCATGCTCGCTTGGCGGCGCTATCAACGGGCTCTAAAGCAACGAAATTCCTTGCTGCGCGCCACCATCGCCAGCACAGACGCCCTGTTTCTGCCGTGGGAGGCCGAACTGGCTGCCGCCGCAGAGCTGATTGATCGGCAGCGCATGCTTTATCTCGATGCACTTCGCCCCCATCTACTAGAACACGTCCAGGCGCTACTGCCAGAACTTGGTGAGGTGGAATTGCGCTATCGACGCGGTTGGCCAGACGGAACATCGCTTGCGGAATTGCTGGCCAGCCAGCGCGGCCGAGATCTGGCGCGCGGACACACCACCCAGGGATCGCATCGGGCGGATTGGGTGATCGCCTTTGAACATGCACCGTTGCGCGAGCATTTGTCGCGAGGGCAGGAAAAATTGACGGCACTGGCCTGTGTGCTGGCCCAGGCGGCGCTTTATGCCGAGCGACGGGGCGAGTGGCCAGTGGTATGTCTGGACGATCTGGCTTCCGAGCTGGACAAGGAGCACCAGTCCGCCCTGGTTGGCCAACTGCGCGCCGTGGGCGCCCAGGTATTGATTACCGGCACGGAGGTGCCGGACGCCCTACAAGCCGGCCCAACCCACGTGTTCCACGTGGAACAAGGCCTTCTCGCCCCCCTGCTATAATCCTTCGATTGTCCCCCTCCCGGCCTTGTATGGCGCCGCTCCGGGCGGGAAAAGGCGCCCAGGAATCGGTCACCGAATGAACGCATCCTACGATTCGAGCAACATCAAGGTTCTGAAAGGTCTGGAAGCGGTGCGCAAGCGCCCCGGCATGTACATCGGCGATACCGATGACGGCACCGGCCTGCACCACATGGTGTTCGAAGTCGTCGATAACTCGATCGACGAAGCACTAGCGGGCTACTGTGACCATGTCACCGTGACTATCCTCGACGACGGCTCAGTCAGCGTCACCGACAACGGCCGCGGCATTCCCGTGGACATGCACCCGGAAGAGGGCCGTTCCACCGCCGAAGTGGTGATGACGGTGCTCCATGCGGGTGGCAAGTTCGACGCCAACTCCTACAAGGTTTCCGGCGGCCTGCATGGCGTCGGCGTGTCGGTGGTGAACGCCCTCAGCTCGCATCTATGGCTCACCATTTGCCGCGAGGGCAAGGAATACCAGCAGGAATACGCGCTGGGCGAGCCGCAGTACCCGGTGAAGGAAGTAGGCCCCTCCAGCAAGCGCGGCACCACCGTGCGCTTCCTGCCGAGCACGCAAACCTTCACCAATACCGAATTTCACTACGACATCCTGGCCAAGCGCCTTCGCGAGCTGGCCTTCCTCAACTCGGGCGTCACCATCGACCTGAAGGATGAGCGTGGGGAAGGGCGTAGCGACCGGTTTGCCTACGAGGGCGGCATCCGCTCCTTCGTACAGCATCTGGCGCAGCTGAAGACCGCGTTGCACCCCAACGTGATCAGCCTGAGCGCTCAGCAGGACGGCATTTCGGTGGAATTGGCGATGCAGTGGACCGACTCCTACCAGGAGACGATGTTCTGCTTCACCAACAACATTCCCCAGCGCGACGGCGGCACCCACCTCACGGGCTTCCGTGCCGCGCTGACCCGTTCGCTGCAGGGCTACATCGAGAAGGAAGGCCTGGCCAAGAACGCCAAGGTCGCGCTGTCGGGCGACGACATGCGCGAAGGCTTGATTGCCGTGCTCTCGGTGAAGGTGCCGGACCCCAAATTCTCCTCGCAGACCAAGGACAAGCTCGTTTCCTCCGAGGTGAAGACCGCGGTGGAGCAGGCCGTCAACGAAAAGCTGGGTGAATTCCTGCTGGAGCACCCGGGCGAAGCCAAGGCCATTGCCTCCAAGGTGGTGGATGCTGCCCGCGCCCGCGAAGCCGCCCGCAAGGCGCGCGAAATGACCCGCCGCAAGGGCGCGCTGGATATCGCCGGCCTGCCGGGTAAGCTGGCCGACTGCCAGGAAAAGGATCCGGCGCTGTGCGAACTGTTCCTGGTCGAGGGTGACTCCGCAGGCGGCTCGGCCAAGCAGGGCCGCAACCGCAAGACCCAGGCCGTGCTCCCGCTGAAGGGCAAGATCCTCAACGTGGAGAAGGCCCGCTTCGACAAAATGCTGTCCTCGGCGGAAGTGGGCACGCTGATCACTGCGCTCGGCACCGGCATCGGCAAGGAGGAGTACAACCCGGACAAGCTCCGCTACCACCGCATCGTCATCATGACCGACGCGGACGTGGACGGTTCGCATATCCGCACCCTGTTGCTGACGTTCTTCTATCGTCAGATGCCGGAACTGATCGAGCGTGGCCACGTCTACATCGGCTTGCCGCCGCTCTACAAGATCAAGCAGGGCAAGCAGGAGCTGTACCTGAAGGACGACGCGGCGCTCAACAGCTACCTGGTTTCCAGTGCCGTGGATGGCGCCGAGCTGCAGTATTCCAAGGATGCGCCCGGTATCAGCGGCGAAGCGTTGGAAAAGCTGCTGCGTGACTACCAGGCCGCGCTGGATCAGATCGAGCGTCTGGGTCATCGCTTTGACGCCTCCGTGCTCACCGCGCTGCTCGAACACACGCCGCTGGAACCGGCACTGTGGACCGACGCCAGTGCGATGCAGGGCTGGCTGGCGGGCGTCGAACTTCGCCTCGCGGCGAGTGGCCTGGGCAAACCGCGTTATCGCCTGGCCCTGCGTCCCGCGGTGGACGAACAGCCCGCCGCCGTCGAAGTGGTGCGTGACCAGCATGGTCTGAGCCACACCTGGCTGCTGCCGCAACCGTTCTTCAGCAGTGCGGAGTTCCGCCCGATCCTGCAGGTGAGCCAGCAGCTCGCCGGCCTGGTGCAGGCGGAGGCCGTGGTTCGCCGCGGCAACGGTTCGCGCGGCATCAACAGCTTCGCCGAAGCGCGCCACTGGCTGCTGGAAGAAGGCAAGAAAGGCCGCACCATCCAGCGCTTCAAGGGTCTGGGCGAAATGAATCCGGAACAGCTGTGGGAAACCACCGTGAATCCGGAAACGCGCCGCATGCTGCAGGTAGGCGTCGAGGATGCCTTCGCCGCGGACCAGATGTTCTCGATGCTCATGGGTGAGGCGGTCGAGCCGCGTCGCGACTTCATCGAAGCGAACGCGCTCAAGGTGGCCAACCTGGACATCTGATGTTTCGGGACGGTGTTGGCGGTTGTCATGCGATGACCGTCACACCGTCCTTTCCTTTGCCTCCGCGTACTACTGTATTAGCGCATTAATACAAGGAGCGGGGGAACCCAAAAGGCCGTTTTCCAGGGTGGAAAGTCACGATACGTCTGACTTAGCTGATTGCAAATCATGCCCAGTCGCTGGCGTATGTTTCAACTTATTGATTCTTAACAATCTTTGTTGTCGCATTGCGACTTGTTATCTGACTCCCAGTCAGGTTACGCTCAGCGATCCCCCACGCCGTGTGCGTGAGAAATCCCAACACCTGAGGACTGCCATGAAGCGTGTTCCCCTGATCAAGATGCTCGCTGGTTCGGCGCTGGCCCTGGCCGTGGTGAGCACCCCGGTCATCGCGGGCGATAGCTCTTCCAAGGACAAGAAGGAAGCGCTGTATCCGAACGCTACCCGCAAGGAACCCAAGCTCGATCTGAGCAGCGACAAGGATCAGAAGGCGATCAACGCCGGCCTCGACGCTGTCAACGATCAGGAAAAGGACAAGGCAGTCCAGTTGCTCCAGCCCATCGCGGACGGCAGCAAGAGCAAGTACGCCCAGGCACTGGCCCTGCAGGGCCTGGCCAACCTGCGCTACAACGACGGCGACGTAAAGGGCGCCATCGACCTGCTCAAGCGCGCGCTCGACAACGGCGTGCTGCCGAACGACACGTACTTCCAGCTTGAGTACGAACTGGCCCAGTTCTACGTGGCCGACGAGCAGTACCAGCTAGCCCTGGACACCATCGCCAAGTGGCGCGCCGAAGGCCGCAAGGAAACCGCTGACTCCTACGCGCTGGAAGGCAACGCCTACTACCGCCTCGAGAAGTTCCCGGAAGCCATTGCCGCCATCAAGAAGGCACAGTCGCTCACCGACAAGCCGAACGACAGCTGGAACCAGATCCTGATGGCCAGCTACTCCGAGTCCGGCCAGGCCGACCAGGCCGCTCAGCTCGCCCAGCAGCAGTTGGCCTCCAACCCGAACGACCCCAACGCGCTCAACAACGCCGTGTCCGTGCTGATGCAGGCCCAGAAGTATCCGGAAGCCATTGCGCTGATGGAGAAGGCCAAGGCCGCCGGTTCGTTCAAGCAGGAAAAGGACTATGTCAATCTGGCCAAGCTCTACCTGATCACCGGTCAGGACAGCAGCGACCAGAAGGGCCCGGCCAGCAAGGCCATGGCGACCCTCGACGAAGGTCTAAGCAAGGGTGTCGTGCAACCCACCGCGGAAAACTACATGCTGCTCGGCGCGGCCTCTTACCTGGCCGACAACAGCAGCAAGGCGCTGGATGCCTATAAGAAGGCTATCCCGGAGGCGAAGGACGGCGAGCCGAACATTCGTGCCGGCCAGCTGCTGCTCGCCGACAACAAGTACAGCGAGGCCAAGGGCCTCCTCCAACAGGGCATCGACAAGGGCGTGCAGCACAAGGGCACTGCTTATATGTTGCTGGCCGAAGCGTGCCGTGGTCTGAAGGACAAGCCGGGCACGATCGCAGCCATGGAAAAGGCCGCACAGGACCCCGAAACCTCTGCAAAAGCAAAGGCTTGGCTGAAGGCGCAGGGAGCGAGCAAGTAAGGCAGAACGTGTAACACGAGTGAGGCGGATAGACGTCTATTTCGCTGCCTCATGAGTGCTATACAAATGCCATGTGCTGTTGTACCGTTGAACCCTTTCCGTGCTCTCGTCCAGTGGCAAATGTCATCCCCCGTTCGGATCGATATTGCCACCAGGCGCTGTGACCACGACTCACCGATTGATTAGCTCCAGATAGTGACAGATGGCCTCAAGTAACGAAGCAACCGGCCAAGGGCCGTTTAATTGGAGGCGTACCTGGGCGCTGGCCGTAGCCATCGCGCTGCATGCGTTCGCGTTCCTGTTGCTGGTGGCGCCTATGGCACCGCCGAAGCAGGTGCAGAAAGAGAAAGAACGCACTGTCCAGGTGAACTTCATCGAGCCACCGCCGCCGCCGCCGCCACCGCCGCCGCCGCCGCCGGAGCCGCCGAAGCAGCCGCCGCCGAAGATCATTCAGCAGGTCAAGCCGCCGCCGACACCGCCGCCGCCGGCTCCGCCGCCGGCTGTCGAGGAAGCGTCGACCAATGCGATCCCGGCTCCGCCGCCGGCTCCGCCTGCTCCCCCGGCTCCGCCAGCGGACATCACCGCCAGTCAGGACATTAGCTACAACAGCCGTATTCAGCCCAAGTATCCGCCGCAGGCTATTCGCCAGCGTCACGAGGGCACGGTCACGCTGATGATCCTGGTGGGTGTGGACGGTTCGCCGAAGGACATCAAGGTGGAAGCGTCCAGCGGTTTCCGCGAGCTGGATCAGGCAGCGATTGAAACGGCACGCAAGTGGCGCTTCAATCCGAACATCAGGAACGGGACCAAGACAGAAGGCTATGTTCGCGTTCCGATCAATTTCAATCTCAATCAGCTGTAACTTCGGTTACGGTCAATTAGTTCACGCTTGACTTTCCAAGGGTAGCGTTATGTTCCTGCAAACTTCTCCGGCCCCCGCGGGCGGTACCACCAACGCCGAAGCCATGAAGTCGATGGGCTTCGACCACCTTATCCACAACTTCGATGCCCTCGGCTGGATCGTGTTCGTGGTGCTGGTGGTGATGTCCTTCTCCTCCTGGTACTTCATCGTCGCCAACGCGATCCGCAACGCTATGGTTCGCGGCCGCGCCGACAAGGTCATCAACGGTTTCTGGACCAACGGCTCCACGCAGGACGCGATCCGTGAGCTGGAAGCTCAGCCCAAGGGCGAACCGTTCTCCAAGATCGCCCTCGACGCCGCTTCGGCCGTCGCTCACCACCAGCAGGCTTCGTCGGGCGGTGGTCGCCTGGCCGAGTCGCTGAGCCGCTCCGAGTTCATCGATCGCGCCCTGCGCCAGGCTGTTGCTCGCGAGAGCCTGCGTCTGGAAGGCGGCCTGACCCTGCTCGCCACGGTCGGTTCGTCGGCACCGTTCATCGGTCTGCTTGGTACCGTGTGGGGCATCTACCACGCGCTGATCAAGATCTCCGCGTCGGGCAATGCTTCGATGGAAGCCGTGGCCGGTCCGGTGGGTGAAGCTCTGATCATGACCGCCTTCGGTCTGTTCACCGCTATCCCGGCCGTGCTCGCCTACAACTTCTTCAACCGCTCCAACCGCCTGACCTACGCTCAGTTCGACGAGTTCGCGCACGACCTGCACGACTTCTTCGCCACCGGCGCGCGCGTCGAAGGCAAGTGAGGATCTGACCCATGGCAATGAGCACCGGAGGCAATGCCGGCGGTCCGATGTCGGAGATCAACGTCACGCCGCTGGTCGACGTGATGCTGGTGTTGCTGATCATCTTCATGATCACGGCACCGCTGATGTCCCATCGAATCACGGTGGATCTGCCGACTGCCAATCCGAAGGTTTCGGATTCGGAGCCGGTGGAGCCGATGGACTTGGCCGTAAAGCCGGATGGCACGATGTACCTCAGCGATATCGAAGTCACTGAGGCCGAGCTGAAGGCGCAGTTTGCGGTTGCGGCGGCGAAAGCCCCGCAGCCGGAGCTGCAGATCCGTGCGGACAAGACCACGGAATACAAGGTCGTGAAGAAGATTCTGGCCGACGCCAAGGAACAAGGCATGGTCCATGTCGGTTTCATTACGACCGGCAAGGAGTAACAGTCATGGCATTCAGTTCTGGAAGTGGTAAGGGGCCAATGGCTGACATCAACGTCACGCCGCTGGTCGACGTGATGCTGGTGCTGCTGATCATTTTCATGATCACCGCGCCGATGCTTACTCACAAAGTGAAGATCGATCTTCCGCAGCCGAACCCAAACATCGTGCAGCCGGAGAACCCGCCGGAACCGGTCCGTCTGAAGATTGACCAGTCGGGCGCGCTCTACTGGAACGATACGCCGGTGGACGAGCTGGGCCTCAAGGCACAGCTGGCGGTGATCGGTGGTCTGGGCGATCCGGCGAAGCAGCCGGAAGTGCAGATCAACGCGGACGATGGCGTGGCTTACGAGCACGTGGCCCGCGTGTTGTCCGATGCCAAGAGCTACGGTCTGACCAAGATCGGCTTCACCGAAGGTCAATGATTCCCACAAGGAATCATCGCAACACTACCCTTAGAACCCCCGCTCACGCGGGGGTTCTTTTTTGGGATTGTTGCAGCTTGGACAGAAAGCCGTTTAGACGTCCAAATGACAGCGCTACCGGCACCGGAACACTAATGCGTGGACAACCCTGGCCGCTGGCCGACGGGATGCGGCCAAGGGCGCGTCCCAACGCGCCCCGCTCGCCGATCAGCGCAGGATTTGCAGGTAGTTGCGCACCGTCGTGGCCAGCCCTTCGTACAGGGCTTCACCGATCAGCGCGTGGCCGATGGAAACCTCAGCCAGCCCCGGAATGGCCGCCTTGAACGTACCCAGGTTGGCCTGACTGAGGTCATGGCCGGCATTGACGGCGAGACCCGCCTGCTGGGCTCGGCGTGCAGTGTCCGCGCAACGCTCCAGCTCCTCCTGCACGTCGCCTTCGGCGAACGCGTGGGCATAAGGGCCGGTATAGATTTCAATGCGCTGCACGCCGATGCCGAGGGCGGCTTCGAAGCCATTCGCGCCGGAATCGACAAAGAGGCTCACGCGGCAACCGATGTCGCGCAGCTCCGCCACCAGTGGTCGCAGCACGTCGATGTCGCGCTGCAGGTCAAAGCCATGATCGGAGGTGATCTGGCCGTCACTGTCAGGTACCAATGTCACCTGGCTCGGACGCACTTCGCGTGCGAGTTCGATCAGGCCAGGGTAACCGCCCCGCGCCGGTGCGAAAGGGTTGCCTTCGATGTTGTATTCCACTCGTCCACGCAACATGGCGGCAAGCGCGCGAACGTCGTCGGGACGCACGTGGCGCTGGTCCGGCCGCGGATGCACGGTAATGCCGCCGCAACCCGCTTCGATGCAGGTTTGCGCGGCGCGCAGGATGTCTGGTTCGGTGCCGCCTCGCGAATTGCGCAGTACGGCGATCTTGTTGAGGTTGACGCTGAGCAGGGTCATGAGGAGAGCGATACTCGCTGGCAGAACAAGAACCCGCGCCTGTCCTGGCGGCGGGTTGCACACAGTGCGCCGATCAATCGGCGTCGGCAAGTGTCCATAGCCGCACCCGGCGTGGAGCGCCGTGCCACGCCAGGGTACCCACGTGTGCATCGTCCAGCGCTACGCGATGCAGTTGCCATTGTTCGGCGGGATGACCTTCCAGGTAATCGAGCACCGGCTGTTCGCTCGAGCCGCCGATGCTTAGCCGATGCAACCCGAACGCGATGCCGCGCCCAACCGCCTTGAGCACGGCCTCTTTCGCCGTCCATAGTTCGAGAAAGGCGCGATCGCGTCGAGCTTCCGGCTGGCCGGCCAATGCCTTTGTCTCAGAGGGGCTGAAATACCTCTGGGCAATGGTCAGCGCCCGCGGATGCGGCCGTAGCCGCTCCAGATCGACCCCGGGCACCACGCCCCGGGCGATGGCGATCAGTGCCTGGTCGTGGCTGTGTGACCAGTTGAACGAAAGCGCCTCGCCGTGCGCGGGAGCCAGGGAAGGACGCCCGTGGGCGGCCTCCTCCAATTGCACGTCGCTCGCGGGCACGCCGAGATAAGCGGCCAGCATGGCGTACAACGGCGCCCGCCCCTGGTGATGGTCATAGCGGAGCCGCCACACGTGTATCTCGTCATCACCTAGCCGCTCTGCTACTTTCGCTGGCATCTGGCCGTCTGTCGTCCTCATCCCTGCATGGTGCCGGGTGGGTGGCGCGAGTGACAAGCGTGGCGGGTACCGAACCGCCCGGCCACGGTCCATTGCTGGGATGCACACTTGGCGGAGTAACGCGTTTGATCGCCGGTTGGCTGTTGTTGTTGGTTTCCCTGCTCTATGTGGGCCTGCTGTTCGTGGTGGCTTACGCGGGGGATCGGCGTCCCTTGTATCCGCGCCAGCCGCGTTTGCGCCCCTTGGTCTACAGCCTCGCCCTGGCGGTGTATTGCTCGTCATGGACGTTCTATGGCGCAGTGGGCACCGCTGCCCGCGATGGGCTGGGCTATCTGCCGATCTACCTCGGCCCGATCCTGCTGTTCGTGTTCGGCTTCGGCCTGTTACGCCGGCTGGTGCTGGTGGCGCGTCATCGCAATATCACCTCGATCGCCGATTTCATCGGCGCGCGTTTTGGCAAATCGCATGGACTCGCCGCGTTGGTCGCGATCATCGCGGTGATTGCCGTGGTGCCCTACCTCGCCTTGCAGTTCAAGGCAGTGGCGATGTCGTATGCCGTATTGGGCGGCTTTGGCGTGCCGGGCACGGCGCAATTGGGCGACAGTGCGCTGTGGTGCGCCATCCTGCTGGCGACCTTCGCCATTCTGTTCGGCACCCGAACCATCGATGCCACCGAACATCACCACGGCATGATGTTGGCGATCGCCGTGGAATCGCTGATCAAGCTGCTCGTGTTCATCGTGCTGGCCGCTTATGCGTTGTGGCGCGGACCGGGTCTGCAGGAAACCGTGCAACTGCCGCTCCAGCAGCTTTCCCAGGGTGTATCGCCCGGCTTCATGGCGCAGACCCTGCTCGCCTTCTGCGCCATGTTCTGCCTGCCCCGGCAGTTCCAGATTGGCGTGGTCGAGTGCGAAGACCCGCGTGACCTCGGTCGCGCGCGCTGGTTGTTCCCCATCTATATGGCGATCGTCAGTCTGGCGGTGCTGCCGATCGTTGCGGCCGGCCTGGGCATACCGCAGGTGCAGATGGGCAACAAGGATGCCTGGGTGCTGAATCTGCCGATGGCGCACGGCGATCGCGGCATCGCGCTGTTGGCCTTCCTCGGCGGCTTTTCCGCGGCCACCGGCATGGTGATCGTTTCGTCGGTGGCGCTGTCCACCATGATCAGCAACGACCTGGTCATGCCGATGCTGTTACGCATTCGCCGGCTGAAATTGGAACAGCGCGCCGACCTCTCGCAGTTGGTACTGCTGGTGCGACGCATCGCGATCATCGCGCTGGCGGCGATGGCCTATGTCTATCACCGCGTGGTGGCCGATACCGCCAATCTTGCCGCCACCGGCCTGCTTGCGTTCGCGGCCGTGGCGCAGTTTGCGCCGGCCATCGTCGCCGCGCTGTACTGGCGCAGCGCGAGTCGCAAGGGCGTGGCCGTAGGCTTGGCCGCGGGTTTCATCGTGTGGGCTTACACCTTGCTGTTCCCGGCCATGGATCGCACCGCGCCGTGGCTCAGCACGGGGCCGATGGGCCTGAGTTGGCTGGAGCCACAGGCGCTGTTTCACCTCAGTGGGTGGGACCCGGTGATGCACGGCACCTTCTGGTCGCTGCTGGTCAACGTGTCCTGCCTGATCTTTGTATCGCTGCGTTTTCGTCCCAGCCTGGAGGAGCGGTTGCATGCGGCCATGTTCATCGATCCGTATGCGATCGATAGCCGAGGTGCCGGCGATTGGCGCGGTCGCGTGGCCGTGGCGGATCTTCGCACCATCGCCGAACGCATCGTGGGCGAACGCACCAGCCAGCGTGCCTTCGACGAGTACGCCGAGCGCCGCGGGCGTCCATTGCAAGCGGGCGAAGCCGCCGATCGCGCTTTGATCCAATACACCGAACGCCTGCTGGCGTCGGCGGTGGGCGCGGCCAGTGCGCGACGCATCCTGATGGGGGCATTGTCAGGCTCAGGCCTCGATATCGCCGAAGCCATGGCCCTGATGGACGAGGCCTCGCAGGAGCTTCGCTTCAATCGTGAATTGCTTTCCACCACGCTGGAGAATGTCTCGCAAGGGATCAGCGTGGTCGATGCCGGCATGCGCCTGGTGGCGTGGAATCGCCGCTACCTGGAGCTGTTCGACTACCCGGACGGCATGGTCTATGTGGGGGTGCCAGTGGCGGATCTGATCCGCTGGAACGCCGATCATGGCGAATGCGGCCCAGGCGAAGTGGAATCGCACGTTGCCAAACGCATCGGCCACATGCATGCGGGTTCGCCACATCTGTTTCAGCGCGTGCGCCCCGACGGTACGGTAATCGAGATGCGCGGGCGTGCGTTGCCGGGGGGCGGCTACGTCACCACCTATACCGATGTCACCGCGTACAAACATGCCGAACAGGCGTTGATCGAAGCCAACGAGAACCTGGAACAGCGCGTGGAACTGCGTACCGCGGAACTCAGCGAAGCGTTGAGCGCGACGGCACACGCCCGGCGCGAGGCGGAAACCGCCAATGCCTCCAAATCACGTTTTCTTGCAGCCGCCTCGCACGACCTGCTGCAGCCCTTGAATGCGGCGCGCTTGTTCACGGCTGCACTGCGCCAACACCCGGGCCTCGATGCGGAGGCCAGTCTATTGGCCGAGCGTATCGACGCCTCGTTCCGCGCGGCGGAGGATCTACTCGACGCCCTGCTCGACACCTCGCGTCTGGACGCGGGGAGTTATCGAGCCGATATCAACAACTTCGCGCTCGCCGATCTATTCGATTCGTTGAAGGCCCAGTTCGCGGTGATCGCGGAGCGTCGTGGCCTGCGTTTACGCGTGGTGCCGACCAAATTGGCCGTACGCAGCGACCCGCAGCTGGTACGCCGTGTATTGCAGAATTTCATTTCCAACGCGCTGCGCTACACGCGCGAAGGCGCGATTCTGCTCGGCGCGCGGCGCATCGGTGACGAGGTGCGGATCGAGGTGTGGGATACCGGTCCAGGCATTGCTGCCGGGCAGCGTGCGCGCATCTTCGGAGAGTTCCAGCGGCTGGATCGACCTTCACCCTGGGGCGAGAAGGGGCTGGGGCTAGGCCTGTCGATCTGCGAGCGCATTGCCGGCATCCTGCATCATCGGCTCGAACTGGAATCGCGCGAAGGCAAGGGCAGTCGTTTTGCCATCCGTGTTCCGCGTGTGGAAACCGCGGTGCCGCGTCGTCGCCAACCATCGCATCCGGTATCGAACGAGCAATTGCCACTGACGGTGCTGTGCCTGGATAACGATCCGGCCATCCTCGATGGCATGCGCGCGCTGTTGCAGCGCTGGGGCGTGGATTGCCGTACCGCGCTCGATGTCGGGCAGGCCGAGCAAGAGCTGCGTCGTGGGCGCATCGACCTGATCCTGGCCGATTATCACCTCACCGACGACTTCGATGGTTTGCAGGCGTTGCAGCAATTGAGCCATGTGCTGGGCGCGTTGCCACCGGTGGCGATGATCACCGCCGATGGCAGCAGCGAACTCAAGCAACGCGCGCGCGCGCTGGGTTATCCACTGCTGCACAAGCCCGTGCGTCCGGCTGCCCTGCGCGCGCTGCTGAGTGCGTTGCTGCGACGGCAGACACCGGCCTGAGTCGCGCCATGAAGCGAACGGCGGGGTCTTGCTGAGCTACTCGTCGTCGTCCGGCAGCGGAGGCATGCCTTCCTGATCGATCGCCAGATGGCTGGCGGCCAGGGCGACCTGCGTGCGGTTGTTCACGCCCAGCTTGCGCATGATCGCGGTCATATGCGCCTTCACCGTGGCTTCGGACACGCCCAGGTCATAGGCGATCTGCTTGTTGAGCAGACCCTCGGCGATCATGGTGAGCACGCGGAACTGTTGCGGTGTCAACGTGGCGACGCGATCGGCCACGGCCGCTTCGTCGGGCTTGAGTTCCATGCCGCCGCCGACCAACTGGTGCGGCAGCCACACATCGCCGTCGAGCACCTTGCGGATGGCGGTGATGATCTCCTCGCCCGGCGTGGACTTGGGAATGTATGCCGACGCGCCATGCGCCAGCGCGCGCCGTGCCACCTGCACGTCCTCATGGCCGGAGACCACGATGGTAGGGAGGCCGGGGTATTGGCCGCGGATATGCGCCAGCGCCGAATAACCACGCGCGCCTGGCATATGCAGGTCGAGCAGGAGCAATTCGGCATCCGGGTATTGCTCGATCAAGCTGAGCAGGCTGAACACGCTGTCCGCACAGCGCACGCTGGCAGTGGGAACCGCCGCCAGCACGGCGCGTTGCAAGGCGTCGCGAAAGAGCGGGTGGTCGTCGGCAATCAGTACGTCGGGCATGGGCTGGAGAATCGCGAAGAGGATGAAAACGCTGAGCAGCGTAGCGTGCTCACGTCGTTACATCCTCCGCGCTTATTCCTCGTTATTTGATGAGACGTTCGTCGACAAGGTTCTTCACCACGCTCGGATCGGCCAGCGTGGAGATATCACCCAACTGTTCGGGCTGGTTCTCGCCGATCTTGCGCAGGATGCGGCGCATGATCTTGCCCGAGCGGGTCTTGGGCAGGCTCGGCGCCCACTGCAGGTAATCGGGCGTGGCGATCGGACCGATCTCCTTGCGCACCCAGGCAATCAATTCCTTGCGCAATTCGTCGCTGCCGGTTTCGCCCGCGATCAGCGTGACATAGGCGTAGATACCCTGGCCCTTGATCTCGTGCGGGCAACCCACCACGGCGGCCTCGGCGACCTTGGGGTGCGCCACCAGCGCGCTTTCCACTTCGGCGGTGCCGATGCGATGCCCACTCACGTTGATCACGTCATCGACGCGGCCGGTGATCCAGTAGTAGCCATCCTCATCGCGGCGCACGCCGTCGCCGGTGAAGTAGTTGCCGGGATAAGCGCTGAAATACGTGTCGATGAACCGCTGGTGGTCGCCGTACACCGTGCGCATCTGGCCCGGCCAGGAATCGGTGATCACCAGGTTGCCCTCGGTGGCGCCTTCCAGCACGGTGCCGCCGGCATCCACCACCGCCGGCACCACGCCGAAGAACGGCAAGGTGGCCGAACCGGGCTTGGTATCGGTGGCGCCGGGCAGCGGCGTGATGAGGATGCCGCCGGTTTCGGTCTGCCACCAGGTATCCACGATCGGACAGCGTTCGTCGCCCACCACGCGGTAGTACCACTCCCAGGCCTCGGGGTTGATCGGTTCACCCACCGAACCGAGCACGCGCAGGGACGCGCGCGAGGCCTTCTTCACCGGGGCCTCGCCTTCGCGCATCAGCGCGCGGATGGCCGTGGGCGCCGTATAGAACAAGCTGACCTTGTGCTTGTCGACCACGTTCCAGAAACGGCTGGTATCCGGGTAGTTCGGCACGCCGTCGAACATCAGGGTAGTCGCGCCGTTGGCGAGCGGGCCGTACACCACATAGCTGTGGCCGGTGACCCAGCCCACGTCGGCGGTGCACCAATACACATCGTCTTCGCGCAGGTCGAACACCAGCTCGTGCGTGTAGCTGGCATACACCAGGTAGCCGCCGGAGGTGTGCAGCACACCCTTGGGCTTACCGGTGGAGCCGGAGGTGTAAAGGATGAACAACGGGTGCTCGGCTTCGATCGGCGTGGGCGGGCAATCGGCCGATTGGCCTTCCATCAGCGTGTGGTAGTAGCGGTCGCGGGGAGACTGCATGGGCACGGCGCTGCCGGTGCGGCGCACCACGATCACGGTTTCCACGCTGTTGGTGCCCGGTCGCTCCAGCGCGGCGTCCACATTGACCTTCAGCGGAATCTTCTTGCCGCCGC
Source organism: Dyella sp. ASV21 (assembly GCF_016428975.1). Classification (GTDB taxonomy): domain Bacteria; phylum Pseudomonadota; class Gammaproteobacteria; order Xanthomonadales; family Rhodanobacteraceae; genus Dyella. The sequence goes on from NZ_JAELTT010000008.1 coordinate 63,185, forward strand.
GCACGCCTTCGTCGGCGGTGATCACCACCTTGGCGGTGGAGTCGGCGATGCGGCCAGCCAGCGAGTCGGGCGAGAAGCCGCCGAAAACCACCGAGTGCACCGCGCCGATGCGCGCGCAGGCCAGCATGGCCACGGCGGCCTCGGGGATCATCGGCAGGTAGATCGCCACGCGATCGCCCTTGGTCACGCCCAGGTGCTTGAGCGTGTTGGCGAACTTGCACACCTCGGCGTGCAGTTCCTTATAAGTAATGTGGCGCGACTCGTTGGGGTCGTCGCCTTCGAAGATGATGGCGGTCTTGTCGCCGCGCTCGGCCAGGTGGCGGTCCAGGCAGTTGGCCGATACGTTGAGCTCGCCGTCCTCGTACCAGCGGATGTGCAGGTTGTGCGGGTCGAAGGAGACGTTCTTGATCTTGGTCGGTGCCTTCATCCACGCAAGGCGCTGACCCACCTTGCCCCAGAACCCCGCCGGATCGTTGACCGATTCGGCGTATAGCCGCTGGTAGTCCTCCTTGCGGATACGCGCCTTGGCGGCGAAATCGGGCCTGACGGGGTAGAGCTTGGTCATCGCGTGGCTCCTGCGGCCTCTGGGCCGGCATCCTCATACGTTGTAAGTGCCGCAGCGTTCATGGCGCCGGCGGTAGCCATCGAGTGTAGCGGTTGGCCGGTGAGCGGGATGTTGCCGTTCGCTTTCGACTTTGGTCGAGGTTCGACCAATGGGGAATAGGCGCTCGCATTGCAGCATCGACAAGCTCGACCTGTCATCGACCTGGGGAGGCACGCCATGACACGTCCTACCACCGCACGACATCATCGGTTGCTGGCGCTCAGCATAGCCTGCGCACTGGCTTTGCCGCTGGGCGTGCATGCCCAAAGCGCACCGACCAAGAGCACGGCCAAGAGCGGCACGCGCGAGGCGCAACTCGAGCAGCGCGTGAACCAGCTGGAACAGGAACTGGCCGAGCTGAAGGCCATGATCCAGGAGCAGAAGAGCGCCACCACGCAGGCCGCGCAAACCGCCCAGGCGGCGCAGGTTACCGCCGAGCAGGCCAACACCACCGCGCAGGCCACGTCCACCAAGGTGGAGGCCGCGCCCAAGCCGCAGTTTGTCACCGCCAGCGGCCTCACCGTGGCCTTGCATGGCTTTATCAGTGCCAGTGCCTTCGGTCAGGACAAGACCTTCGCCAACTACGGCAACGGCCAGAACGCCCTGATCCCGGCGCCGCCCACCGCGGCCAACAAGGAGAACGGCTATACCGGCTCGCTCAGTGGCTTCGATGTGCGCAACACCCGGTTCTGGCTCGACTTCACCGGCGCCAAGCTCAACGACAGCTGGAACGGTGGTGGCCGTATCGAGATGGACTTCTTCGGTGGCAACAACGGCACCGGCGCCTATTCGCAGCAGCAACCGCTGCCGCGCCTGCGCCAGGCCTACATGGATCTGGTCAATCCGGATATCGGCGCCACCGTGCGCATCGGCCAACAGTGGGATCTGATGTTCCCGCTGGAGAACACGGCCACCTCGCTCAACCATATCGCCTTCCCGCTGGGTTATGGCGCCGGCTTCGTCGGCTGGCGTTATCCGGGCGTGGTGTGGATGCAGGATCTCAACCACGGTTCCGATGGCGTCAAGTGGCGCCTGGACCTCGGTGTGTTCGAGGGTAACTGGAGCGGTCCGCAGAACGTGGCGGGCACCTCCAACACCAACTACCTCAATGCCGGTTCCGCCAACTTCCATCCACAGGTGGAAGCGCGCCTGCATGCACAGGGTTCGGATTGGCTGGCCTACTTCGTGGCGCACTGGTCGCAGATCGACCTCAAGGGCGTGGGCGACATCGCACCCAAGCCAATCAAGGATTCGCTGCAAAGCGTGGGCTACGAATTGGGCGGCCAGTGGAAGCCCGGACCGTGGACCTTCAAGGGCCTGGCCTACTCCGGCAAGGCGCTGGGCGAGCTGTTTGGCGCCATGTCGCAGTTCGGCGACATCAAGGAATCGGGCGGCTATGTGCAGGCGGGCTACAACTTCACGCCCAAGTGGAGCGTCAACGCTTTCTACGCCATGGGACGCCCGAACAACAACGACGTCGTGCGCTGGACCACCACCAGTGCCATCGCCGGCACTGCGCTGTTGCGCAACGACCAGTCGGCGCTGAGCCTGCAATACGCCTCGGGCAACTACGAGCTGGGCGTGGAGTGGATGTACGACAAGCTTCGCTACCAGGTGGGCTCGGCCGGCCAGCGTCAGAACACCGACGGCAACCAGGTCAGCTTGAACGGTTTGTACAAGTTCTAAAGCACCCAAGCGGCGGCGCCGGGGGGCGTCGCCGCCTGCGATATCGGGAAAGTGGTGCCGAGAGGCCCCGGACCCGACGACGGAGAGGGAAGCCGAAAGGTGGCATTAGCCTGCGGCTGTTTGCGCCCCGACATCACCTTCCAACGTCCTGACCGGGCACGACCTCAGAGGGCAACATCATGGCAACGACTGCAGTGGATATGCGCGGGCCGCTCGATACCAACCACCGTCGCGTCATCCTGGCTTCCAGCCTGGGTACGGTGTTCGAGTGGTATGACTTCTACCTTTACGGCTCGCTTGCCGCCCTGATCGGCAAGCACTTCTTCAGCGGCCTCAACGAAACCAGCCAATTCATCTTTGCGCTGCTGGCCTTTGCCGCGGGCTTCGCCGTGCGACCGTTCGGAGCCATCGTATTCGGCCGCCTGGGCGACATGATCGGCCGCAAGCACACCTTCCTCATCACCATCGTCATCATGGGCTTGTCGACCTTCCTGGTCGGCGTGCTGCCCAGCTACACCACCATCGGCGTGGCCGCGCCCGTCATCCTGATCGCCTTGCGCCTGCTGCAAGGCCTGGCGTTGGGCGGCGAGTACGGTGGCGCCGCCACCTACGTGGCCGAGCACGCGCCGCAAGGCAAGCGTGGCCTGTACACCAGCTTCATCCAGATCACCGCCACCTTCGGCCTGTTCCTGTCCCTGCTGGTGATCCTGGGCACGCGTCTGGGCCTGGGCACGGAAACCTTCGAGGCATGGGGCTGGCGCGTACCCTTCCTGATCTCCTCGCTGCTGTTGATCGTGTCGGTGTACATCCGCTTGCAGCTGCATGAGTCGCCGGTATTCCAGCAAATGAAGGCCGAGGGCAAGCAGTCCAAGGCGCCGCTCACCGAGGCTTTTGGCCAGTGGAAGAACCTCAAGCTGGTGATCCTCGCGCTGCTCGGCGCCACCGCCGGCCAGGCGGTGGTGTGGTACACGGGCCAGTTCTATGCGCTGTATTTCCTTACCCAAAGCCTCAAGGTCGAGGGCACCACGGCCAATCTGCTGATCGCGGCCGCGCTGGCCATTGGCACGCCGTTCTTCGTGTTCTTCGGCTGGCTGTCCGATCGCGTGGGGCGCAAAGGCATCGTATTGACGGGTTGCCTGCTCGCGGCGCTGACGTACTTTCCGATCTTCAAAGGCCTGACCCACTTCGGCAATCCGGCGATCGAGCAGGCTGCCGCGACATCACCAGTGAACGTGGTGGCCGATCCGCAGGCCTGCAGCTTCCAGTTCGATCCGGTCGGCAAGAGCAAATTCACCAGCTCCTGCGACGTGGCCAAGAGTGCGCTGGCGAAAAAGGGCATTCCGTATTCAAACGTAACCGCCGAACGCGGCGCCGTGGCCGAAGTGAAGATCGGCGACCAGACGATCTCCTCGTTCGAAGGTACCGCGCTGGATAGCAAGGCATTCGGCGAACAGAGCAAGGCCTTTGGCACGCAATTGAGCGCGGCGCTGAAGACGGCCGGCTATCCGGAGAAGGCCGATCCCGCGCAGAGCAACTATCCGATGCTGGTGGCGCTGCTGGCGATCCTGGTGATCTACGTAACCATGGTCTACGGTCCGATCGCCGCGTGGCTGGTGGAAATGTTCCCCACGCGCATCCGCTACACCTCGATGAGCCTGCCGTACCACATCGGCAACGGCTGGTTCGGCGGCTTCGTGCCCACCATCGGTTTCATGCTGGTGGCGTGGAAGGGCGATATCTACTACGGCCTGTGGTATCCGATCATCGTGGCGGTGGCGACATTCTTCATCGGCTTGCTGTTCCTGCGCGAAACCAAAGACGTCGACATCAATCACTGATCACCACGCACGGTTGAAGTGCAGGGGTGCGGCGTGGTTCAGCCGCACCCTTTCTTTTGCACGCTGCCTACGGTCTATGATGTTCGCGGCCCGGTCCCCGCGAGGAAGGCATGCCGATGCGTGCGCGCGATAGAACAATGTCCCGTCCCACGGTGCGCCGTCATTGGCGACGCGTGATCGGCTGGACCGCGTTGCTGCTCGACCACCTCAAGCCAATACGTGTATCGCTGCTGGTGCTTGGCATCGCCAGCGCAGTGACCATCGGCGTGGACCAGGCCGCCGAGTTGTTCCTGATCGCGCTGTGGACCGATCCCAGCGAAGGCCGCTACCTCGCCTTGCTGGCCAGTAGCGCGCTGGCCGGATTGTCGATCTGGTATGCCGCGCGCAATGCCTACCGTTTGCGCTATCCGCGCTGGCCCGCCCTGCAGGAGCGTCGCGCCGCGATGCTGCGCGACTGGCTGCCGCGCGTGCTCGGTGCGGCGGTGCCCTTGCTGGTGTGCGTGGGCTTCGTGATCGCGTTGGCCAAGTTGCCGCATGGCGCATGCCCGGCGGTGGGCCAGTCCTGCGGCGAGCGCGGCTGGCGTGCCATCGGTTTGCTGCTGGAATCCGCGGTGATGGTGGTGTTCTTTGTCACCCGTCGTCGCTTGTGGAATGTCGCGGCACGCCGGCTGCCTCGACACCTCACGCCGCTCGGTCGCACGCCCGGCGAAGCACGCGTGTGGCGCGTGCGCGACCTGGGCAGGGCGCCGTGCGTGTTCTACGCCGTGGTAGTGGTGCTCAATATCGTGGCCACCGTGCTGATCGCCGTGCGACCCGAAGCACTCGATGGTATCGGCCCATTGGCCATGCTGTTGATCGCCGAGGCGTTCTACTGTTCCACCGGAAGCCTGCTGTGCATGGTCGGCGATCGTCGCGGCGTGCCTTTGCTCAGCAGCCTGTTATTGCTGGCGGCGGCGCTGCACTGGCTGCATCTCAACGACAACCACAAAGTGCGCCAGTACGCGGACATGGCGACTTATCAACAACCCACGGCGGCGCCTGTGGATAACCGTGTGCGTTTCGACGACTACATGGACGCTTGGCTGGATGATCGCTGTGCGCAACGCGATCCTTGTCCGGTGCTGTTGGTATCGGCCGAAGGCGGTGGCATCCGCAGCGCGGCGTGGACCGCGCTGGTGCTCAGCCGCCTTACCGCACAGCTGGATGCGTTGCAGCCGCAGGCTGGCGAACCCTTGTTGGCGCGTTACCTGTTCGCTGCCAGCGGCGTTTCCGGAGGCGGCCTTGGGCTGGCCACCTATGCGGGCATGCTGCACGAGCCGGATGCAGCGGGCACTGCAGGCATGGCTGCGCGCGCGCAAGCCATGCTCAGTCATGACTTTCTCGCGCCGACGCTGGCCAATGCGTTGTTCGTCGACTTCACTCAACGGTGGCTGCCGGGTGCCTGGCTCAACGATCGTGCCCGCGCCTTGACGCGTGCGTGGGAAGCGGCCGCGCGCACGCAGGGCATGACGAGTTTTCCACAGCCATTCGCCGATCTCTATCGCGACGCCGATGGCAAAGTATCCACGCGGTTGCCGGCGTTGTTTATCAACAGCGCCACGGTGACCGAGGGGAAGCGCTTCGTGCAGCATCCCTTTCAGCCGATCGCCACACCGCAGCGCCAAGCATGGACGGCCGGCTTCGATGGTTCGAGCTGGCTCGATCCGCGCGTGCCCCTGAGCGAGGTGGTGCTCAACGGTGCGCGCTTTACCTATATCAATCCGGCCGGAACCTTGCTCGCCAACGCCGCCAATCCTCCCGTGCCTGCGCGCGTGCAACTGGTCGATGGAGGCTATTTCGAAAATTCTGGCGCCACGACCTTGCTGGAGGTGATGAGGCTGCTGCGTGAGCGCGCCACGCAGCGCGGCAAGACCCTGCGCTTCCTGGTGATCCACCTCAGCAACGATCCACAGATGACCGACTTCGTGGTTCAACACGACGCGCAGAAACCGTGGCCGTTGTACACCGCCGTCTGTCCGGCCGAGCCCGGACGCGTGCGCGACAGTGTGCGCGGCGAAGCGATTGCGCCGCTGTACGCTTTGCTGGCCACCCGCGTGGCGCGGGGCGAGTACGCGCGAGTGCAATTGCTGCGTGCCCTGCATCCGGACCTGGCGAACCCGATGCGGGGCGATAGCTTGTGGCACTTCCGGCTATGCCCCGGCGACTATCCGATTCCACTGGGCTGGACCATCTCCGAACCGGCATTCGCCGAGCTCGATCGCCAGCTTCGCCAGCACTATCCGCTGGCCACGATGGCGCGCGCGCTGCAGGCGCAGCTAGCTCCCACGCCCTGACCGGCGCGGTGTCGCGAGCGCTGAGACTTTGCCGGCGCACACTGGCGGCATGGACGATATTCCCCTGCCGCTGCAGGCCCTCAAGGGCCGCGGCGCCGCTTCCAATCCGGAAGGGCGCTTCGAGTCGATACGCCATCACGCCGAAGACGATGGCTGGCAAAGCCGGCTGCTGGACGAGGCCGCGCCGCGTCCGCGCACCGAAGTGACGGAAGAACAGGCGCGCAGCGTCATCACCCGCAACGATTCGCCCGATATCCATTTCAGCCAGGCACTCAACCCGTATCGCGGCTGCGAGCACGGCTGCATTTATTGCTTCGCACGGCCCTCACACAGCTACCTCAACTTGTCGCCGGGCCTGGATTTCGAAACCAAGCTGCGCGCCAAGAGCAATCTGGCGGAAGTGCTGCGCCACGAGTTGGCGCGTCCGGGTTACACGGTCAGCCCGATCAACATCGGCAGCAACACCGACCCCTATCAGCCGGTGGAACGGCGTTGGAAACTCACCCGCGCGGCACTGGAGGTGCTGGCCGAATGCCGGCATCCGTGCACCATCGTCACCAAGAACGCCATGGTGGAACGCGACCTGGATATTCTCGCGCCGATGGCACGCGCCAACCTGGTGCAGGTGTTCGTCTCGGTGAACTCCTTGGACAACCACCTGGCGGCCAAGCTGGAGCCGCGCGCCAGCGCACCGCATCGTCGCATCCAGGCGATCCGCGCACTCGCCGATGCCGGCGTGCCGGTAGGCGTATTGGTGGCGCCGATCATTCCGGCGTTGAACGATAGCGATATGGAAGCGGTGCTGGAGCAGGCGGCCGATGCGGGCGCCCGTTGCGCGGGCTACACCACGTTGCGCTTGCCGTACGAGTTGAAGGCATTGTTCCGCGAGTGGCTGGCGCTGCACGTGCCGCAGCGCGCCGCGCATGTGATGAGCCTGGTGCAGCAAATGCACGGCGGTAAGGATTACGACAGCAACTTCGCCACGCGCATGCGCGGGCAAGGCGTGTTCGCCGAATTGATCCGTCGTCGTTTCGATGTGGCTTGCCGCAAGCACGGCTTCAGCCGAACGCGCGAGCTGTGGATGGATACCACGCAGTTCGTGCCGCCCCGCAAGCCCTCTCCGCAGGGGCAGTTGTTCTGAGGGTGTCGGCCGCCTCCCGAAGGTGGCGGCCGTATCGCATCAGTTCGACGCCGGCAGATATTTCTCGAACCACATCAGTGCGCGCTGCAACACATCACGCTGATGCTCGGGATCGACGAAGTGGTGACCTTCGTTCGGATAGACCACCAGCGAGGTCGGCACGCCCTGCGCGCGCAGCGCATGCCAATACTCGTAGGACTGCGGCGCCGGGCATTCCGCGTCGCGATCACCCACTACCACCAGGGTCGGTGCCTTCGCCTGCTTGATGTAGTTGATGGCCGAGCTCTTGGCGTAGGCCGCCGGGTCGTCATACACCGAGGCGCCGAAGTACGGAATCATCCACTGGTCGATCAGATTCTGGCCGTAATAGCTCTGCCAGTTGGCGATGCCGGCACCGGCCACCACCGCGCGAAAGCGTGCGGTCTGCGTGGGCACGAACATGCTCATGAAGCCACCGTAGCTCCAGCCGGTCAGACCCAGTCGCTGATCGTCCACCGGCAGCATCTTTTCGATAGCGTCGATGCCCGCCAGCGTGTCGCGCAGATCTCCATGGCCAAAGTCTTTGCGGTTGGCCTGCACGAATGCCTCGCCCTGGCCAAAGCTGCCGCGCGGGTTGGGCATGAACACGAAATAGCCCAGCGTGGAGAACGGTACACCGCCGAAACCCACGCTCGGCCAGCGCGGCAGTACCGCAGCGGCGGGGCCACCGTGCACGGCCACGATCATCGGGTAGGTCTTCTTGGGGTCGTAGTCGGCCGGATACAGCAACCAGCCCTGCACGGGGTGGCCATCGTTGTTCCACTCCACCGACTCGGCCTTGCCCCAGCCCGGCTTGAGTGCCGCATTGAAACGAGTGACCGCAGCGGGTGCCTGCGTGCCGAGCGTACCGGCGTGTACTTCCGGTGCCTCGGTGTACGAGCTGTGGATAAATGCCAGCCTGGTGTGATCGGCCGATAGCGACAGCGCCATGCTCTCGCTGCCGTCGCCGATGCTGGTGGGCAGCGTGAACAGCGTGCGCGTGGCGCTGGCCTTGCTGTTATCCACCGCGTACTCGGCCACTTCGCTGTGGCCGCGATTCACCTGGCTCACCAGCAACTGCTGCGCACCGGTCCAGGCCAGCCACACCGGCGTAACGCCGATGCCAGGCGTGAGATTCACCGCGTCACCACCGTTGGCCGACACCGCATAAATATCGCCACCGGTGGAACCCTGGTCGCTCATCAAGCCACCGATGAGGGCGATGCGCTGGCCATCGGGGGAGAACCGCGGCAGCGCGATCTGCAGGCCATGCAGCGCACCCTTGGCGGTGACCGGGTCCAGCACCATCGTGGCGCGGGCGTCGGCCTTGGCGTCCTGCACGTAGAGCTTGGCGAGCCACCAGTTGTTGTCGCCCGGCGGTGGCGCGCCCACGTAGGCGGTGCGCTGGCTGTCCGGCGCCCAGGTGAATTCGTAGACATACGTGTCGGGCGCGGTGAGCAGGCGCACATCGCCGCCGCTGGCGTCCACGCTGGCCACGCGTTGCACTTCCAGGCCATCCACGCCGATCTCGCCGGCGGCGGGCTTGGCGGCGTACAGGGCACTGGCGCGGCGCGTGCCATTGGGCACGTAGAGGAAGCCCAGCGACTTGCCATCCGGCGACCAGCGCAGATCATCGGAGACGCCGGGCAGGGCCGCAACGCGCTTGGCGCTGTCCTTGCCCAGCGCATCGGCCAGCAGCAACTCGCGTTGCTTGCCGCCACTGGCGCAGGTGGAGAAGAACGCGACGCGCTGTGAATCGGGCGACCATGCCGGGTTGGCTTCACTGCATTTGGCATCGGCGTCGGCGTGGGTCAGGCGATGCGCCTGGCTGCCATCGAGGTTGGCGACTTCGACACGGCCCCGGCCCGTGGTGCGCACTACCCACGCCAGCTGGCGGCCGTCGGGCGAGATCTGCACGCTCTCGATCGAACGCTGCTTGCCCAACTCGGTGAGCAGGTGGTCGATACGCGGATCGACATGCGGCGCATCCGCGAATGCGGCAGGCGCCAAAGTCGCCACCAGCAGAGGCAGCAGCAGACGGGGGAGGCGGGGCATGACGGTGTTGCCTGATGATGAAATGGACTACGCACGCTAACAGCGGCTTGGATCGATCGCCACTGCTGGCCCCTTACCCGGGGAATGCGGCATAGGTCTGCGCGCTGGCTGATGCGCTAGTGCGCCACTACCGGCGTGGCGGGCGTCTGGCGCGCGGCCTGCGCCGCCGCCAGCTTGGCCTTGATGCTGGGCATGGCCGCCAGCGCGGCGCGCTCGCCTTCCAGAATGGCCTGGTTCTTCTGCTCGAAATCGGCGGCGCCGATCTGGTTCACCTTGGGCCGGATCACGATGTCCGCGCGGGCCAGCTCCTGCTCACCGAGCTTCTGGCCCATGATGCTGATGGACTGCCCGACGATGTTGAGCATGCCCTGTGGATTCTTTCCGTCCGCCTTGCTCGAGATATCCACAGCAATCACCACATCGGCGCCCAGTTGGCGCGCGGCATCCACCGGCACCGGGCTCACCACGCCACCGTCCACATAGTGCTTGCCGTTGATCTCCACCGGCTCGAACACGCCCGGCACGCTGCTGGAGGCGCGCACCGCCTGGCCGGTGTTGCCGCGTACGAACACCGTGCGCTGGCCGGTTTCCAGCTGGGTCGCCACCGCCGCAAACGGCACGTTGAGCTTGTCAAGGGAGCGGTTCTTCACCAGCTGGTTCACGTAGTCCTGAAGCTTTTGGCCCTGCACCACGCCGCCGGAGAACAGGCGCACGTCGCGGATGTTGTTCTGGTCCAGGGTGAAGGCGGTTTCCTGCAGCTGGAACGGGTCCATGCCGCTGGCATACAGCGCGCCGACCACGCTGCCGGCACTGGTGCCGCTGACCACATCCGGGTGGATGCCATTCGCTTCCAGCATCTTGATCACACCAATGTGCGCAAAGCCCTTGGCCGCGCCGCCACCCAGCGCCAGGCCGATACGCAGCTTGGCCGGCGGCGTCACCATTACCGGCGCGGGCGGCGTGGGCTTGGTGGAGCCAAAGCAGGCACACAGCACCAGGCTGGCGAGCAAGGGCAGGAGCGGGCGAAAACGGCGGGTGGCGGTCATGATGTCGGCGCGTGGAGAGAGGTGGTCGCCACCGCGGCATATTCCGGGGCGACTGGCGCGCGAGTGTAAGGCCGCCAAAGGGCGCCGGTATGTCGGTATCGAGCGCGCCGTTGGGCGGCGCTCAGCAAACTGTGGATAACTGCCGTGATATCCACCGGTGTGGATACCACGGCATGCCGTTTAGACGGCCGCGTCGGCCGCGACGTGGTAGTGCGTGGCCACTTCCACTTCCTTCTTCGAACCCAGGAACACCGGCACGCGCTGGTGCAGGCCGGTGGGTTGCAGGCCCATGATGCGTTCGCGGCCGGTGGTGGCGGCGCCGCCTGCCTGCTCGATGATGAAGGCCATCGGGTTGGCTTCGTACATCAGGCGCAGCTTGCCGCCCTTGGACTTGATCTTGGCGTCCAGCGGATAGAAGAACACGCCGCCACGAGTGATGATGCGGTGCACGTCGGCCACCATCGAGGCGACCCAGCGCATGTTGAAGTCCTTGGCGCGCGGGCCGTCCTTGCCGGCCAGCAGCTCGCCGATATAGCGCTGCATGGGCGCTTCCCAGTGGCGCTGGTTGGACATGTTGATGGCGAACTCGGCGGTTTCCTCGGGGATGAGGATGTCGCGGCGGCTCAGGATGAAGCTGCCCACTTCGCGATCCAGGGTGAATTCGTGGGTGCCGTGGCCAAAGGTCAGCACCATGACGGTGGCCGGGCCATACACCACGTAGCCCGCGGCCAGCTGGGTGGTGCCCGGCTGCAGGAAGTGCTCGGCCTTGGGCTCGGTGACGCCGTCCGGGCAGCGCAGGATCGAGAAGATCGTGCCGACCGAAATGTTCACGTCGATGTTGGAGCTGCCATCCAGGGGATCGAACAACAGCAGGTGGTGGCCCTTGGGATACATGTCGGGGATGGGCTGCGGGTCTTCCATCTCTTCCGAGGCGCAGGCGGCGAGCTGGCCGCCCCAGGCATTGGCTTCCAGCAGGATCTCGTTGGAGATCACGTCCAGCTTCTTCTGCGCCTCGCCCTGGATGTTGCCGGTGCCGGCTTCGCCCAGGACGCCGCCCAGGGCGCCCTTGTTGGTGGCCACGGCAATGCGCTTGCACGCGCGGGCGACGACTTCGATCAGCAGGGACAGCTCGGCGTTGATATGGCCGGCGCGGCGTTCCTCGATGAGGAACTGGATCAGCGAGATGGACTTCATGGCAAACCCGCAAGCAAAGGGACGCCTATTGTCCCGGGTGACCCGGTCGCTTGTCAGCACCACAGCTGACCAGTGGGTTCATCTATCCGCCATGAAAACCTTTTCGGATAAGCCACCCCGGCCCGACCGGCTGCCGCGATGCCAACCGCCCGCGCCCTGCTGACAACACGTTGGCAGCAGGGGGGCCGCAAGCTGGGCACCATCACAAGGAGGGGTACTCATGCGCGATACGGTGTATTTCCTGGCGTTCGACGGCTACGCCGATTGGCACGCGGCACACGCCCTGTGCGAGATCCGTCGACCGGGCGAATGGCAGCTACGGACGGTGGGCTTCTCGATGCAGCCGGTGCTGTCCATGGGCGGCTTGCGGGTGGTGCCGGAGCTGACGCTGGCGCAGATCGAGCTGGACCGCGCCGCCCTGTTGATCGTGCCCGGCGGCTACCTGTGGGAACACGGCCTGGGTGAGGAGGCCGTGGACGCGGTCGCGCGTGTCCATGCGGCCGGTGCCACCGTGGCCGGCGTGGATAGCGGTGTGCTGGTGCTGGCCCGGGCCGGTCTGCTGGATGCCTGCCGTCATACCGGCAGCTGGCTCGGCCACATCGGCTTGCATGTGCCTGGCTATCAGGGCGCCGAGCGCTTCGAGGCCGGCACGCTGGCGGTGAGCGACGGTGGCGTGATCACCGCCAGCCAACTGGGCAGCGTGGAGTTCGCCCGCGAGGTGATCCGCGCGCTCGATCTCTACAACCCCAGCGATCGCGAACACTGGTTTCGCTTGTTCAAACACGCCGTGCCGCCGCCGTGGTGTGCGGGCGATGTCGCCGCGGCGGCTTGAGGAGAACGCTATGCCGTTTCCGCTCGGAAAAATCCTGATGGCCTATCGCCCGCTGTATTTGCGCGGGTTGCTGATGGATGGCCAATACCGCGTGCCGGCGCAACCGGCACCCATGCCCGCACCGGCCAAGCCGGCATCCACCGAAGTCCCCACCACGCGCGCGGCCACCACGCTGCTCAACAAACCCTTGCAAGGAACCACCCGATGAATCGTCTCTACCAAGGCAGCTGCCATTGCGGCGCCGTGCGTTACCAGGTCGAGCTGGATCTTGCCGCAGGCAGCGGTCGCTGCAATTGCTCGATCTGCCGCAAGCTGCGTTTTTGGGGGGCGATGGCCAAGCCGGACAGCTTTCAACTGCTCAGTGGCGAAGACGCACTCAGCGACTATCAATTCGCCACCCACAGCGCGCACAACCTGTTCTGCAAGCACTGCGGGGTGCATGCGTTTCATCGCGGCTACGTGGAGCAGATCGGCGGCGCCTATGTGTCGATCAACGTGGCCTGCCTGGATGATGTCAGCGACGAGGAATGGGCCGCCTCGCCCGTGCGCTTTGCCGATGGCCGCGCCAACCAGTGGCACGAGACCCCGGTTATCCACAGCTACCTGTGAATAAGGAGCCGACCATGAGCGCCACCGGCATCACCTTCTACCACGCACCCAACACTCGCTCCGGCGGCACGCGCGCCTTGCTTGAGGAACTGGGTGTGCCGTACGACTTGCACATGCTGAATTTCCGCAAGAACGAGCAGCGCGATGCGGCGTATACCGCCATCAACCCCATGGGCAAGGTGCCGGCTATCTGGCATCGCGGCCAATTGGTGACGGAGCAGCCAGCCATCTATCTCTATCTGGCGGATCTCTACGCCGACAAAGGCCTGGCCCCGGCGCTGGACGATCCGCTGCGCGGGCCGTATCTGCGCTGGATGGTGTTCTACGGCTCCTGCTTCGAGCCGGCCGCGGTGGATCGCGCGATGAAGCGGGAGCCGGTGCCGCCGTCGACCTGTGCTTACAGCGACTGGGACACCATGTTCAACACCCTCGTGGGCCAACTGGAGCGGGGTCCTTACCTGTTGGGCGAACGCTTCAGCGCGGTAGATGTGCTGTGGGGTAGTGCATTGAACTGGATGACGATGTTCAAGCTGGTGCCGGAACTGCCGGTGGTACGTGCCTATGTGGATCGCCTAATGGCACGTCCGGCGATCCAGCGTGCTCAGGCGCTGGATGCCGCATTGGCGGCGGAACAGGCGGCTTGAGTCAGGTGTGAGGTCGATGTGATTGGCAGCCTTTCCTACCCGTCGTCCCGGCGAATGCTGAGAGCCAGCGCTTTTGCGGCTTGGCGAGCGCGCGAAAATCGCTCGATCCCGGCGTTCACCGGGATGACGGTGAGGGGCACGGGGAAGGGGGTGGCGACCCTCATCGCGGCGATGGATGGCGAGACCGCCATCACGACATCTCCGCACCATGACTCCCGACGCTGGCCGCCACGCATCGCCTCCGCCATCATGCAGCGATGCGTCGTGCCGACCGGCTGTTCCTCATCATTCACGCCCTGCGCGGGCGTCGTACCGCGTTGCAGGCGCGCCAGCTCGCGGCGACGCTGGGCGTGTCGCTGCGTACCGTCTATCGCGACGTGGCCGACTTGCAGCTGTCGGGCGTGCCCATCGAAGGCGAGGCCGGCGTGGGCTATCTGCTGCGCAAAGGCTCGGACATCCCGCCGCTGATGTTTACCGCCGACGAGCTCGAATCGCTGGTGGTGGGCACGCGTTTCGTACGCGCCTTTGCCGGGCAGAAGCTGGCGGAAAGCGCGCAAGCCGCCTTGCTCAAGATCGAGGCGGTACTGCCGCCCGAGCTGCGCGAAAAGGCTACGCGCACGCGCATCTACGCACCGATATGGCGTGACCAGACCAAGACCGACTTCGCCGCGCTGATCGATCGCCTCAATGCGGCCATTACCGATGGCCAGGTACTGCGCCTGGATTACAGCGACGAAGCCGGTCGCACCTCCACGCGCGAGGTCGAGCCGCTGTGCCTGGCGTTCTGGGGCGGCGCATGGACGCTGGGCACCTGGTGCAGGTTGCGCGTGGGCTTTCGCAACTTCCGGCCCGATCGCATTGCTCAGTGCACCATCACCGGCGAGCGCTTTGGCGAAGCCCAGGGCCGCAACCTGGAGGCCTACCTGCAGGCCATGCGTGGTTACTACGAAGGCATCGATGGCTGATCTGGCGTGACTGCCGCCGTCCGGGCAGCGCGGGGCTGCGAGGCGCGGCGCAACATCGGCTAACCTCGGGGCGCCTTCCGCACCGGAGCGATCGATGTCAGCCACCGTGTCCGCCACCCCTGCCTGGCATAGCGACCTGGTCGCCGGCCTGTCCATCGCAGGCCTGCTGATTCCCGAAGCAGTGGCCTATTCCGGCATCGCCAACCTGCCGCCGCAGGCGGGCGTGATCGCTCTGTTCGTGGGCCTGGCGACGTATGGGCTGCTGGGGCGCAGCCGCTACGCCATCGTGTCGGCCACCTCGTCGTCCGCCGCGGTGCTGGCGGCCGGTACGTTGGCGTTGGCCGGTGGCGACCTGGTGGCGCGCGCGGCGGTGGCCGCCACCTTGGTGTTGCTGGCGGGCCTGTGCTTTCTGATTGCCGGCGCGGCGCGCCTGGGCGGGCTCTCGCACCTGATCGCGCGCCCGGTGTTGCGTGGCTACACCTTCGGCCTGGCCTGCGTGATTGCGCTCAAGCAGTTGCCGCACTTGATGGGCATCGCCGACGTGCATGGCGATTTCGTGCCGCTGTTGATCCTGCAATTGGCGCGCGAACTGGGCCAGCTTTCGCCGGCGGCACTGGGCGCCGGTGTGATCGCGCTGGCGTTGCTGTTTGCGGGCGAGCGCCTGCGGCGTGTGCCCGGCAGCCTGGTGGTGATTGCGCTGGGCGTCGCCGCTTCCGGCTGGCTGGCCCAGCGGGGCGTGGCGCTCACCGGTGAAATCCGCCTCGACGCGGGCCTGGGTTGGCCGCGCTGGCCCAGCAGTGACCAATGGCTGCCCAGCGTGGAATTGGCCGCCGCCTTGCTGCTCATCCTGTATGCCGAGTCGTACAGTTCCATTCGCGGCTTTGCGCTCAAGCATGGCGATGCGGTGAACCCCAATCGCGACCTGTTGGTGCTCGGCGTGGCCAACGTCATATCCGGCGCCCTGCATGGCATGCCGGTGGGCGCGGGCTATTCCGGCACCTCGGCCAACGAAGCGGCGGGCGCGCGTTCGCGCTTGTCCGGGCTGATCGGCGCCGCCAGCGTGCTGGTGCTGGTATTGCTGGCGCTGCATTGGATCGAGCGCATTCCGCAGCCGGTGCTGGCGGCCATCGTGATCCATGCGGTAAGCAAGTCGCTGCGCCTGGGCACGTTCGCCCCGTACCTGCGCTGGCGGCGCGACCGTCTGGTGCTGCTCGCCTCGGTGCTGGCGGTGTTGTCCTTGGGCATCCTCAATGGCTTGCTGGTTGCCATCGCCTTCAGCCTCGTCATGTTGCTGCGCCAGTTGGCAACGCCGCGCCTGAGCGTGCTGGGACGCCTGGCCAACGGCCACGACTTTGTGGATATCGCCCAGCACCCCACGGCGGTGCCGGTGCCGGGCATGCTGATCGTGCGGCCGGAGGAACCGCTGTTCTTCGCCAATGCCGAGGCCGTGCTGGCCCAGCTGCGACATCGTGTGGAAGCCAGCCCGGGCTTGCATTGGGTGGTGCTGAGCCTGGAGGAGTCGCCCGACCTGGACGGCACCGCGCTCGAATCGATCGGCGATTTCGTCACCTGGCTGGCCGCTCGTGGGATCGCGCTGCGCGTGGCACGATTGAAGGACGGCGCCCGCGACGCACTCTCCCGCCTGGCCTCACCCCAGCTTCCGCCACAGGCACTGGATGACTGGAGCGTGGAGGATGCGGTAGCCGCCACTACTTCGCCCAAGGGAACCACGCAGTGAACAAAGCTCAACGCATCACCTGGCTGGCGCTGGCCGCCGTTTCGCTGGCCGCGCCGGCGTGGGCCGATCAAAGCGTGGACGCGCGCTTCAAGCAGATCTACGAGCAGGAATGGGCATGGCGCAACGGCCAGTCCGGCATCGCCACCTCGGGCGAAGCGCAGCCCAACGGCTCGCGCCTGGACAACGTGGACGCGGCCAACCAGCAAAGGCGCCTCGATTACTGGCAGAAGGTGCTGACCAGCCTGGACGGCATCAACCCCAAGCAGCTCTCGCCGGAAGAACAGGTCAACTACGCCGTTTACCGCGCGCAGATCCAGAACCTGCTGGCGGCGCAGCAGTTCAAGCAGTGGCAGATGCCGTTCAACAGCGACTCCGCCTTCTGGAGCGACCTGGGCTACGTACTGGAAAGCGACAACCTGCGCACCGTGCAGGACTACCAGCGCTATCTCGATCGCCTCGGCGACGTGCCGGCGTACTTCCAGCAGCAGATCGACAACATGCGCGATGGCCTGGCGCGCGGTTTCAGCGTGCCGCGCGAAGTGCTCAACGGCCGCGACGTGTCCATCGCTTCCGTGGCGGACTTGAAAGACCCGACCAAGAGCAGCTTCTACGAACCGTTCGCCACGCTGCCCGCCAGCATCCCGGCCGCCGATGCCGCCAAGCTGCGCGAGCAGGCCAAGCAGGTGATCGGCGGCAAGGTGATTCCCGCCTACGTCAACCTGCTCACGTTCTTCCGCAACGAGTACGTGCCCAAGTCGCGCACCACGCTCGCGGCCGAGGCCATGCCCGATGGCAAGGCGTGGTATCGCCAGCAGATCGTCGAATACACCACGCTGGACCTGGACCCGGACACCATCCACAAGGTGGGCCAGGAGCAAGTGGCGAAGATCCATGCCGAGATGCTCAAGACCATGCAGGAGACCGGCTTCAAGGGCGATTTCCCGCAGTTCCTGCATTTCCTGCGCACCGACCCGCAGTTCTATGCCAAGACGCCGGACGAACTGCTGATGCGCACCGCGTGGGTGGCCAAGCAGGTGGATGCGCAACTGGGCAAGGAATTCGGTCGCCTGCCGCGCCAGCGCTTCGCCATCGTGCCGGTGCCGGCGGATATCGCGCCGTACTACACCTCCGGTCGCGGCGGCGCCAGCACCTACCTGGTCAACACCTACGACCTGCCCTCGCGCCCGCTCTACAACATGCCGGCGCTGACCCTGCACGAATCGGCGCCGGGCCACTCGTTGCAGCTGGCGCTGGCGGCCGAACAGCATGGCCAGCCGGCGTTTCGCCGCGAGGGCTACATCTCGGCCTACGGCGAAGGCTGGGGTTTGTATTCGGAATACCTCGGCAACGAAATGGGCATCTACAAGACGCCCTACGATCGCTTCGGCTACCTCACCTACCAGATGTGGCGCGCCTGCCGCCTGGTGGTGGATACCGGCATTCATCACCTGGGCTGGACGCGCCAGCAAGCGATCGACTTCATGACGCAGAACACCGCGCTGTCCGATCGCGAGATCGCCAACGAGGTGGATCGCTACATCAGCTGGCCGGGCCAGGCGCTGTCGTATGAGCTGGGTTACCTGAAGATCCTGGAGCTGCGCCGCAAGGCCGAGCAGGAACTGGGCGCCAAGTTCGACATCCGCCACTTCCACGACACCGTGCTGCAAATCGGCTCGGTGCCGCTGCCCGTGCTGGAGCAGCGCATCGACCGCTTCATCGCCGATGGCGGCCCGGCGCCGGATTTCGGTTGCGATTGCGGCAAGGACAAAGACGCCAAGAAGTAAGCGGTATCCGCTTAGGGCCGATGCGCGTCGTCTGGCGACGCGCATCGGTGGCTTCAGGGCCTGGGCGGCTTGGCCGTGCTTTCGGCAAAGCGCTGCAAACGCTGCAGTTGATCCATCAGCACATCGTTGATCGTGGGCGCCAGCGCATCCAGGCCGCTGGCGGTTACGCCATTCACGCGGTACTCGAACGTCAGTGTGCTGCCCTTGGGCGCGGGTTTGAGGCTGAACGTCATCACGCCCTGAACGGCCATGCCCTGCAACGGCCCCAGCGCCGTATCCAGCCGCAGCAGGTGGCCGGGCGCGGCCCAGATCACCCGGCCGTGCGCCACGCTCTGGTTGGCCCACCGTTCGCAGAAACAACCGCCGGCCTCGGCCGCGAGGCTCACGTGCGCGGCATCGCCGGAATAAGTGTGCTCACGGTTCCACCAGTGGCCGATATCGATCAGCGCCGCATAAAGCTGATCGGGCGTGGCAGCCACCTCGCGGCTGTCCTGAATCACCAAGTGATCGGCCGCCGCCTCCTTGACGGCGGCGTGGGCGCTGGCACATGCCAGCAGGCCAGCGGCTACGGCCATGAACGGCTTGCGCATGACGGTTCTCCCGATGCGAACGCCCGGAGTATGCGTGGCGCCATGTGCCGCGTGCACTGGCCAAAAGAGAGAGCGGCATGCTCGCTGGCGAAAAATTCACCAGTAAAGTAGAATGGCCACGAACTTCACTGGGAGAGTTACGCCATGGCCGCTCACCTCCTGCCTGAAAGCCTTCCCGCCGCCGACCTTGGCGGCCCCGCGCTGCGCGCCTTCTTCCAGCTGGCCGAGCGCTGGAACCTGCGCATCGCCGACCAGCGCCGCCTGCTGGGCGATCCGCCGGAATCGACCTTCTACAAGTGGAAGCGCCTGCAAAGCGGCACGCTGGGGCGCGACACGCTCGAACGCATCAGCTATCTGCTGGGCATGTTCAAGGATCTGCAGATTCTGTTCCCCGACGCCGAGCAGGCCGACGGCTGGGTGCACCGCCCCAACCAGGCCACGCTATTCGGCGGGCAGTCTGCCTTGCAACGCATGCTGTCGGGCAACGTGGCCGATCTCTACGTGGTGCGCCAATACCTCGACGCCCAACGCGGCTGGGGCTGATTTGACCGCACGACTCGGGCTAACGCGCGCCGTTGCCACGGTCGCAGCCAGCGATACCGATCCTGTGCATACTCGCCGTCCCTGGTGAACGATCGGGATCGAGCACGTCATGGCAGACCTTCCACCGCTCAAACGCATCCGCTGGAGCCACGCTTATCGCATCGTGCCCAGCCGCTTTCCCCCGGTGGGCGTATTCGACCGCATCGCGACGCCTGCGGATCTGGAAGCCTTGTACGCCATCGAGGCGATGACCAACCCGCGCCTGCGCGATGAACTGGGCGACTTGCGCCTGGTACCCAAAGAGCGACGCGTCAGCGGCCCCGGCACCACGCCGGTCATGGCCGCCTTCACCCATCTCAATCCCGAAGGCAGCCGCTTCTCCGATGGCAGCTGGGGCGTGTTCTACGCCGGTCACAGCGTTGCCACGGCCGTTGAAGAAACCGTCTATCACCGCGAGCGTTTCCTGGCCGCCACCGCCGAGTCGCCGTGCAACATCGAAATGCGCTGCTACCGCACCACCATCCACGCCAAGCTGCACGACCTGCGCGGCGGCTGGAAAGCCGCACACGATCCAAACGACTACAGCGCTGGCGTGGCGCTGGCGCGGCGGCTGCGCAGCGAAGGCTCCGACGGGCTGGTCTACGACAGCGTGCGCCATCGCGGCGGCGAATGCGTGGCGGTGTTCTACCCCGACCGCGTGGGACCCTGCACCCAGGCGCAGCACCTGATGTATCGCTGGGATGGCGCGCACATCGCACAGGTGCTCACCGTGGACGAGTGGAAGCGCAGCTAACCCGCGCTTCGCGGCCTTGCGCCATACGTCCGCCCTGTTGGCGAAGCAGAAAAACGGGCTGCCCACGCAGCCCGTTTTCGTATCCAAGCAAACAATGCTTGCTTCAGCTTGGCATCGGCGCGCGGCGCTTGCGTCTTGGCGGTTCTCATCCAGAGGGCGCCAGGCGTACTCATCACGGCGGCAATGGCCGGCTGACCGCCGATGGCTCCGAATGATTCGCTTGGTAACTAAGGTGCTTTCGCACCGGCGTCACCCTATTCGGAGTCCGGACCATGACCAAGCGCAAAGGCATTACCTGCTGTTCCAAAGTGGTCCACGACGGTGTGGAAGGCTACGTACTCAATGGCTACCGGCTGTTGAGCCATCGCGGGCACGCGGTGGCCGGGCGCGGCCACCTGGTGTACTGCGGCAAGTGCAAGGGCATTTTCCCCATCGAGGAATCCATCCAGTCCTTTCTTACGTTTGCCCCCGCGGTGGAAGGCATGCGCGCCAGTTGCGGCGCGCGCCTGATCGGCACGCACGAGGATCTGTTGTACGAGGATGACAGCGGCTTGCCGTTGGACACCCGCGACGCCCCGCCCGTTACCGCCAAGGGCGCGGCCGAAACCAAGGCTCCTGCAGCCACCGCATCACTCAGCAGCGGGCAACTCGCGGGCCTGGCTACCAGTGCGCTCGCCGCCATTCGGCGCCCTGCCGTGCACGTGGTCTTTCGCATTGCCGTGTTCAACGAGGGCACCGGCAACAACATAGACAACAGCCGGGCCTTCCACGCCAAGTGCGCGCCTGCTGCCGTGGATATGGACAAGCACCCGGACACCGTCGCCAAGATGGCGCGCGACTGTGGCAAGGCCAATGGCATGGAAGGCGCCAGCTTTGAGGGCGGTGAAACCAATGTGCATCGGTTGTTTGATCTCTATCCCGTGACCGAGAAGGTGAAGCAGGCGGCGAGCGGCAAGGATGGTCGCCTCACCATCCATCGCAGCGTGTATGTCCCTGGCATCGGAACCGACACCGGCAAGAAGGACAGCCTTCTCGGGAGTGCCTTTGGCTATGCGAGTACCGGCGTCGCGGATCGCGCCATGGCGGGATTGCGCGCTGTTATCGAGGACATCCAAGAATTTGTCAGGGTGAATCCGGGCCTCATTATCGATGCCATCGAATTCGATCTTTTTGGCTTCAGTCGTGGCGCGGCCGCTTCGCGTCATCTGGCGTGGTTGATTCATCACGGAGAGGAGAGCCTGTTCAACCACTCGTTGCGCAATGCGCTGTCTTCGCTCGCCTGGGTGGCGGATGCCGCCCAGGCGGGTCCTGGCCCCATGGGCTATGGAGCACCATCCACACCTGGCAGCAGCAGCGCCATGGACCAGGCGCTGTCCGATGGTGGCCTGCCGCTCAAGCCCGGCTGGAGCAAAAAGGATCTGCGCATCCGCTTTATCGGCCTGTTCGATTGCGTGGCCGCCATCGGCATTCCCGACAATGCGGACAACGATCCGGTGCACCTGTATCTGCCGCGCGATATCGCCGACAAGGTGGTGCACCTGGCCGCGCGCGACGAATGCCGGCTCAACTTCGCCAGCAACCCGGTGGGCTTCCACACCACCATCTGGCTGCCCGGCGTGCACTCCGATCTAGGCGGCGGCTACGCCATGTGGGGCTGGGAGCATCTGCTGCTGGGCCAGCCCTTTGTGCACACCTGCCCCAAAACCGTGCGCAACCCGCTGGCGCGCCCCAGCGAAAACCCGGCCTGGAAGCAAGCGTTCAAGGACATGATGGACAACGGCTGGCACGACTACGTGCTGTTCGACGCGCCAGCCAAGGGCGGCCAGAGCGACAACCGCCTGCGCATTCAAATGTGGAACACCGAGAACGCGGCCAGCAAGGTCGCCTTGGAAACCACCACGGCGGCAGTGACCCTGCAACGCTGGGTGCGCGGCGAATACCAGTTGGTGACACTGCGCATCATGCATGCGCTGGCGGTGGAGGCGGGCGTGCCGCTCGACTTTATCGACGACAACGATCCCAAGTATAGGGTGCCGGGCGAACTGAAGCCCATCCACGCCAAGCTGCTCGCCTACGCCCGCAACGAGGGACGCGGTAAGTGCCCGTTGTCGGACGAGGAAGAAGCCCTGCTCAAACGCCGCTACCTGCATCACTCCTCTCATTGGAATCCGCAAGGCTGGGTGCCGGGCGTGCCGCAAGGCCGCGACGAGGTGAGCCGCGATCCGGAGCCCAGCATGCCCATTGAACTGGGTTTCCCCATGCGCCCCGCGCCCAAGCGCAAGCGCCTGGTTTTTGATCCGCTGCCGGGGCATTGAACATGAGCCCGATCATTCCACGGTGTGCACTCATGCTATGCCTGTTGCTAGGCGTAACGGCATGCTCCATGCCGCCCGGTGGTGCGGGTCCTGACAACTGCTTGCATTGGAGCATCGGCATGGTGGCGCCTGAGCATATGGAAGCCTGGGCCGAGGCGGTCTACGTGAAGGACGTGCAGGATCGTTGGGTGCGCATGGGTGCCGGTGTGGTTGGCGAACTGGGCCAAACGGAAGGCTGGGACAGCGGCCCCTGGTTGGCACGTCGCGACAGCAACCCACAGGCGGATGCACCCAAGGAAATCTATATCCGCTGGCAGTCGCTGGTGGAACCGCAAGCGTATTACTGGCACTTCGAAGTGCCCGAGACCATGCGCCAACAGCTGGTGAAACGCGAGCCGGCCGTGTGGCAAGGGCGGGCGGAGCGGGTATGTCGCAGCAATATCGCCGTGGGTGTGGCGCCGGGTGGACGCACCGTGGTGTGGCTGGCCGGTGGTGGGCTGCCACGCGTGGAAATCCAGCGAGGCCAAGCCACCGTGGTGCCCGAGGGCCCCTATCAAGGGCAATCGGGCGGCAAGTTTCGCCCCATGCACGACGCAGCCAAACAGTACGTCGAAGCCCACCGCATCCCCTACGGTAGCTGGTAAACCGATGGCTGTGCTTCGCGCTACCGAATATGACCCGCCTAGGGTTCGATCCGTTGCCGGGGCGTGGAGGGTGGTGGCAATGAAGTTTCGCGCAGCGCTTCTGCTGTTACTCGTGATGAGCGTGGTGGGTTGCTCCTCGCCACTTAGCGAAGTTGCGACTAACGAATGCGAACGGTGGAGCATTGGTCTGGTAGCACCCAAGCATATGGAAGCCTGGGCCGAGGCGCTCTACGTCAAGAACGAGCGCGACCAGTGGGTGCAGATGGGGGCTGGCGTGGTAAGCGAGCTGGGCCAGACCGAGGGCTGGGATCCGGACGTATGGATGGCTCCGCGCGATAGCAGGGCATCGGTTCGCTCACCCAAGGAGATCTACGTCCGCTGGCAATCGTTGGTCGAACCGCAGGCGTATTACTGGCATTTCAAGGTGCCTGAATCCATGCAGCAAGCACTGGTGAAGCGTGAGCGCGTGATCTGGCGTGGACGTGCCGAGTGGGTGTGTCGCAGCGACATCGCCATCGGTATCGCACCGGGAGGGCGTACCGTGGTGTGGATCGACGGTGGTGGGCTGCCACGCGTGGAAATCCAGCGAGGCCAGGCCACCGTGGTGCCCGAGGGCCCCTATCAAGGGCAATCGGGCGGCAAGTTTCGCCCCATGCACGACGCAGCCAAACAGTACGTCGAAACCCACCGCATCCCCTACGGCAGCTGGTAAACCGATGGCTGTGCTTCGCGCTACCGAATATGACCTTCCCAGGGTTCGATCCGCTGCCGGGGCATGGAGCGGAGGCATGGCGATGATCCAACGTCTCACGGTTCTTCTCGTTCTACTGCTGGCATTGGCTGGCTGCGATAGCGGCGGCTCTTATGGTGGCGCCTCGGGTTGCCCTCACTGGGCTATTAGCGTGGCAGCGCCGCGCCATATGGAAGCCTGGGTCGAGGAACTCTACGTACTAGACGCGCACGGCAACTGGTATCACGTGCCGCAAGGCGTGGTGGGCGAACTGCGCGACACCGCCGGATGGAGCAACCTGGATGGCGGCGGCGGGGGTCCGCGTCTCAAACAAGCCGGCGCACCCATGCGGGTGTATGTGCGCTGGCAATCGCTGGCAGAGCCGCAAGCGTACGCCTGGGAGTTCGAGGTACCTGAAGCCATGCGCAAGACGCTCACCCATCGCGAAATGGGCAAGACCTGGTACGGGCCGCCGCAAATGAGTTGCCGCAGCGATATCACCGTGGGCGTGGCGCCGGGCGGACGCACCATTGTGTGGGTCGATGGCGATGGTCTGTCCAGCCAGGAAATGGGACGAGGTCAAGCCACCGTGGTACCCGAGGGGCCATGGCTAGGCAAAGGTAAGGAATACGCTTACCCCCTTTCCGACAAAGCCAAGCAATACCTTGAAACCCACAGCATCCCCTACGGCAGCTGGTGAACCCATGCTTGAGGTTCGGCGGCAAAGTAAAAGGCCTCCCTCGCGGGAGGCCCACCCGGCTTCCGTGCCGGTAACCCCTGGGATGTAAGGGCTTGGCGCGGCAACTCAGAAGCGATAGCCGAGGCTGACGCCGTAGGCCAGCGGATCGATCTTCGCGGTGCCGACCTTGGCGCCGTTGACCTTCACGTCGCTCTCGATATTCATCCAGCGCAGATCGGCGGTGAAGATCCACTTGGCGTTGATCTTCACGTCGATGCCGGCATGCGCGGCCACGCCCCAGCTATTGGCGATGCTCACGCTATCGCCGGCGAGCGCACCGGTGCCCTTGGTATCGAAGAAGTTGGTGTAGTTCAGGCCGATGCCGACGAACGGCGATACCGTGCGGTCGGGCATGAAGTGGTAGTTGACGCCCAGCGTCGGCGGCAGCTGCTTGGTCTGCGCTACCTTGCCCAGACCCGAGAGCTTCACGTCATGCTGGAACGGCCACGCGGCCAGCAGATCCACGCCTAGGTTGGGCGTGAACATGTACTCGATGCTGCCGGTGGGGCGCACATTGCTGTCGACACTGGCGCGAGCACCGGCGAGGGTGCCGTTGTTGCTCTTGGGATCGACCGCGTGCACGCCAAAGCGCACGACCCAGTTGTCGTCGTTGGTGTCGGCGTGCGCGGCGGGGGCGATGGCAGCGGCGCCGAACGCGGCGGCGATGGCGAGCGGAAGCAGTACTTTCATGGGAGTCATCCCTTGTGGGTGTGTCTTCGGGGTGACGCCATGGTCGTGAAGAAGTTGTTGGCCGCGCTTGATCTGGATCATGCGGACCTGGGGCATACGGACGCAGGTGCGAACGCTCACCAACGCAAACGGCCCGCCAGTGGCGGGCCGTGGTGCAAGATCACCAACGCCGTGTGCGGCTTGTTTCAGGTGTCTGCGTCGGTGGACCAGCCTTCGCGATTGCCACGGGTGAATACGCGGTCGCGGTCGAGCACGTCGCCGGCCGCATGCGGCGATTCCTCGCGCAGCTTGGCGTAGATCGGCGTGAAGTCCGGGTGCGTGGCCTCGAACAACTGCTCGAAGCTGTCGATCACGAAGTAGGTTTGCTGGAACGTGTCGATGCGGTAGCGCGTGCTCATCACGCGCTCCAGGCCAAAGCCGATGCGGTTGGGCGAGGGCGAATCCAGCGAGTAGATGGATTCACCCTTGGAGCTGACGATGCCCGCGCCGTAGATGCGCATGCCGTCCTTGGTGTTGATAAGGCCGAACTCCACGGTGTACCAGTACAGGCGCGTGAGGTTCATCAGCGCCTCGGGGCCAATCGCGAACGCCTTCATGCCGCCACGGCCATACGCCTGCATGTAGTCGGCGAATACCGGGTTGAGCAGCAGCGGCACATGGCCGAACAGGTCGTGGAACAGGTCCGGCTCGCTCAGGTAATCGAGTTGGTCGGGCTTGCGGATCCACCAGCTCACCGGGAAGCGGCGATGGGCGAGGTGATCGAAAAACACCTCGTCCGGCAGCAGGCCTTCCACTGCCACCAGCTCCCAGCCGGTGGTAGCGCCGAGCACCTTGTTGAGATCGGCGAACTTGGGAATGCCGCCATCGCCCAGGCCAAAGCGGGCGACGCCATCCATGAATTCCTGGCAGGCCCGGCCCGGCAGCAGCTCGCACTGGCGCTTGAACAAGGTGTCCCACACCTCGTGATCGGTGCGGCTGTAATTCGCCCAGGGCTGCTCCACCACGCCGGTGGCGTACACCGGCACGTAGCCTCGGTCGGTCTGTTGGTGCTCGACGCGGCGGGGCGTGACGTTCATGGCGGGCTCCTGGCGCAACGGCCGTGGATGGCTGGATAAGCCAGCATAGGCCGATTGCCGCGCACGATGATTGCTTTGTTGCTCCCTTCACAAGTCATTGAGCAATAATCATGTGAGTAATAACTCATTGTGGATACTTTATTGCCATGTCAGCCCTGGACCGCACCGATTTGCGCATGCTGGCCGTACTCCAGGCCGATGGGCGCATCACCAATGCGGAGCTGGCCGAGCGGGTGAGCTTGTCGCCCTCCGCCTGTCTGCGCCGCCTGCAACGGCTGGAGGCCGACGGCATCCTCACCGGCTATACGGCCCAGGTGGACCCGCAGGCGGTGGGGCTGGGCCTGCAGGCCTTTGTGCGCGTGCAGTTGAGCAAGCACGAGAGCGCGGCGGTGGAGCGCTTCGTAGACCTGGTCAACGGCTGGGACGAGGTGATCGATTGCTACGCCCTCACCGGCGACATGGACTACCTGCTGCACGTCTATGTGGCGGATCTGCAGGACTTTTCCCGCTTCCTGCTGGACCGCCTGTTGAACGCCACCGGGGTGGCCGATGTCAATTCCAGTTTCGTGCTGCGTACCGTCAAGCACTCGGCGGCCTTGCCCCTGCGCCAACTGGAACGTTGATCGTTGCGACATGGGGACGCAGGGCACCCGACTAACGCTAAACTAACTGGACGAATGAACACCCACACCGTTTCCGCCCCGGCCCGTCGTGATCTGATGCGTCCCCTGCGTTACGCCTGGCGCGTACCCTTGCTGCTGCTGCATGTCGTACTGGGCGTGCTGCTGTGCTCCCTGATCCTCAGTTGGGGCCGTCATGCGGTGATGAAGGACGGCCGCGAGCCGTTCCCCCATCGCACCATTCGCTGGTGGTCCACGGCACTGCTGCGCATCTTCGGGTTGCGCTCGGTGCGCTTTGGCAAGCCGCTGGCCGATCCGGTGCTGTTTGTCGCCAATCACACCTCGTGGCTGGACATCGAGCTGCTGCACAGCCAGCGCGCGGCCTGCTTCGTGGCCAAGGCCGAGATCGCCGGCTGGCCGCTGGTGGGTTGGCTGGCCGCCAGCGGTGGCACCATTTTTCATCGTCGCGGCAGCAACCATTCGCTGGCGGCGGTGATGCAGGTGATGGTCGAGCGCCTGCGCGGCGGTCGTTCGGTGGCGGTGTTCCCCGAGGGCGGCACCGGTCACAACGGGGTGTTGCGCGTGTTCCATGCGCGCATCTTCCAGGCCGCGCTGGATGCGCAGGTGCCGGTGCAGCCGGTGGCGCTGCGTTTCGCGCGCGACGGCCGCCGCGTGATCGACGCAGGTTTTCGCGAGCACGAGAATTTCATGCAGAACTTCCTGCGCCTGCTGGGCGACGCGCCGCTGGACGCCGAGGTGCATTTCCTCGAGGCGGTACCGGCCACGCCCGATGCGCGTCGCCGGATGGCTGAACTGTCGCGCGAGCGCATCGCCGCGGCGCTGGACGATCAACCCGATCCCGCCCCACACGCATGAATTTGCCCAAGGGAAAGGATTTCCTGCCACCGTGGCCGCTGCGTAGCGGCCACGTGCAAACCATGCTCTCCTCCAGCGGCGTGCGTCGCCTGCTGTTGCCCAGGGCCGCGCAGACGGTGCTGCAGGGTGCCGAGGTGGTTACGGTCGATGGCGGCGATGGCGTGCGCCTCACCGGCGCCTACACCGCGCAGCGCGCGCAGCCGCAGTCGCGCGGCCTGGCGGTGTTGTTCCACGGCTGGGAAGGCAGCGTCGATTCCACCTATGTGCTGCAGACCGGCAGCCGCCTGCTGCGCGATGGCTGGGATGTCTTCCGGCTGAACTTCCGCGATCACGGCGATAGCCATGACCTCAACGAAGCGCTGTTCCACTCGTGCCGCATCGATGAAGTGGTGCACGCGCTGGGCGATATCGCGCAGCGCTATCCCGGTCGGCCGATGGTATTGGCCGGGTTCTCGCTGGGCGGAAACTTCGCGCTGCGGGCGGCACTGCACGCGCCGGCCGCCGGCTTGCCGTTGAGCTACGCGTTGGCCGTGTGTCCGATCATCGACCCCAGCGAAGGCCTGTTCTCGCTGGAGGAAATCGCGCCATGGATCTACCAGGCGTACTTCATGCACAAGTGGCGGCGCTCGCTGAAGGCCAAGCAGGCGGCGTTCCCGCAGCATGAATATTTCGAGTTGGCCGAGCTCAAGCAGAATCTGCGCGGACTCACCGCCTCGCTGGTGGCGCGGCATACCGATTTCGGTTCGCTGGAAGCGTATCTGAACGGCTATTCCGTGGCGGGCCGCGCGCTGGATGCGCTGCACATTCCGGCCACCATCCTCACCGCGCGCGACGATCCCGTGATTCCCGTGGATGCGTTCGAGCGGCTGGAGCTGCCGGCCAACGTCGAGCTGGATATTGCCCCTTACGGCGGCCATTGCGGTTTCATTCGCAGCTGGGACATGACCAGCTTCACCGACGATTACATCGCCGCGCGCTTCAATGCCGTGGCGGCCAGCGCCTGAACCGGCGCCAGCGCCGTTGACAGTGGCAGGGGGCGCATCGAGGATGCGCCTTTCATCGCGGCATGGCGCCGCCCGTGGGGGAGAATGCGCAGATGAGCACGCAGGCCAAGGGCAGCTTCGAAGTCACTCTCTCGCCACAACCGCCGCAGGACGGCGTGGGCGACCCCAGCGTGGGACGCATGGCGATCCATAAGCGCTTTCACGGTGACCTTGACGGTGAGGGCAACGGCCAGATGCTGGCGGTGGGCACCGCCGTGGACGGTTCGGCCGGCTACGTGGCGATGGAGCGGGTCAGCGGCAGCCTGCATGGCCGTCGTGGCAGTTTCGCGCTGCAACATAGCGGCACCTTGAATCGAGGCGCTGCGCAGCTGTTGGTTACCATCGTGCCCGACTCGGGCACCGACGCATTGGCCGGCATCAGCGGCCAGTTGCAGATCATCATCGACAAGGGCGAGCACGCGTATGTGCTCGACTACACCTTGCCGGACCAACCCTGATCTTTTCCCCGAGGGAGCGGCGGCGCTACGCTTTCGTCCTCCCTCACGGAGCCCCGCCATGCGCAAGCTTATTTTCGCCCTGATCGGACTCGTTGCCACGCATGCGGCTTGCGCCGCACCGCAGCTGGAGCTATTGAGCCTGCCCAAGGGCTTTCATATCGCCGTGTACTCCGATCAGGTACCGAATGCGCGCGAGATCGC
This sequence comes from Dyella sp. ASV21, assembly GCF_016428975.1. Classification (GTDB taxonomy): domain Bacteria; phylum Pseudomonadota; class Gammaproteobacteria; order Xanthomonadales; family Rhodanobacteraceae; genus Dyella. The sequence continues at coordinate 92,990 of NZ_JAELTT010000008.1, forward strand.
GCTGGGCGCCAAGGGCACGGTATTCGTCGGCTCCAATAGCGCGGGTAAGGTCTATGCGCTGACCGACAGCAAGGGCGCGGGGCGCGCCGACAAGGTACGCGTAATCGCCAGCGGCTTGCAGTTGCCGGTGGGCGTGGCCTTTCGCAACGGCGACCTGTACATCTCGGCGGTGAGCAAGATCCTGGTGCTGCGCGACATCGAGAATCACCTCGACAAGCCGCCGACCCCGGAAGTGGTGTACGACAAGTTTCCCACCGAGCAGCATCACGGCTGGAAGTTCATCGCCTTCGGCCCGGACGGCAAGCTCTACGTACCCATCGGCGCGCCTTGCAACGTCTGCGACAAAGGCAAGGACTTCGCCAAGATCACCCGCATGAACGCCGACGGCAGCGGTCTGGAGGATGTCGCCTACGGCATCCGCAACACGGTGGGTTTCGACTGGCAGCCCGGCAGCAGGCAACTGTGGTTCACCGACAATGGCCGCGACCTGATGGGCGACGACATGCCCAGCGACGAACTCAACAAGCTCACCCGCATCGGCGAGCATTTCGGCTTCCCCTATTGCCACCAGGGCGACACGCTCGATCCGGAGTTCGGCCAGGGCAAGAGCTGCAAGAACTACACGCCGCCGGTACTCAAGCTGGGTGCGCACGTGGCTTCGCTGGGCATGCGCTTCTACGAAGGCGCCATGTTTCCGCCGAGTTACAAAGGCGCCATCATCATTGCCGAACACGGTTCGTGGAACCGCACCACCAAATCGGGCTACCGGGTGATGACGGTGCGCCTCAGCGGCGACAAGGTCGTGTCCTACGAGCCGCTGCTCGATGGTTTCGAGCAGGACGAAAAGGCCTGGGGACGCCCTGCCGACGTGCAGCCACTGCCCGATGGCAGCCTGCTGGTGAGCGACGATCTGGCCGGCGCGGTCTATCGCGTCACCTATGCCAAACCTTGAGGTGGCGCCTTGCGTGGCGCCGCTTGTTTTCTTTCGATGATGTACCAGGAGAATCGCCTTGCAACTGCGCAGTGACAACTTCGAGCATGGTCAGCCGATACCGGCCAAGTTGGCCTTCGGCAAGCCGGGGTCGCCGGTCGCGCTATCGGACAACCTGAGTCCGCATCTGGCATGGAAGGACGCCCCGCGCGCCACGCGTTCGTTCGTGCTCACCTGCATCGACTTCGACGTGCCCAGTAAGCCCGATGACGTCAACCAGGCCGGGCGCACCGTGCCGGCGGATCTGCCGCGCGTGGAATTCGTCCACTGGCTGATGGCCAATATTCCACCCGAATGCGGCGAGCTGGCCGAAGGTGCGTGCAGCGACGGCATCGTGGCGCGCGGCAAGCGCGCACCCTATGGTCCGCCGGGCAGCGTGCAAGGCATCAACGATTACACCGGCTGGTTCGCGGGTGACGCCGATATGCGCGGCGAATACCTGGGCTATGACGGTCCGTGTCCGCCGTGGAACGACTCCATCGTGCATCACTATCACTTCCGCCTGTATGCGTTGGATGTGGACAACCTGCGGCTCGCCGACGGATTCACCGTGGCGGAACTGCGCGCGGCGATGGACGGCCATGTGCTGGCCGAAGCGGAAGTAATGGGTACCTATGCCATCAACGCCGCGGCCGCCTGAACGGTTCATCGACGAAGCGTGAACAGGGCACAACGGAGTGGGATTGTCAGTCTTTCTTCACGCTCACAAGGCATGGCCTGTGGGTGAATGGGTTGAGGCGAAACGCTGCCCCGACCTAGAGGAATGTATCCATGCTCCACTACGCCCTGGTATTTCTGGTCATTGCCATCATTGCGGCATTGTTCGGGTTCACCGGTATTGCCGGTACCGCGGCAGGCATCGCGAAGATTCTGTTCATCATCTTCCTGATCCTTGCGGTGATCGCGTTCTTCCGGCGCGCGAGCTGAGTGGTGGCGCAGCGAAGCGGAAACGCTTCGCTGCGCGCCCAACGGGTGATATTGGCTACAGTGGAATCCTTCCACTGCCGCATTGGAGATCGACATGAGTAAGCAAGTCCAGGCGCACGAAGAAAACGGCGCCGCCGAACGCATCGAGGAGCGCGCCGAGCGCATCAAGCAGGCAACCTCCAGTGCGGTCAATACCACCAAGGACGCCGTGGACCGCGCCGCCGATCACGTCGAGGAAGGCTTGCACCGTGCCACCGACAAGGCTGCCGACGCGGCGACCCGCGCCTCCGCCAAAGCCGAGGAATACCGCGAGCGTTCGCGTGAGGTTTATGACGATGCGGTGGACCGCGCCGACGAATGGCTGGAACGCGCACGCGACTACGTTCGCGAAAAGCCAGTGCAGTCGGTGGCCATCGCCCTTGGCGCTGGCTGGCTGTTAGGCCGCATACTTCGTCGCTGACGCTAGCGACGAGGACAGCGGATGGACCAGACCGGACGCGACGACGCGCCCGCCTCCCCCGGGGAGACGCCGGCACCGCCTCCGCCGCCCGGCCTGCTCGACGATGTCGGCCGCCTCGGGCGAGCCGTTCATACGTTGTTTGGCGCCCAGTTGCGCCTGCTGGCGGCCGAGCTGGGTCTGGCCCGCGCGGCGGTGCACTGGATGCTGGCCGCGGCCCTGGTGGCCATGGTCGCTGGCGTGGGCCTGGGCCTGACCTTGCTGGGGTTGATCGGCTGGCTGCTGGCGCAATGGTTCCACTCCTGGACCTGGGCGCTGGTGGTGTTGGCGCTGATGGAACTGGGTTTCCTGTTAGGCGCGATCCTGCTGTTCCGCCGTTGCATGCATTGGCTGAGTTTGCCCGCGACGCGAAGCGAGTGGAGTGCGATGATGCGCGAGACCCTGCATCGTCCCGAGCCGCAGGGCGAGTCCCGTCCGGAGGACAACCCATGAGTCTGCTCAAACAGCGGCATGCGGTGCGCATGGCGCAGAGCCGCGTGCAAAGCGCCCGCCACGCGGTAGCCGAGCCGGCGCAGGCGTTGCTGTCGCGTGGCGAGCGCAACCCGCTCACCACGGTGGGCCTGGCGGCCGGCGCTGGCTTTGTGTTGGGCAAGCTCAACGTCCATCCGCTGCGGGTGCCTGGCCTCGGCGCGCTGCTCAGCGGCACCGCGGCCGAAATCGTGGGGCAGGCGGTGAATTTGGTGGCCGAATTCGCGCAGGACAGCGTCGACCCCTCATGATCCAGCCTGGACCCTCCGACACGCCCGCCACCTCCGGTGACGCGGTGGGCACGCCGATACCTGCGGTTCCTGGCCTCGGCCTGCGCGAACCGCGCGGCACTCACGTGCGCGTGCAGCGCACGCGCAGCGCCCACCGCCATCTGCGCGCCATCCGCGTGATGCTTGGCCTGCTGCTGATGCTGGCGCTGATGTACACGGTGACCCTGACCAAGGGCTTGTTGATTCCGCTGGTACTGGCGGCATTCATCGGCCTGGCGCTCAACCCCATCGTGGCCAGCGGGGCGCGCATCGGTTTGCCGCGCTGGCTGTGCGCGAGTGTATTGATGCTGGGCCTGATCGCAGGCATCGGCAGCGGTATTGGTTTGCTGAGCCAACCCGCGTTGGGCTGGTTCCACGAAGCGCCATCGGCCATACGCGGCTTCCTGCCCAAGCTCAAGGCCATCATGCAGCCGCTGGAAGCGGCCAGTCGCGCCACGCAAAGCCTGGTGGCGGGGCAAAACCTGCGCGCGCCGCAGCCCAATCCCAGTGCCATGGCCATCAGTGCATGGGATGTGGTCGCCACCACACCCAAGGTGCTGGCGGCCGTGCTCACCGTGGTCTTGCTGGTGTTTTTCTTTCTGGTGTACGGCGACCTGTTGCTGCGGCGGCTGGTCGAGGCCTCGCCCGGTTTTGGCTATAAACGCCATGCAGTGGCGATCGTGCGCAGTATTCAGAGCGAGGTTTCGCGCTACATCCTCACCACCACGCTCATCAATCTGATGTTGGGCAGCATCACCGCCTGCATGCTGTGGCTGTATCACATGCCCGATCCGCTCCTGTGGGGCGCGGTAGCCATGCTGGCCAATTTCATTCCCTACGTCGGCGCCATCACCACCACCACGGTGCTCGCCCTGGTGGGCCTGATGAACTTCAACGATGCCGGCTCCGCGCTGCTCCCCGCGTTGACCTTCGCCGGAATCACCGCCGTGGAGGGCAACCTCATCACCCCGATGATCCAGGGTCATCGCATGCGCTTGAGCCCGATCGCGATCCTGTTGTGGCTGCTGATCTGGGGCTGGCTATGGGGTATTCCCGGCGCATTGCTGGCGGTGCCGATGCTGACCAGCGCCAAGCTGGTCGCCGAACGCGTGCGTGGCTGGCGCTGGTTCGCGCTGATGGTGCAGCGATGAGCACGCAGGTGACGGTGCGTGCGCTGCGCAAGCGTGACCACGACGCCTGGAAATCGCTATGGGATGGTTACAACGCTTTCTATGGCCGCAGTGGCGCCACCGCGTTGCCCGACGACATCACGCAAACCACCTGGGCCCGTTTCTTCGACGATGACGAACCGGTGCACGCACTGGTGGCCGAGAGCGAGGGCGTGCTGCTCGGGCTGGCGCACTACCTGTTCCATCGCAGCACCACCAGCATCGCGCTCAGTTGTTATATGCAGGACCTGTTTACCGTGGCCGCCGCACGCGGCCGTGGCGTAGGCCGCGCGCTGATCGAGGCGGTATATGCGCGTGCCGCCCAAGCCGGCTCGCCGCGCGTGTACTGGCAGACGCACGAGAGCAACGCCGTGGCCATGCGGTTGTACGACCGCGTGGCCGACCGATCCGGCTTCGTCGTGTATCGGAAGCTGTTGGCGGGTTGATGGTGGCGAGACGCGGCGATCAGTGATCGATGCCGTGTGCTTTCAACACCTCGCTGATGTCGAAGCGCCAGATATTGCGTGAGCCGTTGAGCGGATCGGCCAGGCGTCGCTGCAACGATTGAAGGTCATCGCGCGGCTTGGGAAACGACACGGCATCTCGGCGATTGCTGGAGAGGAACAGTTCGCCAAAGTGACGGCCCAGCGATGGCGCATTCTCCAACTGCGGGCTATTCACATCGCCGTCCACATGGATCGGTTTGCCCCAATGACCATCGGCGTCGCGAAAGGCGATATAGATATCGGCGCTGCCCAGCGAATCGCCTTCGTTGCCGGCGAACAAAAGAAAGCGTTGCTCGGGATCGATCGCCGGGTCCATGCGATTGCGCGATACGTCGCCCAGATCCACGCGCTCCGGCGCGGCATAGCCGTGGGTTGTGCGGCGTGCCACATAGATCTGGTACGCCTTGCCCGAATCCTCGCGATGCGCGGAGAAATAGATATCACCATTGGCGGCGATGGATGGGTTGTAGATCATCGCGCCGTCGTTGAGCGCGCCGTCCACATGCACCGGCTCGCCCCAGCGGCCATCGCGCTGGCGTTCCACGTACCAGAGATTCTTGCCGGGGAAATGCTGTCCGCTCATTTCCGCTACCAGCGGTGCGTCCCCCGGATGCGGCGGCCGGTTGGAGACAAAGTAGAGCCGTTGACCGTCCGGCGACAGGGACGGTTCGGAGTCGTGCCATTGCCCGGAGAAGGGCGCCACTTCCGGCGTGGACCACTGCGCGCCCTGACGATGTGCAACCAGGATGGTGTCATCCCGCTCGGCAAAGTCCGAGCGCATGAAATACAGCGTGTTGCCATCCGGCGTGAGCGTGGCGGAGGTTTCCTGTCCGCCGGTGGATATCACCCCGGGGCCGACCAGTTCGCCGGCGCTGGCGCCCGTAGCGATCAAGGCAAGGGCGCAGGCCAGGCTGCGGGCAAGCAGGTTCGACGACATGAGTCATGCTCCTTATCGACACGTCGGATCGGAAGTGCCGCAGTCTGAGCAGGGTGTCGCGTGCCAAACAGTGCCTGAAGACACCATGCCAATCGGGCTAACTCACCAATCGATGCGCTGCCGGTCGCGGAAGAATCCACCGCTGATCGAGGGTCGCGACGGCAGCGTAGCCGCCCATACGATGCCGGCGGCACCTTCGGCCACCGGCCGACCGCCGTGTCCGCCCATATCGGTGGCGACCCAGCCCGGACACACCGCATTGATAAGGATGCCGCTGCCGGCCAACTCCGCCGCGAGCATGCGCGTGTGGCTGTTGAGCGCCGCCTTGGACACGCGATACGCCGGACAATCGCTGCCTTCGCTGGCGATGGCGCCGCAACCGCTGGAGACATTCACGATGCGTCCGTAGCCGTGTCGCTGCATCAACGGAAGCATTGCTTCGGTGAGTCGCCACGCACCGAGCAAGTTGGTCTCCAAGGCCTGGCGCACCAGATCCAGGCTTACGGACGACGGCTGGTCATCGATATCGAAATACGCGCCCGCGTTGTTGATAAGGATATCCAAGCGACCGAACTCGCCCTGGATGCGCGCGGCGAGTTCCGCTACATCCTGCGCGGAGGTCACATCCAGCGATACCGGCACCACCACGCCGCCTTCGCGTCGCAGGGTGCGCGCAGCCTGCTCGCCGCGCAGGCTGTGACGCGCGCCCAACAACACGGTGATGCCCTGGGCGGCGAGCTGGCGCGACACTTCGAAACCCAGGCCACGGTTGCCGCCGCTGACCAGCGCGATGCGCTGGGCCAGCACCGGCTCGGCTGCCACTCCGCGGCGTCGCGCGGGCCGACCCGGAAACGCCACGGCATTCATGGTGCCGTGGCCAGTTGATCGCAACGCTCGCTGGCGCAGGCTTGCCAACCACCGCCCAGCGCCTTGTACACCGCCACCGCGCGCAGATTGATCGACGCCTGCGCGTCGGCCAGTGCATCTTCCGCGGCCAATTGCGTGCGCTCGGCATCCAGCAACAGCAGGAAGTCGGCCGCGCCTTCGTTGTAACGCACGCGCGCAAGGTCCGCCGCTCGACGACTCTGCGTCACCTGATCGGTCAGCTTGAGCACGCGCTCGCGTTGCAGGTTGTAGCCGACGATGGCGTTGTCCACATCCTCCACCGCCTGCAACACGCTGCGCTGGTAGTTCGCCAGCGCGGCATCCGCGCGGGCTTCGCTGGCCTTCACGTTGGAACGCACGCGCTGTACGTTCAGGCCCGACCAGCTGATGCTGGGCGCGATCGACCACGCCCGCGTGGAAGCGCCGCCAAAGTCGTTGCTGCGACCGGCCAGGAAGCCAAGGAAGCCGCCGAGCGTGATATGCGGGTAGTAGTCGGCCTTGGCGACGCCGATGCGCGCGTTGGCCGCAGCCAGTTCGCGTTCGGCGATGCGCACGTCGGGGCGGCGCTGCAACACATCGCCAGCGTTGCCGATGTCCAGCGCCACATCGATCGGCTTAAAGCCTTGCGGCGACAGATCGATATCCAGTTCACCCGGACGTTCGCCCAGCAACACCGCCAGTCGCGCGGTGTCGTTCTGCGCCAAGGTCTGCAACGCCGGCAGCTGCGCTTCGACCGAACTCAGGCGAGCGCTGGCGCTGGCGACATCCTGCTCCGAACCGGTACCGACATCGGCGCGGGCACGAATCAGGCGCAGCGACTGGCGCTGGTTTTCGATATCGCGATTGGCCACGTCGATGCGCAGCTGCACGCCACGCAGGTCAAAGTAATAACGCGCCACTTCGGCGAACAGCGTCACTTGCGCGTCCTGCAACGAGGCTTCGCTGGCTCCGGCGTCGGCACGCGCGGCCTCTACCGAGCGACGCACGCCACCGAACAGGTCCAGCTCCCAGCTGGCGTCGAAGCCGGCCTGGTAGCTGGTGATGGTGGTGCGCTGATCGGTGAAGCCCGGTTGCTGTTCACGGCTGCGCGAATAATTCGCCACCGTTTCCACGTCCGGAATCTGCTGCGACTTCGCCACGCCCAGCATGGCGCGCGATTCGCGCAGGCGCGCATAGGCGATCTTCAGGTCCGGGCTGTTCGCCGCCGCGCGCTGGATCAGTGCGTCCAGCGTCGCGTCATTGAACTGCTTCCACCACTGGGCCTGGAAGTTCTGCGTGGATTCCTGCTCGGCGTTGACGTTATGCAGGGCAAGCGGCTTCTCCTGCGGCGCGTGATAGTTCGGCCCCACGCTGGCACAGCCGGCCAGCAGCAGGGAAGCCATGAGTACGGTGAGTTTGCTCATCTCAGTGGTTCTCCAGGGCAGGTGCCGCCGCGGCGAGGCGCGCGGCCTTGCGGGCGCGGCGGCGTTCGCTTGCGCGTTCGCCCCAACCGCGCACCAGCACGTAGAACAGCGGCGTAAAGATCAGGCCGAAGAAGGTCACGCCCAACATGCCGGCGAATACCGCCACGCCCATGGCATGACGCATTTCCGCGCCTGCGCCGTGCGAGGTCACCAGCGGCACCACGCCCATGATGAAGGCGAACGACGTCATCAGGATCGGACGCAGACGCAGGCGAGCGGCTTCCAGCACGGCCTGGGTGCGATCCATGCCTTCGAGGATCTGCGCTTCGCGGGCGAACTCCACGATCAGGATCGCGTTCTTGCAGGCCAGGCCCACCAGCACGATCAGGCCGATCTGGGTGAAGATGTTGTTGTCGCCACCGGACATCCACACGCCGGTGATGGCGGACAGCAGCACCATCGGCACGATCAGGATCACCGCCAGCGGCAGCAGCACGCTTTCATACAGCGAGGCCAGCACCAGGAACACCAGCAGCACGCACAACGGGAAAACCAGTACCGCGGTATTGCCAGCGAGGATCTGCTGATAAGTCAGCTCGGTCCATTCGAACGTCATGCCGTTGGGCAGGTTCTCCGCGGCGAGTTTTTCCATGGCCGCCTGCGCCTGGCCGCTGCTGAAGCCCGGCGCCGCGCCACCGTTGATCTCGGCGGTCGGATAGCCGTTGTAGTGCTGCACACGGTCCGGGCCCACGGTCTGCTTGACCGTGAGGAACGAACCCAGCGGCACCATTTCACCGGAGGCGCTGCGCGTCTTCAGTCCCAGGATGTCCTGCGGCTCGTGACGGAAGCCGGGCTCGGCGGAGACGTTCACCTGATAGGTACGGCCGAAGCGGTTGAAGTCGTTGACGTAGAGCGAACCGAGGTAGGCCTGCATGGTCTGGTACACATCGGCCAGATCCACGCCTTCCGCCTTAGCCTTCTCGCGATCCACGTCCGCATCGATCTGCGGCACGCTTACCTGGTAGCTGGAGAACAGGCCGGCCAGGGTCGGCACCTTGGTGCTGGCCTGAACCAGGTTCTGCGTTTGCTTGTACAACTCTTCGAAGCCCGCATCCGAACGGTCTTCCACTTGCAGACGGAAGCCGCCGATGGTGCCCAGGCCATTCACTGGCGGTGGCGGGAAGATCGCGATGTAAGCGTCCTGGATACCCGCGTACTTCTGTTGCAGCGCGGCGGTGATCGCAGCGGCCGACAGCGACGCATCGCGGCGTTCTTCAAACGGCTTGAGCGTCACGAACACGATGCCGGAGTTGGTGCTGTTGGTGAAACCATTGATCGACAGGCCCGGGAACGCCACGGCGCTTTCCACGCCCGGCTGCTTGAGCGCGATATCGCTCATGCGGCGAATCACGTCTTCCGAACGGTCGAGCGAGGCGGCATCCGGCAACTGCGCGAACGACACCAGGTACTGCTTGTCCTGCGCCGGCACGAACCCGGTCGGCACGTGCGCAAAGCCGAACAAGCCCAGCAGTACCAGACCGCCGTAGATCACCAGGGCGATGGAACCCGAACGAAGGATGCGCTTGACCCCGCCGACGTAGCGGTTCGCGCTGCTCACGAACAGGCGGTTGAACGGGCGGAACACCCAGCCGAACGCGCGATCGATCAGCAGGCTCAGCTTGTCCTTGGGCGCACCATGTTCCTGCAGCAGCAGGGCGGCCAGCGCGGGGCTCAGGGTGAGCGAGTTGAAGGCGGAGATCACCGTGGAGATGGCGATGGTCAGCGCGAACTGACGATAGAACTGGCCGGTGAGGCCGCTGATGAACGCCGCCGGCACGAACACCGCACACAGCACCAGCGCCGTTGCCACAATGGGGCCGGTGACTTCGGTCATCGCCTTGCGGGTGGCTTCCTTGGGCGACAGACCGTGCTCGATATGCCGCTCCACGTTTTCCACCACCACGATGGCGTCGTCCACCACGATGCCGATGGCCAGCACCAGGCCGAACAGCGACAGCGCGTTGAGCGAGAAGCCGGCGATCAACATGACCGCGAATGTGCCGATCAACGACACCGGTACGGCGACCAGCGGAATGATCGATGCGCGCCAGGTCTGCAGGAACAGGATCACCACGAGCACCACCAGGGCGATGGCTTCGAACAGGGTATGCACCACCGCTTCGATCGAACCGCGCACGAATACGGTCGGGTCGTAGACGATCTGGTAATCCACGCCCTGCGGGAAATCCTTCTTGAGGCTCGCCATCAGTGCGCGGACTTCATCGGAGATCTGGATAGCGTTGGAACCCGGCCGCTGGAAGATCGGCAGTGCCACCGCCGGCTGGTTGTTGAGCAGGCTGCGCAGCGCGTAGTTGTTGGAACCCAGCTCCACGCGAGCGACATCGCGCAGATGCGTGAAGGAGCCATCGGCATCCTTGCGCACGATGATGTTGAGGAAGTCTTCCTCGGTAATCAGTCGACCCTGCGTGTTGATGTTGAGCTGGAACGCCGCGTTGTTGGGTCCCGGGGGCGCGTTGAGCGCACCGGCCGCCACGGTGATGTTCTGCTCCTGAATCGCGTGCACCACGTCGCCGGTGGTGAGCTGGCGCGCGGCCAGGTGCTGCGGGTCCAGCCACACGCGCATGCTGTATTCACCCGCGCCGAAGATCTGCACGTCGCCGACGCCGTCCAGGCGGGCCAGCTGATCCTTGATGTGCAGGCGCGCATAGTTGGACAGGTACAGCATGTCGTAGCGCTGATCGGGCGAGATCAGGTGCACCACCATGGTGAGGTCGGGTGAGCTCTTTTGCGTGGTCACGCCCAGGCGCTGCACTTCCTCGGGCAGGCGCGGCAGCGCCTGCGACACGCGGTTCTGTACCTGCACCTGCGCGTTGTCCAGGTCGGTGCCCAGCGCAAAGGTGACGGTGAGCGTCATCGCGCCGTCGCTGGTGGATTGCGAGCTGGTGTAGAGCATGCCTTCCACGCCGTTGATCTGTTCTTCCAGCGGCGTGGCGACGGTTTCGGCGATCACCTTGGGGTTGGCGCCGGGGTAGCTGGCACGCACCACCACGGTGGGCGGCACCACTTCGGGGTATTCGCTGATCGGCAGCTTGAACAGCGCAATGCTGCCCGCGATGACGATCAACACGGAGAGGACGCCGGCCAGGATGGGCCTGTCCACGAAGAATTGGGCGATTTTCATTGCGTTCGTCCTGGTTGCTCTAGGCACCATTCCCGCGCGAGGCGGGGACTTTCGACGCTTTGCTCCCGTAATGCGAAGACAAAGCGTCCCTGACCCCCGGCTCAAACGAGCGGGGGCTTGCATGGCATTTCGTGTCGCTGAATGTCTTGCTCGTCATCCCTGCGCAGGCAGGGATGCCTTTATCCACAACAGCGCAAGTCATTGGATTCCCGCTTTCGCGGGAATGACGAGCAAAAGCCGGTTACTTCTGTTGCGCGGCGGTCTTGCCGTTGCCACCACCCGCCAGGGCCACTTGCTTGTTCGGGTCGAGGCTGCGCGTTTCCATGGCTACCTTGGTGGGATTCACTTCCACGCCGGGGCGCACATGCTGGATGCCGTTGACGATCACCACGTCGCTGGCGGCCAGGCCTTCATTGACCACCCGCAGGCCGTCGAGCAGCGGGCCGGTGACCACGCGGCGGTATTCCACCTTGCGGTCCTTATCCACTACGTAGACGTACTTGTTGCCGAGATCGGTGCCCACGGCGCGGTCATCCACCAGCGCACGCGGCTCGCGGCTGTCGCTGCGCAGCTGGATGCGTACGTAGAGGCCCGGCGTGTAGCGCGCATCGGCGTTGTCGAACACGGCGCGCAGGCGGATGGTGCCGCTGCCGGCGCGCAACTGGTTGTCGACGAAGTCCACGCGACCCACGTGCGGGAAGCCGTTTTCGTCGGCCAGCGCCATGGCGATCTGCGGCGAGGCGCCGTGCTCGCGACGCTGGCGGTCGAACTTCAGGTAGCTGTGCTCGTCCACATCGAAGTAGGCGTAGATCGGGTCGGTGCTCACCACGCTGGTCAGCACGTCGTTGCTGGTGACCAGGTTGCCGGGCGTTACCAGGGCGTTGCTGACGCGGCCATCGATGGGCGCGCGTACCTCGGTAAAGCTGAGATTGAGGCGGGCGGCATCGAGGGCGGCGGTGGTGGACGCCACCTGTGCCTTGGCGCTCTGTGCGGCGGTTACCTGACGATCGGCCTCTTCCTTGGCGACGGCGTGCTGGTCCAGCAGGCGCTGCGCGCGTTCGGCGTTAGCCTGGGCCAGCACCTGTTCGGCCTTGGCCTGGCTGAGGTTGGCGGAGAGGCGGTCCACCTCCGCCTGATAAGGGCGCGGATCGATGCGGAACAGCAGGTCGCCCTTGCGTACCGCCGCGCCTTCCTTGAAGTGCACCGAGTCCACGTAGCCATTCACGCGCGGACGCAGCTGGATGGTGTCGACGGCCTGCAGGCGGCCGGTGAATTCATCCGCATCGTCCACTGGACGCACCAGTACCTGGGCTACGGTAACCGCGGGCGGCGGGGTCGGGCCGGCCTGGGCGTGGGTGTCGGCGCCGTGACCGAGCAGGGCCCAGCTACCGCCCACCACGGCCAGGGCGAGTAGGGCGAGGGTCCATCGTTTGTTCATGTCGGGCTCCCAGAATGATCTCGCTGGAGTGGGGCTACCCCAGCTGACAGGGCCGAGAGATTAGGTATACCATCGGGTTCAATAAATACCTCCTTGTGCAATGCAATAGTGACTCTGAGTCACGAATGGGGCGAGAATCGACGCTATGGAAGACTTTGCCGCAATCTCCGCGTTCGTCCGCGTGGTCGAGGCCAAGAGCTTTGCCGCCGCGGCCACCCAGCTGGGCATGACCCCTTCCGGGGTGAGCCGGGCCGTTTCCCGCCTGGAGGAACAGCTTGGCGCCCGGCTGCTGTTCCGTTCTACCCGTTCCTTGCGATTGACCGACGATGGGGCCGCGTTCCATTCACGTTGCAAGGAGATCCTTGCCGACCTGGCCGAGGCCACCGAGGCCCTGGGCTACGCCAGCCGCAAGCCCACCGGCAAGTTGCGCATCGGTGCGCCGGCCGCGTTGGGCCGCACCATGCTGATTCCCCGGCTGGCCGAGTTCGAGCAGCGTTACCCGGATATCCGGCTGGAGCTGGCGATGTGCGATTACCCCTACGACCTCAACGAGGAAGGCATCGACTGCGCCATTCGCGGCGGCCCGCTGGAGGACTCCAACCACATCGCGCGCAAGATCGGTTACCTGCGTAACGTGGTGCTGGCCTCGCCCGACTATCTGGCCCGCCACGGTGCGCCGCAGAGCATCGAGGATCTCAAGCAGCATCGCTGCATCAATTACGTGCAGCCCAACGGCCGCCCGCGCCAATGGCAGTTCGACACGCCCAGCGGCCAGGTGACGGTGGATATCGATGCGCACATGCTCATCAACGATGCCGAGTCGGTGATCCAGGCGGTGGTGGCGGGGCTGGGTATTACCCAGGCGCCGCACATCATCGCGGCCTGCATGCTGGATATCGGCAAGCTCGAGCTGGTGATGACCGACACCATTTCCACCGGCAAGCCGGTGTGGATCGTCTACCCGCAGAAGCGGCACCTCTCCGCACGCGTCCAGGCCTTTATCGAATGGGTGCGCGAGGTGTTCGAGCAGACCAACGAGCCGGGCCTGAAGAAGCTGCACAAGCCCATCGCCGCCGTATCCGAGCAACGCCTAAGCGCCTGATCGAGCGGGCTTCATAATTCTTCATTGGCATTTCAGGCGCTTCATTTGGCGCACTGCTGAGCTACGTCGCACCTATTCGCGGAGTAGCTCCCATGCCTGTCCGGTCATCCCGTTGGTTGCTTGCCAGTCTGCTGGCTGTCGTCGCGCTACCGCTGGCGGCGGCCGGCTACCAGACGCCGGCCAAAGGCGCCGATGGCTGGGCGGTGGCGGACGCGCGCCCGGCGCATTGGGACAGCACGCGATTCGATGCGCTGGAAGTCAGGCTGGCCGACCAGACCTATAAGGGCATCACCAGCATCGTGGTGGCCCAGGACGGCAAGCTGGTCTACGAGGCGTACTTCAACGGCGGCAGCGTCGATCAGCTCAACGACATCCGCTCGGCCAGCAAAAGCATCACCGCGTGGCTGGTCGGCGCCGCGATCGATCGCGGGCTGATTCCCGGCGTGGATACCAAGGTCTACGACTACTTTCCGGACAAGCAGCCGGTGCAGCACGCGGACCCGCGCAAGCAGGCGATCACCCTGGAAGACCTGCTCACCATGAGTTCGCTGTGGGAGTGCAATGACGACAACGAGTTCTCCTCGGGGCACGAGGAGCGCATGTACGTCACCGAGGATTGGCTGCAATTCGCACTCGACCTGCCCATCAAGGGCTTTGCGCCGTGGATGACCAAGCCCGCAGACAGCCCGCATGGTCGCGCGTTTTCGTACTGCACGGCCGGCGCCTTCGTGGCGGGCGCGGTGGTGGAACGGGCCACCCACCAGCCGCTGGCGCGTTTCGCCGCCGAGGTGTTGGAGCGTCCGCTGGGCATCACCCAATCGCACTGGAACACCTCGCCGCTGGGTGTCGGCATGGGCGGTGGCGGC
>NZ_JAELTT010000090.1 GCF_016428975.1 Dyella sp. ASV21
CATGCGCCACTTGGCCAACTGCGCAGCGAGGTCCTCGCTGGACCAGGTTTTGCCGCGCCCATCCAGCGCCACCACATGGATGTCACGTGGCAACGCCGCGAGAATCGCGGCGCCTTCGTCCTGGATCGCGCGAGCATCGTCGCGCCCCTTGCCACGGATACCGGGCTTGAGCTCGATCAGCTCCAGCGGCAACTCGTGCGACAGCCGCTTGCGGTACTCGGCAAACCCTTCCGCCACCCAGGCGGGCATGCGCTCACCGACGGCGATCAGGCGTGCGCGCATAACCGAGGGCTCCCAGCAATGACAGCAAAGGAAACCATGCGCGCCTCAACCGCCGCGCATGCGGGATACCGCCGTGGCACGGGATCAACCCGCGCTGACGGCTTCGGCGTCGATCTCGCGATCCCCTACGGTCCACAGCCGTTCCAGGCCGTAGAACTCGCGGATGCGGGGCAGCATGACGTGGACAATCACGTCACCCAGATCCACCAGTACCCACTCCGCTTCCTGCTCGCCTTCCACGCCGAGCGGCATCACGCCCGCCTGCTTGGCGAACTTGACCACTTCATCGGCGATGGATTTGACATGGCGCGCGGAAGTGCCGGAGGCGATGACCAGCAGATCGGCGATGGAGGTTTTGCCGCGGACGTCGATTTCGCGGACGTCTTTGGCCTTCAGTTCGTCCAGCGCGTTGATGACTTGCTGGCGAAGGACCGCCGTGGTGACGGATTTGGTGCTACGAGCTGAGGTCTGACTCAAGTGCGGTTGCCTCGATATGAATCGATGCGCGGGAGCGCGCGGCGCCAGTATAACGCCCCGGCCTCAAGCCCACGTCAAGCGAGGCCGTGACGAGCCTCGGCATATTCCGCCAGGAGGCGGGCCACCAGCTCGGCCGCGGGCATGGGCCGGACCAGTGACACCGCCTGCCCACACCATTCGGAAATCAGGTCCCCTCGCCCCGCCGCCCCTGCCGCACGCCGCAGGGGCGCCGTGATGGCGTTCATTATCGGGTAGGCCGGCACGCGCGATTCCACTGCCGCCATGGCCTCCACATAGGTGTTGCGCAAGCCGCGGGCAGCGCGGCCGGAGAAGCTGCGGATAGTGGTGACGTCGGTGTCTTGCGCGCGGCTGAGATCGTCCTTCCAGGCCCGCGCCGCCGCCGATTCCGTACAGGCCAGGAAGGCCGTACCCAGCTGGCTTACCGTCGCCCCCATCACTTCGGCGGCCAGCATGGCACGGCCGTTCATGATGCCCCCGCCGGCGATCAAGGGCAGAGACACCGCCTGCGCCGCCTGCGACAAGAGCGCGAACAGGCCGATCATGGCGTCCTCAGGGCGATGCAGGAAGCTGCCGCGATGCCCACCGGCCTCCGCGCCTTGCAAGCTGATGGCGTCGGCGCCGCGCTCGGCCCAGGCGCGCACCTCGGCGAGCGAGGTGGCGTTACCGATCACTGCAATGTCGCGCCGCTTCAGTTCGCCTACCTGTGCTTCGCTGAGCAAATTGAAGGCGAAGCTGGCCGCCACTGGACGCGCCTCGCACAACGCGGCGAACTGATCGGAAAACCGCGGCGCCCAGTGTTCCGGCACACGGGCGCGCACGTCCAACCCCTCGCGCTCCATCAAGGTATCCAGCGCGGCGCACGCCAGTGCGATGGAGGGCGCGTCGGCATCGAACTCGTCAGGCAGTACAAACAGATTCAACACGAAAGGGCGATCGGTGAGCGCGCGAATCTTCGCTGCATCATCGAGGATCGCTTGCGGGGCGAGGTAGCCCACGCCATGCGATCCCAGGCCACCGGCCTGCGATACCGCCGCCACCAGGGCGGGCGTGGAAGCACCCGACATCGGCGCGAGCATCAACGGCTGGGCAACACCCAGACGCTGCAAAAACAAGGAGGGCATGGTGTGAACTCCGCAGCGACTGCGTCGTATTACACCATGCCCCCGATGACACTCTGCTTATTTCAGACTGGCGTTAATCCGCTGAAGCGGGCTCAGCCGCAGCTTTAGCCACCGGTGGATCCCGCATGGGCCGGTTCGGCCTTCTTGGTATTGTGCTGCTTCTTGCTGTGATGCGTGGTCGACTTGGTGGCATCACTCTTCATCGCATCACCGGACTTCATGTCGTCCGAGCTGGATTTCATCGCATCGGAACTCGACTTCATGGCATCCGAGCTGGACTTCATCGCGTCCTTGCTGGCGTCCTGCGAGGACTGCATCGGGGTCGTGCTCTGCGCCATGACCGGCGTCATGGACAGGCCAAAGACGACGGCGGTTGCGAAGGCGAGTACGGCGTAACGGGAAACTTTCATAGGTGCCTATCTCCTGGAACGGTGAGGTAACCGTGCGGCCTTGCCGCACTTCCTTTGGAGCTGCCGTGGCCGCCCCTCCTGGGCGACTACCGCAAGCCGGCGCCGGCTTGCGCCGATGCCGGTTACACCGCATCGGCCATCCAGTCCGACGCGAGCGGCCCTTCCCTGGTCCGCGATGCCACATCCACCGAGCGATGCTCCCTTGCTGGCACGCCTCGGATCGGGGCAAGCGTATACCCACGCGGGCCAAGGGAATGTGCGCCACGGATACGTTCGTTCAGCATCAATATCGACTCGCCGCCCCGGCGCGGGGTTTTGTTGCGCCGCGATGACGCGCATGTATCGTGCCCTTGGCATCGGCGTCGCTGATTTGTGCGCCGCTGCCCCTCACTGCACTCTGGCAGGCTCTGCTTCCGAGCATCGTGACGCTGCGCCGCAACAACCTCAGCCATACGAACACCCCTGATGGCAGAACGCCGGCATCCGATCTCTGCAACGCCTTTCCGCGCGCCAGGGCATCCGCCCTCATGGCCGTGCCGCTGTCCCCGCCCCATGTCGAAGGCCGCTTATAGGCCTCGCCGGAGGGAGCGCACATGCCGTCGATGCCGCGAGCCGTCCCCGATCGCGTCGTGCATCGCGGCTAACGCAACGAAGGCTGCAGCAAACGGCCCCCCATGGCGGCGTTGGCCGCCACGACGATGCCGACAGCGAGCGCATGCATCAGCAAATCGGTGGCCGCCACCGCGAATCCATGACAGATCTCCAGCAAGGCGGAGGAGGCAGCCGCGCTGGCCAGGCCGATCATGACCGCCGTGCGTACCGGCCGCAGCGAACAGGCACGACGCAGCAGCGCGATCAACAGCAGCGACAGCGGTACGGAGAAGCTGATGATGAAAACCAGACAATCGCCGGCCTGGTGAGCGCTCGCCACGGGCGCAATCGGCGCCACCAGATCGCGCAGGCAACCCAAGCCGCTGGCACCAACCCACAGCAACAGGCCCGGCAACGGCAGCCACGCCCAGTTTGGTGAACGCCCCGGCACGCCCAGCGCAAAGGCGGCCCAGGCCGCGCACACCGCAGTCACCACGGCGCCCATACCCGCCAGGGCAATATCCGGTTCCTCCGCCCAGCGACGCAGCATGTGTTCCGTCCCGTAATGCAGCAGCAAACCGGTCGCGATCACTGCCACCGCCAGCAGCCAGCCCGCCGTGCGCAACCACGGCGGCGGCAGGCGCCGCACCGGGGTGAGCTGCGCGCCCAGCGAATGGATGAGTGACTCGGGGAGTCGCGATTCGACCATGATGCTCAGGGATCTCCGTGGAAACGGGCGCGCAACGCCTTCATCGCGCGGTGCAAATTGACTTTGAGGGCCCCTGTCTGTCGCCCGGTCTGCGCGGCAGCCTCGGCCAGCGAGTGCTCTTTGAGCCCAAGCTGCTCGACCGCTTCGCGCTGGCCTGGCGGCAAACTCGCAATCGCCTCGCGCAGGCGACGCGCCTCCTGATCCCGCTCGGTGGCGGCGGTGGCGTCGTCGAGTTCCGCTACGGTGTCGTAAGCGTGCTCGTCGTGCAGTTCGCGCCGGCCACGACGACCGTGACTGCGCAAGGCATCGATGGCGCGTCGCCCCGCGATGGCGCTCAGCCAGGCATCGTAGGAGCGTGACGGATCATACGTATGCCGCACCTTGTGCACGGTCAGCAGCGTCTCCTGCACCACGTCGTCCAACTGATCCACCGACACGCCTTGCCGGCGCGCCGCCGCGCGTATCAGCGACAGCGAATCGCCCAGCACCCGCTCGTAAGCGAGGCGATCGCCACCCTGTGCCGCCGCCATCCAGGCCGCACGCCGCCGTTCCGGCGTATCGCTGGCGCTGAGGTCGGCATCGGTCACGGAAGTGCGGTTCCTGGTCCAGACGGGAAGAGCACTATCTAGAACCATCGTGCCTGCAGTGGTCAAGCTCGGAGACATAGGCGCAACGTGGGAAGGTTCATCCTGGTATTCGTCGGCCCGGTCCGAGGCGTTACCTCCGCTCTTCAGGTAACCGATAGGGGACCGTCGGCGAATACTCCCTCGAACCCACCATGGACGTTGCCCGCATGCTTGTGTTGATCCTCGCTTTTCTCGGTGGTGTGCTGACCATCCTCAGCCCCTGCATCCTGCCGGTGCTGCCGTTCGTATTCGCGCGGGCCGATCGCCCCTTTGTGCGCAATGGCTTACCGATGCTGCTGGGCATGGCGCTCACCTTTGCCCTGGTCGCCACCTTGGCTGCCGTGGGCGGCGGCTGGGCGATCCGCGCCAACCAATACGGCCGCATCGTGGCGATGGTGGTGCTGGCGGTGCTCGGCCTGACCCTGCTTTCCACGCATCTGGCCGAATGGATCAGCCGCCCGTTCGTGGCCCTCGGCAACCGGCTTTCGCAGCGATCAGACGCGGAGGGCGACTCGGTGTGGTCGGCCGCCGGCCTGGGTATCGCCACCGGCTTGCTATGGGCACCGTGCGCCGGCCCCATCCTCGGCCTGCTGCTGACGGGGGCCGCCTTGAACGGCGCGAGCGTGCAGACCTCCCTGCTGTTGCTCACCTATGCCGCTGGCGCGGCTACCTCGCTGGCATTGGCGCTGGTGATCGGCGGGCGCGTATTTGCGCTGATGAAGCGCTCGCTCGGCGCGGGCGAGTGGGTGCGGCGCGCACTGGGTGTATTGGTGCTGGCCGGCGTGGCGATGATCGCGTTCGGCCTGGACACGGGCTTGCTCACCCGCGTTTCGCTGGCCAGTACAGGCGGCATCGAACAGAAGCTGATCAATGCCGTGCGTCCCGCGCCCGCGCCGCAACCGGTAGTGAAAGCCGGCGAGCCCTTGCCGGTGGAAGGCGAGCTGCCTTCGCTGGAAGGCGCTACGCAATGGCTCAACACGCCGCCACTGAGCGCCAGTGCGCTGCGCGGCAAGGTGGTGCTGGTGGATTTCTGGACCTACTCGTGCATCAACTGCATCCGCTCGTTGCCGTATGTGCGCGCCTGGGCGGACAAGTACAAGGATCACGGCCTGGTGGTGATCGGTGTGCATGCGCCGGAGTTCGCCTTCGAAAAGCAGCCGCAGAACGTGATACGCGCGGTGAAGGACCTGGGCGTGAACTATCCCGTCGCGCTGGATAACAACTACGCCATCTGGAAGGGCTTCAACAACGAATACTGGCCTGCGCACTACTTCATCGATACGCGAGGGCGCATCCGTCATCACCATTTCGGCGAAGGCGAATACGCGCAGAGCGAGGATGTAATACGCCAGCTGTTGACCGAAGCCGGCCAGAAAGATCTACCGGGCGGCTATGTGCAGCCTGGCGCTGAGGGTGCCGAAGCCGCGGGCTCGGGCGATGGCTCGCGCTCGCCGGAAACCTACGTAGGTTATGCCCGCGCAGAAAACTTCGCCGGTGGCCAGGTAGCACACGACGACGCCTGGACCTATCACGCTCCGGCCACGTTGATGGCCAACCAATGGGCGTTCGACGGGCGTTGGACGGTGCGCGAGGAGCATGCGCACCTGGACGCTGCCAACGGCCGCATCGTCTACCGCTTTCGCGGCCGCGATCTGCACCTGGTGCTCGGCCCGAATACCGACGGCAAGCCCGTGCGCTTCCGCGTCACCATCGACGGCAAAGCCCCGGGCGCCGATCACGGCATGGACATCGACGCGGATGGCAACGGCACCGTCACTGCGCAGCGTCTTTACCAACTGGTGCGACAAGCCCAAGGCACGGGCGAGCGCACCTTTGAAATCACGTTCCTCGATCCGGGCGTACAAGCCTACGCCTTCACCTTCGGCTGATCGATTTCCCTTCTCTCTCTGCGAGGTTGCCATGACCCGTATGCAGGACATCACCCGACTGGAGCGCCGTCGCTTTCTGCGGGCGGCGCTCACCGGCGGCGCGGCCGTGGCCGTGGGCTGGCTGGCGCTGCCCCAACTGCTCCGTCGCACCGCCA
Organism: Dyella sp. ASV21; assembly: GCF_016428975.1. Taxonomy (GTDB): domain Bacteria; phylum Pseudomonadota; class Gammaproteobacteria; order Xanthomonadales; family Rhodanobacteraceae; genus Dyella. The sequence continues at coordinate 6,282 of NZ_JAELTT010000090.1, forward strand.
CTAGCGGCACCGCCATGGCCGCCACGCCCGCCGCGACGGGTGGCGACGTGTTGCTGGAGTGCTTTGCCGACGACGGTCATCGCCTGGGCTCATGCCATGTGCGCAAGCTGGTGCTCAACGACGCGCAATGGCATCAGCGACTCACCGATGAAGCCTATGACGTGATGCGCCGCAGCGGTACCGAGCGCGCGTTCAGTGGCGCCCATGAGAAGCCCGCCGTGCCTGGGCTCTACCGCTGCCCCGCCTGCGACACGGCGCTCTTCGATGCAGCCACTCAGTTCGATTCCGGCACCGGCTGGCCCAGCTTCTGGCAGCCGATCGCCAAACCGAATGTCATCGAGACACGCGACTCCAGCTTTGGCTGGGAACGCACCGCCGTGAGCTGCGCGGGCTGCGACAGTCATCTGGGCCACGTCTTCGATGATGGCCCGCCACCGACAGGGCTGCGCTATTGCATGAACTCCGTGGCGCTGCGCTTCGTGCCACGCACGTCCTGACCAACGCTTACGACGACTGCCCCGCCGCGCGGTACGGCGCCAGCAACGCGGGGTCGTCGAACAGACCGCAGGGCAACAGGTAACGCGGATCGCGTCCTTCCGCCAACAGTTCGCGGATGCGGGTGGCGGAAATCTCCAGCGGTGTCACCGCCAGCTCGATTACCTTGCCCGCAGGCACGCCGTGCAAGGCGCTGGGCTCGCTCACGCGGCGCGGAGCAACCTCCCGCTCCAACGCCTCGGGCACACGGGCTTCGACACCGGGCCGACTGAGCACGCCGATATGCGCCACATCAAACAATTCACGCCAGCGGTGCCAGCTAGGCAGCCCGGCAAATGCGTCCGCGCCGATCAGCAATACCAGCGGCCGCGTGCCCTGTTCCGCGCGCAGCTCCCGCAAGGTGTCGTAGGTGTACGAGGCGCCGCTGCGATCAAGCTCGCGCGTATCGAGGCTAAGACGCGATTGCCGCTCCAGTGCAGCCTGCAACATGGCGACGCGCTGAACCGGCGTCGCCAGCGGTGCGGGTCGATGCGGCGGCACGCTGGCGGGCATCAGGCGCACTTCGGCATCGAGCAGTTCGGAGGCCTCCCATGCCACGCTGAGGTGTCCCAGGTGTACGGGATCGAAAGTGCCACCGAACAGGGCGAGCGGACGAGGCTGGCCCATCACAACGCCTGCGCGGCGCGCGGCTCGGCGATGGCGGCGATCAGCCGCTCCGCCTCCAGCCACGGGTCACCTTGTTCGCGCCCCTTGGCCATGCGATCGATGCGCGCGGCGCGCACCAGGCACTGCATCCAGTGCTCGCGCGGTGCGCGGCGCAGCGCTTTGCGAAACAGTTGCTCACGTGCAGGCCACAGCCGCTCAGCCTTGGCCTGGGCGGCGAAATCGCGCGCGTTGGCGAGGCGCAGCGCCAGTTGCAGCTGATTGACCAACCAGCCCATCAGCGCGATCAGTTCGTCGCCTTCGGCATGCAGGCCATGCAGGATATGCAGGGCGCGACCACCATCGCCGGCGAAGGCGGCGTCGGTGAGTTTGAACGCGTCATAGCGCGCGCTGTCAGCAACGAGGTTCTCCATCTCGGCCGCATCGATCTTGCCCTGCCCGTGCAACACCACCAGCTTGTCGATCTCCTGCGCGGCGGCGAGCAGGTTGCCCTCGACGCGCTCGGCGAGCAAGGCGGCCGCATCGGGCGTGGCCGACAGCCCGCGCGAGGTCAGCCGCGCCGTAATCCACGAGGCCCATTCGTTCGGACGCGGCGCATTGAAAACCACAAGGCTGCCGGCAGCATCGACATTCTTGGTCCAGGCGCCTTCGTGCTTGCTGCTCCACTCGGTGGCGGTAATCAGCAGGGTCACGTCCGGCGGCGGGTTGGCGCAGAACTCGCCGATGGCCTTGGCGCCCTCGGTACCCGGACGCCCGGTGGGCAGACGCAGATCCAGCAGGCGGCGGGTGGCGAACAGCGACATGCCGGCCGCCGAGCGGGCCAGGTCATCCCAGTCGAAGTGGTTGCCTACATCGAGCACTTCGCGCTCGGTGTAGTCGAGCCGGCGCGCCTGGGCGCGCAGCGCGTCGGCCGCTTCCAGTACCAGCAGTTCCTCACCGGCCAGCAGATAGACCGGCCGCAGGTGGTCCGCCGTCAGCGCCTTTTGCCATTGGACGGCATTGAGGGGCATGCAGGCAGGTCAGTGCGTGCTGGAGGCCGACGCCGGTGCCGGCTCGGCTGCGGCCGCCTCGGCAGCGGTCTTCGCCGGATGCTTACCCGCCGCTTCCAGGCGGAACAGGATCGCCTGCACCATGTCGTCGTACAGGCTGTTGTGGATGGCATCCACCTGGGCCTGGGTACCGATGGTGTTGGTCGCGTCGTAACTGAATTCGCGTTGCATATCGATGCGCTGATGCGGCACCAAGGGCTGTCCCGCGCCGTCATGCACGTCGAACTGCACCTGGTAGCGCACCGTGTATTCGGTGACCTGGGCCTGACCGCTGACCGTAAGCGTATCGGTGCTGAAGGAAGACACCGGCACATTGAACTCGGCGGTACCTGCGCCGGCATGGTCCTCGATGGTCACGCCCGACGCGGCCAGCGAGCGCTCCAGACGACGCTGCAGATCCGGGCTGCCAGGCACGCTCACGTGCACCTGCTTCATTGCCGGCGGCAATGCCGCGCTCTGGCGCAGGTGAAACCCGCAAGCGCCCAGGGCCAGGGAGGACACCAACAGCAACGAAGCTTTGAACACACGGCTCATGGATTTCATCCTGCGACGATGTTGACGATCTTGCCGGGTACCACGATTACTTTACGAACCGTCTGGCCTTCGAGGAAGGCCACCACGTGCGGATGGGCCCGGGCCAGCGCCTCGGCCTCTTCCTTGGAGGCATTGGCCGCCACGTCGATAGTGCCACGCAGCTTGCCGTTCACCTGCACCGCCAGGGTGAGCGAGTCGCGCACCAGCGCGGCGCTATCCGCCTGCGGCCAGGGCTGATCTTCCAGCACCGCCTCGGCATGGCCCAGCACCTGCCACAGCGCATGACTCACATGCGGCACTACCGGGTTGAGCAGAAGCACCATCACTTCCAGCGCCTCGTGGCGCACAGCGCGGCCTTGATCGCTCTGGTCGTGGAACTTGCCCAGGGCGTTCAGCAGTTCCATCAGCGAGGCGATGGCGGTGTTGAAGGCGTGGCGGCGACCCAGGTCGTCGCTCACCTTCTGAATGGTTTCGTGCACCTGGCGACGCAGCGCCTTCTGGCCAGCGTCCAACGCGGCCGGATCGACCACCGGATGATCGGGGTTGGCGGCGTGTGTGGTCACTTCGCGCCAGAAGCGACGCAGGAAGCGCGCCATGCCTTCCACACCGGCATCGCTCCACTCCAGTGACTGTTCCGGCGGCGCCGCGAACATGGAGAACAGGCGCACCGTATCGGCGCCGAACTTCTCCACCATCGCCTGCGGATCGATGCCGTTGTTCTTGGACTTGGACATCTTTTCGGTGCCACCGATCTTCACCGGCTCACCATCCGTCTTCGAACGCGCACCGATCACGCGCGCCTTGTCATCGCGCTCGATCTCGACATCGGCCGGATTGATCCAGTCCTTCGAACCATCGGCGTTGTCGCGGTAGAAGGTTTCGGCGATCACCATGCCCTGGCACAGCAGGTTGGTGGCCGGCTCGTCGGCCTTCACCAGCCCGGCGTCGCGCATGAGCTTGTGATAGAAGCGGAAGTACAGCAGGTGCAGGATGGCGTGCTCGATGCCACCGATGTACTGGTCCACCGGCAGCCAATAGTTGGCGCGCTCGTCGACCTGATCGTGGGCACCCGGGCTGGTGTAGCGCGCGTAGTACCAGCTCGACTCCATGAAGGTGTCGAAGGTATCGGTTTCGCGCTCGGCCGGGCCACCGCACTGCGGGCAGGTGGTCTTGCGCCATTCCGGGTCGGCCTTGATCGGCGACTGCATGCCGGAAAACGCCACGTCTTCGGGCAGCACCACGGGCAACTGGTTTTCCGGCACCGGCACCGCATCGCAGCTCGGGCAGTAGATCACCGGGATCGGGCAACCCCAATAGCGCTGGCGGCTTACGCCCCAGTCGCGCAGGCGCCAGTTCACGCGACGATGACCGTGGCCTTCGCCTTCCAGCTTGCTGGCAAGGAAATCGAACGCCTCGCGATAGTTCTTGCCGTCCAGTTCGCCGGAGTGGATCACGCGCATGTCGGCGCGCGTCTTGTCCGAATACCAATCCTTCCACTGCGCCGGATCGTAGGCCTCGTCGCCCGCCGCAATCACCTGCTTGATCGGCAGGCCGTACTTGTGGGCGAACTCGAAGTCGCGCTCGTCATGGCCCGGTACGGCCATCACCGCGCCGGTGCCGTAGCCCATCAGCACGAAGTTGGCCACCCACACCGGCACCTTCTCGCCGCTGATCGGATGGATCGCAAACAGGCCCGTGGCCATGCCGCGCTTTTCCTGGGTCTCCAGTTCGGCCTCGGACACGCCACCGTGCTTGAGCTCATCGAGGAACGCAGCCAGCTTGGCGTCGCGCTTGGCGGCCTGAATCGCCAGCGGATGCTCCCCGGCGATAGACACAAAGGTGACGCCCATCAGGGTGTCGGGACGCGTGGTGAAGACCGTGAGCGGCTCGCTTGCGCCTTCCACCGCGAAGTGGATTTCCAGGCCTTCGGAGCGCCCGATCCAATTGCGCTGCATGGTCTTCACCGCATCGGGCCAGCCCGGCAGCGTATCCAGACCGTCGAGCAGCTCCTGCGCGTAGTCGGTGATCTTGAGGAACCACTGCGGGATCTCGCGTTTTTCCACCAATGCGCCGGAACGCCAGCCGCGGCCGTCCACCACCTGCTCATTGGCGAGCACGGTCTGGTCCACCGGGTCCCAGTTCACCACCGCGTTCTTGCGGTAGGCCATGCCCTTCTTCATCAACCGCGTGAACATCAACTGTTCCCAACGGTAGTAGTCGGGACGGCAGGTGGCGAACTCGCGGGTCCAGTCGTAGGCAAAGCCCAGGCGCTGCAATTGGCCGCGCATGTGCTCGATGTTCTGGTAGGTCCACTTGGCCGGTGCGGTCTTGTTCTTGATCGCGGCATTTTCGGCAGGCAGGCCGAACGCATCCCAGCCCATCGGCTGCAGCACGTTCTTGCCGTTCATGCGCTGGTAGCGGCTGATCACGTCGCCGATGGTGTAGTTGCGCACATGGCCCATGTGCAGCGCGCCCGAGGGATACGGCAGCATGGAGAGGCAATAGAACTTGGGCCGCGAAGGGTCTTCCTTCACCTCGTAGGCGCGCTGATCGCGCCAGAACTGCTGCGCGGCGACTTCAACCGTCTGCGGCTGATAGCCCTGCTCGTTGCCCTCGGGGGAACCCTGATCCTGAATGTCCTGCATGTGTCCGGCGCCATGTGTGTTGCGGGCTGCCACCGGCCTTTCCGGTGGCAGCTGGGAACTGGGCAGACTAGCAGAATTGGGGTTCGATCAGCGCCCAAAAGCCGAAAACGGCGCCAATTCCCGGGCTCAACCGGCGGGGCAATGGGCCGTCGTCCCGCCAGCCATCGCGGCGGCCACCGCGCCCACCTGGCTGGCCAGCTGCGCAATGGCCTGCTGATGGCCTTGCACCAGGGCATCGTAGCCCTCGCCCACGGTCTGGTTGATGCGACTGGTGCAGGCCAGCGCATCCCCGCCCTTGAGCGAGCGCACGCTCCAGGCCGCGTCGATATACGCATACCCGCCCGGCACGGAATCGAGGCGACGCAGGTCCAGCTTGATGCGCACGGTGCCACTGCCCTGGCCGGGCAGACCGCTCACGTCCTTGGCGTGGAATTCATGCGCCAGCGCGGCCGCCAACGCGCCGCGTACTTCATCACCCAACGGGGCAATCCAGCGTTCACCCTGCAGCACCGCGACACCCTGCGCGCCCTGGCGCACCACCAGCTGCGGTTGATCCACCTGTGCCGGTACACCTACCGGCAGCAGATCGAACTGAAAGCCCGTCGCGGCACCCGCCTCAGCGGCACCGCCGGCCGGGGGCACCAGCGTGTAGTAATGCACGGGCTGCACGGAGCTGCATGCGCCGGCCACCAGCGCCAGCAGGGCCACGCCCAGGTTCAGATAGAGGGGACGAATCATGGCTTGCTTCCTTGAGGCGGCGTGCTCGGCGGCGGTGGGGCCTCCAGCGGCTTGTCGGCGCGACGCCCGCGCAGCAATGCGTCCGGATGATCGCCCAGATAATCAGTGAGCACGCGCAGCGAACGCGCGGCCCGTTGTAGCTCCTGCAGCGAACCGCCCAGGTTCTGTTGCAGCGGCGCATCGGGCGCGAACGCATTGTTGGCGCTACCCAGCGTCTGCTGCGCCCCTTGCAGGGTGGTCTTCACTTCCGGCAACACGCTGGTGTTGATCTGCTTGAGCGTGCCGTTGAGTTCGGCCAGCGACTGATCCAGGTTCTTGCCAATGCTGTCGAACGGCACCTTCTGCAACTTGGCCACGATGTCGGCCAGCTGCTCCTGGATCTTCTCGAAATCACCCGGCGCGGTGGGAATTTCCAGCGGCTTGCTGCTGCCATCGAAGGCCACCTTCGGCGCCTTGGGCAGGAAATCCATGGCGATATAGAGCTGCCCGGTAAGCAGATTGCCGGTGCGGGCCTGGGCACGCAGGCCATGCTCGACCAAGCGACCCATCATCTGCGACATCTGCTCGTCATCGCCACGCGACTTGGCCAGCGCAGCCAGCTTTTCATACGCCTTGCCCAGGCGCGCGGGATACACCACCGCGCCCACTACGGTGGGGAAGCTCTGGGTGCTTTCGTCGAAGTCCAGGTTCACCGATACGACGCGACCAAACGCCACGCCCAGGAATTCCACCGGCGCATCCACCGCCAACCCACGTAGCGACTGATTGAAGCGCATGCGGATATAACGCGGCTCGCCATCGGGCGGCGCCATCGCGGTGGCGCGGTCGTTGAACAAGGTGTACGAGGCACCCTCGGACGCCGGCGTGGCGTCGTGCGGCCCCGGCGGGTCCTGAAACGCCAGGCCGCCGGCCAGCACCGTGGCCAGCGATTGCGTATTCACTTTGAGCCCGTCCGCGCCTACGGAAACATCGACGCCACTGGCATTCCAGAAACGCGACGAGGTGGTGACGAACTGATCGTTGGGCGCGTCCACGAAGATCTGGAACGTTACGCTCTTGCCATCCTGATCCAGGTGATAGGACGACACGCGTCCCACCTGGATACGCCGGTAGTACACGGGCGAGCCGATATCCAGCGAACCCAGATCGTCCGCACGCAGGTTGAAGGTCTTGCCCGGCGCGCCATGCGTCACCGGCGGCGGTGTTTCCAACCCGGTGAAGTCGGTCTTGGGCTCCTGTGACTGGCCCACATCCGCGCCGATAAAAGCACCCGACAACAAGGTGTCGATGCCCGACACACCCCCCAGGCCGATGCGCGGACGCACCACCCAGAACCGCGTATCGGCCGTGGCGAAACCCTCGGCGCTCTTCTCCAGCGCCACCTTGGCCACCACCCGCGAACGATCCTGGCTCAGGCGCACACCGGTTACCCGGCCGATCACCACGTTCTTGAACTTCACCGGCGTCTTA
>NZ_JAELTT010000091.1 GCF_016428975.1 Dyella sp. ASV21
GCCCCACACCGCTCCCTGATTGGTGCGGCGCGATGACCATCGTTTGGGTGCGGTGAAGCCGGAGTGAAGGCGGCCTGGCCTGGCCTTAATACCTGAGCCAGGCCGCTGATTTGACAGGGCTTCAGTCGAAGCCGCCATCGTCCTCGAAGCGCAGGTGTTTAACGCTGCGCCCATTGCGACGCACCAGTTTCAGGGCCTCAATGCCAATACGAATATGGCGCTCTACGAATTGGGCCGTCACGGTTCGGTCGCTTAACTCAGTCTTAACGCCCTCGGGAATCATGGGCTGATCGGAAACCAGCAACAGTGCCCCACAAGGAATCTTATTGGCGAAACCGGCCGCAAAGATGGTTGCGGTCTCCATATCCACGGCCATGCAGCGCGTACGGCGTAGGTATTCCTTGAAATGTTCGTCGTGTTCCCAGACGCGGCGATTGGTCGTATAGACCGTACCGGTCCAGTAGTCGTAGCCGAGGTCGCGGATCATGGTGGAGACGCCGCGCTGGAGCTGGAAGGCAGGCAGCGCCGGCACCTCTGGCAGCAGGTAGTCGTTCGACGTGCCCTCGCCGCGAATCGCCGCGATCGGCAATACCAGGTCGCCAATGGCGTTCTTTTTCTTGAGGCCACCGCACTTGCCGAGGAACAGCGCCGCCTTGGGCTGGATCGCGCTCAGCAGATCCATGACGGTCGCCGCATTGGGGCTACCCATACCAAAGTTGATAAGCGTGATGCCGTCGGCGGTGGCGTTGGGCATGGGCCGGTCGCGGCCCTGCACTTCCACGCCGTGCCATTGCGCGAACAGTTCCACGTAATGGCCGAAATTGGTGAGAAGAATATGTTCGCCGAACTGCTCCAGGGAGGTGCCGGTGTAACGCGGCAGCCAGTTGGAGACGATTTCCTGTTTGTCCTTCATTAAAACCCCTGCGGGAAACGCTGCATGGGGCATGCAGCGTGTTACCGGCGACGCCACGCCGGCTAGATGCCAGATCAGTGCCTGCATCTTAATGGGAGAGGGACCCCGTGCGCCCAGGGGCGCTCTTGGCATTTCCTTGAAGTGGCGCTGCCCACCATGGTGGCCGGTGGCCGTCCACCGGAGGAGATCGCCATGCTCGTCCTAGGTTTGCTGGTGGCCGTAGTGGCCTTGCTGGGTTTCGCCTTCGCCGGACGCGGCTGGCTGGCGTGGGTGTCGGCCACGGCGGTGATAGGGGGGACGCTGGCCATCACGGGCATCGTTTCGGAACGCTATATATATGGACTGCTATTTGTCGCCGCATTGGTTGCACTTGTAACTGGGCTTGCCCCGTTGCGACGAGTGCTTTTTGCGCGCGCATGGGCGCCGCGGCTGGCCAGAGTGATGCCGCGCCTGGGCGATACCGAGCGCATTGCGCTCGAGGCCGGCACCGTGTGGTGGGACGCGCAGATCTTTTCCGGTACGCCGGACTGGGATGCGCTGCTGCGCTTTCAGTGCAAGCCACTGACGCCACGCGAACAGGCGTTTCTGGATGGCCCGGTCACGACGCTTTGCGCCATGCTCGATGACTGGCAGATCGAGCAGGCGCGCGACCTGCCGCCCGCCGTGTGGGAGTTCATCAAGCGCGAAGGCTTCTTCGGCATGGTATTGCCCGAGCAATACGGTGGCCTGGGCTTGTCCGAGATCGCACACTCGCGCGTGGTCACGCGCATTGCCACACGTTCCGTGGCCGCCGCGGTCACCGTGATGGTGCCCAACTCCCTGGGTCCCGGCGAACTGCTGCTGCACTACGGCACCGAGGAACAGAAGCAGCGCCACCTGCCCCGACTGGCCGATGGCCGCGAAGTACCCTGCTTCGCGCTTACCGGCCCTGAAGCGGGCTCCGATGCAGCCGCCACGCAATCGGAAGGCATCGTCGAATGGGGGCAGTGGCAGGGCGAGCCAGTAATCGGCCTGCGCTTGAACTGGAACAAGCGCTACATCACGCTCGCGCCGGTGGCCACACTGATTGGCCTGGCGTTCCGTTTGAAAGATCCGCAAGGCTTACTGGGCGGTCCTGCCGATCGCGGCATCACCTGCGCACTGATTCCTCGCGATCTGCCAGGCGTGGTCATTGGCCAGCATCACGACCCCATGGGGGTTCCCTTCGCCAACGGCCCCACCGAAGGCCACGATGTGTTCGTGCCCATGGACGCCATCATCGGTGGCGTGGCCCAGGCCGGCCATGGCTGGCGCATGTTGATGGAGAGCCTGGCGGCGGGGCGTTCGATCTCCCTGCCCGCCCTGGCCGTTGGCGCGGCACAGATGGCCACGCGCATCTGCGGCGCGTATGCCACGGTGCGCGAACAGTTCGATACACCGATCGGCCGCTTCGAAGGCATCGAGGAACCGCTGGCGCGCATCGCCGGCCTTACCTATCTGATGACGGCAACGCGCACGCTCACCTGCGGCGCGCTCGACGCAGGTGAAAAGCCCGCCGTGCTCGGCTCGATCGCCAAGGCTTATCTCACCGAGGCCATGCGCGAGGTGGTGAGCGATGCGATGGATATCCGCGCAGGCGCAGCCATTCAGCGCGGCCCGCGCAACGCGCTGTCGCGCATGTGGATGTCGGTGCCGATCGGCATCACCGTGGAGGGCGCCAATATCCTCACGCGCTCGATGATCATCTATGGACAGGGTGCCATCCGCTGCCATCCCTGGGTGCAGAAGCTGATCACGGCGCTCGCCGCCCAGGACCTGGCGGCGATCGATCGCAGTACGTTCGGCTACCTCAACTTCGTATTTACCCGTGGCGTGCGCGCGCTGTTGCTCGGCCTGACCGGCGCACGGCTGGCGCGCGCCCCAGCCGACAGCGAACTACGCCGCGCCTACCAACAACTGACGCGTTTCGCTTCCGCATTCGCCCTGGTCTCGGATCTGTGCATGGTCTCGCTTGGCGGCTCACTGAAACGACGCGAGAAGATTTCCGGCCGCCTCGCCGACGCACTCGCCTGGCAATACCTCGCGGCCGCCACACTCAAGCGCTATCACGACGAACCCAAACTGGCCGCCAATCACGACCTTGCCGATTGGGGCGCAACGCTGGCCTTGTATCGCACGCAGGAAGCGCTGCGCGGCGTGCTGGACAACCTGCCTTCCGCGACGCTTGCGGCGTTCGCGCGCGTGCTGGTGTTTCCACTCGGCGCGCGCTTCCGTCCGCCGTCGGACCTCCAAGGTCAACGCGTCGCAAGGGCCATCCTGGAAGATCGCGAAGCGCGCTTGCACCTGACCGAAGACATCCACGTGCCCGGTCCGCACGAACCGGGCCTGGGCGAACTGGAGGCCGCCTTGAACAAGGCTGTGCGTGCCATGCCAGTGGAAACCAAATTGCGTGATGCCGTACGCAGCGGCCGACTGGAGCGTGGCCCACGCGACGAACTGGATGTCCGCGCACTCGATGCGGGCATCCTTACCCGCGAAGAGTACGACGCCCTCCACGAAGCCGATGCCGCACGCGACGCCGTGGTTCAAGTGGATGCCTTCGATGCCGATACTTACAAGCAGCTACGGTAGACGTTGTGCGGTGCAGGAAAAAAGTCTGGACGCCTGTCCAGGGGTCGGCAGCCAACACGGCGCATGCTATGTTGGCCGCGCCATTCACTGGGGGGTGAGACGATGCGGATGGGATTGGCCATCGATGCGGCCTGCGACGTACCGCAGGCATTTCTGCAGAAACACAACATCGCGGTAATGCCCATCACCATCCGGGTCGATGGCGAGGAGTTCCTCGACAATCGCAACCAGGTCGAGCTGCACCGCTTCCTGGATCGCAACCTCGGCAGCCGCAGTCATTCGGCGGAAACCGTGCCGTGCTCCATCGAGGAAGTGCAGCAACTGTTCCTGGACAAGCTGGTGCTTGAGCAGGACTGTGTGTTCTGCCTCACCATCACCGCCACGCGCAGCGCCATCAACGACCACGTGATCAAGGCCAGCTTCGCGGTACTGAAGAACTATCGCGCCGTGCGCGAACAGAACAACATCACCGGCCCCTTCCTGATGCGTGTGATCGATACGCGCAGCCTGTTCGCCGGCTCCGCGCCGGCGATCGTCGAGGCCACGCGCCTGATCGAGTCGGGGGAGACGCCCGCCGCGATTCGCGAGCGGCTCACGTATATCGCCAACAACTCCTACGGCTACATGCTGCCGCGCGATCTCTACTACCTGCGTGCCCGTGCCAAGAAGAAAGGTGACCGCAGCGTGGGTCTGTTCAGCGCCATGCTCGGCTCGGCGCTGGATATCAAACCCCTGCTGCGCGGCTACCGCGGCGAAACCGGCCCGGTGGGCAAGGTGCGCGGTTTCGAGCATGGCGCCGAAACGCTGTTCAACTATGCCGCACAGCGCGTGCACGCCGGCCTGCTGGTACCGGTCGTCTGCGTCAGCTACGGCGGGGATCTTGCCGAACTCAACAAGCTGCCCGGCTATGCCACCCTGCGCTCGGCCTGCGAAGAGTGCGGCGTGGAACTGATGGAAGCGCCAATGAGTATCACCGGCATGGTCAACGTCGGCGAAGGCGCCGTCACCCTGGGCTTCGCCGCCGAGGAACACCTCGCCGAGTTCTAAGCGCCTCGCACGGGGCGCGCTATTCAGGAAGCGTCCGCATGATTCGCGCGTGTGTCTTGCTCCTGCTGTTCGTGATCGGCGCGCCAGCCATCGCCGGTACGGCCTATCAATGCACGGGCCCCGACGGTCGGGTGACGTATCAGGATCGCCCATGCGGCAATGGCCAACGCCAGCAGGCCCTGCAACTGGACGACTCCCAACCGTCGCAGCCGCCACCGGCCACCGCGAACAGCGCACCGGCGACCGTGCCGGTAGCGATCAGGCCGCCCCCCAGCGAGCCGGATGTGCCATTGCCCGCGATGTACGCCTGCATCCGCGCCACCGACAGCAAGCCGTACCTCAGCGATAACGGCGACCCGCCGCCGTACCAGGTGCCCTACGGCATCCTCGGCGCGTCGCAATTGCCCCTTTCTACGGTCTATGGCGCCCCCAATGGTCCGGGAGCATCGGCACCCGAACTTAACCGTGGGCGCATTACCCCGGGCCTTATCGCCAACCACTATGTATGGGTGCAGGACGCATGCCGCCAGCTGAGCTACGGCGAAACCTGCCACGCGCTGCGCGATGCCTACGACGAGAACGCCAGCAAACTGCAGCGCGCGTTCAAGAGCGACCGCCCGCCGTTGGAAAAGCGCGAAGCGCAGCTGTTGGCTCAGCTGCGCCACTGCTGAGGCGACCGACGCTGGTCAAATGTTGTGCAAAGCGATGCAAGTCACTATCGTGCAAAGGGCCTGGCGACTTTTCCACAAGCTTGCTACCAGCCTTTCCCCAATCGCTGTGGAAAACCACGCACGACGAACACGATCGATGCGCGCAAGCGTGGTGACCGATCGCCGGCCCCCGCTACGTACACGTACATAGCGATTGCTCATTTCTTGCGCAAAGTCATGCAAGTCCCCGCCAGCAAAGGCGCCTGCGGAGTTGTCCACAAGCTTGCCACCAGCCTTTCCCCAATCGCTGTGGAAAACCGCGCACGACCAACGCTATCGATGCGCACACAAGCGTGGTGACCGAACGCATCGGCTCACTGCGTGCACGCAACCAGCGCTTGCTCATTTCTTGCGCAAAGTCATGCAAGTCCGCGCCAGCAAAGGCGCCCGCGGAGTTGTCCACAAGCTTGCTACCAGCCTTTCCCCAATCGCTGTGGACAACCGCGCACGACGAACGCTCGATACGCACACAGGCGTGGTGACCGAACGCAGCGCGTCGCTGCGTACACGCAACCAGCGCTTGCTCATTTCTTGCGCAAAGTCATGCAAGTGCCTGCCAGCAAAGGCGCCCGCGGAGTTGTCCACATGCTTGCTACCAGCCTTTCCCCAATCACTGTGGAAAACTGCGCTATCGATGCACACGTACACGTTGTGGCCGAACGCGCCGCTTCATTGCGAATGCGTAGCCCGCCTGTGGTCATTTCTTGCGCAAAGCCATGCAAGTTACTGCTCTGCAAAGGAGACGCGGACTTTTCCACAGGCTTGCCACCAGCCTTTCCCCAATCGCTGTGGACAAATCAACGCGCATTGTCGAAAAACGCATCATGATGGTGAAAGTTCAACGCGGGCGGGCAGTTGCCTCATCTATCCACAGGCTTACCCAAGCGCCGTCCACATTCGCTGTGGACAATCAAAACCCGTAATTGAGAAAGCCGCCATCCACGGCAAGTACCTGACCGGTGATGTAGCTCGCGGCGGGCAGGCAAAGAAAGGCGATGGCCGCAGCCACTTCCTCCGGCTCACCGATGCGACGCAACGGCGTACGGTCGAGTACTTCGTCCAGGTATTCCTCGTCCGCCAGCGCCGGTTCGGATCGCTGTGTACGGATGTACCAGGGCGCCACCGCGTTGACGCGGATGCCATCGGCGGCCCATTCGACGGCGAGGTTGCGGGTGAGCTGGTGCAGCGCGGCCTTGGTCATGCCATAGGGCGACCCGGTACGCACATGCGTGACGCCCGATACCGACCCCACATTCACGATCGCCGCATGCGCGTGCTGCACCAGCTGCGGATGCGCCAGGCGGCACATTTCGAACGCCGAAAACAGGTTCTGCTCGAAGATCGCGCGGTACTCGTGCTCTTGATACGCGAGCGTGGGCGCGGGGCGATTGCCGCCCGCGTTGTTGATCAATAACGACAACGGCGCGCCCAGGTCGGCCACCCAATCGAACACGGCCAGCCGATCTTCCTGCTCGCCCAGATCCGCGCCGAAAGCCAGCACCTCGATACCGGGGAAGTCGTCCATCAACTCCACCCGTACCTGCTCAAGGTAATCGGCATCGCGCGCCACCAGCAGGAGATTGGCGCCCAGACCCGCCAGCTCGCGAGCGGCGGCGTAGCCGATGCCCTTGCTGGCGCCGGTGATCAAAGCGGTGTGGCCCTGCAACTGCCAGGCATCGATGCGCGTATTCATAAGGCGAGCTTAGAGCCAGCCCGGTGCCCTCGCCTAGTACGCGATGCTTGCCGGCCCCCGACCGGCGCGGGACACTGGCCGCTCCTGCCGGAGGATCGACCATGAAGTGGCTTGCCCCGCTGTTATGCACCAGCCTGCTGGCCGCCTGCTCCGGCAAGCCGCCGACACCCGCCGTGCAGCCTGCCAGCGCCAGCACCGCGCGTGTCGCCACGCCCTGGGACGATCTGAAGAAGGACGAACAACGTGCCCGCGACGTTCAGAAAGTGGTCAACCAACAGGCCGAAAAGCAGCGCGAACAGGCGGAAGCGGCCAATCAGTAAGCCCCGGGCTTTGCCAATGGACGTCTAAACGGGCATGGTGGGAAACCATGAACCGGCCCATAACCCATACCGACCCCGCCAGCCCGCTGCTGGAGATCGACGACGCCAGCGTGATGCGTGGTGACCGCCTGATCCTCGATCACTTTCACCTGCGCATCGATGCGGGGCAGCACACCGCGATTCTCGGCGCCAATGGCGCGGGCAAGTCGACCCTGGTGCGCCTTATCACCCGCGAGTTCTACCCGCTGGCCCGCGGAGACGGTCATGTCGCCATCCGCGTGTTCGGGCGGGAACGCTGGCATGTGTCGGATTTGCGCAGCTTGCTCGGTATCGTGTCGCCCTCGCTGCAGGACGACTGCACCAGCGATGCGACCCTGGAGGTGGCCGAAGCAGTGCTGTCCAGTTTCTTCGCGGCGCGCCGGCTTGGGCTGGATCACCACATCACGAGCGCCATGCGCGTGCGTGCCGAAGAGGCGCTGGAACAGGCGGGGGCCACGCACCTGCTGGGCCGCACCATGGCCAGCCTTTCCACCGGCGAAGCACGACGCGTGCTGATCGCGCGAGCGCTGGTGCATCGTCCGCGGGCCCTGTTGCTGGACGAACCCTGCGCCGGCCTGGACATGGCCAGCCGCCGACGGTTCCTGGAAAGCCTGCGCGGCCTCGCCCAGCATGGCACCACCTTACTGCTGGTGACGCACCATATCGAAGAGATCCTGCCGGAGATCGGCCAAGTCGTGCTGCTGCGCGAAGGTCGCCTGCTACGCCATGGCGCCAAGGCAGACGTACTCACCGATGCACTGCTCAGTGAAACCTTCGGCCTGCCGGTGCAGGTGCAGCGCCATGGCGATTACTACGACGCCTCCATCAGCGGCTGACGCCGCGCTTAAAGGAACGCGCTTAAAAGAAAAGGCCCCGGCGCAAACCGGGGCCCTGGGTTGTCTCGGACCGCGCGTGCTCAGCGCGGCGAGCAGAAGCAATAAGCGTAGACGTTGGGACGCCCCGACTGGGCCGAACGCAACAGCTTCAACTCCGGAGCCATGGCGTTGATCTGCGTGGCCCACGCCGGCAGGTGCACGCCATACGCCTGCGCCACCTGCACCATCGCGTTCTCGTTGAGGCCGATCAGGAACTGTTCGAAGCCGCCCAGCGGTTCCTCCACGTAGCGCACCGGGTAACTCTTGCCCAGCTTGGCGCGGTTGGCCGCCTCCGCCACGGCGTCGCCCAGGCCACCGAGCTGGTCCACCAGACCGCGCTCCAGTGCCTGCTGACCGGTCCACACCCGGCCCTGCGCAATGGTGTCGATGGCGTCGTACGACTTGCCGCGCGCCTTGGCCACCTGGCCGACGAAATCGTGATAACCCTTGTCGATGGTCGCCTGGATCACCGTGCCCACGCGCGGATCGAGCGGACGCGTGATGTCGAAGGCGCCGGCCAACGGGCTGGTGCCCACGCCATCGCTCTTCACGCCCAGCTTGTCCAGCGTGCCCGGCACGGTGAGCACCATGCCAAAGATACCGATGGAACCGGTGATGGTATTGGGCTCGGCATAGATGCGATCGGCATTCATGGAGATCCAGTAGCCGCCGCTGGCCGCCACATTGCCCATGGACACGATCACCGGAATACCGGCTTGGCGAGTAAGCGCCACCTCGCGGCGAATCTGCTCGGCCGCATACACCTCGCCGCCCGGCGAGTTCACGCGCAGCACCAATGCCTTGGTGCGCTTGTCCTCGCGCGCCGCGCGCACCAACGCCGCGGTGGAGTCGCCGCCCACCGTTCCCTGCGGCTGCTTGCCGCCGGAAATCTCACCCTCCGCCACCACCACGGACACGCCCGGATCCAGGCCCGCGCCCGGATCAGGCAAAGCGTTGCCGTAATGCTGCAGCGATACCTGGCGGAAGCCTTCGCCCTTCTTGCCGGCGGGCACGCCTTCCTTGCGCATCATCGCTTCCACTTCGGCCGGCGTGGCAAGGCCGTCGACCAGATGCTGGTCGAGCGACAACTGGCCCAGGTCGCCGCGTGCGCTGGCGATCTTCTCTGGCAGGCCGTCGATATCGGCGCGCAGGGTCGCCGCATCCAGCTTGCGCAGCTTGGCCACGTCATTGACGTAGCTGTCCCACAAGCCGCCCATCCAGAAGCTGTCCGCTTCCTTCGCCTCGGCCGAGGCATGGTCGAGGATGTACGGTTCCGCCGCGCTCTTGAACTGGCCCACGCGGAACAGATGCACGTCTACGCCCAGCTTGTCGAGCAGGTCCTTGTAGAACAGGCGATAGTTGGCGAGGCCGGTGATCATGACCCCGCCCTGCGGATCGACCAGGATGCGATCGGCATGCGCGGCGAGGTAATACTGACCCTGATCGTAGCTCGGCGCCCACACGACCACCGGCTTGCCGGCGGCGCGGAAGCGATCCAGCGCCGCACCCACTTCGCGCAGTGCGGCAAAGCCGCCGCCCTGCAGTTCGCCCGGTTCCAGCAGGATACGCGTGATGCGCGTGTCCTTGGCGGCGGCGTCGATCGCCCCCACCAGATCGCGCAACTGGGTCTGTTTGGGCGGATTGCCCGACAACTGCGCCAGCGCGCGTTGCATCGGCTCGATGCTGTACTGCTCGACCAACTCGCCCTTGGGCTGGATCACCAGCACGCTGTCGTTCTGCACCAGGTGCTGGCCGCGGCTACCCAGGTAACCGCCCAGCAACACCAGCGCCAGCACGAACAGCACGAAGAAAAAGACCAGGTTGATGATGACCAGCCTGACTACGTTGATACCGCGCCCAAGGACGCAGAGAAAGGCCCAGAAACCAGTGGGGCGGCGGTCCGTCATGCGAAGTTTCCTCAGGATGTCGGCCACAGCGTAGCCGTTCAGGCGATCAAGGTCATGTGGCAAAACGGCTGGGCGCGATGGCGGCGCAAGCTGCCCAGCAGGGCGGGCTCAGGCGTGTCGCCGCCAGCGCTCGTGGAAGGCATTGCGCCAGAAACGGGTGAACAGCATCGCCGCCGCCATGGTGAGACCAACGATCAGGCCCACCCACATGCCACGCGCACCCATGTCGTGGCGGAATGCCAGCCACCAGCCCACCGGCATGCCCACGCCCCAATAAGCGAACAAGGTGATGACCATCGGCACGCGGGTGTCCTTGAGGCCGCGCAGCGCACCGTTGGAGGTCACCTGGATGCCATCGGAGAACTGAAACAGGCCGGCCAGCAACATCAGCTGCGCCGCCAGCGCGATCACGCCGGCGTCGTGCGTGTACAGGCGCGCCAACAGATGCGGCATGGTCAGCATCACCGTGCAGGACACCGCCTGGATGCACAGCGCCAGCGCGATGCCGCAAAACCCGGCGTAACGCACGCCACGGGCATCGCCTCGTCCCACCGCATTGCCCACGCGCACGGTGATGGCCATGGACAAACCTAGCGGGATCATGAAAGCCACGGTGGCCACGCTCAGCGCCACCTGGTGGCTGGCCACCACCGTCTCGCCCAGGGTGGCGATGGCCAGCGCCACCGCCACGAACAAGCCACCCTCGGCAAGCAAGGTCACCGCCATGGGGCCGCCGATCTTGAGCAGGTCCAGCAGCATTTTCGGCCTGGGCCATGCCAGCCCTTCGCGCAGGCCCAGGTCGCGATAGGCCGGATGCTTGGCGACGTACAGCGCGAAGCCCAGCATCTCCAGCCACAGCACGATGGCCGTGGCGATGCCGCTGCCCAACGAGCCCAGCGCAGGCAGGCCGAACTTGCCATACATCAGGAGGTAGCCCAGCGGCGCCAGCACCAGCAAACCGCCGAAGCTGAAGTACATGGACGGACGCGTCATCGACAGGCCTTCGGAAAGGCCGCGCAAGGCAAAGTAGCTGGTCAGCGCCGGCGCCGCCCAGCTGATCGCATGCAGGAAGTGCATCACGTCGGTGCGCAAGGTGGGCACCACCCCGATCCAGTCCAGCATCGGAGTGGCATGGCGAATCAGGAACCACATCACCAGGCCCATCATCCAGGCGAGCCACAGCGCCTGCACGAATACCGCACCGATCTCGTGGCGACGCTGCGCACCGTCCAACTGCGCCACGGAGGGGGGCACCGCCATCATCATGCCCATGCCGCTCACCAAGGCCAGCGCCCAGATGCTCACAGCGGTCGTCACGGCCGCCTGCACGTGGGCGCTCAAATGGCCGGCCAGCACGGCATCCACGAAATTGGGGCCCACCGCGGCCAGCTGCGCGGCGATGAGCGGTAAGGCGAGGCGCACCGTGGCGCCGACCTCGTGCGCCACCTTGGCGCGATCGGGGCGGAAAAACTGCATATATGGGACTCCTGGGCCACCCAGTTTACAGGACCGTGCCTTTTTCACCCCGAAACCCGCGTATGGGGATGCCCTGCCGGTCACTCGCTTATGCCAAGATCGCGGGCTGATCGACTCGGGGGAGGGGACATGAAGAAGGAATTGGTGTCGTTCGAGGGCGTGCACTGCGCCAACTGCAGTGCGCCGATGCAAGGCGAGTTCTGCCACGAATGCGGGCAATCCATCCACACCGTGCTGCGCCCCATGCATCACATGGTGGAAGACACCCTGGACATGGTGCTGCACGTGGATGGCCGCATCGTGCACACGCTGCCGCCGCTGCTCTACCGCCCAGGGTTCCTCACCCTGGAGTACTTCTCCGGGCGCCGCCAACGCTACGTGGCGCCGTTCCGCCTGATGTTTGTGCTGTGCCTGATGGCCTTCTTCGTATGCCATCTGGCGATGGACGGCGTGCACTTCAACGAAGCCTCGGTGGAGGCCAGCGCCGGCACCGGCGACTTCGCCAAGGACCTCACCCCCGATGCCGTGCGCAGCCACTACGAGCAAAAACGCAAAAGCGCCGACGAGAGCACCGCCGACACCAGGCAAGGCGAGAAGGCTGAGCGCAAACAGCTGAGCGTGGAACGAGACCACGCCAACCATCGCCTGAGCGAGTTGGGGGCCGCTCCCATTCCCAGCACCACCCTGGATGGCTGGAACGGCCAATCGAAGAAGGTCCGGGTGAGCTGGCTGCCCGCCAGCATCAACGATCGCATCAACCGCTCGCTATCGCACGCCGCAGAGAACGTCAAAGAGATGTCCTCCGGCGGCGAAGCCAGCGTGGAAGCGCAGGAGCGCGTGATGTCCGGCGTCTTCGCGATACTGCCGCAGACCATGTTCATCGTGATGCCGCTGTTCGCCCTGCTGCTCAAGCTGGTCTATGTGTTCAAGCGGCGCCTGTACATGGAGCACCTGATCGTGGCCCTGCACAGCCACGCCTTCATGTTTCTGGTGCTGTTGCTGGGCTTGCTGGTCGGCCTGCTGCGCAGCTGGTTGCTGCCGCATGCGCCCTGGACCGACAAACCCCTGCTACTGGCGCTGTGGGCACTGGGTCTATGGGTCCCGGTCTACCTGTGGTTGATGCAGAAGCGCGTGTACCGCCAGGGTTGGTTCATGACCACGGTGAAGTACTTGTTCGTGGGCTGGTCCTATACTTGGCTGATCAGCACCGCGCTGGGCATCGCCATCCTGCTGGGCATCGCGCACTAAGCGCCGCCAACCGCAACACTTCTGTGACACACATCACACACAAACAGTGCCCTGGCGCAGGTTCGCGCCATCGCCAGGCGCCCCGGTTTTCAGGGTTTTGCACAGCGTCACACGGCTGTCAAGGCAAGTCCCGTGCCTATGGCAGTTGTATGAATGCCAGCCGAGCAAATTTTGTAAGTCATTGATTTTAATTTGTCTTTTTTCATGGCTAAAACTTGCCCAGCACGTCCCGAAGGGCGTTTTCATGCGGCTCAGGGGCCTCCCTCAACGGTGCATCCACAGACTTATCCACAGCGCCTGTGGATAACCACAAAAGCCCCCTGCCGATAGTCACTTAGCCCCGCTTCCTAGAGGACGGGACAGCAACCCGTCGCAAGCGTCCGCCCCCATGCCATTCGCCGCCGCACGCACGCCGCACGGTCGAGCGACGCAGGGGGTAACGAGCCGGTTACACTGGGGCGTCCTGAGGTTTCCATGCCCGCCGTCCTACGCGTCGCCCTTCCGGTTCCCTTACCGACCCTGTTCGACTACCTGCCCCCGGCCCAAGGCCTGGCGGAAGCGGGCAGTCGTGTCCTGGTGCCGTTCGGCAAGGGCAAGGCGGTCGGTATTGTGGTGGAGGCCGGGGTGGAGTCTGCCGTCGGCAGCAATCGGCTCAAGGCCGCACTACGCGTGCTGGATGACGCCCCCCTGCTCGACGCCGAGTTGATGGCCACCCTGGCCCGCGCCGCCGATTACTGGCTGGGCGCCCCTGGCGAGGCCTACGCCAACGCCCTGCCGCTCGCCCTGCGCGAAGATCGCCCGCTACCCGACCCACGCGAGGAAGCCTGGGAACTCACCGTGGCAGGCCGCAGCGCGCTCGACGCCGGCAGCCGCCGCGGTGGCAGCCGGGCCTTGCTGGAAGCACTCGCGCGCGGCCCCCAGACCGCCGAGCTACTGCATGAACTACTGCCC
>NZ_JAELTT010000092.1 GCF_016428975.1 Dyella sp. ASV21
CCCCGATCGCGCGGTGGTGCTGGTCAGCAAGGACATCAACCTCCGCATCAAGGCCAAGATCTATGGCATCCATGCAGAGGACTACGAGAACGACCGCGCGCTGGATGACTTTGCGCTGCTCTATACCGGCTCCACCGAACTGACGGAGGATTTCTGGGATCGCCATCCCGAAGTGCAGTCCTGGAACGAGCGCGGCCGCACCTTCTATCGACTCGATCGTCGCGATGACGAGGACTGGTACGCCAACCAATGCCTGTTCCTGCCAGGCGACAACAGCGTGGAATTGCGCGTACTGCATGTGGACGATACCCAGGCCACCTTGGTGTTGCTGGACGATCACAGTCACGCCAACCACGCGGTATGGGGCATCTCCGCGCGTAACCGCGAGCAGAATTTCGCGCTGAACGTGCTGATGGATCCCGATGTGGATTTCGTCACCCTGCTGGGCACGGCCGGCACCGGCAAGACGCTGCTCGCCCTCGCTGCGGGCCTGGCCCAAGTGATGGACCAGCAGCGCTATCGCGAAATCATCATGACTCGCGCCACCGTGTCGGTTGGCGAGGACATCGGCTTCCTGCCCGGTACCGAGGAGGAGAAGATGACGCCGTGGATGGGCGCGCTCACGGACAACCTCGAAGTACTCGCCAATCCCGAGGAAGGCGGAAGCTGGGGGCGCCAGGCGACCAATGACCTGCTCGCTTCGCGCATCAAGATCCGCTCGCTGAACTTCATGCGAGGACGCACCTTCCTCTCGCGCTACCTGATCATCGACGAGGCACAAAACCTCACGCCCAAGCAGATGAAGACGCTGATTACCCGGGCCGGCCCGGGTACCAAGATCGTCTGCCTGGGCAACGTGGAACAGATCGACACACCCTACCTCACCGAAACCACCTCCGGCCTTACCTATGCGGTAGACCGCTTCAAGCACTGGAGTCATTCGGCGCACATTACCCTGCGTCGCGGTGAACGCTCGCGCCTGGCGGACTTCGCTTCGGAAGCGCTGTAACCGGCATTCGCGTCGTCCCGGCACCCGCCGGGGCGACGCGATGCATGCGCCATCCAGGCAGACGAGGCGATAATGCTCAGCGTTTGCGATCATCGAGCCATGTCATGCCCCACGCCGCCCCGCCCATCGCCCTCACCATCGCCGGCTCGGATTCCGGTGGCGGCGCTGGCATTCAGGCCGATCTGAAAACCTTCCATGCGCGTGAGGTGCATGGTCTCTCGGTGATCGCCGCCATCACCTC
This sequence comes from Dyella sp. ASV21, assembly GCF_016428975.1. GTDB lineage: Bacteria > Pseudomonadota > Gammaproteobacteria > Xanthomonadales > Rhodanobacteraceae > Dyella. The sequence continues at coordinate 1,251 of NZ_JAELTT010000092.1, forward strand.
ACAGAACACGCGCGGCGTCACCGCCGTGCACACCGTGCCGCTGAAGCACATTCGTAGCCAGCTCGACGCGGTGTTCGACGATTTCCCGATCGGCGCAGTAAAGACCGGCATGCTCGGCAGCGCCGCCGTCACCCGCCTGGTCGCGAAGGACATGCGCGCACGCCAACCGGCCTGGCTGGTGGTCGACCCGGTCATGATATCCACCAGTGGCGCCCGCCTTCTGGACGAAGACGCTGTGCAAGCGATGGTGCAGGAACTCATTCCGCAGGCCGACGTGCTCACGCCCAACCTCCCCGAGGCCGAGGCCCTGCTGGGTCGCCGCCTGCGCAAATCCACCGATTTCGACAAAGCCGGCGAAGCGCTGCTGGCGCTGGGCGCCCGCTCGGTGCTGCTCAAAGGCGGGCACGCCAACGAGCGTGAGGTGGTGGACCGCTTCTACGACGCACGCGGCGTGATGGAGTTGCGCCATGCGCGCCTCCCCATCGAGGGTCACGGCACCGGCTGCACGCTGGCCTCGGCCATTGCCGCCGAACTGGCCAAAGGCCATACGCCCCGCTCCGCCGTGCGCCGCGCCGTGGCCTACGTGCATCGGGCACTGGCCCGCAGCTATCGCCCCGGCGGCGGCCCGGTGCATGTGCTGGGCCATTGAAACACCCCATCGCCTGAACCAGATCAAGGGGCCGGCCTGACCTAGGGAGTAGAATGCGGCTTTCCGTCCCACGGCCGCGTCCCCGTCCATGATCCTTGCCCCGCGCCTCGTCCTGCTGATCCTGCTTTTGCTGTTCGTGTTCTGCGTGCTCCTGGTGCACCTGCGCGGCCGCGCCAAGCTGCGCTTCGACCGGCAGTTGGTGGACCATTCCGCGGTATTCGCGCCTTACAACCTGCTGATGTATGCGTTTTCCGCCGTGCCGGCACGGCCGATCCTGGATCGGCGTGGGTTCCCTCAACTGGACCTGCTGCAGGCCAACTGGCAGGCCATTCGCGAGGAAGCCCTGCACCTGTTCGACGAGGGTTATATCCGCGCGGCCGAAAAGCACAACGACGCCAGCTTCAACAGCTTCTTCAAGCAGGGCTGGAAGCGCTTCTACCTGAAATGGTACGGCGAGCCATTGGCCTCGGCCGAAACGCTGTGCCCCAAGACCGTCGCCCTGCTCAACTCCATACCCAGCGTCAAGGCGGCGATGTTTGCCCTGCTCCCGCCGGGCAGCAAGCTCAACCCGCATCGCGACCCGTTTGCCGGCTCGCTGCGCTATCACCTTGGCCTGATCACGCCCAACTCCGAGGAGTGCCGCATCTTCGTCGATGGCGAGGTGCACAGCTGGGGGGACGGCAAGGACGTGGTGTTCGACGAAACCTATGTGCACTGGGCCGAGAACCGCACCGACCAGACCCGTGTGATCCTGTTCGCCGATGTGGAGCGTCCCCTGCGCACGCGCTGGATGAGTGCGATCAACCATCGCGTGGGGGCCTTTATGGGCAAGATCACCGCCTCGCCCAACACCGAGTCGCCGGAAGAGCAGACCGGCTTCGTCAACCGCATGTTCGCGCTCAATCAGCGCGGCCGCGAGCGCAGCCGCACGTTCAAGAAGAAGTATCCCACGCTGTTTCGCGCCGTGAAGTACGCGGGCATGTTGCTGCTGATCTGGATCATCTTTCTCGCCCCGTGGCCGCTGTTTCGCTGAGCGGTCACGTTTCGGGCAACGCTCGCGTCCTGGTACGTCATCCCTTGGGAATACGTCATGGACAACGCCACCGCGCTGTTTGAACAACACCGCCCGCGCCTCTATGGGCTGGCCTACCGCATGCTCGGCGCACCCGCCGATGCCGAGGACGTGCTGCACGATGCGTGGCTGCGCTGGCACCAGCAGGAGCCGGCCAGCCTGGATGACCCCCAAGCCTGGCTGGTCACCGTAACCACGCGCCTGGCGCTGGATCGTCTGCGCCGCGCCAAGACCGAGCGCCAGCACTATCCCGGCCCCTGGCTGCCAGAGCCGCTGGTGGCGGAGGCCGAACAGCCCGATCTCATGCTCGAGCGCAGCGAGACACTAAGCCTCTCGTTTCTGGCGTTGCTGGAACGACTGAGCCCGGACGAACGAGCCGCCTTCCTGCTCAACCAGGTATTTGACTACAGCCACGCCGAAGCCGCCGCCATGCTGCAGATCAGCGAGGACGCAAGCCGCCAACGCACGCACCGCGCACGGCAGCGTCTGCGAGAAGGTCGCCCGCGCTTCAGCCTGGAGCCGCGAGCCCAGCAACGCTTGCTGGAGCGGTTCCGCGATGCCCTGGACCACCCCAACCTCGACACCCTGCAGGCTCTGTTCGCCGCCGATGCCATGCATGAAGCCGACGGCGGCGGCAAGATAAGCGCCACGCTCAAGCCACTCTACGGCAGCGAGCGCATCGCACGACTGTATCTACAAGTGGCCCTGCACTATCAGCAGACCGGCGCCCTCCATCGCGTGGGATGGGTCAATGGCGCACCGGCCCTGCTTACCTGGGTCGACGCGCAACTCGCCACCGTGCACTGGATCGAAACCGACGGCGAATACATCGTGGCCGTGCACGCCTTGCGACATCCGGACAAATTGGCACGCCTGCGGGCTGTCACGAGCGAGCCCCGCTCTGCGTCCTTGGAATAAGCGGCCGCGGTGGCCGCGTTGCCAGGAGCTTATCCGTGTCTTCACGTCTTTCATTCAAGCACTATCCCCAGGCCATGAAGCCGCTGTTCGACTTCAGCGCAGCCGTCCACGCCAACGGTCTGGAGCAACCGCTGGTCGAGCTGATCCTGCTGCGCGTATCGCAGCTCAATGGCTGCGCCTATTGCATCGATATGCATTCGAAAGATGCACGCGCCACTGGCGAAACCGAGCAGCGCCTGTACCTGTTGCAGGCATGGCGTGAGGCGCCGTTCTACAGCGAGCGCGAATGCGCGGCACTGGCCTGGGCCGAAGCGGTGACGCAACTGGGCGAACATGGCGTGCCGGAGGAAGTATTCGCCCGTGCTCGCGCCGCATTCAGCGAGGAAGAGCTGGTCAAGCTCAACCTCGTGGTGATCCTGATCAACGCCTGGAACCGCATCGCGATTCCCTTTGGTGCGGTGCCCGGGGAGTACCAGCCCAGCGCGCGTCGGGCGGCCTGAGCCTTAGCGCTCGAGTACTGGCCTCCCCTTATCGCTCGTCGGCGCCGACGAACGATAAGGGGCAGGAAACTGCGGACGAAAAAAAGCCCCTCTCAAGGAGAGGGGCTTTTCGAGAGCAAAGCGACTCAGGCGGCGCGAACGCGCTTGACGATGGCATCACCGAAGCTGTCGGTGCTGCCCTTGCCGCCGATGTCCGGCGTGACGCTGTCGCGGTCGTTGGTCATGGTGTCGCGAATGGCCTGGCGCAACTTGTTGCCCTTATCGACCATGCCCAGGTGATCGAGCATGTCGGCCGCGGCCAGCAGCAGCGCGCACGGGTTGGCGATGCCCTTGCCGGCGATATCGGGAGCCGAACCGTGCACGGCCTCGAAGATCGCCGCTTCGGTACCGATGTTGTCGCCCGGGGCCAGGCCCAGACCACCCACCAGACCGGCGCACAGGTCGGACAGGATGTCACCGAACAGGTTGGTGGTGACGATCACGTCGAACTGCTCGGGCTTCATCACCAGCTGCATGCAGGCGTTGTCCACGATCATCTCGTTGAACTCGATCTGCGGGTATTCCTTGGCGATTTCGCGCGCCACGTTGAGGAACAGGCCCGAAGCGGTCTTGATGATGTTGGCCTTGTGCACCGCGGTGACCTTCTTGCGGCCCTTCTTGATGGCCAGCTCGAAGGCATAGCGCACGATGCGGCTGGAACCCTTGCGGGTATTGCGCACCATGGAGATGGCGGTTTCGCCGTCTTCGGAGACCGACTGGCCTTCGGACAGGTAGGCACCTTCGGTATTCTCGCGCACCGTGATGATGTCGATATTGTCGAAGCGCGCCTTGGTGCCCGGGAAGCTGATCGCCGGACGCACGTTGGCGTACAGGTCGAAGTGGCGACGCAGGGTGACGTTGATCGAGGTAAAACCGCCGCCCACCGGGGTGGTCAGCGGGCCCTTCAGGGCCACCTTATGCTTGGCGATGGCGTCCAGGGTCGGCTGCGGCAGCAGATCGCCGTGCTTCTCCAGCGCGACCATGCCGGCATCGACGAACTCGTAGGACAGACCGCAGTCCAGCGCATCGAGCACACGCAGCGTGGCGTTCATGATCTCGGGGCCGATACCGTCGCCCGGAATCACGGCAATGGTCTTGCTCATGGGGACACTCCTTGGGATAAGAATCGAGCAACCCTGTGCGGGGGACAACAGGGCTATATATCCCGTCAATTATCCCCCATGCGATGCCGAGCGACCAGAGCGCAGCGCCCGACCGCCGTTGCAAATCCTCGCATGCAGCATTGAATAAACTCGCATACGTCAAGGCGGTGGCAAGGAGTTGGCCACCGCCCGTCCGGCCCCGGACTCAGGCGTGGCTGGCGCAGTCGGCGGCGGCAGCGTCACCCGATTCCAGCTGATCGAGGAAATCCACTGCGCGACGCAGGTGCGGGATCACGATGGAACCGCCCACCACCAGGCCGACGCTGAAGGTTTCGAAGAACTCCTCGCGCGTCACGCCGGCCTCTTTGCATTGCGCCACGTGATAGCTGATGCAGTCGTCGCAACGCAACACCATCGAGGCGACCAGGCCCAGCAGCTCCTTGGTCTTTACATCCAGCGCGCCGGGCTTGTAGGTCTGTGTGTCCAGCGCAAAAAACCGGCGCACGACCTGGTTGTCCTCCGACAGGATGCGCTCGTTCATGCGATGCCGGAACGCGGTGAACTCGGCCACGCGGTCCTTGCTGCCCTGCTCGTCCGTCGGCTTGCTCATGCCGCGCTCCCCAGCAGCTCGGCCAGCTTTCCGCTACGGTCGGCGGCCACCAGGTCATCGAAACCACCCACGTGCTGATCGTTGATGAAGATCTGCGGCACCGTGCGACGACCGCCGCTGCGCGCCAGCATCAGGTCGCGCTGCGCGGGATCGATGTCGATGCGCACTTCGCTCCACTCCAGCCCCTTGGACTTGAGCAGGTTCTTGGCGGATACGCAGTAAGGACACACTGCGGTGGAATAGACCTCGATCTTGGGCACGGCGAACTCCGGAACCGAAAAATGATGCGACGCCCCCAAGGTGGGGCTGGCCGCCTCTGGAAACAAGCAATGACGGTGAACCGACACCTTCCGCAGGTGTCTCAGATGGTATTGTCGCTGACCTATGCGCATGGCACCACGTCTCACCCCAAAGGCAGCAGGATCTCAACCGCACCTGAGCCCGGCGCGGCCAGGTTGGCGCGTATCCAAGGACAGGAAACGGCATGACCAAGCAGCTCCCGACGGGCACGGCCCCATGACCGCCCGCCCGCCCCGCCGCCTGCTGACGGCGTTGCTGTTCGCGGGCCTCAGCTTTGCTGCCCAGGGCCAGGATCGCGACGTGCGCCTGCCCGATCTGGGCAGCTCGGCCAATGCCCTGATCTCGCCCCAGGAAGCCCAGGACTATGGCGCCTCCATGCTGCGCCAGATGCGCGCCCTGGACATGGTGCTGGACGACCCGCTGCTGGACGACTACATCAACAACCTGGGCTACCGGCTGGTGGCCGGCAGCGAAAAGCCCAAGGAGCACTTCTCCTTCTTCATCGCCCGCGAGAACGTCATCAACGCCTTTGCCGCGCCTGGCGGCTATATCGCGGTGAACTCGGGCCTGATCATCATCACCAACAGCGAGAGCGAACTGGCGGGCGTGATCGCCCACGAGATCGGCCATATCACGCAGAACCACTTGCAGCGTGCTTTCGAGGCGTCCAAGAAAGACACTCCGTTGATGGCGCTGGTGCTGTTGGGCGCCATCGCTGCCGGCGCGGGCGCAGGAGCTGGCGATGCCGCTGGCGCCATCCTGATGGGCGGCCAGGGCCTGCTGATGCAGCGCCAGATCAACTTCACCCGCAAAGACGAAATCGAAGCCGACCGCGCGGGCATCCAGACCTTAGCCAACGCCGGCTACGATCCCAACGCCATGGCCAGCTTCTTCGAGCGCATGGAGGACACCCTGCGCGTAGGGACCGGTGGCGAGCGCGGCGACGTGCCCGCCTTGTTGCAGGATCACCCGGTCACCATGGACCGCATCAGCGACGCCAAGGCCCGCGCCAACGGGCTGCTCGCGCAGCAGAAGCTGCGCCCCAGCGGCTCCACCCTGGACAAGAGCCAGTGGGAAAAGAGCACGGCGCCCATCCCTTACGTGAAAGATCCCACGGCCCTCGCCGCACGCGAGGCCAAGGACAATCTCGATACCTTCCTGCTGATGCGCGAACGCGTGCGCGTGCTGGCCAGCGACCCCACACAGATCACCACGTACTACGCCACCAGCCTGCAGAACCAGCGAGGCTTCGATACGCCGTCCAATCGTTACGGCTACGCCCTGGCCCTGTTGCGCAGCAATCGTGGCGCCAAGGCCGTGGACGAGCTGCAGCCCTTGCTGACGGCCTACCCGACCAACCAGGTCCTGCGCCTGGCGATGGCCGACGCCAAGCTGCAAGCCGGGCGACGCGCCGAGGCGCTGGCGATCTATGCCGACCTCAACCAGCAGTCGCCTCGCAACCGCGCCATCGCCATGGGCTATGCCAATGCGTTGACCGAAGGCGGCAGCCAGGACGAGGCCCGCCAGGCCGCCACCATGCTGATGCCCATGCTCGACAACAACGACGAGCCGGAGCTGTACCGCACCTACGCCCGGGCCAGCAACAAGGCCGGCGATGCGATACGCGCGGGCGAAGCGTTTGCCGACGCCTCCTACCTGTCCGGCCGGCCTTTCGACGCGATGGAGCAGCTCAAGCGCCTGCTGCAGCGGCCGGACCTGGATTACTACGCCCGGGCCCGTATCCAGGCCCGCATCAACGACCTCACGCCACTGGTCATGGAACTGCGCAAGCGCAAGATCCAGACCGACGACAACCCCGACGGGCGCAGCCAGCAACCCTTGCAGAACACGGGCCATTGCCAGGGCCGAGTGTGCTTTTCCGCCGAGAACAGCAACCGTTGAGCATGCCGAACTACCGCCATGACGCTCCCGTCACGTAGGTAAAGTGTGAAATGTCATCGCGGCGTAACATTAGACCGCTGCAATAAATGCGTCACAGGCACCCACAGCGGACCCCAAGCGTGCACAAACGCATATTGATCGTCGAAGACGAAGCCTCGATCCGCGACATGGTCGCCTTTGCCCTGCGCAAGGCTGGCATGGACGCCGTCCATGCCGCCGATGCACGCGCGGCGCAACTGGCTATCGCCGAACAGGTACCCGACCTCATCCTGCTCGACTGGATGCTGCCCGGCACCAGCGGCCTGGAGCTGGCACGCCGCCTGCGCAAGGAAGAGCTGAGCCGCGAGATTCCCATCATCATGCTTACCGCGCGCGGTGAGGAGATGGATCGCGTCAACGGCCTGGAAGCCGGTGTCGATGACTACGTCATCAAGCCGTTCTCCACCCGTGAGCTGGTGGCACGCATCAAGGCGGTGCTCCGCCGCAGCCAGGGCGACGACGGCTCGGGCATGGTGGAACTGGGCGGCCTGCGCATCGACGGGCCGGCGCACCGCGTGTTCGCTGGCGAAGAAGCGGTAACCATCGGCCCCACCGAATACCGACTGCTGTACTTCTTCATGACGCATCCCGAGCGCGTGTACTCGCGCGCGCAACTGCTCGACCATGTATGGGGCGGCAGCGTGTACGTGGAGGAGCGCACCGTGGACGTGCACATTCGCCGCCTGCGCAAGACGCTCGAACCATGGAAGCTCGACGACATGGTGCAGACCGTGCGCGGTGCGGGTTATCGCTTTTCCGCCAGCGTCTGAGCCCGCTATTGCGGGGCAACGGCGTTTTGCCGATGCTGGCGCACCGCCAACCCGGCGCCTACTAGCTCTCGCACATGCCTAAGACCTTCGACCGCTCCTGGATGCTGCCGGCCGCCCTTACGGCCGGCCTGCTCGTTGGCGGCCTCGTCGGCTGGCTCGCGGGCGGCCATGTGGCGACGGGGGTGGCTGCGGTGGCTCTCGTCGAAATCGTCTTGCTCCTGACCCAAATCCGTCATCAAGCGCAGCACATGATGACGCAAAGCCATACGGCCACCTCCCTTCAGCATGACCGTTTCATGACGCGTTCCCGTCGCATCGCCTCCAGTCTGCGCGATCTGCGCAGTGCCGCCGGCAGCCTGCCGGACGCGGTCGTACTGCTCGACAACGAGCAGCACGTCCGCTGGTTCAACCACGCCGCCGAGGACCTGCTGGGACTGCGCCGCCCGCAGGACCGCGGCGCGCACCTGGATGAGCGCCTAAGCACCACCGAACTCGCCACCTGGCTCAAGGAAGGTGCGCGCGAACCGCTCAACGACGTGGCGGCACCGGGGCATCCCAATCGCCACATCAACGTGACCTTGCTGCCGTTCGGTCGTCGCCAGCGTTTGCTGTTGGCACGCGACATCAGCCACCTCACGCGCCTGGAGCAGATTCGCCGCGACTTCGTCGCCAACGTATCGCACGAGCTGCGTACGCCGCTCACCGTCATCCACGGCTACCTGGAACTGATCGACCCCGAAGATGTGCCGGAACTCGCGCCCGTGCTCAACGAGATGCGCGCGCAGTCCAAGCGCATGGGGCAGATCGTGGAAGACCTGCTCACCCTCTCGCGCCTGGAAACCCAGGATCACGTGCAGGATGAGCGCGTACAGATGACGCCGCTGCTGGCCACCATCCGCAAGGAGGCCGAAGCGCTCAGCCAGGGTCGCCATACCATCACCGTGGAATCCACCGCGGAAGCCGACCTGCTCGGCTCGGTGAAGGACCTGCACAGCGCCCTGTCCAATCTGGTCAGCAACGCCGTGCGCTACACACCCACCGGCGGACGCATCACCATTCGTTGGCGACGCACGAGCGATGGCGCGGTGTACTCGGTGATCGACACCGGTTACGGCATTCCCGCCTCGCACCTGGCGCGGCTTACCGAACGCTTCTACCGTGTCTCCTCCAGCCGCTCGCGCGATAGCGGCGGTACCGGCCTGGGCCTGTCCATCGTCAAGCACGTGTTGAACCTGCATCAGGCCCGCCTGGAGATTCAGAGCGAGCCGGGCCACGGCTCGACGTTTTCCTGTTGGTTCAACAACGAACGCCTGCTGGCACCGGGCACCAGCGACCCGGACTGAACCACCTGCGGGAACTGCTCCGTCAGGGTTCCCTCACCCCTCGCCGTGTGCCGACTGAACGCCGTTCACACTACGCGGCAGTGCGCCATGTCACGACGCGCTGCATAGGACAGAATGGGGGATGCGCCGTAAACCTGCCACTCCTTCGCCCGTCCTCGATCGTGCTGCCCCCGAGCTCTACTTCAGCCGCGAGCTGGCCGCCCTCGAATTCAATTTCCGCGTACTGGCGCAGGCGCGCGATGCGCGTATTCCGCTCTTGGAGCGGCTGCGTTATCTGAGCATCGTGGCCAACAACCTCGACGAGTTCTTCGAGGTACGCGTGGCCATGCTCAAGCACCACCACATGTTCGGTTCGGCCGCGCCGGGCCCCGATGGCCTGTCTTCCGGTGAATTGCTGTCGCGCATCCGCAAGCGTGTGCTGGACCTGGTCGCCGAGCAGTACCAGATCTGGCAGGACGAGCTGGGGCCCGAGCTGGACGCTGAAGGCGTGCACTTCCTCAAGCGCGACCGCTGGACCGAGCGCCAGCGTCGCTGGCTGCAGGGCTACTTCGAGAACGAGGTGATGCCCGTGCTGTCACCACTGGGCCTGGACCCGGCGCACCCATTCCCGCGCATCCTCAACAAGACGCTCAATATTGCCGTGGTACTGAAGGGCCGCGACGCCTTCGGTCGCGAAGGCCACATGGCGCTGGTGCGTGCGCCTCGCTCGCTGCCCCGCATCATTCGCCTGCCCGAGGAAGTGTGCGATGGCGGCGTGCATTACATCTTCCTGGCTGAGCTGCTGCAGGGCTTTGTCGACCTCATGTTCCCCGGCTTCAAGGTGGCCGGTTCGTATCAGTTCCGCGTCACCCGCAACAGCGAGCTGATGGTGGAAGAAGCCGAGGTGGACAATTTGGCCCGTGCGCTCAGCGAGGAATTGATTGGGCGCGGTTACGCCCGTCCGGTGCGGCTGGAGATCGGCAACGATTGCCCCAAGTCCATCGTCTCCATGCTCATCGCCAACTTTGAGTTGGAGGAGACCGATGTCTATCGCTGCGACGGCCCGGTCAACATCATTCGCGCGGGCACCATCTACGATGGGCTGGATCGACCGGAACTGAAGTTTCCGCGCTTCGTACCGCTGTTGCCGGCAGCCTTCAAGGACAATCGCTGCAAGTTCGAAGTGCTGCGCCAGCGCGACGTGCTGCTGCATCATCCCTACGAATCGTTCGCTGCCGTGGTGGACCTGCTGCGTCAGTCCGCCCAAGACCCAGCCGTGCTCGCCATCAAGCAGACGCTGTATCGCGCAGGCGAAGACACCCCGCTGGTCGACTTGCTGGTGGAGGCGGCGCGCAACGGCAAGGACGTCACCGTGGTGATCGAACTGCGCGCCCGCTTCGACGAGGAGGCCAACATCCGCCTTGCCACTCGCCTGCAAGAGGCCGGCGTACAGGTGGTGTATGGCGTGGTGGGCTACAAGACACATGCCAAGATGCTGTTGATCGTGCGCCGCGAAGACGACACGCTGCGTCGCTACGTGCACCTTTCCACGGGCAATTACCATCAGGCCAACAGCCGCAGCTACACCGACATCGGCCTGATGACGGCGCATCCCGGTATCGGCGAGGATCTGCACAAGGTTTTCCAGCAACTCTCCGGGCTCGGCCCGGTGATCAAGCTGCAGCACTTGCTGCATTCGCCCTTCACGCTCTATCGCAGCGTACTGGACAAGATCGAACGCGAAACGGCGCACGCCGAGGCCGGACGCCCCGCGCGTATCGTGGCCAAGCTCAACGCACTTAACGAGGCGCATGTGATCCAGGCGCTGTATCGCGCCTCGCAGGCCGGCGTGGAGATCGACCTGATCGTGCGCGGTGCCTGCACCCTGCGCCCCGGCTTGCCGGGTGTGTCCGAGCGCATCCGCGTGCGTTCGATCGTCGGGCGCTTCCTGGAGCACAGCCGCGTGTACTGGTTCGCCAATGACGGGGCGCCGGAGCTTTATTGCGCCAGCGCGGACTGGATGGAGCGCAACCTCAAGCGCCGCATCGAGGTGGCCTTTCCCATCCTCGATCCGGCGTTGGCCCAACGCGTATTTGACGAGACCCTCGCCAATTACCTGGCGGACAATACCGAGGCGTGGCTACTGGACAGCCATGGGCGCTACGCCCGGGCCACGGCGGACGACGAAGTGCCACACAGCGCGCAGCGCTGGCTGCTGGCAAAACTGGTGCCCAGCACGGGCTAGGCGCACACCGCGATTTCGCAGTGAGCCCTGGCGTGCGAGAATTCTCACCTTGCAGCCCGATATGAGCCCCGCATGAGCCAAGGCGATCCGACCCCGATCAAGGATGGCGAACTGATCGCCGCTGTCGATATGGGCTCCAACAGCTACCACATGGTGGTGGCAAGGGTGGAACACGGCGAACCCCGCGTGATCGATCGGCTGCGCGAAACGGTACGCATGGCCGCCGGTTTGCGCGCCGACGGCACGCTGGACGCCGAGCATCGCGCGCGCGCGCTCAACTGCCTGGCCCGCTTTGGCCAGCGCATTGCGGGCGTACCCTCGATCCGCGTGCGCGCCGTCGCCACCAATACGGTACGCCGCTTGTCGTCGCCGCAAGGTTTCCTCACCGCCGCCGAAACGGCGCTGGGCCATCCGGTGGAAATCGTCTCGGGCCGCGAAGAGGGCCGCTTGATCTTCCTGGGCGCGTCGCACGACCTGCCCGCCTCGCGCGAAAGTCGCCTGGTGATCGACGTGGGCGGCGGCAGCACCGAGTTCATCATCGGCCGCGGTTTCGCGCCGATGCATACGGAAAGCGTGCAGGCCGGATGCATCGCCTCCACCTTGCGCTTCTTCCCCGGTGGCAAGCTCAACCGCAAGCGCTGGCAGCGTGCCAATACCGAAATCGGCGTGCTGCTGCAGCAGTTCGCCGAAGACTATCGCGAGTCGGGCTGGATCGAGGTCTACGGCTCCTCCGGCACCGCCAAGGCGATCGGCTCGGTGGTGCAAGCGATGAAGTTTTCCGACGACGGCATTACGCCGGCGTCCCTGGCCTCCTTGCGCGACGCGCTGTTGGCCCAAGGCCAGATCAGCTCGCTCAAGCTGCCCGGCCTCACCGACGACCGCGCGCCAGTGATCGCCGGCGGTGTCGCCATCTTCGAGGCCGCCTTTGAGGCGCTGGGCATCGAACGCATG
>NZ_JAELTT010000093.1 GCF_016428975.1 Dyella sp. ASV21
CTTCGATATCGTGGCCCACCCGCAGCAGGTAGGGCCGGATGATGTTCTCCGCCGCAGCGAGTTCGCCATCGGAAAAAAGGCTGGTAGCCTGCACCACTTCGGGCGCCAGCCGACGGAGTGTCGCGACATGCGCGGCGGCCGTGCTGGCATGGGTCGCGTCGCCGGTCATGCGATAAAGGCCTTCGAGCAGGTTCCAGCTCGAAGGCAACGCGGGGTTGATGTTGACCGCGCACAACAGCGCTTCGATCGCCTGCGGTGCGTCGCGCCGCACCACGTGGCAATGGCCACGTTCCTCGTGCAAGCGGCTGAAGCCGGGGTGCCATTGCTCCAGTGTCGCCAAGGTCGCGAGTGCCTCGTCGATGCGACCAAGGTAACGCTGGCTTCGCGCGACCAGGTAAAGCGCGTCGCGGTTCTCCGGTACGTCCAGCGCCAGCGCCTGGGCCAGCGCCAGGGCCTGGGTGTGCTGGCCTTGCTGTTGCAACTGGCGCGCCTGCAGAACGCGCCCCTCCACGGACAGCGGTGTGGAATCGTGGGCGAGGGCATTCATGCGTGATCGACAACCTTCAAGGGAGGGTGGGCTTGCGCCCACCCGATTCTAGAGACCGCTTCGTGGCGTCCGGATGTCAGAACTTGTAGCCGAACTTCACGCCGATCACGCGCGGGCGCAGTGGCACTTCGGACGTGATGAACTGCGCCGAGGAGGTGAACACGCTGGCGTGGCTGTTGCTCAGGTTGGTGCCATAGAGCGACAGATCCCAGGCGTCCTTGGCAATACCCAGCGAGGCGTCGTACGTGGTGTAGGCCGCCTGCAGGTAGCGCAGATCCACCGTGGTCGGATAGAGCACGCCTTCGCCGCTGGGGTAGGTCGCCGGCTGGTTGTACATGGAGCCGGTGTGGCTGGCGCCGAGCATGGCGAACGCCTTGTAGCCGCCATTGAACGCCCAGTCGTAGCGGGCGCGCAGGTTGAACTGCGAGCGGGGCGAGAAGGCCGGTTCGCTACCCGCTTCGCCGAACGGATTCTGGAACGGCTGCAAGCCCAGTCCGGTTTCGATGACCTGCGTGATGCACGCGCCGTAGGTGGGCGAGCCCACGATATTGCCGACGAGGCAGGGCGAATTGACCTGCTTGGCGCGATTGAACGAACCCGAGCCCATCAGGGTCAGGCCATCGGTCACGCGGCCTTCGAATTGCAGCTCCACGCCATCGACCTTGTAGTCGGGGCCGTTGACGCCAAACGTGGTGTTGCCCAACACCAGCGGGTTGAAGAACTGCATCTGCACGTTGTCCCACTTCATGTGGTACACCGAGCCGTTGAGCAGCAGGCGGTCGTCGAAGAACGTGGTCTTGAAGCCGATTTCGTTGTTGGTAAGCGAATCGGGCGCATAGCTCAGCGGCTTCTGGTACTGCGGGCCATCGGGACCCTTGGCCACTTCCTTGGTGGTGCGGTTGAACGCACCCGGGCGGAAGCCCTGCGAGAAGGTGTAATACACCATCGCATCGGGCGTGATGTGCCAGACCAGGTTCGCGCGGCTCTTGAAGCCGTGATAGGTCGTGTTGAGGTTCTCCGCGGTCATGCTGGTGGCGTCGCCGCCCACGCATTGGCCGTTGGGCACGTTCACGCAGTTGGAGCCAGTGGCGTACTGCGAACCCCGCTGGTACTCGGAGTAATGGTAATAGCGCGTGCCGGCGGTAGCGGTGAGCACGTCCTGGATGATGTCGTAGGACAGCGAGCCAAACGCCGCTACCTGCCGATAGCCGCGCTGCTCGTCTTCACCGAAAGCGGTGCTGTCACCGCGCGTGTTCGGGTCGATCCGTGCCGTGCCCGGATACGGCGTGACATTGGCCACGCACGGTGCGCCGCCGGCGAGCGCCGCCGAGAGGTTGCCCGGGCTGCAGGACGGAATGGTCTTGTAGTTGAAGTTCATGTCGTCGAGGATCTTGAAGTCCTCGAAGTACAGGCCGCCGCTGGCGCGCAGGCGGCTGTCTTCCGGCGTGCTCAGGCGCAGCTCGTGGCTTTCGTGGGTGCTCTTGACCTGATCGTTCCAGTAGCCCACCGGCGAATAGCAGGTGGGTTTGGTGCCGGCGCCCAGGCCGCTGCCACCGGTGCAGGTGTAGTACCAACCGCCGACGCTGCGCGCGTAGTTGGTGTAATCCTGCTGTTCGCTGATGTGGCGGTCGGTATAGCCGCCGGTGTAGACCAGCGAGAGGTCGCCGAGCTTGCCGTTGAGCGTCCACGCCGTGTTGGTGTAGCGATCCTTGTCCCAGGCCGGGGCGAAGGCGGTGATCTGCAAGGGCTTGAGCGTCTGGCCGTCCGAGCCGATCGGGTAGGTGGAGGCCTGGCCTTGCGCGTCCATCTCCTGGTAGCTCTGCGTAATCAGCGCGTTCCAGTCGTCGTTGAACTTGTACAGCGCCGAGAGGCGGGCGCCCTGGTAGTCCACCGGGTTCCAGTCCTTCTGCGCCACGGCGCTGTTGTTGGCGACCGGGCTGCCCGGCACGGCGCAGTAGCCGGTGCCGGAGGGCAGGCCGTTGGGGCAGAGGCCACCGCTGGGCTTGATGTTGGCGTAGAAGTTGCCCGCATCGTTGTTGTTGCGGGTGAACGTGCTGGGCACGTTGTCGATATAACCGCCACGATGGTCGTTGTAGATCACGCCGCGCAGGGCGAAGGTACCCGGAATCAGCGGCAGGTTGAGTACGGCGCTGGTGGAGTCGTTCGGTCGGCCCCCGGAGGTGACGCTGGTGCTGGCCTCCACGTTGCCGCTGACCTTGTCCAGGTTCGGCTTGTTGGTGATGTAGCGTACGGCGCCGGCCTGCGCGCCACCGCCGTACAGCGTGCCCTGCGGGCCTTCGAGCACCTCCACGCGCTCCATGTCGACCATGTACACGTCGAGGTTGCGCGCCGGGAACTGCATCGACTGGTCGTCCAGGTACACCGCCACATTCGGGAACGGGGCGATGGACGCGCTCGACTGGTTGCCCAGGAAGCCGGTACTCAGGCCGCGCATATAGATGTTGCCCTGGCCCGGGCCATTCGCGGCGAAGGTCACGTTGGGCAGGTACTTGATGATGTCATCGAAGGTATTTACGTGCAGCTGCTGCAGCGTGGCGCCGGTGAACGCCTGCATGGTGATCGGCACATCCTGCATATCCTCGTTGGCGTGCTGCGCCGTGACGGTGATGCTGCCCAGCGTGGACACCGTGGGGTTTGCGGCGGCCTCGCCCGACGGGCCGGAGGCGGCGGCGTCGGTCTGGTTGGCCATGGTGCCCTGCGTGGCAGGCACGGTCGGCGCCTGCGGGGCGGTGTCGCCAGCGTAGGACACGCGAGTGACCGCAAGCGCGGCAAGCACCGCGCAAGTGATTGGATTGATCTTCAAGACGTTCTCCCCGAAGGTGTAATCGCCGACGATGTCGGCAGGCCTATTGCTGCTATCGCCAGCAGGCTAGGGAGGCGCAATGAAATGGGCATGACGTGGACTAGGCAACTTTTCCCCGCTGTCTATGCCGTGCCGGGGTGGTCCGTTCGTCGGGGCGCGTGGCGGTATCCGAAGAGAGCGCCGGCGCCACCGCGCAGCCCGCGCATCGAAAGGCTTGGCAGTATGTGGGCGATCGCTTCAGAGGCGCTGCACGCCCGCCACCCACGCCGCGCGGACCACCGGCTGCGTGCGGTGCATGCGTACGCGCAGCAGGTCGGCGCGCCAGCCCTCGGCCAGTTGGCCGCGATCCGCGAAACCCAGCACGGCGGCCGGCGTGGCGGTGACGCTGGCGATGGCTTCGGGCAGCGTCCATCCCGCCTGCTCGTGCAGGATGAAGGCGCCTTGCAGCAAGCTGGTGGGCATGTAGTCGGAGGACAGGATGTCCAGGCAGCCCGTCCGCGCCAAGGCAATCGCAGCCACGTTGCCGGCATGCGAGCCGCCGCGTACAAGGTTGCTGGCCCCGGCGACGATCGACAGGCCACGTTCGCGCGCGGCATGTGCCGCGGCCAGCGTGGTGGGGAATTCGCAAATCCGTGCGCCTACGGCCACCGCTTCGTCCACGTGCGCCACGTCGGTATCGTCGTGGCTGGCGACCAGCACGCCATGGCGACGCGCGAGTTCCAGCACGCCGGCCAATTGCAGGTCGCGGTGCTGCAGCTGTTGCTCACGGCGTTCCTCCAATACCGCGACGAATTCTTCGTCGCTCCAGGTGATGCCGCTGCGGCTGTAATACGTGCGGTATTGGCGCACGTCGTGGTACTGGCGTTGTCCGGGCGTGTGATCCATCAACGAGAGCAGGCGAAGGTCGCCACGCGCCACCAGCGGCTCGGCCAGGGCAAGCAGCCCTGGCCAGCTCAGCTCGCAACGCAGGTGCAGGTAGTGATCGCAACGCAGCAGGTGGTGCTCGCGTGCGTCGTCGAGCGCGGCCAGTGCATTGCGCAGGGTGTCGATGCGGCCGCCGTCTTCCTCCAGGTCGCCCAGCGCCATGGCGTCGAGCACGGTGGTAATGCCGGCGGCCAGCAGTTGCGCGTCGTGCGCCAGCATGGCCGGCAACGCGGGCCAGCTCACGCCGGCGCGCGGCAGCAGGTGCTTCTCCAGGTTGTCGGTGTGCAGTTCGATCAGGCCCGGCAGCAAGAAATCGCCGTCGAAGTCGATGGCGCCGGACGGCCGTTCGTCGCCGTCCCACAGGCGCACGATGCGATTTCCTGCGATCTCGGCGCCGCCGATGGCGACGCGATCGCGCAGCATCAGCCGCGCACGGGCGATGGTCCACGCGCCCTCCGATGGCGATGTCATCCCCGCGAAAACTGGCTTGCCCATACTCGTCATGGAATCCAAAACCACCACCGGCCAGCCTAGGCCAGGAAGATGGACGAATGATGGCAAGCCGCCTCCAGCCGCCCGACCGCACGCGCGATATGCCGGTATGGCGGCAGATCGAACAACAGGTGCTGTTGCAGATACGCAACGGCGAGCTGCGTGGCGGTGCCCGCCTGCCTTCCGCGTTGGAGCTGGCGCGGCAGCTCAACGTAAACCGACATACCGTGCGCCGTGCGCTCGATGCGCTGGAGCAACGTGGCGTGATTCATGCCGATCCCGGTCGTGGTTTGCGCGTGCGCGAGGAGTGCTACGACTACGCCATCGGCCGGCGCACCAGCTTCAGTCGCAACATGCACAACCTCAATGTGAGCTCGGGCAACAAGGTGCTGGGCACGGCGCTGGTGAGTCCGCCGCAGCGCGTGGCCGAGTCGCTGGCGTTGGCGCGGGGTGAACGGGCGTGGTGGATCGAGTCGTCCGCCTATGCCGAAGGCCGCGTGCTCGATCACGGCCAGGCATGGTTTCCCGCTGCGCGCTTTCCCAAGCTGGGCGAGGTATTCCGGCGCACCGGATCGGTAAGTCGTACGTTGGCGGAGTTCGGTATCGCCGATTACTTTCGCAGCTATACGCGCGTCACCGCGCGCCTGCCGGGCGCGGCGACCGCCGATGTGCTGGAGCAGTCGGCGAATCTGCCGGTGCTCGAAGTCGAATCGCTCAACGTCGACGGCAGCAATCAGCCCGTGCAGTACGGGCTGACCTGTTTTGCCGCTGAACGCGTGCAGCTGGTGCTTTCCACCAGCGAGCGGTGATGCTCAGCTGACGCTGGCCGTGGACGCCTCGCATCGCTCGGGTCGCAGCTGGCCTTGCACCACTTCCTCGGCCAGGCCGAAAGAGAGCGTCATGCCCAGGCCGCCACCGCCCACGCCGTTGACGATGGTGACACCCGGCTCCGCCTCCAGCACCAGTTCACTGCGCTTGCCGTCGGTGAGCTTGGCGTAGATGCCGTGCCAGCTCTGCTTGACCGACCAGGTGGGCAAGTCGAGCACGCTCTTCAGATAGCCCACGATCTGGCGGTTGATCGCGCTCTCGTCGAACGGCTCGTGAGTATGTCCGTACTCGTGCGAGTCACCGATGGTGATTTCGCCCAGGCCGTTCTGGGCCGCCATCACGTGGATACCCAGCGCCAGCAGGTCGGCATGTTGTTCGGCCAGGCGCTCGCGCAGGCGCGCCATGCTGGGCGTGGCGTGGAAACCGTTGTAGTGCGCCATGGTAAGGCCGCCGCACACCACCGGACCGAGCCGGAACGGCGAGGGTTGGGCCTCCAGTCGCAGCATCTGCAGCTTGCACTTGGTGATTGCCTGGCGCTCGAACAGCTCCGGATACAGCGTTTCGAAATCGGTGCCGTTGGCGATGTAGATGACATCCGCGCCATAGCGGCGGTGGCCGCTCCATACCCAGGGATGCTCCACGCGCGTCACGGCCTTGCGCCAGTGGAACTGCACGCCATAGCGCTCGGCGAGCCACGCGGGCAATGCGCGGATCGCTTCGCGCGGATCGACGACCCATTCGTCAGTGCTCAGCAGTGCGCCAAGCAAGCCCTGCGACACCACGCCCGGTGCGTGCTCGCGTACCTGCGCCGGGCTCAGCGTACGACACGGGCGGATGCCTTCGTTCATGCCAACGTATTCGTTCATCACCGCCCATTCGTCCTCGTGGAACGCGGCGATCAGGCTGCCGCTGGGCGCGTGCCAGGTGCCGGTGGCGGCGCAGAACTCGCGCCAGATCTCGCGCGATCGCAGCGCACGCGCGTACAGCGGCCCGTTCGCCACGCCGATCGGCCACACCGTGCCGAAGTTGCGTACCGAGGCGCCGACCGCACGCTCGTGCCGATCGAATACGGTGACCTGATAGCCGGCTTCGGCCAGGGCCCGGGCCATGGCCAGGCCCACGATACCTGCGCCCACGACAATCGCGGTGCGTGCTTGCGTCTTGCTCATATACGGCTGCTTTCCATCCCGAGAGGTGACAACGGCGCCACCGCGTGGCCGTTCCGGCGACCGTGTCGCCAGAACCAGCGCGCGGCAAGCGCGATAAGAACCAGGCCCAGCACGCTGCTGGCCAGCACGGCGCGTTCGAAGAACTGCGTCCAGTTGAGTTGCAGGGCGAGAAATTCCTTGGCGACCAATACCGCCACGCTGCCCAGGTAGCCGGAGGCGTCGGCGATGTACATCACGAACGAGGCGGTGCCGGCAATGCGGTAGGTCGCCATCAAGCGCTCGAAGTACATGCCGTTGAGCGGGATGTAGCCCACGTAGAGCCCAAAGCCGACCAGGGTCATCCAGCTCAGCGGCGGCAGTTCGCCATGCATGAACAACAGCGTGCTCACACCTGCGCAGCACAGGCCGCCGCCAATCAGTACGTGGTTGAGCATGAAGGCGCGCATGTTGTCGCGCACCAGCGTCAAGGCCGAGGTAAGCATGAGCACGCCGATGCCGATGGGTGTATCCACCTCGCCGAACACGGCGGCGCTGCGGCCAAAGCCCAGGTCGCGGAAGATCTCCGTGTCGAAGTTCTCGCGGAAGTCGCGCAATACGGTAAGCAACACGTACAGCGGCACGATCAGCAGCAGGCCCGGCAGGAAGCGGCGCACGAACTGCCGTCGCGCTTCGCGATCCATGCGGCCACGCGGCGCGCGAGCGGCGATGTCCTCGGCGCTGGGCGCAGGCAGGCGCGTGAGTGCGCGTAGCGACAGCAGCAGCGGCGGCACGAACACCAGGCCGGTCAGAAACGGCATCCAGAACGGACTCACGCCAGCCATCAACATGGCCTTGCCGACGCCTTTGACGATGCCCGAGGCGAAGATAAAGCTGGAAGCGAGGATGGCACCCATCAGCTCGGTGGCCTGTCGACCCTCGATGTAACCGAACACCAGCCCCCACACCATGCCCAACGGCAAGCCGTTGAGGAACAGGAACACGATGCCTGGCAGCGGCGGTGCCAGTGCAAAGCCCAGCAGTGCCAGCCACGACAGACCGATCAGGCACACGATGGCGTGGGCGCGACGGGACGACTGCAGTTCCGGCACCAGCCGGATGCCCCACAACTTGCTCACCGCGTAGCCCAGCACCTGGGCGATCACCAGCCAGACCTTGTAGTCGATGCCGTGCCAACTCATGCCGCTGAAGCTGCCCGCGCTGAACGGCTTGCGGAAGGCATACATGCACGAATACGTACAGAACGCCGCCAGCCCGGCGATCAACGGCAGCATCGGGGAAGGGCGGGGCGCCGGCGGGGCGCCGAGGGGTGCGGGGTGCGCCATGGCCGGGTCAGGCCGCGCTGGGCTGGCCAAGGCGGACCAGCAGGCCGGGCAGCTCCTGCAGGCTGTCCAGCACGGCGTCGGGCTGGTGCGCCAGCAGTTGCGCGCGGGTATAGGCGCCGGTGGTGACCGCGATGACCTGGCCGCAGGCGGCGGCGCGTCCCTCGCGGATATCCACCTCGGTGTCGCCGACCTTGATGACACGCGCCGATTCGCTTACCCCGCATTGCGCCATCAGCGCGCGGATCATGTCGGGTGCGGGACGCCCCTGCGCCACGCGGTCCGCCGAGATCGCCGCATCGATCAGGCCACGCTGACGCCAGCCGAAGCGCGCGATGAGGCACTCGGCAATGTCTTCGGAGAACGCGGTATTGAGCGCCACCTTGATGCCGCGATGGCGCAGCCAGGCGAATGTCTCCTCGGCGCCGGCCATCGGCCGCACGTCGTCATGGCTGCGATAGCACGCCAGCATGCGTTGCACGAAATCCTCATGCACCCGCGCCACCTGGGCTGCCTCCGCGCCCAGGTCATGCGCGGCCAGCACGCTGCGGATCGCCGCCGGCTTGGTGTAGCCCATCAGGGCGCGCAGCTCGGTCACCGAGGGGGTGCAGCCGGCCGCGGCCAACGCATCGCCCAGGGCCTGCACGACCAGGTCCGGGTCATGCACGGTGGTGCCTGCCATGTCGAAAACCGCCAGTTCGAACGTCATATCGCCTCCAGTCATGGAGCGGCATGCTGACGTTCGGCTATGGCGTACCCATGACGCGGGTACCGACAGTTGGGGTGGACTGTCTAGTCAATGATCGCCGGGGCACCCGGAAGCCGTACCACGCCTGGGTTCAGCCGGCGCCGCGCACCCAGTCCAGGTAGGCCTCGTGGCCCAGGGCGACGGGCACCGCCACCAACTCGGGTAGCTCATAGGGGTGCAGTGCCAGCAGGCGCGCCTTGAGGGCGGCAAAACGTGCCTCGGTGGTCTTGATCAGCAACAGCTCCTCACTGTCGGTGACCACCTCCCCCTTCCAGCGGTAGATGGAGCGGACCCCAGGCAGATGGTTGACGCAGGCCGCCAGCCCTTCACCCACCAGGACCTGGGCCAATCGGTGGGCGCTGTCGGCGTCGGGGCAGCTGCAATAACAGAGCAGGACGGTGTCGGTCATGACCCCCAGCCTAGCCGGAGCGGCGGACCCCGCAAGGGCTTTTGGCGCCTGGGAGCCCTTGAAAGGCACCGGTGACTGCCCCATTGCTGATGTCAGCCACCGGACGGCCCCTATTGCAGGGGGGGCTTGCGTCGCTAGAATTAGCACTCATCTTCGGGGAGTGCTAACAGCGCGCCCATCCAGGCGCCGCCCCGGGGTAACCCTTTTGTTTCATCCATCCAACCAAGCTGGAGCCCATCCATGAGCAAACTGCGTCCGCTGCACGATCGCGTCATCGTCAAGCGTCTCGAAGAAGAGCGCGTCTCCGCTGGCGGCATCGTCATTCCTGACAGCGCCACCGAAAAGCCGACTCGCGGCAAGGTCATCGCTGCCGGTACCGGCCGCATCCTGGAAGACGGCAAGGTCCGCCCGATGTCCGTGAAGGAAGGCGACACCGTGCTGTTCGGCAAGTACGCCGGCCAGGAAATCAAGATCGACGGCGAAGAGTTGGTCTTCCTCAAGGAAGACGACATCGTGGCGATCATCGAAGGCTGATGTGTTCGGCGGACGGCTAGCGCGATAGCCGCGCTTTGAAGCAGTCCCCTCACCAGCGTTCCCATTACCTAATTCAAAATTTTTGAGGCAAAAATTTTATGGCAGCTAAAGAAGTCCGCTTCGGCGAAGACGTACGCGCACGCATGCTCAAGGGTGTGAATACCCTGGCCAATGCCGTGAAGGTCACCCTGGGTCCGAAGGGCCGCAACGTGGTGCTCGAGAAGAGCTTCGGCGCCCCGACCGTGACCAAGGACGGCGTGTCCGTGGCCAAGGAAATCGAGCTGGCCGACAAGTACGAGAACATCGGCGCGCAGATCGTCAAGGAAGCCGCTTCCAAGACCTCCGACGTGGCCGGCGACGGCACCACCACCGCCACCGTGCTGGCCCAGGCGTTCATCCAGGAAGGCCTCAAGGCCGTTGCCGCCGGCATGAACCCCATGGACCTCAAGCGCGGTATCGACCAGGCCGTGACGGCCGCCGTTGCCGAGCTCAAGAAGCTCTCCAACCCGACCGCTGACGACAAGGCCATTGCCCAGGTCGGCACGATCTCCGCCAACTCCGACGCCAACATCGGCGACATCATCGCCACCGCGATGAAGAAGGTGGGCAAGGAAGGCGTGATCACCGTCGAGGAAGGCTCGGGCCTCGAGAACGAGCTGGACGTGGTCGAAGGCATGCAGTTCGATCGCGGCTACCTGTCGCCGTACTTCATCAACAACCAGCAGTCGCAGCAGGTTGAACTGGACGACCCGTTCATCCTCATCCACGACAAGAAGGTTTCCAACGTTCGCGAACTGCTGCCGGTGCTCGAAGCCGTTGCCAAGGCCGGCAAGCCGCTGCTGATCGTCGCCGAGGAAGTGGAAGGCGAAGCGCTGGCCACCCTCGTGGTCAACACCATCCGCGGCATCGTCAAGGTCGCCGCCGTGAAGGCGCCGGGCTTCGGCGACCGTCGCAAGGCTATCCTGGAAGACATCGCCATCCTCACCAATGGCGTGGTGATCTCTGAAGAAGTGGGCCTGGCTCTGGACAAGGCCACCATCACCGACCTGGGCCGCGCCAAGCGCGTGGTGATCACCAAGGAAAACACCACCATCATCGACGGCGCTGGCGAAGCCGAGCGCATCCAGTCGCGCATCGGCCAGATCAAGGCGCAGATCGAAGAGACCTCTTCGGACTACGACCGTGAGAAGCTGCAGGAGCGCGTGGCCAAGCTGGCTGGCGGCGTGGCCGTTATCAAGGTTGGCGCCGCCACCGAAGTCGAGATGAAGGAAAAGAAGGCCCGCGTTGAAGACGCCCTGCACGCCACCCGTGCGGCCGTCGAAGAAGGCGTGGTGCCGGGCGGCGGCGTCGCCCTGATCCGTTCGCTCAAGGCCGTGGAAGGTCTGAAGGGCCAGAACGCTGACCAGGACCTGGGCATTGCCATCACCCGTCGCGCCCTGGAAGCCCCGCTGCGCGCCATCGTCGCCAACGCTGGCGATGAGCCGTCCGTGATCCTCAACAAGGTCAAGGAAGGCAACGGCAACTTCGGCTACAACGCTGCCACTGGCGAGTTCGGCGACATGATTGCCTTCGGCATCCTGGACCCGACCAAGGTGACCCGTTCGGCCCTGCAGTTCGCCGCCTCGGTGGCCGGCTCGATCATCACGACCGAAGCGGCCGTCACCGAAGTGCCGAAGAAGGAAGAAGCCCACTCGCACGGCCCGGCCGGCGGCATGGGCGGCATGGGTGGCATGGACTTCTAAGTCCACGCCCTCCAGGCATTGCACCAAAAGAGAACCCCGCCTTGTGCGGGGTTTTCTTTTGGGCACCATGTTCCAAATGCGGGTTGACCACCAATGCAAGCCATGGCGGACAACGTCTCTACATGCAGAGTCCAGATCAGAATGTACCATTAGGTCCGCTACCGACTGCGGATTCAGCCGGTCGTTGCAACACACTGAAGACTGCGCTCGCGGCAGGAGTGTTGCAAGATGTCCCAACGACCGAAGATTTTCTACAACGAGTCACAGATCGCCCTGATGTGGGATCGCTGGCAACGGGGTGAGTCACTGCATCAGATCGCCCGACTGTTCGATCGGCACCATTCGTCGGTACGCCGGATACTTTCGGCGACGGGAGGCATTCGCCCGGCCGTGCGAGGACGGGCTGACCGGTCCTTGTCACTGGCTGAGCGCGAGGAGATCTCCCGAGGACTGGTGGCTGGCCAACGGTCGCCACGCGGTTACACCGGGCACCATCCACCATCTGCAGGGAAGTAGGCCGCAACGGCGGAAGGGATCGTTACCGGGCCAACCATGCCGACCAACGCGCCTCGGATTGCGCTCGCCGCCCGAAGGCCTGCAAGTTAGCCCGTCACCGCGTCCTGGCACGCCTGGTCGCCAGTAAGCTGCAACAACAGTGGGCGCCGGAGCAGATTGCCGGCTGGCTAAAGCACCGCTATCCGGGCAATGAGGCGCATCAGGTGTCGCATGAAACGATCTACCGAAGTCTCTTTATCCAGGCGCGGGGCGCCCTGAAAAAAGAGCTTTTGGAGCATCTACGGTGCACGCGAGCGATGCGCCGTTCACGACACCACACACAGAAGACGGCAGGTCACGCGCAGATCGTTGGCGCGATCTCCATCCGCGAACGTCCCGCGGAGGTTGAAGATCGGGCGGTGCCCGGTCATTGGGAGGGCGATCTGTTGTTTGGCGGCCGCCATAGCGCCATCGCCACTTTGGTCGAACGACGATCCCGCTTTGTGATGCTGATAAAGCTGGACGGCAAGGACAGCGAGACGGTCGTTGATGCGTTGATCAAGCATGCACGCAAGCTGCCGCACGAGCTGTACCGGTCACTCACCTGGGATCGCGGTTCGGAACTAGCCCAGCATCATCGCTTCACGTTGGCTACCGATATCAACGTGTATTTCTGCGACCCCTACAATCCATGGCAGCGCGCATCGAACGAGAACACCAACGGGCTACTCCGCCAGTATTTCCCCAAGGGCATGGATCTGTCCGAGATCACGCAGGCGCAACTCAATGCTGTGGCCAAGCGCTTGAACGGAAGGCCGCGAAAGACCTTAAACTTTGAAACACCGGCAGAACGATTTCATCAAACCGTTGCAACGACCGGCTGAATCCGCAACCCGGAGCAGACATTGCTAGACCATGCCTAGAGGATTAGCTTGAATGACCTGCGTACAGATCGCTGGCCTCGCATCGGCCATCCTTGGCGCCATCGGCACCATCATTCTGTTCTTCGCGAGCTTTTCCTTACAGCCGCTCGAAGGGGCGGTTTGGGGAGGCCCGGCAGTGGACGCAGAGAATGAGAGGATCAGAGCCAAGAACGCCAGCCGCGCCCGCCGTCAACGAATCGGTCTTGCGCTCCTATGTGGGAGCTTCTTCATTCAAGCGGTCGGGGTGTTTCTCTGACTCCCGCTAATGGATGGCACTGGACGGGTAGCGCACGTGCATCTGACTTGGCGTAAGTCAGTGGAACGCCTCCCTTGTCCGGGAACCGCCGTTTATGGCTCGCTCGAAGAATGGACCACAAGGGTCATGGTGCCGGAACACGAAGAGTGGTCCAGCTAAGGACGTAAGGTCCGCTTGCGACCGAGGCTGTGTGAAAACGTAACGCCGATGGTCGAGATGGCCGGTCGCTCGGCTCGTTATGCCAACGCATGGCTTCGAGTCGAAGCGATGCCATCAGGCCATGATCGCCTGCATCAGTGGCCTC
>NZ_JAELTT010000094.1 GCF_016428975.1 Dyella sp. ASV21
GTTCCCAGCGGTGTTCCGTCATGATTCGCATCCATTGAGCAAAAGGCGCAGCGGCGCCAGCAGGTCGCTCGCCAGCATGCCGCGTTCGCCGCCGTGCTGTGCGGCCAGATCGCCCGCCCTAGCGTGCAGTCCCACGCCCAGGCACGCCGCCTGCCAGGCGTCGCAGCCTTGTGCCCGTAGCGCCGCCACCATGCCGGTCAGCAGGTCGCCCATGCCACCGGAAGCCATGCCTGGGTTACCCCACGGACAAACCGCCACGCGCCCAGCCGGATCGGCCACCAGGCTGCCCGCCCCCTTGAGCACCACGACGGCGTCGTAGCGGCGAGCCAGTTGGCGCACGGCGGCGAATCGATCTTTCGCGATGGCGGCGGTATCGCAGCCCAGCAAGCGGGCCGCTTCGCCTGGATGCGGGGTCAGCACCGCCGCACCACCCAAGGTGCGCGGCTCACGTGCCAGCAGGTTCAGGCCATCCGCATCGAGCACCAGGGGTTTGCCCGCGTCCAGTGCGGTGAGCCACAACGCATGCCCCCAGGCGCCCTGGCCCAAACCAGGCCCCACCGCCAGCACGGTCGCCCGTTGCAGCAGCGGCTCCAGCGCCTGCGGGCCATTCACGTCGTGCGCCATCAGTTCCGGGCGCGCGCTGTTGAGCGCCACCAGGTGTTCGCTACGGGTCGCCACGCTGACCAGTCCGGCACCGGCGCGCAATGCCGCCTCGCCGCACAGGCGGATAGCGCCGGCCGTGCCGTGGTCGCCACCAATGGCGAGCACGTGGCCGTTGTCGCCCTTATGCGCCTGGCGCGGTCGCGGGGGTAGCGTCCAGGCGTGCATTCGTTGCGCATCTGCGGGGGTGTTGAGCCAGAGCGACTCGGGCAGGCCCAGTGCATCCAGCTCGAGCTCTCCCACGTAGCCCGGTGCTTGCCCGGTAACGAGACCACGCTTGAGCGCGATGAAACTCACCGTGACATCCGCATGGACCGCCTCGCCCGGCACCTCGCCCGTGTCGGCATTCACGCCGCTTGGCACATCGAGCGCCAGCACAGGCTGTCCGCCGGCACGCATGTGCTGCACCAACCGCGCCACCTCCGGCGCAAGGGCGCGCGTGAGCCCCGTACCGAACAACGCATCCACCTGCACATCGGCCAACGGGAGTTCCCGTGCGCCATGCCAAAGCTGCACCCGGCCGCCCGCACTCTCAAAGGCCTGCCGTGCGCGTACTGCGTCATCGCCATGGCTCTCACCCAACGCCACGACCTCCACCTGCATACCCGCCTCGCGGGCGAGCAGGGCCAGCAAAAAACCATCGCCACCGTTGTTGCCCGGCCCGCAATACACCGCCAGGCGATGCGCCTGTGGCCAGTGCCTGCGTAGAGACACCAATGCGGCGGCGGCCGCGCGCTCCATCAATGCATAACCGGGAATACCCAGCGTAGTGATGGCGTAACGATCCAGCGCCCGTACCTGGTCGACGGAATAGAGCTGATGGCGAAGAAGGCGAGCAGTCATACGGCGAATTATAGGCATGCCACGCCGAGCTACCGTGCACCAGGAGGTGCGCTATGCAATGGCGTGTGGCTGCCACGCTGTCCCTTGAGGATGGTCTGGCCTGCCCGCAACGCTCCGCGCCTGCGTGGCACCAATCGGAACGTTGCCAGCGCCTACAATAGAGCCCATGCGCGCCTCGCCTGCCGACATCGACTACGCCACGCTCGCCCAGGACATCAAACACTGGGCGCGCGAACTCGGCTTTGCCGACGCAGGCATAGCGGGCGTCGATCTGGGCGAGGACGAGGAACACCTCAAGCGCTGGCTGGCCGAAGGCCATCATGGCGAAATGGACTATATGGCGCGCCACGGCGACAAGCGCAGCCGACCGGCCGAACTGGAACCGGGCACGGTGCGCGTAGTCACGGTGCGCATGGACTACATCCCTCCCGGCACCCGTAATGCGTGGCAGGTGCTGGAGGATCCCGCGGCCGGCTACGTGGCCCGCTATGCGCTGGGCCGCGATTACCACAAGCTGATGCGCAATCGCTTGCAGAAGCTGGCCGAGCGTATCCAGGCCAGCATCGGTGACTTCGGTTACCGCGCCTTTGTCGATTCAGCCCCCGTGCTGGAGAAGGCACTCGCGCGTAACGCAGGGCTAGGCTGGATCGGTAAACACACCGTATTGATCCATCGCCGCGCAGGGTCCTATTTTTTCCTCGGAGAGCTGTATACCGACCTGCCGCTGCCGCTGGATACGCCCGCCAGTGCGCACTGCGGCAGTTGCCGGCGCTGCATCGATATCTGCCCCACGCAGGCGATCATCGCGCCGTACAAGCTCGATGCGCGGCGCTGCATTTCCTATCTCACCATCGAGTTGCGCGGCAGCATTCCCGAAGAGCTACGCGAGCCCATCGGCAACCGCATCTTCGGCTGCGATGATTGTCAGTTGATCTGTCCCTGGAACAAATTCGCCCAGGACGCCACCGAGCCCGATTTCGCCCCACGCCACCGCCTGGACGGCGCACGATTGGTGGACCTGTTTGGCTGGAGCGAGCAGGAGTTTCTGCAACGCACGGAAGGCATGGCGATTCGACGCACCGGCTATGAAGGCTGGCTGCGCAACATCGCCGTTGCACTGGGCAATGCGCCCCACTCCGTCGACGTACGCGAAGCGCTACTGGCACGCGCTGAACACCCCTCCGCCATCGTGCGCGAGCACGTGACCTGGGCATTGGCACGGCATCCGGCCTGAGCGCCGGGAACAACGACCCGAACCGTCGTTCCCGCTAAGCGAGCGTGAGGAAAGCGAACGCCTTTGCGGCTTCCCTCACCCACGAATTACCCGCAGGCACGAAGCGCGAACGGGACACCCTTCGCGCGCGCCGCGACGGTCAGCGCTCGTGTTCGCCCTGAGCCTGGCGGCGCTGATGAATCACTTCGATGAGCGCGCGCGTCGCTGAATCGAACGCGGTGGTGTCGGGGGCGCTGCCGTCCAGCGCGGGCAAGATCTGGCGGGCAATCGACTTGCCCAACTCCACACCCCATTGATCGAAGGCATTGATGTCCCACAGGTGGCCGAGCATGAACACCTTGTGCTCGTACAAGGCGATCAGGGCGCCCAGGGTTTCCGGGGTCAGCGCATCCAGCAGAAGCACGGTGCTGGGACGGTCGCCCGGGAAGGTGCGCTGCGCAGCCAGCACGCGACGTTCCTCTTCGGTGCCCAGCGTGGCTTCGGCCAAGGCCTCGTCAAACGTCTTGCCCAGGGCCAACGCAGCCGCCTGCGCGAGCAGGTTGGACAGCAGGGCATCGTGGTTCTCGGCAAGATGGTGCGCGGGCTTGACCACGCCAATGAATTCAAGCGGCACCACATCGGTACCCTGGTGCAGCGACTGGAAGTACGCATGCTGCGCATTGGTACCCACGCTGCCCCACACCACCGGCGAGGTGGCCTGCGCCACGGCGGCGCCCCGCGCGGTGACCTGCTTGCCCAGGCTCTCCATCTCCAACTGCTGCAGGTACGAAGTGAGATCGGTGAGCAGATCCGCATACGGCACCACGGCGCGACTGGCACGCCCGTGCACGTTGCGGTTCCACACCTCGACCAGGCTCAACAGCACCGGCAGGTTCTCCTGCCAGGGCGCCATGCGGAAATGATCGTCGATAAGGGCCGCGCCCTTGAGCAGGGCGTGGAAGTGGTAGCTGCCCACGGCCAGCGCCAGTGAGAGCCCCACGGCGGACCACAACGAAAATCGACCGCCCACGAAGTCCCACATGGGATAAACCTGTGCGGCAGGCACGCCCCATTTTTCCGCGGCTGCCACGTTGGCGCTCACTGCCAGGAAATGACGCGACACCGCCGAGGCATCACCGCCATAGGCGCGACTGATCCAGTCACGCATGACGTTGCCATTGAGCAACGTTTCCTGCGTGGTAAAGGTTTTGGACACCACCACGACCAGCGTGCGCTTGGGGTCAAGCTGCTGCATCAGCTCATAAGCTGACTGGCCGTCCACATTGGTGAGGAAGTGGCTGCGCAGACCAGGCACGTGATACGGCGCCAGCGCGCGAACGGCCAGGCGCGGCCCCAGATCGGAGCCGCCGATGCCGATATTGACCACATCCGTGATGCCCGGCGCGATACCAAAAGCGGAGGCATCGCCCAGCCCCACGGCATGCACCAAGGCATCGATGCGACGCAGCGCCCCGTCGATTTCCTTCAGCACCTCGGCCGGCGCGGGCGATGGCAAGCTGGAGCCATTGGCGCGCAGCGCCGTATGCAGCACCGCACGCTGCTCGGACGTATTGATGGGCGCACCGGCGAACATGGCGTCACGCGCAGCCTGCCAACCGCTGGCCTCCACATGGGCGCCAAGCGCCTCCAGGGCGGCGGCATCGAGCTTCTGGCGGCTGAGGTCCAGCAGGATCGGCCCTACCCGGTGACGCAGCTGGTTGCCGCGAGCGGCGTCCTTCAGCAGTTCACGCAGGTGAGTACCTGCGAGACGGTCAGCGTGATCGGCCAGGACGGAAGTGCGGCGCTCGTGCGACATGGGTACTCATGCGTGGCGGGAGGGAACGCCGATCTTACGCAGCTCCCGCATCAACACGCCAGCAGATTGTTGCACCGCAACCGAGCCCCGCCTTGAAGGCAGGGCCGGCGATTTCAGGCCGCTGCCATCTGCTTGGGGATGGCGCGGTTGGTGTGCGAGATGCCGTTGTTGGCATCCACGTACACCAGGGTGGGCTGGAACTGCTCCACCTCGGCTTCGGACATCTGCGCGAAGGCCGCGATGATGATCAGATCGCCCGGCTGTGCGCGGTGCGCGGCGCTGCCATTCACCGAGATGATGCCGGAGCCTTCTTCCGCACGCAGCGCGTAGGTAACGAAGCGCTTGCCGTTATTGATGTTCCACGCATGGATCTGCTCGTACTCGCGAATGCCGGAGGCATCGAGCAACAAGCCGTCGATGGCAATGGAGCCTTCGTAATGGAGCTCGGCGTGAGTCACCGTGGCACGGTGGATCTTGCACTTGAGCATATTCAGGTTCATGACTTCAGTTTCCGGCAGGTACAGCCCGCGTAGCTCGCCATTATCCGACCGGGGAACGTCGCATCGCAACATGACCCCGGCCGGGCATTCAGACGGCCCCAAATATGGGGGCGCTCAGTCGAACAGCAAGTTATCGATCAGGCGGGTGCTGCCCAGGCGGGCCGCGATCAGCGCCACCAAGCCCTCGCGCTCGCCTTCCACGGGCTCGGACAGGTCTTCCGCGCGGCGGATGGCGACGTAGTCCGGCTCAAAACCGGCTCGAAGCAGCTTGGAGGTTGCCGCCTGTTCCGCCACCGTACGGGCGTGGCCCTTGGCAATCAGGTCGCGCACCTGTTGCAAGGTGGCATAGATCTGGCTGGCCAGCGCGCGCTGCTCGGCCGACAGGTACTGGTTACGTGAGCTCAGGGCCAGCCCGTCCTCCGCGCGCAGGGTGGGCGCCGCCATGATCTTCACCGGCAACGAGAGGTCGCGCACCATGCGCTCGATCACCTTCAACTGCTGGAAATCCTTCTGGCCAAAGACCGCCAGATCCGGCTGCACCAGGTTGAACAGCTTGCACACCACGGTGGCTACACCGTCGAAATGACCGGGGCGATGCGCGCCCTCCAGCGTCTCGGTGAGCTGGGGCACATGGATGCTGACGCTGCCGGCGGCACCGAACGGATACATGGTGGCCACTTCCGGGGCGAACAACAGGTCGCAATCCTGCTCGGCCAGGCCCACCTGATCCTGCAACAGGGTGCGCGGATAGCGCGCAAAATCCTCGTTCGGGCCAAACTGGGTGGGATTGACGAACACACTGGCCACCACGCGATCGGCACGGTCGCGCGCCAGCTTGATCAGCGAATGGTGACCGGCGTGCAGGTTGCCCATGGTGGGCACGAAACCCACCGTCTGGCCCTGGCTGCGCCAACCTCGGATCACGGCACGTAGCGCCGCGGCGTCTTGCACTGTCTGCATGATTGCTTAGCTCGGTCGCGTCAGTCGAAACAATGTTCGGGTGCCGGGAAGATGCCCTTGCGCACATCCTCGGCGTAGGCCGCGATCGCCGCGGCCACAGAGTCGCGTCCTGCGAGGAAATCCTTGCTGAACTTCGGGCGCTTGCCCGGAGTAATGCCCAGCATGTCGTGAATCACCAGTACCTGACCGTCGCAGTGCGGACCGGCGCCGATGCCAATGGTGGGAATGGAAACCGTGCGCGTGATGCGCTCGCCCAAGGCCGTGGGAATGCCTTCCAGCACCAGCAACGATGCGCCCGCCGCCTCCACCGCCTTGGCTTGCGCCACGAGCTGCTCGGCCGCCTCCTGCTCGCGCCCCTGGATGCGGAAGCCGCCAAACTTGTGCACCGACTGTGGCGTCAGGCCCAAATGCGCGCACACCGGAATCACCCGTTCCACCAGGGCTGTGATGATTTCAAGGACATGCGGCGCCGCGCCTTCGATCTTCACCATGGCCGCCCCGCCCTCGCCCACCAGGCGAGCACCGGCTTCCAGTGCGTGCGGCACGTCGCGATCAGCCATAAACGGCAAATCGGCCACCAGCAGGGTGGCGGACAAACCGCGCGCCACCAGGCTGGTGTGATAGACCATGTGATCGAGTGTCACCGGCAAGGTGCTGGCGTGCCCCTGGATAACCATGCCCAGCGAGTCGCCCACCAAAGCCACATCCACGCCGGCCAGCTCCAGCTGTGCGGCAAAACTGGCGTCGTACGCGGTGAGCATGACAATGCGGCGGCCATCGGCCTTCATCGCGCGCAGCGACGGTACGGTGACCGCCTTGCGCGTGGGTGCGTTCGCTTTCTGCGCGTACACGACGATTTCCTAGAACGGAAGCAAGCGCGCATTATCCCGCGCGGAACGTGAAGGGCTCAAGGCAGGCGTTCGATGCCGGCGATATCCAGCGCCGCCAACAAGTCGGCCACCCGACCCTGACCCGGCAACCGCAAGTCGGGCGCCAGGTCGAACAACGGCAATACGACAAAGGCGCGCTCGTGGATGCGCGGATGCGGCAACTGCAGGCGCTCGTCATCCAGCGACACGCCCTGCATATGCAGCACATCCAGATCCAGCGTGCGCGGCCCCCAGCGTTGACCATCGCGTATACGGCCTGCCGCGCGCTCGACCGCCAGCAGCTGATCGAGCAGTTCGTGCGGAGGCAGCGCGGTCTCCAGTTGGGCGGCCGCGTTGACGAAGGGAGGCTGATCGAGCACGCCCCACGGCGGTGTGAGGTACAACGCCGAGCGCGCCACCAGGCGCGTGCCCGGCAAGCGTGCCAGCGCCTCGAAGGCTCCCAGCACCTGGGCTCGCGCATCGCCTAGGTTGCTGCCTAACGCAACGTACGCTTCGGTCACGCCGGATCCGAATGATGACCCGACTTGCCCGCGGGCTTGCGACGGCGGCGCTTGCGCGGCTTGGTCGCCGCGACGGACACCACCTCACCCGGCGCACCCGCCGGGGCGCTGCCCGAAAGCGCACCCGCCAGCGTCTCCGGCGGCAACTGCTGCGCATGCGCCCACCATTGACCCAACTCGCGGATTGCAGGCGATTCGGCCGCACGCAGCAACAGGAAATCAAAAGCGGCACGGAAACGCGGATGCGCCATCAGGCGGAACACGCGCTTGCGCTGTACCTGCTCAAAGCGCGGCTGCAATGCCCAGATTTCTTCCATCGTGAGGGTAAAGCGGCGCGGAATCGCCACGCGCTGACACTGCTCGGCCACCACCTGCGTCACGGCACGTTCCCACGCCGCGTTCGCGTCCATGCCACGGGTGGTCAGGGTGTGCGCCAAGTCGCGAACCTCGCCCCACAACAACACGGCGAACAGGAAAGCCGGCGTCACCGACTTGCCCTCGGACACGCGCGCATCGGTGTTGGCCAAACCCTGCTCGATCAGCGTACGCAACGCCTTGTCGCCACGCTTGAGCGCACGCGCGGTGGCGGGAAACAGGTACTTGAGCAGACCGGTCTGTTCGAGCATGTGGAAGCTCTTGAGACCATGACCGGCCAGGAACATCTTGAGGGATTCGTCGAACAGGCGCGCGGGCGCCGCATCCGACAGCAACGGCCCCAGTTCGTCGAAGGGAGCCGAAGCAGCGGCGTCGATACGGAAATTGAGCTTGGCCGCGAGGCGCACCGCACGCAGCATGCGCACGGGGTCTTCGCGATAGCGGGTATCCGGATCGCCGATCAGATGCAGCACGCGGTCTTCCACGTCCTGCACGCCGCCGACATAGTCTCGCACCGAGAAATCGCTGATGTCGTAATAGAGCGCGTTAACGCGGAAGTCGCGCCGAATGGCGTCTTCCTCGATGGTGCCCCATACGTTGTCGCGCACGATGCGGCCATCGACGATATGGCGATCGCCCTCGCCGGTTTCCTCGCCGGTGCCGCGGAAGGTGGCGACCTCGATGATCTCCGGGCCGTACACCACGTGCACCAGGCGGAAGCGGCGACCTATCAGGCGGGAATTGCGGAAGAGCTTTTTCACCTCATCCGGTGTCGCGTTGGTGGCCACGTCGAAATCCTTGGGATGGCCTCCCAACAACAGGTCGCGCACAGCGCCGCCCACCAGGTACCCCTGGTAGCCCGCCTCATTGAGGCGGTAAAGCACGCGCAAAGCGGCTTTGCTGATGTTCTTGCGCGAAATCACATGCTGCTCGCGCGGAATGATCCGCAGGGCAGGCGTGGCAGTAGTCCTTGCGTCGTGACTCAAGCGGTTTGGATCCTTGCGGCGCGTGGCGCCATTCAAAGCATCAATCGCGGCGCCTAGCGCTGCGTCCACTCCCGCCATTAGCCCAGCGGGCCGGCGGGATGTTCCGCGCCGCGAGACAAAATACATCCCTGGGCATTGCCGGGCGAAACAATTTCGCTATACTAGCGCGCTCCGGTGCATTTCGCTCCCTTCGTCTAGTGGCCTAGGACACCGCCCTCTCAAGGCGGGAACACGAGTTCGAACCTCGTAGGGAGCGCCACTTCCGGCCTGGCACGGGCCATGCCCTTCTGAACAGGCACGCGTTAGCATGACTTTTGTCGTAACCGACAACTGCATCAAGTGCAAATACACCGATTGCGTCGAGGTTTGCCCTGTCGATGCTTTCCACGAAGGTCCCAATTTCCTCGTGATCAATCCGGACGAGTGCATTGACTGCACCCTATGTGAGCCGGAGTGCCCGATCAATGCCATCTACCCCGAGGACGACGTCCCCGCTGGCCAGGAGTCGTTCGTGGCGCTGAATGCGGACCTGGCCAAGAGCTGGCCGGTGATCACCGAGCGCAAGGACGCCCTGGCCGACGCCAAGGATTGGGAAAACAAGCCCAACAAGATCGACCTGCTGCAGCGCTGAGCGCCGCTGGGCGGCCCCGACACCCGGATCGCCTGACGCTTCACGCATAAAAAAACGCCGCCCAAGGGCGGCGTTTTTATTGATCCAAAGCCAGCTCAGTTGCCGCCGAGGCGACCCTTGAGGGTATCGACCACCTTGGCCACCGCTGCGGCGTCGCCCTGGGCGCGCACTTCGGAAGCCTGCGAGCCGCTGCCCGACACGGTGAGCTGAACCTGATGCGGCGCGGCACCCGGAGCGTCGGCGCCCTGCTTGGACTTACCGTTGAACATGCTGCTGAAGAAGCCTTTCTTCTGCGTCGGCTCATCGGAGGCCACCACACTCAGGGTGTAGTTGCGCGCGGCGTCGTCGTGAGCCAGCACCTGACCGATATCGCCATTTTCCAGCGCCTGACCGACGCGACGATAGGTGTTGTCCACCGTGTCGTTGATCACGAAGCCATCGGCGATCACGCCGCCGCTCTTGCCGACGCGGGCGGTAGCGCCGTTGGCGGTCGGGTTGTTGGCGCCCGGCTCCGGAATGACCAGCGCAGCGCTGGTGGACGGGGTATCCAGTCCGGGCGGGATTTCCAGCGGGGTTTCCTGTTTAGCGGTTTGCCAGGCCTTCTCCGAACGGAACATGCCGCAGCCGGAGAGCAACAAGGCAGACAAAGCCAGTACCGGCAGGGCTACGACAAGCGGGGATTTCTTCATGTAAGCAGATTCCGTAGGAGTATCAGTTGCCCGACAAACGTCAGGCCGCATTCGCCAAGGATGCCAGACCAGCCAGCGCTTCGGTCAATCGCGCCCGATCCGGCCCCTCTTCCAATTCCACCAAAGGCAGGCGCGGCGCCGCCGAACCCAGCCCCAGCGAAGGCAGGCCAGCCTTCACCGCGATCGGGTTGGGCGCGCAGTTGAGCGCCTGAACCAACGGCGCAAGCGCCGCATCACAACGCTGCGCCTCCGCCCGGTCGCCGGCCGTGGCCGCATCGCACAACATGCGAAACGCACGAGGCGCCAGATTGGCTACCACCGAGATAGTACCTGCACCGCCGGCCAGCATGGCCTTGGCCGCCGTACCGTCGTCACCGGACAGATAGACGAAATCCGGGCGCGCAAGTTCCGCGCAGGCCCGGATGCGCTCGTCCGAGCTCAAGGCTTCCTTGATACCGACGATGGCTGGATGGTCGCGCAGCAGCGCCACCGTCTCCGGCACCAGGTCGCAGGCCGTGCGGGTGGGCACGTTGTACAGCAGCACCGGCAAGCCACCGTGCTCGGCCACTTCCAGGTAATGGCGGCGCAGGCCCTCCTGGGTGGGTCGCACGTAGTACGGGGCCACCACCAGCGCGGCCTCCGCGCCCAGCGCCTTGGCGCGACGGGTCAGCGCCACGGTTTTGGCGGTGCCTGCCTCGCCAGTGCCGGCGATGACGGGAATGCGTCCAGCCACGCGCTCGACCGCAAAGGCCAGCAGGCGCTCGTATTCGTCATGCTCGAGCATGTGTGCTTCACCGGTCGAGCCGGCCACCACCACACCCTCGGTGCCGCTGTTGATCTGGTAATCGAGCAGGCGCCCGAAAGCTGCCAGATCGAGCGCGCCGTCCGCCGCGAAGGGCGTCACCAGCGCACAGATGCTTCCGCGAATGTTCAAGACCTGCTCCGGCCAAAATTCAAGCCCTGCATATTACTTGCGGCTTCCCGGGGGCGACAAGTAAGCTCGACCGATCAACCTTTCCCCCGCGAACCAGCGGGGCCACCACAGGTGGAACTCCTTGAACCGATCCTCCGCGCGCTCCGGCAGCGACAATCAACTGCTGATCCAGACGCTCACGCCCTCGCCTCGCACGCCACTGCTCACGCTAGCCAAACGGATCGCCGAGGCAGGCTGCAACCTGGCGGACGCCCGCGTGGCCTCGATCGGGGCCGACACCTCGCTGACCCTGCTGGCCACCGGTAGCTGGGATGCGGTGGCCAAGCTGGAAAGCGCGCTGACCAAGCTGGCCCGCGACGAGGACCTGCAACTGGTGCATTACCGCACGGGGCCGCGCGAACACCATTCGCACTTGCTGCCGTATCTGGTGGAAGTCATTTCGGCCGATCGCCCAGGCATCCTGGTCAAGATCATCGACTTCTTCGATCGCCGCGATATCGTGATCGAGCAGCTCAGCTCGCTGCGCTACCAGGCCATGCAGACGGGCGCGGACATGTTCCAGGCGCAGATCACCATCGGCATTCCCGCGGCCACGCATATTGCGGCCTTGCGCGATGATTTCCTCGAGTTCTGCGACGGGCTGAACCTCGACGCGATCATGGATCCGGTGAAGTTCTAAGGGCTGCGGCGGCCTGAACGCCAGCCCACCAAACATCTGGATTTTCGGGCCTTGCGCCCGGCCCTTGAGCATGCCCCGTGCACTTCGTGCGCGCAAGGGCTGTTATCCGGCGACGCACGCGCTAGTCTCTGTTCCCAGGCAGCACCGGAGCACACGCATGCAGCACGCGGAACGGGCAATACGCTACGCAGGGTACGCACCCTCCGTGCCCGCCGCCTCCCTCGCTGCCACGCCTCCCCCGATCACTCGCACGCAGCCGAAGCCGTCGATGGCTTCGCAGGAGAACCCATGCCCGAAGTTGGCAAAAAAGTCCCCAAACTCAACGGCCCCACGGGCGACGGCAGCGAGCTGAAGCTCGATAGCCTCAAAGGCCAGTGGGTGGTGGTGTACTTCTACCCGAAGGACAGCACTCCCGGTTGTACCAACGAAGCGAAGGATTTCCGCGACCTCTATCCCTCGTTCGTGAAGCGCCACGCGCAGATCATCGGTGTCTCGCGCGATTCGGTGAAATCGCACGCCAATTTCGCCACCAAGCAGGAACTGCCGTTCCCGCTCGTATCCGACCCCGATGAAACCTGGTGCCAGGCCTTCGACGTAATCCACGAGAAGGTGCTGTATGGAAAACGTCACATGGGTATCGTACGAAGTACCTTCCTGATCGATCCCGAAGGCAGGCTGGCCCAGGAATGGCGCAACGTGAAAATTCCCGGACACGTCCAGGCTGTGCTCGACGCCATCCCCGCCCAGTGACCGACCCCCGTCTCAACCGCCGCACCGCAACCTGCCCCATCGGGCGGCCCTGCGGTTCGCGGCCCGGTTTTCCGGCCGCTCTGGCCGGTACCCCGCGGCATGCCGCATGCCGCGGTTCTTCCACCTGGCACGCCCAAGAGGTTTCTTCCGTATGACCGGAAGCAAGCGCATCTACGCTCTCGACACCAATGTGTTGCTGCACGATCCGACCTCGCTGTTCCGCTTTGAAGAGCACGATGTCTTCATCCCCATGACGGTGCTGGAGGAACTGGACGAAAAGAAGAAAGGCGCTTCAGAAGTTTCGCGCAACGGCCGTCAGGTCAGCCGCTTCCTCAATGAGCTGATCGAACGCGGTAACGGCCACGGCATCAGCAACGGGCTGGAGCTGATCAGCCCGGAAGGAGTCAACCTCAAGCGCGGCTCGGCGGTGGGCCGGCTGTATTTCCAGCAACGCACCACCAATGGGCACGGCAAAGCCGACAACCTGATTCTCGCGGCGGTGATCGAGCTGCGCGACCAGAACCCCGATCGCGCGGTGGTGCTGGTCAGCAAGGACATCAACCTCCGCATCAAGGCCAAGATCTATGGCATCCATGCAGAGGACTACGAGAACGACCGCGCGCTGGATGACTTTGCGCTGCTCTATACC
>NZ_JAELTT010000095.1 GCF_016428975.1 Dyella sp. ASV21
TCGCAACAGCGCGTTTGCGCCGCCGGATGAAACCTCGCGCCAAATCGCCGACAACCTGATCGACTTCTTTCGCCATGAAATCGCCAAGGGGCGCCTGGGGCCGCAGTTGCTGCCCTTGCAGTCGGGCGTGGGCAACATCGCCAATGCAGTGTTGGCCGGCTTGAGTGCGGGCGGCTTCCGTGGGCTCACGGCCTACACCGAAGTGATTCAGGACGGCATGCTGGATATGCTGGCCAAGGGCGTGCTGGATGTGGCCTCCGCCACTTCGTTTTCGTTGAGTCCGGCGGGCATCGAACAATTCCTTGCCAACATTGACTACTTCCGCAAGCGCATCATTCTGCGCACACAGGAAATCTCCAACCATCCGGAGCTGGTGCGCCGACTCGGCTGCATCGCCATGAACGGCATGGTGGAGGCGGATATCTACGGCAACATCAATTCCACCCACGTAGCCGGCACCAGCATCATCAACGGTATCGGCGGCTCCGGCGATTTTGCGCGCAACGGCTTCCTGTCGTGCTTCCTCACGCCGAGCACGGCCAAGAACGGGGCCATTTCGTGCATCGTGCCGATGGCCAGCCATGTGGACCACACCGAACACGATGTCTCGGTGGTGGTCACCGAGCAGGGCCTGGCCGATTTGCGCGGGCTTTCGCCGCGTCAGCGCGCCAAGGTGATCATCGAACGCTGCGCGCATCCGAGCTATCGTCCGATGTTGCAAGACTATTTCGATCGCGCCATGCATGACAGCCGCGGCAAGCACACGCCGCATCTGCTCCGCGAGGCGCTGTCCTGGCACCAGCGTTTCCTCGACACCGGCGATATGCGACCGTAGAAGCCCCTTCGTCAATGGATTGCCCCGCCATGCTGTATCTCGCCTCCCAGTCGCCGCGTCGCCGTCAGCTGCTAGAACAGATCGGCGTGGTGTTCCGCGTCGTGGACGTGGATGTGCCCGAACGGCGTGGCGTGGGCGAGTCGCCGCGTGACTACGTGAGCCGGGTGGCCCGCGACAAGGCGCGGGCGGGCCTGGCCGCTCTCCAGGGGCCTGGCGCGGTGGTGCTGGGCGCCGATACCGAGGTCGTGCTGGACGATGAAGTGTTCGGCAAGCCCGCCGACGCAGGCGATGCCGCTGCCATGCTGCATCGCCTGTCGGGGCGCGTGCACGAGGTCATCTCGGTGGTGTGGCTGGTGAGCGCGCAGGGCGAGTGGAGCGATACCAGCCTGTCGCGCGTACATATGCCCGCCTTGGACGAGGCCACCGTCGCGGCCTATATCGCCACGGGTGAAGCCTTCGGCAAAGCGGGCGCGTATGCGATCCAGGGCCACGGCGCCAAGTTGATCGAGCATCTGGAAGGCAGTCATTCCGGCGTGATGGGTTTGCCCATCTACGAAACGGCCCGCTTGCTGCGCGCGCACGGGATCATCCCGGCCTGAGCGAATGATGCGTTGCCGGCGGGTGCTAACCACCAGGCATCAAGACGAACCAGGAGACGACGGCCAGCAGGTTGTTCATGCCGTGGGCAAGCACGGCTGGCCAGATCGAGCCCGATTGCACGCGCAGCCAACCCAACAGCAGGCCGAGCACGGCGAGGTTGGGCAGGGCGTACCAGAGGAAGGCGAGGTCGGGCAGGTGCACCACCGCGAACAGCGCGGCAGTGATCAGCACCGACCAGCCGCTGCCTACATAGCGTGCAACCGCCGAGAGCAAAACGCCGCGGAATAGCAGTTCTTCCACCAGTGGACCCAGCGTCACCACCAGCAGTGCTAGCGGCATGCGCAGCGACAACGGGGTATGCGCGCCCAGTTGCTTGATGTCCTGGCTCACTGCGTGCCCCCGCGCCAGCCACTGAGTCAACCAGCCGCCGACCAGCGGCATCATGGCGCCCAGTACCAGGGCGAGGGCCAGGAGGATCAACGGCCGGGGCGTACAGAAGCCCAGGCCGGGCGGTTGCGGCAGGGACCACAACGCTGGCCAGTAGCGCCGCGCCAGGTAGAGAATGAGGCTGGCCGAAATCAGCAGGGTAACCATCACCACTATGGCGCTGGCATCGCTGCGGACGATCCAGTCATGGCCGCGTGACAGCACGTCAATCAGTGCGCCGCCATGCGCGGCCAGGTCGAACAGGCCCGCGGCGATGACCAGCAGGCTGTAGACCGCCAGTTGTTGCACGAAGTACAGGGCAATCAGCCCCAGCGCATGCCACAGTGTCGGCGCCCGTGGCGTCGACGGCACGGGCGCCGCCTGGGTAGCTTGATTGAAGTGATTTGCATCCATGGCAGGCGGGTCCAGCGGGCACGCGCACGGTGATTTCGCCAGGACGCCGCGCATTCGCCATCTGACGACCACACGCTAGCCCTTGGCCGCGCAGCGGCGCAATCCTGCCCTTTGGCACGGGGCGGTGATGGCCTGCGCTGCGTTCACGCCATCGCCCTGTATAGTGACGGCTCATTCCAAGGAGGATCGCGGCGCTTAGGTGCCGACCCATGTTTGCTTTCGACTGGCTAGCCGACCCGACGGCATGGGCGGGTCTCCTCACCCTGGTGGTGCTGGAGATCGTGCTCGGCATCGACAATCTCGTTTTCATCGCGATCCTCGCCGACAAGCTGCAGGCGCGCGAGCGTGACAAGGCCCGTGTGCTCGGCCTGTCGCTGGCGCTGGTCATGCGCCTGGCCCTGCTGGGGGCGATGTCCTGGCTGGTGAAGCTCACCACGCCCATCGTCGAGTGGGGGGCGGTGTCGTTGTCGTGGCGCGACATCATCCTGCTGCTCGGCGGCGCCTTTCTGTTGTTCAAGGCGACGGTGGAGCTGCACGAACGCCTGGAGGCGGGTGACGATCACGATGCCGCCAAGCGCGCACCGGCGCGATTCTGGCTGGTGGTGGCGCAGATCGTGGCGCTGGATGCGGTGTTCTCGCTGGATTCGGTGATCACCGCCGTGGGCATGGTCGATCACCTGTCGGTGATGATGATTGCCGTGGTGGTGGCGATGATCCTGATGATCAGCGCCAGCAAGCCGCTGACGGCGTTCGTCAATGCGCGGCCGACGGTGGTGATTCTGTGCCTCTCGTTCCTGCTGATGATCGGTTTCAGCCTGGTGGCTGAAGGCTTCGGGTTCCACATTCCGAAGGGTTATCTGTATGCCGCGATCGGCTTCTCTATTATGATCGAGGCGTTCAACCAGACCATGCGCCGCAATCGCCAGCGCAGCCTGCTGGGCAGCGCGCGCAGCCTGCGCGATCGCACCGCGACGGCCGTGCTCAACCTGCTCGGCGGTGCCGGCGACGACGAAGACGCAGCGCCGAAGGCGGCCACTTCGTCCAGCGAGACGGGTATGGCGGTGTTCGGCAAGGACGAGTTGGCCATGGTGCAGGGTGTGCTCGATCTGGCCCATCGTCCGGTACGTTCGATCATGACCCCGCGCCCGGAAATCAACTGGATCGATCCGCGCGAAAGTCCCGAGCAACTGCGGGCTGAAGTGACCGCTTCCAGCCATGCCTGGTTGCCCGTAGCCGGCGACGATCTGGATCAATTGATTGGCGTGGCCTCTTCGCGCGACTTGCTCGCCAGCCTGCTGGAGCATGGCGGTATCGATACCGATCAGGTGGTGCGCAAGCCGCTTACCGTGCTGGAGTCGTTGAGCGTGCTGCGCCTGATCGAGGAATTCCGCCGGCAGCCCTTGCAGGTGGCGCTGGTGGTGGACGAGTACGGTAGCGTGCTGGGCCTGGTCACCCCGACCGACGTGTTGGAGGTGATCGCCGGCGAATTCCCCGACGAGGAGAGCGGCGATCCGTCGGCGGTGCAGCATGCCGATGGCAGCTGGATACTCGACGCCAGCCTGGATCTGCGCCGCGTCGAGCACCTGCTCGGCCGCAAGCTCAGTGGTGACGACAGTTTCTCCACCCTGGCCGGCTATGTGCTGGAACAACTGGGCCGCTTGCCCAGCGTGGGCGATACGCTTACCAGCGAAGGGCTGCACCTGGAAGTATTGGCGATGGATGGTGCGCGCATCGAACGCCTGAAGGTGACGCCGGTCGAGTGACCGGCGTCGGTGGCCGTGCTGACGGGTTCAGCCAGCCAGCATGGCGCGAACCAGCCCCGTGACGCCCAGCACCAGCAGCACTCCCCAGCCGGCGCTGGACACCATGAAACCCGGGCCGCGCTTGGCCGGGTCCTTCAGATAGGCCACCGCATACCAGACGCGGCCCACCACCCACACCAGGCCCGCCGCGCCACCCCACAGCGTGAAGCCGTACTGCACGGCCAGCCATAGCGTGGGCAGGAACATCACGGTCGATTCCAGCGTATTCATCTGCACGCGCCAGGCACGCTCGAAGGCAGGGTGGCCGCTGATTGCCGGGGCCTTGACCCCGTATTTCCCGCGGGCGTGGCCCACGGCCCACACGGTGCCGAACTGCAGCAGGATGGTGAGCAGAACGACGAGGGCGGGCAGGTGCTGAAGCATGGCGGTCTCTCGGAGGAAAGGGGGTCCACTGTAGCCATCGACTGCGCGCCGCGGGAGGGGTTATCGTGATCCGGTGGCGCCGCTCCGGTGCCCTAGCGAGGGACGTCGCATGGACTGGCAAAAAGGCGAGCGCAGTCAGAACGTCGAAGTCGATAGTGGTGGCGGCGGCCCGCGGTTTGGCGGCGGGCGAGGGATGGGACTGGGCGGCATCGTTATCCTGGCCATCCTGGGCCTGGTTTTCTTCAAGGACCCGACGGCCCTGCTGAACCAGGCGGGTAACGACGGCCAGGTGGCGGCGCCTCAAACCGGCCAACCGGCCCAGGTCGACCCTCAGACCAAGGATTTCGTCAGCGCCATTCTGGGCTCCACCGAAAAGACCTGGGGCGATATCTTCGCCGCGCATGGTCGCCAGTACGTCGACCCC
The DNA here is from genome assembly GCF_016428975.1 of Dyella sp. ASV21. GTDB lineage: Bacteria > Pseudomonadota > Gammaproteobacteria > Xanthomonadales > Rhodanobacteraceae > Dyella. Next base: position 4,886 of record NZ_JAELTT010000095.1, read on the forward strand.
AAGCTCGATCTGTTCTCCGGTGGTGTGAATACCGCGTGCGGTGCGGCCTCGACCGCGGTGGGGCCGTTTTACTGCCCGGGTGACCAGAAGGTGTATCTGGATGTCGCGTTCTTCCAGGAATTGCAGAACCGCTTCCATGCCTCGGGCGACTTCGCCCGGGCCTACGTGATTGCCCACGAAGTAGGGCACCACGTGCAGAATCTGCTTGGCATTTTCGATCAGGTGGAGCAGGCGCGTCGGCGTGGCGCGCCGATGGAGGGCGCCGATGGCTTGTCCGTGCGCCAGGAGCTGCAGGCCGATTGCTTTGCCGGTGTATGGGCCAATCACAGCCAGCAGCGCCTGCAATGGCTGCAGCCGGGTGATATCGAGTCGGCCCTGAATGCGGCCAGCAAGATCGGCGACGATGCCTTGCAGCAGCAGGCGCAAGGGCGAGTGGTGCCCGATTCGTTCACGCACGGCACCTCGGCGCAGCGCGTGAAGTGGTTCAAGGCTGGTTTTGACAGCGGCGATATGGCGGCCTGCAACACGTTTTCTGGCACGCCCTGAGCGCGCGCCGCCCGCTTGGCCGGGCGGCGTCTCGTCCGGCTGAGAGATCTTGGTTGGTCAGGCTAGGGCGTGGCAGTGCGTAAGCGCTCGCCGTTCTGGCTAGAATGGTGTTGCCGCGTGCCTTGGGGTGCGCTCGTGCCTGAAGTCTATGGTTCATCCCTGTCTGCGTTGCGGCGTCTGCTGCACCCAATATCGCGTGGCGTTTCACTGGTCCGAAGCCGAGCCGTCCCTGGGCGGCGTGGTACCGGTGGAGCTGACCGAGCCGCTGGACCCGCATCGCCTGGTAATGCGGGGCACCCAGGCCTATAAGCCGCACTGCATCGCCCTGCGCGGTGAGCTGGGCAAGTCAGCCTATTGCAGCATTCACCCCCGTCGACCCTCCGTGTGCCGCGAAGTGGAGCCGTCCTGGGAGTTCGGCCGCCCCAGCTCCCAGTGCGATAGAGCCCGCCTTGCCCACGGCATGCCGGTGCTCACGCCCCAGGACTGGGAAGACCTGGCCGCCGCGAACGCCAGCGAAACGACGCCCGCCCAATAGCGCTCAGCGCGGAGGCGGCGCGTTACCGTCATTCTGGAAAGCCAGTACGAACTGCCTGAGGTCGTTCGCCGCCACGTCGGAGATGGCGGCGTAGCTCATGCCGTCCGCGGTCCAGCGGATCACCGTGAAGCCTTGTCGCTGAACCTGACTCTGCGCGGCGTCGCTGTGCGTCGCCGGCCACTGGTACAGATTGATCACATGCAGGCGGCGCTTGTAGATCAGCGCGGCGACGGTATGGCCGTCGAGTGCATCCAGTCGGCCACCCACCAGCGGGAAACCTTCGTTCGCCAGATCGTGTACGCGCGGCGCGAAATCCAGCTTGCCCTCGAACCAGGGCTTGACGGTGTGCTGGTCGGTGGAGACCACATCCATCAGGTGCTGCACCTGCAGCGAGCGCACGTGGCCGGAGACGACCTGTGCCACCAGGGCATCGCCGCCATCCGCGGGACGCCATGCGTTCCACCAGAGCGGGCTGCCGATCAGCACCGCGGCGATGACGCTGGCGGCCATGGCGAGCCCCCATGGCACGCGACGCGCGCGCGGTGGCGTCGAAGGCGTGGCGTCTGGCGCCAGCGTGGCGTGCCATCGCTGACGCAGCGCATCCGGCGCCCGCTGGTACAGGGAGGGTTGAGCGATGGCCTTGCGCAGCATGGCGTAGGTGTCATACCGCGCCGCGCAGCCCGCGCATTCCTGCATGTGCCGGGCCACGGCGGCACTGTGGGCGGCGTCGAGTTCGTCGTCCAGATAGGCGTGCAGCAGCAACTGGGCGTCATCGCACATCATGGCGACGTACCTCCTTGGGGTGGCAGGTCAGCTCGACTTTCAGGCGCTCGCGGGCGCGGGCCAGGCGCGACATGACGGTGCCGATCTTCTGCTCGGTGATGGTGGCGATGTCCTTGTAGGAACACTCTTCGAGTTCGCGCAGCACGATCACTTCGCGCAGCGGCGGCGGCAGGCGGTCCAATGCGTGGCGCAAAGCATCGATGTCGACAGCGAGCAGGGTCAGGGTTTCCGGTGAAGGGGTTTCGTCGACCTGGGGGTGCGCGTCGTCATCCCAGCCAGTCAACTGTGGATCGTGTGCGCTGCGCGTGCGCCAGCTGTAGTAGGTGTTGCGCACGATGGCGAGCAGCCATACGCGCACATCGCCGCCGCGAAAGCTGTCGAAGTAGCGCAGGGCGCGCAGCAGCGCCTCTTGCACCACATCCTGCGCGTCGGTGGGGTTGCGTGTGAGCCAGTGCGCAAGGTTGTAGGCGGCATCGAGATACGGCAGCACCAGCGCTTCAAAGCGCGCACTGGGCGCCGCGTTGTGGCGGGAAGACTGGGCGGCCGGATCGGTGGGCATATCGGCATATACCTCGTTCGGCACCACTTTATTCCAAGCGCGTGTGGCGTTGGCGCGAAAGGGCTCGGTGGCGGAATAACTCGGCGCGCGGTGCGGTAGGAAAGGGTGGAGGGCGTGGTGCCCTTCATGCCCAGCCGGAGAGTCCTCATGCGTGATGCCAACGATTCCACCAACGAACGTCGTCGCCATTTTCTCGGCTGCATGGCCTGGGCCGGGGCGGGCACGCTATGGCTGATGAAAGGCGGGGTATTGCAGGCCCAACCTTTGGGCGGCGCGGATGCGGCATCGGCGGCCGATGCGAGTTTCAGTTTTGTCCAGATCAGCGACTCACACATCGGTTTTCACAAGGAACCCAACCCCGACGTTGCCGCGACCTTGCGGGCCTCGCTGAATATGATCAATGCGCAATCCACGCGCCCCGACTTCCTGCTGCATACGGGCGACCTGACGCACCTGTCGCGGCCGGAAGAGTTCGACACCCTGGGCCAGCTGATGAGCGAGGCACGCAGCGGCAAGGTGTTCTATGTGCCGGGCGAGCACGATGTGATTGGCGACAACGGTGCGGAGTTCTTCCGGCGCTTTGGCGAGCGGCAACAGGCCGGTGGTTGGTACAGCTTCGATCATCGCGGCGTGCACTTGGTGGGCCTGATCAATGTGCTGAACCTGCAGGCCGGGGGGCTGGGCTCGCTCGGCGCCGAGCAGCTCGCGTGGCTGAAGAACGATCTGGCGGGGCGCTCCGCCGATACGCCGCTGGTGGTGTTCGCACATATGCCGCTATGGCCGCTGTATCCGCCGTGGGGCTGGGGCACCGATGACAGCGCCGAGGCGATGAGCTATCTGCGGCGCTTTGGTTCGGTCAGCGTGCTCAACGGGCATATCCATCAGATTCAGCAAAAGGTGGAAGGCAATATCACGTTCTACACCGCGCGCTCCACGGCTTACCCGCAACCGGCGCCGGGGCAGGCGCCCGCACCGGGGCCGCTCAAAGAAGTGCCTCCGGGCTCCTTGCATCGCTACCTTGGCATACGCGATGTGCGCCACGTACAGGGTCGGCAGGCGCTTGCCGTCACCGAGGAGGTGCTGTCATGAATGCGTTCAGGGCGGTGGCCGTGGCGATGCTTTTACTTGGCATGCAGGGGGGCGGCGTACCTGCGGTCGCCGCGCCAGCCAACGCAGTGGACAAGCCGGTACGGATCGATATCCGCAACTTTGCTTTCGCGCCGGCCACCTTGACCGTGCCTGCCGGTACGCGCGTGGTGTGGACCAACCGCGACGATGAGCCGCATCTGATCACCAGCGCCGGCAAACAGTTCGATGCATCACGCGCCCTGGATACTGGCGATACCTATGCGGTGACGTTCGCCAAACCCGGTACCTATGCGTACTACTGCAGCATCCATCCCATGATGGTGGGCACCATCATCGTGCAGTGACGCAGCGAGCGCCGCGCTTCACCTGCCGCCATCCCATGTGAGGCCCGGGTGTGGGTAGCCGGTGCGCGTGCCTGCCTTGCGGGTCTGATGCGATCAGGCGGCGCTATCGCGCCCGTCGAAGCGATAGATGTCCATCGCCAACAGGCCATATTCGATGCCTGCGTCGATGCGTTGCGCGTGTGGGGCCGCCCCCGCCGCGCCCAGCGCGACGAACAGCGGTAGCAGATGCTCATCGGTGGGGTGGGCGCGTTCGGCAAAAGGTGCCTGTTGGCGGTAGTCGAGCAGTGCCTGCACATCGCCCTCGGTCAACTTCTGCTCGATCCAGGTGATGAACGGGCGCACGTAGGGCGCCTCGCGCTCTTCGCTATAGCCGGCGCCGAGATCGTGCAGGTTATGGGTGATGCTGCCCGAGCCGATCACCAGTACACCGTCGTCGCGCAGCGACGCCAGGGCGCGGCCCACGGCGTACTGGTGGGCTGGACCCAGTTGCGGCTGGATCGACAACGGCACCACGGGGATATCGGCCTTGGGATAGAGCAGGCGCAGCGGCACCCATGCGCCATGGTCCAGGCCATGCGTGGGATCGAGGGTGGTGGGCAAGCCCGCCTTGTCGAGCAACTCGGTCACGCGGGCCGCGAGCGCGGGCTCGCCCTGCGCGGGGTATTGCACGGCGAATAGTTCGCGCGGGAACCCGTAGAAATCGTGGATCGTTTCCGGGCGGGTCGCGCCACCCACCGTGGGCTGTCGCGCCAGCCAGTGCGCGGTGGCGATCACTATCGCCTTGGGGCGCGGCAGTGTGGCGGCCAGTTCTGCCAAGCGTTCGCCGACCTGACCCGGCTGGATCGCGGTCATGGGGGAGCCGTGGGAGATATAGAGGCTGGGCAGCGTGCTCATGGCGGTTACCTGTGGGGACCGTCATAGAGTAGGGGCTGGGCCCGCCGTTGCAGCGTGCGTGCGGTGAACGATCCGTTACGCAAACGGAACGATGCACCGTCGTCCCGGCGGTGGCCGGGACGACGGTGGGGTATTACTTGCGGCGAGGGGGCTTGCCGCCGCCCTGGCCGTGCGGACGCGGCTTGCCGCCACCGGGGCCGGACTTCTTGAAGCCGCCAGGGCGATGGCCGCCCGGGCGGCGCTGCGGGGCCTCGCTGGCGCCACTGTCATCGCCATCCCATTCCTTGATGCGCAGCTGGTGCTGGCTCACCCACACCTTCTGCAGGTGCTGGAACACTTCGGCAGGCATGCCATCGGGAAGGTCGATCAGGCTGTATTCGCCACGGATGCTCAGGCGGCCGATGAACTGGCTTTCCAGACCCGCTTCATTGGCGATGGCGCCGATGATGTTACCCGGCTTCACGCCGTGCTCATGGCCCACTTCAATGCGATAGGTGCGCTTGCCTTCCTCGGTGTGGTGCGCACGCACCGGGCGGGGGGCGAACTCCCGCGGTGCGCCATCGCGATCACGGGAGCGATGTTCGCGTTCGCCGCGATGATCGTGCTCACCACGCTCGCGACCACCCTGTTCACGGCCATGCTCACGCGGTGCGAACTCGCGCTTGGACGGCGGTGCGAGCAGCAGCGGCTGGCTACCCTGGGCGATGCGTGCCAGCGCGGCGGCGATCTCCACGGCCGGAATGTTGTGCTCTTGCTCGTACTGCTCGATCAGCTGCTGGAACAGGTCCAGTTCGCCCAGTGCCAGCGTGTCGGTAATGCGCTGCTTGAACTTGGAGATACGCTGGTCGTTGACCGCTTCGACGGTGGGCAGCTTCATCTCTTCGATGGGCTGGCGGGTGGCGCGCTCGATGGCGCGCAGCATGCCCTTTTCGCGCGGGGTGACGAACAGAATCGCCTCGCCGCTGCGACCCGCACGGCCGGTACGGCCGATGCGATGCACGTAGCTTTCCGTGTCGTACGGAATGTCGTAGTTCATGACGTGGCTGATGCGCTCCACGTCCAGGCCGCGCGCGGCCACGTCGGTAGCCACGAGGATATCCAGCTTGCCGTCCTTGAGCTGCTGGATCACGCGCTCACGCTGCGGCTGGGCGATATCGCCGTTGATCGCAGCGGCCGCCAGGCCACGGGCCTGCAGCTTCTCGGCCAGTTCCTCGGTGGCCTGCTTGGTGCGCGCGAAGATGATCATCGCGTCGAACGGCTCAGCCTCGAGAATGCGCGTCATCGCATCCAGCTTGTGCATGCCACTGACGAACCAGTAGCGCTGGCGAATATTGATGTTGGTGGTGGTCGCCGTCTTGATGGTGACTTCCACCGGCTCCTTCAGATGGTGCTGCGCGATCTTGCGGATCGGCGGCGGCATGGTGGCCGAGAACAGCGCGACCTGACGGGTCGGCGGCGTGGCCTGCAACACCTTTTCCACGTCGTCGATAAAGCCCATGCGCAGCATTTCGTCGGCTTCGTCGAGCACCAGGTACTTCAGCTCGGACAAGTCCAGCGTGCCGCGCTCGAGATGATCGATCACGCGGCCTGGCGTACCCACCACCACGTGCACGCCGCGCTTGAGCGAGTGCAACTGCGGGCCATAGCTCTGGCCGCCGTAAATCGGCAGCACTTGCAGGCCGGGCATGTGGGCGGCGTAGCGCTGGAATGCTTCGGCCACCTGGATGGCCAGTTCGCGCGTGGGCGCAAGCACCAGCGCCTGCGGCTTGCCGGGACGCAGATCGAGGCGCGACAGGATGGGCAGCGCGAAGGCGGCGGTCTTGCCGGTGCCGGTCTGGGCCTGGCCCAGCACATCGCGTCCCTCCATGAGCGGGGGAATGGTGGCCGCCTGAATCGGCGAGGGTGATTCGTAGCCGACGTCGGTCAGTACGCGCAGTACCTCCGGATGAAGGCCAAGCGCAGCAAAACCGGCGGCTGCCGGCTGGGAATCGGAAGACGGGGAGGACATGGGGAACCTCGACATGGCATGCACGGAGGCATGCGGGAGAATGGCGGTATTGTAACAGGCTGGCCCGGCTAAGCCGGGGTTTTTCTTGCAACTCTGGCGTTATTCACAGAGGAAAATTCATGTTCGGACGTCTTGATGGTCGGGTGGCGCTGGTCACCGGCGCGTCTTCAGGCATTGGCGAGGCCACCGCGCTGGCGCTGGCCGAGGCTGGCGCCAAGGTCGCGGTTGCGGCTCGCCGCCGCGATCGGCTGGAGGCACTGGCCCAGCGGCTGACCGCACTGGGAGCGGAGCCTATGATACTGGTGGCCGATCTCGGTGATGAAGCGCAGGCGCAGCGCGTGGTGGCCGATACCGAGGCGCGCTGCGGGCGCCTGGATATTCTGGTGAACAACGCCGGGGTGATGTACCTGGAGCCGGTCGTGGACGCCGACCTGCAACGCTGGCGACATATGCTCGAACTCAACGTGCTTGGGCTGATTGCCGCCACCCAGGCAGCACTGCCCGGCATGCGTGCGCGGCGCGAGGGACATATCGTGAATATTGCCTCCACCGCCGGACGCACCGCCAACCCGAACGCGGCCGGCTACGCGGCAACCAAGTTCGGTGTGGTGGGGTTTTCCGAAGCACTGCGACGCGAGGTGTATCAGCACAATATTCGCGTCAGCGTGATCGAGCCCGGCGTGGTGGA
>NZ_JAELTT010000096.1 GCF_016428975.1 Dyella sp. ASV21
GGTGCAGGGCTTGGATACGGTGCAGGGGTTCGATATGGGCCCGGTCGCCTAGCCGGTATCCGGCGGTAGGGCGGATCGAGGGCAGCAGGCCGTTGCGCCGTGCAAGTTCCCCCACGATCAGGTGCCGATGGTGTGCTCGTCGCGTGCCCGGCACGGTGGGGGCGCGGTGTGAGGGGTCAAGCCCTCCGCGCGGCGCCGCTTCATGGTTAAAATCAACCGATACTCGACTGGAACCTGGACATGAAGCAACTAATTGCGATCGCTGCCTGTGGTGTGCTGCTGACGGCTTGTGGTGGTGTGCACGGCGTGCGTGATACCACGCCCAAGATGAGCAGCCGTACCAACAAAGATGTTCCGACCTATCTGGAGTGTGTGCGCGCCAAGTGGGCGGAAACGACCCAGGTTAGTCTTTCGGACAAGAAGGACGAGGGCACGCTGTCGGCCACCGATAAGGCCGGTGCGCGCGAATTGCTCAGCGTGACGCCGGATGGCACCGGTGCGCAGGTGATGATGTACGAGATCCAGGATGCCAAGAAGGAATACAACTCGGCATATCGCGACGCCGCTGTTTCCTGCCTGTAACTGCTTGACGGCGCTTGGGCGCCGGACTCGACCAAGGTCGCAAGGCCCCTGTGTCGCTGCTGGTCTAGGCTAGCCTGGATCAGCGGCGAGCCAGAGGTGCGGCAATGCGGTACGAGGAGTTCTATCAGCGTTCGATCGACGAGCCGGAGGCTTTCTGGGCCGAGCAGGCCGAACGCATTCACTGGCACACGCAGCCCCGGCAGATCCTCGACGTTTCCCGTTCGCCATTCCGCCGCTGGTTCGTCGGTGGAACCACCAATCTTTGCTACAACGCAATTGATCGCCATCTGAGCGAGCGCGGGGAGCAGCTGGCGTTGGTGGCCATCTCCAGCGAAACCGGCGTCACCCGCGAGCTTACGTATCGTGAGCTGCATCGTGAGGTGAATATCTTCGCTGCCGTGTTGATATCGCTGGGCGTGGGGAAGGGCGATCGCGTGGTGATCTATATGCCCAATATTGCCGAGGCGGTATTCGCCATGCTGGCATGCGCGCGCATCGGTGCCATCCATTCCGTGGTATTTGGCGGCTTCGCCTCACACAACCTCGCGTTGCGCATGGATGATGCACGGCCCGCGCTGTTGATCGCCGCCGATGCCGGCATGCGTGGCGGCAAGGTCATTCCCTACAAGCCCTTGGTGGATGCGGCGCTGGAGGAAGCTGCGCATCGACCGCCGCATGTGCTGCTGGTGGATCGCGGGCTCGATCCGCAGATGACGCGCATCGCCGGTCGCGATGTCGATTACGCCAGCCTGCGCGCCGCGCACGAGCGCGCCGAGGTGCCGGTGACGTGGCTCGAATCCAACGAGCCGAGCTATCTGTTGTACACCTCCGGCACCACGGGCAAGCCCAAGGGTATTCAGCGCGATGTGGGCGGCTACGCGGTGGCGATGGCGCTATCCATCACCACCATTTTCGACATTCAGCCGGGGCAGGTGATGTTTTCCACCTCCGACGTGGGCTGGGCGGTGGGGCATTCCTACAACGTGTACGGTCCATTGATCGGTGGCGCTACTTCGCTGCTTTACGAGGGGCTGCCTACCCACCCTGATCCGGGTATCTGGTGGCGCCTGTGCGAGCGTTATGGGGTGCGCACCATGTTTTCCTCGCCCACCGGCATTCGCGTGCTGAAGAAGCAGGATGCGAGTTGGTTGACGAAGTACGACCTGTCCACGCTCAAGTGGCTGTTCCTGGCCGGCGAGCCGCTGGATGAGCCCACCGCGCACTGGATCACCGATGGCTTGGGTGTGCCGGTGATCGACAACTATTGGCAAACCGAAACCGGCTGGCCTGCGATTACCTTGATGCCGGGCCTGGACTTGAAGCCGGTCAAGTTCGGTTCGCCCGGCCTCCCTAGCCCGGGTTATCGCATGAAGGTGATCGACGAGAACACCGGCGAGGAGTTGCCGGCGCATCACAAAGGCGTGCTGGTGTTCGTGCCGCCGTTGCCACCGGGCTGCCTTAGCACCGTTTGGCGCAACGATGAGCGTTACGTCAGCAGCTATTTCAGCCATTTCAACGCGCTGCTCTACAGCTCGCTGGATTGGGCGATTCGCGACGAGAACGGCTACACCACCATCCTGGGGCGAACCGACGACGTCATCAATGTCGCGGGTCATCGCCTGGGAACGCGTGAAATCGAAGAATCCGTGTCCACGCATCCCGCCTGCGCCGAGGCCGCGGTAGTGGGGGTTTACGATGAACTGAAGGGGCAGGTGCCGGTGGTTTTCGCCACGCTCAAGCAAGGCGTGGCGCAGGGAGCAGGCGAGGTTGCCAAGGCGATGCAGCAGCGGGTGGTGGACCAGTTGGGCGGCGTGGCCAAGCCTGCGCGCATCTACGTGGTCAACGCCTTGCCCAAGACTCGCTCGGGCAAGCTGTTGCGGCGGTCGCTGCAAGCCCTGGTGCAACACACCGACCCGGGCGATCTTTCCACGCTGGATGATCCCCATGCGCTGGAAGAAGTGCGCCGCGCGCTGGAGCGTGCGCCCGACAGTTGATGGCGTCGCTGCCTCAGCTCAGTCGTGCTGGAAGGGCGCCGGCATAGTTGGCGCGCGGTCGGATCAGGCGGCCGTAATCCTGCTGTTCCAGCGCGTGCGCCAGCCAACCGGCCATGCGCCCGGCGGCGAACAGTGACAGTGGCGCATCGCCGCCCAGGTCGTACAACGAGGCGAGGGCAGCCAGCGCGAAATCCAGGCTGGGTTCGCGTCCGGTGGCATCTTTCACGGCACCCACCAGTTGGCGGACACGAGTCCATCCCGGCAATCGTGGGCGCGCTTCTTCCAGCATGGTCAGCAAGAGTGCGGCGCGCGGATCGCCCTCGGGATACAACGGATGACCGAACGCGGGAAGCTCATCGCCACGGCGCAGGCTGTCGCGTACGTATTCCGTCAGGCGACGCTCGCGCAGTGCGCGCTGGATGAATCCATAGGCGCGCGCGGCGGCACCGCCATGCTGCGGGCCGGATAGCGCGGCCAGGCCGGCACCCACCGCCGCATGCAGGCCGGCGCCGGTGGAGGCCGCTACGCGCGTGGCGAAAGCCGAGGCATTGAGTTCGTGATCGGCGCAAAGTACCAGGGTGCTGCGGATCAGCGAGGCAAACGCGGGATCGGCGCGATGCCAGCTTTCCGCCATCACCTGGTGTATAGGGCGCTGTTCCGGGCGCGTGGCGCCGAGCAGCGCGGCGGTCTGACGTAAAAGCTGCGCGGCGAATTCGCGTCGCTGCATGGCATCGTGGCTATGCGCATACGGGTTGTAGTGACCCAGCAGCGGCAATGCGGCGGCTGTGCGCTCCAGGGGCGACAATGGACGTTGGCGCAGCAGCAGCGCGACCGGCGCCGGCCACGGGGTCAGGGGTGCGCTGGCGAACGGATCACCGTTACCGTCCCATAGCAGGCGGGCGACGTCTTCCAGGCTGGCTCCGGAACGCGCCAGCGCAATGGCCGATTCGCCCCGGTAGTAATGGCCGTGTGGGCGGATCAGCGAAATGCGCGTTTCCAGCACGGGCAGGCCCCAGGTGAGGCTATGCGCGGCGCCTTGCGCGGCGCCACGTCCGGCCTGCCGTCGCTCGATCAGGCGCTCGATGTCATCGGTGCGGTATTCGCGGCTGCGACCGTCGGCGCCCGGGCGCGAATCGATCTTGCCGCGGCTCACGTAGGCGTACAGCGTGGCGGCACTTACACCGAGGCGTTCGGCGGCTTCCCGGGCGGAGAGATAGTCGGTGGGCATGACGATATATTGATCCTATAGATCAAGATTGATCAATATATCGGACGGTGACAGAGTGGGCACCGCGATAGCGCTCTTACTGCGCCGCGACATGGCCTTGCCATGGCATCGCCTACAATACGAGGTTTCGGAGAATCCCCATGTCCCTACCCGAATCTGCTGGCGCGCGTTTCCGCGCCGCTGTTGCCGCTGAAAGTCCGCTTCAGGTGATGGGCGCCATCACCGCTTACGCCGGCCTGATGGCCAAGCGCGTGGGCTATAAGGCGCTGTATCTGTCCGGTGGCGGTGTCGCCGCCAATTCGCTGGGCATGCCTGACCTGGGCATCTCCACCATGGAAGACGTACTCACCGATGCCCGCCGCATTGTCGATGCCACGCAGATGCCTTTGCTGGTGGATATCGATACGGGCTGGGGCGGCGCCTTCAACATTGGTCGCACCATTCGTTCGTTCATCAATGTGGGCGTGGCGGCCGTGCACATCGAGGATCAGGTCGGCCAGAAGCGCTGTGGTCATCGCCCCGGCAAGGAAGTGGTGCCCAAGGAAGAGATGGTCGATCGCGTCAAGGCCGCGGTGGATGCGCGTACCGACGCCAACTTCGTGATCATGGCGCGCACCGATGCTGCTGCCGTGGAAGGCATCGATGCGGCGATCGATCGCGCCTGCGCCTATGTCGAGGCGGGTGCCGACATGATCTTCCCCGAGGCGATGAAGTCGCTGGAGGATTACCGCCGCTTCCGTGCGGCGGTGAAGGTGCCGATCCTGGCCAACCTTACCGAGTTCGGTTCCACCCCGTTCTTTACCACCGATGAGTTGCGCGGTGCGAACGTCGATATCGCGCTGTATTGCTGTGGCGCCTACCGCGCCATGAACAAGGCCGCGCTCCATTTCTACGAGACCGTGCGCCGCGAAGGCACCCAGAAGAACATCATCGACACGCTGCAGACCCGTGCGGATCTGTACGACTTCCTCGGCTATCACGCCTACGAGGACAAGCTCGACGCGTTGTTCGCCAACCAGAAGCCGGCCTGAGCGGGCCACCCCTATTGGCCAGGCTGCGGCGTTGCCGCGGCCGGTCGAGTCGCATGCATTGAGGAGACGTATCCGATGAGCGAGCAAACCCTTCCCAAGCCCAAGAAATCCGTTGCCCTGTCCGGTGTGGCTGCCGGCAATACCGCGCTGTGCACGGTCGGTCGCAGCGGCAACGATCTGCACTACCGCGGTTATGACATCCACGACCTGGCCGCCAAGGGCTGCTTTGAGGAAGTGGCCTACCTGCTGGTGCACGGCGTGTTGCCGAACTGGGCGGAACTGAATGCCTACCGCGCCAAGCTCAAGCGCCTGCGCGGCCTGCCGGCGCCGGTGAAGAGCGCGCTGGAACTGCTGCCGGCCGCCACCCACCCAATGGACGTGATGCGCACGGGTTGCTCGGTGCTGGGCACCGTGCTGCCGGAGAAGGACGACCACAACGTTACCGGTGCGCGCGATATCGCCGACCGCCTGATGGCGAGCTTCGGTTCGATGCTGCTGTACTGGTACCACTTCAGTCACAACGGCAAGCGCATCGAAACGGAGACCGACGACGAATCGATCGCCGGCCACTTCCTGCATCTGTTGCATAACAAGAAGCCGAGCGAGCTGCATGCGCATGCGTTGGACAAGTCGCTGATCCTGTACGCCGAGCACGAGTTCAACGCCTCTACCTTCACCGCCCGCGTCATCGCCGGCACCGGCTCGGACATGTATTCGGCCATTACCGGTGCCATCGGTGCGCTGCGCGGTCCCAAGCATGGTGGCGCCAATGAAGTAGCGATGGAGATCATCGCGCGCTATCGCAATGCGGCGCAGGCAGAGGCGGATATCCGCGCCCGCGTGGAGCGCAAGGAGATCATCATCGGCTTCGGTCACCCGGTGTATACGGTGTCCGATCCGCGCAACGAGATCATCAAGGAGATCTCGCGCAAGCTCTGCACCGAGGGCGGCAACCCCACCTTGTTCGACGTCTCGGAGAAGATCGAGAAGCTGATGTGGGAGCAGAAGAAGATGTTCCCCAACCTCGATTGGTTCTCGGCCAGTGCGTATCACATGATGGGCGTGCCGACGGCTATGTTTACTCCGCTGTTCGTGATTGCGCGCACCTCCGGCTGGAGCGCTCACGTGATCGAACAACGCGAGGACGGCAAGATCATTCGACCCAGCGCCAATTACACCGGTCCGGAAGACCAGGCCTACGTGCCGATCGAAAAGCGCTAAGACAAGGCATCACTGCCTTATCAAAGAGGGGGCCTGGTGGCTCCCTCTTTTTTTTGGGCGACGGATGCTTGGGGATGTGATGTGGCTCACGCGTATGTTTCGCGTCTTTCGTTGCGGTTCAGGAGCCTGTACGACTTTGATAGCAATTTGTATGCAGAGGTGTAAGCCCATTGATACACCCTGATGCAGGTCCAGAAGTGTCGCGAAGAACATGATGCAACACGCTGATTGAGTGGCTCATGTCCATTCGTTTATCGCGCGCGGATTCCGCCGGATGACGCGCGCTCGTGTAACAGGCATGAATCAATACGCCGGTTTGCGGGCCTTGTCGAAGCCAGACTCACGGCCCACGGTTCCGTTCAAATGGCTGATTTCCCAGGGGTCGCAGGCACCCGTGAGTCCAGGCGTCTGGTGGCACGCATGTTGCGAGCAACACACGCTGGGCCCGCAACACTGAAACACAGGGGGTCACCGCGTCGTTTGGGAGTAAATGATTATGCGTAAGACTCTACTTGTCACCGCGATCACTCTGGGTATGGGATTGGCACTCCCCGCATTCGCGGCCAACAATCACAACAGCGGTAGTGCCGACTCGAACAACAGCTACACCACCACTACGAGTACGTATGCGACAGGTCAGGACGGCTCCGCTGCTAGCAGCGGTGGCACGGCAGATTCCTTCAACACCAGCACCGCAGTAGCCAACAGCACCCTTACCGGCACGGTCTCGAACGTCGCTGTATGGGGTATTGGCAACTCGGCAACCAACAACGGTAATGCGAGCGGCGGCCGCGGCGGTAGCGGCGGCGACGGGTATGGTGGCAAGGCCTTCGGCGGCAATGGCGGCGATGGCGGTAACGGCGGTAGCTCACATGCCAGTAGCGGCCATGCAGGCGGATCGGGCAGTTCGTCGGGTGATTCGGGCGCGCTGGGTGCCTCGTTGGCGGGTGGCGGCGATGGTGGTGCGGGCGGCAAATCCGGCAACGTAAACAGCACCGCGCATGCAGGCGGCGGCGGTGGTATGGCCGGTGGCGGCAGTGGCTCCAGCGGCGCCGGCGGTGCCGGTGGCGCAGGTGCCGGCGGAACGGCTGGCGCAGCTTCGCCCGATAGCTATAGCGGCACGTCCAGCTCGACGGGCGGTACCTCTGGCGCTGCGGATAGCACCGCGGGCACGGGTGGTGCGGGCGGCGCAGGCGCAGGCAATACCGGTGGTGCAGGCGCAGGTGGTGCAGGCGGCGCTGGCGGTGCTGGCGGTTCGATTTCCACCACGACGGGCGCGTTCGACATGTCGAACCAGATGAACGGTTCGGCCGCGGCTGCGGCAGGTGTGTCGATTCTTGCTCAGAACAGCGGTGCGGCATCGCTGGTACAGCAGAGCGTCAACGTTCAGGCGAACCTGAACTTCGCGCACTGAGATCCATGGCGACCGTCACGATGGGGCGCATGCGCTCCATCGTGTTCGGTCGGCCCTATCAATGCTCGAAGGGATGACCGAGGCATAGCTTGCTTCGGTCACGGCTGGGTGTTGCGCTCTTGGAGACGGTGCCGTGCGAACCTCTAAGTGGATGCTTGGTTTTACCGCGTTATGTATGTCAGCAACGCCATTGCTGTTGTGCGCGCAGGACGCACAAAGCCCGCCGGCGTACCTCCATGCGGCATCATCGCCGGTAGCGGCGTATCGCGCAGTTGCGCGTAGCGAGTCGGAAAGTCCGGCAACGGACATGGGCAAGGGCGTGGACAATGCCACGCTGGCTGCGATGAGCGGCGGCACCATGGTGGTACAGAACACGACGCTCAATGGCACCGTCACCAACGACAGTGCAGATCACGTTGTCGCTGGAGGCAACATTATTACGGGTGGTGCATTTGCCGGCGAGGCCGGTATTCCAACCGTTATCCAAAACTCCGGAAGCAATGTGCTGATCCAGAGTGCCACGGTTCTTAACGTGCAGATGAAGCCATGAAAGGTCTTGCAGCGCTGCTGATGGTGATGGCGGCGTTGCCGCTGGCAAGTCATGCCAGCACTCCCGTGGGTGTCATCGGTGGACAGGGCGAGACCTATACCGTGCATCTGACGAGCCTCAAGGAGGCTCGCTACAAGAGCACGATTCACCAGAAATACGATTTCAGCTGCGGCTCCGCCGCGGTGGCGACCTTGCTGACCTATCAGTACGGCTACCCGGTGAATGAGCAGGTGGCCTTTGAACAGATGTATAGCCACGGCGACCAGGTAAAGATCAACAAGGAAGGCTTCTCCTTGCTGGATATCAAGCGTTTCCTTGCGCAGAACGGATTCGATGCGGATGGATTCAAGGTTCCCATCGACAAGCTGGTGGACGAGAACCTGCCTGCGATCGTGTTGATCGACGACAAGGGGTATCACCACTTCGTGGTCGTCAAAGGGTTGCGGGACGATCGCGTGCTGGTGGGTGATCCTGCGCGCGGCACGCGCGTGCTTTCGCGTACAAAATTCATGGCGCTGTGGAAGAACGGCTTGGTGTTCGTTATCCACAACCGCCGCAATCTCGCGGTGTTCAACAGCCCCAATGACTGGAAAGTGGCGCCTGCGGCGCCGCTGAATATGGGTATTGATCGTAACGGCCTGTTCAACACGGTCATGCCCAAGAAGGGGCCGGACGATATTTGAGGGCGGGGCGATGAGACCGATCATGCGTTTGATTTGCCTGGGTACTGTCGCGCTGACAAGCGCACCCTGGATCACGTGCGCGAAGGCGCAGGACAATCCTCCCTTGGCTGCCGGCAATCCGCCGGTAGCAGCGTCCGCCGCGGTATCGCCCTTGCCGAGCGACTCGGTGGCGAGCTGGGCACCGGTTAGCGAGCAGGCGTTGGATGAAACCCGCGGCGGCTTCGATCTGGGTAACGGCCTTATTGCCTCATTCGGCATCGATCGCGCCGTTTACGTCAACGGGAACCTGGTGACGTCGATCAGCGTGAACGTACCGGACATCGCGCATATGACGGCGGTCCAGGCTTCGGCATTGGCATCGGCACTCAACACTGTTTCGGTGACGCAGATCGGCCCGAACAACACATTCGATCCATCGTCGTTGGGTAGCAAGGTCGCTGCGGCCACGGTGATCCAGAACACGCTCAACAACCAAAACATTCAAAGCACCACCACACTCAATACATCGGTCAACACGCTCAACGCTTTTAGGCAGATGAACTTCCAGGATGCGCTGCAAGCGGCGCAGCTGCAGTCGTTAGGACATTGATGACATTGGGTGCGCACCGGGAGCGGTAGTTCTCTGCCGCGCATGCGCTGCGGCGGAGTTCGCGGCGCGTTTGTTGGTGCGTGATAACAACCTGTGATCCATGGGGAAGGATGATGCGACACGCAGCGTGGCGTTACGTATGCTCGGCCGGGTGTGCCGGGCTGGTTCTGCTTGGCTTGCCGGTAGCCGCGCAGCAGGCTGGCGCAGCGTCGGGAGGCATGCAGGCGGGTACGGTGTCGTCGCCACCCGCGCCGCCGCCATCCGCCACCACTGGATCGACAACTCCGGTTGCGGCTCCGCCAGAGGATCTGCGCAAAAAAGTGACCGAGCAGGGTGAGCGCATCGATGCGATGCGCAGCCAGATCACGGCCCAAGTGGAACAGCTCGACGCGATGAAGCGCGCGCTCGCCGCGCAGGAGGCGGACTATCAAGCGCTACGCCACGCGGTTGGCCTGGACGAGTTGGACAAGCAGCGGGCCGGCAATATCGCCGCGGGTGGTGCGGGGGCTTCCGCATTACCCATGCCGGCGTCACAGGCCGTGGCTTCTAATGCGCCCTCGCCAGAGGGCTCCGGGCAGCAGCCGGTGGGTGAGGCCCCCAAGCAAGACTCGCGGCCGCCTGAGGTGGCGCCTATCTTTCAGCAGCCGGGAGTGCTGACCCCCCAAGGTCACCTGATCATCGAGCCGGCGTATCAGTTCGGTTATTCATCGGTCGATCGCGTGGCGTTGGTGGGCTACACCGTGATTCCGGCGATCTTGATCGGCCTGATCGATGCGCGCCAGGTGAAAACCACCACACAGATCGGTTGGTTGACCGGGCGTTACGGCATTACCAATCGGCTGGAGGTGGAGCTGCGCGTGCCTTACGTCTATGCGCACACCGATACCACCAGTCGCGAAATCTTCACAGGCACGGCTACCGATAACGCTTTTGGTTCCAGTGGACATGGCCTGGGCGATATCGAGGCCACAGCACGCTATCAGTTGAATGTGGGCGGCCCGGATAAGGCGTTCTATGTGGGTTGGCTCCGCGTGAAGTCGCGCACGGGTACCGATCCGTTCCAGGTCACCACCGATTGCGTGCAACGCTGCGTTGAAAACGTAATCAACGAAGTGGATCTGTCGGCTACCGGCACCGGCTTGCCGCTGGAGCAACCCACTGGCTCGGGCTTCTGGTCGATCCAGCCCGGCCTGACTTGGCTCTATCCCACCGATCCGGTGGTGTTCTTTGGCAACGTCAGTTACCTGTACAACGTGGCACGCGACAATGTGAGCCGGAAGATTCTGCTCGGTGGCACGGAGCAGCTAGGCAAGGTGAAGGTGGGCGATGTGGCCGATATCAGCGTGGGCATGGGCCTGTCGCTGAATGAGCGTGCGTCCATCAGTATCGGCTACGACCAGAGCTTTGTCGGCATTACCAAACAGAATGGGCAGACGGTGCCCGGTTCGACCAAGAGCGTACTGGGTACGCTCCTGCTCGGCGGTTCGTGGCGCATGAGCGACAAGCGAACGCTCAACTTCACGCTGGGCGTGGGCGTGACGCGCGATACGCCCGATGCGACGGTGACGGTGCGTGTGCCCATGATGTATTGAGCACTCGCGCGCTGCGCGGCCTGGCGGCCGCGCCATGAGGCTTACAGGCCTTCCTGCTGCATGGCGGCCTTGACGCCTGCGTCCTGCGCAAGGCGCTCGTGGAAGCGCTCGAGATGGACCAGGCCGCCCAGATCCACGCCCTTGCCCTTGGCCCAGTTGAGCACGACGAACAGGTACGGGTCTGCGACCGAACGGGTGCCGGTGAGCCAGTCACGGCCCTCAAGCTGCGCATCGAGGTATTCGAAGCAGCTGCGCAGGCGGGTGAGGGCGGTCTGGCGCACCTGTTCGTGGGCGGATTCGTCCTCAATGAAGCGCTCCGGGCGGAACACTGGGCGGAAGGTCGGGTGCAGGTCGGCGTTGATGTAGGCCAGCCAGCGGTTTACCTCGGCGCGGCCGCGTGCGCTGCCATCGCCGCCCAGGCCTGCCTGCGGGTACTTGTCGGCAAGATAATTCAGGATCGCGACGTTCTCGGTCAGCACCCAGCCGTCGTCTTCTGCCAGCGCGGGGACCACGCCTGCCGGATTGATACGCAGGTATTCGGGCGAGCGCAGGCCCTCGCGGGGCACGCGGTGCGCTTCGTAGGGCGCGCCGATCCACTCGAGCACGATATGGTCGGCGAGCGAGCAGGCACCCGGCAGGTAGTACAGCTTCATGTGGTGTATTCCAGGTCTAGAAAGGGGGCGCAGTGTCGCCTTTGTCATGCAACCTGCTCAAGCGTCGACGCGTAGGCGCCGACGGCGCTGATTCATCAGCCAACCGCCCAGGCAGATGCCGACCACCAGTATCGCGTCGAGTACGTAGGCGGCCCAGCCGTTGGCTTCGAACCAGGGCGACAGCCAGTGATCGTGCGCGATCATGCGGGCGGCGGTCCAGGCAATGGCGGCCGCACCGATATACACAATGACCGGAAAGCGCTCGATCAGGCGCAGGATCAACGAGGAGCCCCACACCACCAGCGGCACGCTGATGAGCAGGCCAAGGATCACCAAGCCCATGTGCCCCTTGGCCGCGCCGGCGATGGCCAGCACGTTGTCCATGCCCATCAGAGCGTCGGCGACGATAATGGTGCGCATGGCGGTCCAGAAGCTGGCGGCGGCGCTCACTCCATGGG
>NZ_JAELTT010000097.1 GCF_016428975.1 Dyella sp. ASV21
GGGTGAGAATGGTGTCGACCAGTTGTTTCTGGCGCTCCCAGTCGTGTTGAAGCTGCGTGATCTTTTCGCCGATGGCGAGCTGAAGCGTTTGCAGCTCGCCGATGCGGCGATCATCCACCGCGCGCCCCGAACGGGCATCGCGACGAAGCTGGGCTATTTCCGCCTCTACTTGCAGCTGCTCATGCTCCAGCGTCGATAGGCGACGCGGCGGCTCGGCCAGGGCGGTGCCCACACGGGCGCAGGCGGTATCGAGCACGTCGATGGCCTTGTCCGGCAACTGCCGCCCGGCGAGATAGCGCGCCGAGAGCGCCACGGCGGCTTGCAAGGCGTCGTCGCCGATATAGACGCTGTGGGCCTGCTCATACACGGAGCGCAGGCCGCGCAGGATGTGCACGGCCTGTTCCTGGCTGGGCTCGTCTAGTTTCACCAACTGGAAGCGACGCGACAACGCAGGGTCTTTCTCGAAGTACTTCTTGTATTCGGACCACGTGGTGGCGGCGATGGTGCGCAACTCGCCGCGCGCCAGCGCGGGCTTGAGCAGGTTGGCGGCATCGCTACCGCCAGCGGCGTTGCCGGCGCCTATCAAGGTATGCGCTTCATCGATAAACAGGATGATGGGGCGTGGCGATGCTTTGACTTCATCGATCACCGCCTTGAGGCGCTTCTCGAATTCACCCTTGACCGCCGCGCCCGCCTGGAGCGCGCCGAGATCTAGCCCCCAAAGCGCCACCTCTCGCAGGGACTCGGGCACGCGACCTTGCACGATGCGCAAGGCGAGACCTTCTACCACGGCGCTCTTGCCGACACCGGCATCGCCGACGACGATCGGATTGTTCTTACGACGCCGCGAGAGAATATCGATCATCAGGTCGATTTCTTCGTCACGACAAAGCACCGGATCGATACGCCCATCGCGCGCCTGCGCCGTGAAGTCGTGACCGTATTTGCCTAGCGCCGTGTCAGCGTCGGTAACTTTGAGGTCCGACGGTGCGGCGGACGCGTCGGGAGTTTCACCCGAGCTGGCCAACAAGGCGGAAAATTGTTTGCGAAGCGATTCGCGATTGATGCCGTCGAACAGGCGCACCGAGGCCAGCGGCAGGTAGCGCCCCGGATTGAGCAGGCCTGCCAGCAGCAGGCTGCCGCCGCGAATGGTCTGTTGGCCCAGTTCCAGCGAACCAAGCAACCACGCTTCTTGCAGCAACTCCACCAGCAAGGGGGAGAACGCCGGGTACTGATCAGTGCCGCCACCTTGTTCGGGGAACGCCGTGGCAAATGACTGTCGAACGGCATCGACATCCAGCCCGGCCTGCCGAAGCACTAGGCGTACATCGCCCAGTGGATTGTCCAACAGCTTGAACAGCAGGTGCGGTACGGTGACCTCCGCCCCCCGCTGACTGATGCAGAGGCTGGCGGCCTCTTCCAGGCCGTGGCGACACGAAGGATTGAGGCGTTCAATGAGCGCCGAAAGATCGATTCTGATCATGCAGTGAAGACTCGTCCGATGACATCCAGCACATTCGAAGGCCGATAGGCGGCCACTGGATCACGCTGCATGGGCGCACCACTTTCGAGTGGACGCGCCTCCATGCGCAATTTGCCGCATTACGTAAACACGCCATCGGCGCGTTCGCTATAGGAGACATCCTGTTATCGCCTAGCGAACCGGCTGATAGTCAGTAAGCAAAATCCGTCGCCAATCCATGCATTCGGCTGACTGCCCTACGTGCGTCGCATTCGGTAGCGTATGTTCCTCAATTCCTCTTGGCAGGCGATCCCCTTCTACCGCTAAGCCACATGAGCGCAAACGACACATGGCACTTCATCGACCACGCATGAAGGCTGCTTGCCGTTCCCGCTTCGTGAGGCCCCGTACGAAGTTGGTGTTTGTCCACAGCAGTGCTTGTCGAGTTCTCGCAGAATCAACAGGGAGTCGTTATGGCGAAGAAAGCAGGATCGGTTGCGCCGCAGGAGCGCATCAACATCAAGTACGTTCCCGCCACAGGCGAGCAGCAGGCCGAGATGGAGTTGCCGCTGAAGTTGCTGGTGACGGGCGATTTCAAGGGCCACGGCGAGCAGGCCGCGCTGGAAGATCGCCAGGCGGTAAGCGTCAACAAAGAAACCTTCGACAAGGTGATGTCCGAGGCCAAACTCAGCCTGGCGATGGAAGTTCCTTCCAAGCTCGGCGAGAGCGCCGATGACATGCTTAGCCTCAACCTTCAGTTCAAGTCCATGAAGGATTTCGATCCGGATGCGATCGCCAAGCAGGTGCCGGGGCTGAGCAAGCTGCTGGAGCTTCGTGAAGCACTGGTGGCACTCAAGGGCCCGCTGGGCAACGTCCCCGCGTTTCGCAAGCAGTTGCAGACGCTGCTGGCCGATGAGAGCGCGCGCGAGAAGCTCGCCAGCGAGCTGCGCCTCGTGCTCGACCCGTCGTCCAACGCCTAAGCGTCACCCGACTCGACCGCCGATAGCTCGCATTGCATGGCATTGCGACGATAAGGAACATCACTCATGGCACAAAAAAGCAACGCAGCAGCCTCGACCTCCGCCGCCTCGTCCGCGCCCGGTCTGCTGGACCAGATCATGGCTCAAACCCGCATTGAGCCCAGCCACGAAGGGTATGCCGTCGCCGAGCGCGGCGTCGCTGCCTTCATTGCCGAGATGCTTAAGACGGACGCGCATGAGCAGACCGTCAACAAGCTTCTGGTCGATCAGATGATCGCCGAGATCGATCGCAAGCTCAGCCAGCAGATGGACGCCATCCTGCACCAGTCGCCGCTACAGGAGCTGGAATCGGCATGGCGTGGCCTCAAGCTGCTGGTCGATCGCACCGATTTCCGCGAGAACACCAAGATCGAAGTGCTGCACGTCACCAAGGACGAGCTGCTGGAGGACTTCGAAGGCGCGGGCGACATCACGCGCAGCGGCCTTTACAAGCACGTCTATACCGCCGGTTACGGCCAGTTCGGCGGCCAGCCGACGGCGGCCATCGTGGGCAACTACACCTTTGGCCCGTCGGCACCGGACATCAAGCTGTTGAGCTATGTCGCCAGCGTGGGTGCGATGTCCCATGCGCCGTTCATTTCGGCGGCCGGCCCGGAGTTCCTGAACCTGGGCGGTTTCCAGGACCTTCCCAACCTCAAAGAGGTGAAGGACATCTTCGAAGGCCCGCGGTTCGCCAAGTGGCGCAGCCTGCGTGAATCCGAGGACTCACGCTATCTCGGCCTGACCATGCCGCGATTCCTGCTGCGCTCGCCGTACGATCCGCAGGAGAACCCGACGCGCAGCTTCGTCTATCGCGAAGTGATCGACGGCAACCACGACAACTACCTGTGGGGCAATACGGCATTCCTCATGGCTGCCCGCATCACGGACAGCTTTGCCAAGTACCGCTGGTGCCCGAACATCATCGGCCCGCAGTCGGGCGGTGCGGTGGATGACTTGCCGGTGCATCTGTACGAATCGCTGGGCCAGCTGCAGGCGAAGATCCCGACCGAGGTGCTGGTCTCCGATCGCAAGGAGTTCGAGCTGGCCGAGGAAGGCTTTATCCCGCTGACCATGCGCAAGGACAGCGACAACGCGGCCTTCTTCTCCGCCAACTCGGTGCAGAAGCCCAAGCTGTTCCCCAAGACCGCGGACGGCCAGCAGGCGCAGACGAACTACAAGCTCGGCACCCAGCTGCCGTACATGTTCATCATCAATCGCCTGGCGCACTACATCAAAGTGTTGCAGCGCGAGCAGATCGGCAGCTGGAAGGAGCGCCAGGACCTTGAGCGCGAGCTCAATGGCTGGCTCAAGCAGTACATCGCCGACCAGGAAAACCCCTCCTCCGACGTGCGCAGCCGCCGCCCGCTGCGTGCCGCGACGATCGAGGTTCAGGACGTTGCCGGCAATCCGGGCTGGTACCAGGTGGCCATGTCGGTTCGTCCGCACTTCAAGTACATGGGCGCGAACTTCGAACTCTCGCTGGTGGGCCGACTCGACCGGGAATAAGGGGATACCGCCATGCCGAGGTCACTGGGACAAGGAAGCCTGTTCGAACGACTCGAGCCGGGTACTTCGTCCGAGCGCTCTCGATCTCGGCAACAGGTGGCGATTGAGCGCATCCGTGCGATCAAGCACCACCTGCAATGGCTGCTCAATACCCGCCCGGGTTGCTCCCAGAGCAACCCGGGTTTGGGTCTGAGTGATTTCAACGACGCGGCCCTGGGCAGCGTGGACCTGGTGCAGCGCGTGCGGCAAGACATCGAGCGCATGGTCGCGGCTTATGAGCCGCGTGTGCAGGTGCTGAATGTCCGCTCATGCCCTGATCCCGATCAGCCGCTCGACCTTCACTTCCGCCTGGATTGCCTGATCCCTTTGCTCCACGCGGAGGAACAGCTGGAGATCGACCTGCATATTCGTCACCAGGATCAGACCGTGCACATTGCTTAACCTAAGGACAGCACGAGCCCATGTCGCTGCGACAAAAGTTCCGCGAAGAAATGGATTATCTTCGCCGGCTCGGCCGAGAGTTCGCCAAGGACAATCCCCAACTGGCGCGATTCCTCGGCGATGAAGCCGCCGACCCCGACGTCGAGCGCCTGCTTGAGGGCTTTGCGTTCCTCACGGCCAAGCTGCGCATCAAGATCGAGGACGACTTTCCCGAGCTCACGCACTCCCTGCTGCAGTTGCTGTGGCCCAACTATCTGCGTCCACTGCCAAGCGCCGCCATCATGCGCTTTGACCCGGTAGAGCGGTCCATTACGCAGCGACAGGTGATTCCCAAGGGAACGCGGATGCTGTCTCGCCCGGTGGACGGCGTACCCTGCGAGTTTCGCACCTGCACCGATGTGGCGCTGTATCCGTTTCGCCTGGAAGACGTCACCGATGCCCACACGCGCGAAAAATCCATCGTGCGCATCGATCTTTCCACGATTTCCGACAACGCACTGAACAGCTTCGATTGCGATCAGATCGATTTCCACCTGAGCGGCGGCGATTCCACGGCGAAAACGCTGTATCTCTGGCTCGCCAAGTATCTCAGCGAAATCCACATCGATATCGATGGAGAGACCCGCAAGCTCTCCACCGCACAGGTGCTTTTCCCGGGTTTCAGCCCTGCGGAAGCCTTGTTGCCGTATCCAAGGAACGTCTTCGACGGCTACCGCATCCTGCAGGAATACTTTGTATTCCCGCAGCGCTTTCATTTCTTCTCCCTGCCACGGCTACGCTCGGTCTGGCCTGACAAGGCCGCCAAGCGCGTTCGATTCGAGCTGCACTTCTCCCGACCCATGCCGGCGGATATTCGGCTCCGGTTCGACGACATATCGCTCTACTGCGCACCCGCGGTGAACCTGTTCCCCCGCGATGCGGAGCCCATCCACCTGGATGGTCGCGCGATCGACCAGCACCTGCTCCCATCGGGGCATCGGCCCGACGCCTACGAGATCTTCAGCATCGATGAAGTGGCCGGCTTTGAACGCCAGGCGAACGGTCAGCGCGGCAACCGCCTGCGCACTTTCCACCCGTTCGAATCACTTCAGCACGAGATCGAACATGCGCAGGGCCGTACAGCGCTCTACTACCGCACGCGTATACAAAACGCCCTGGATGACGATGGCGTCGTACACCGCGTGGCGTTTGTGCGATCGGACGAAGCGGCTTATATCGGCCATGGCGAAACCGTCTCGCTGGCGCTGACCTGTACCAACCGCGACCTGCCGCTCACCCTGGGCGTTGGCGATATCTGCCTGCCAACCCAGGCGACGCCGATGTATGCCACGTTCCGCAACATCACGCGCCCCACGCCGTCCTATCGACCGGTACTGGACGGCGAACTGCTGTGGACGCTGATCTCCAACCTGTCGCTGAACTACTTGTCCCTGCTCTCCGCCGAGCCGCTCAAGGCGGTGGTGCGTGCCTACGATTTCGCGGCCCTGCACGACATCCAGCGCGCGCGCTCAACCCGCAAGCAGTTGGGCGGCATCCAGGATGCGGTCACCGCACCCGCTGACGTGCTGATGAAAGGGCTACCCATTCGCGGCCTGAAAACCCAGTTGAAGCTGGATCAATCGGCGTTTCTCTGCGAAGGAGACCTCTACCTTTTCGGCACCGTTCTCAGCCACTTCTTTGCGCTCTACGCCAGCATCAACTCGTTCCATCAACTGGACGTCATCAACGTCAGCAACAACGAGCACTATCAATGGCCATGGCAGATCGGCAAACAACCACAGATCTAGCCGATGTGTTGCTGGCAGACGCGAAGAATCGGGATTTCTTCGGTCTGGTGGAGCAACTGCATGGCCTTCACGGCGACGACATGGAGTCGTCCGACGCCGCTGAGCCCGGGTACCAGCGCGTGCGATTGACCAGCTACGCCGGCCTTGGCTTCCCCGCCTCGGACATCTCCTTTGCCGAGCGCATGCCAGCGGGATCGCGCAGTGACTATCGGGTGCAGGCCACGTTCTTCGGCTTGCACGGCCCCGATTCGCCATTGCCGAGCTATTACCTGGATCGCCTGGCCTATGAGTATGGTCATGGCGTTGGCATTCGCCCGGCATTTCTTGATTTCTTCAACCATCGACTACTGACGCTGCTGCATCAGGCATGGCGCAAGTATCGTTATTACGTTCGCTTCCAGCTGGAGGCGCGGGATAAGTTTTCGCGGTACATCTTCGCCCTGGTTGGACTCAACGATTCCGACCTTCGCGGCGCGACCCCGCTGCCCTGGGGACGACTGCTCAGCTATGCCGGCATGATTGCCAGCCGCAGCCGATCGCCTTCGGTGGTCGCCGGCATCATTGCGCATTGCTTCGATCTTGAAACGGTGAGTATCCGCGAGTTTGAACCGCGCTACATGCATGTGCCGGAGGCACAGCTGCTCTCGCTGGGAAAGCGCAACGGTGTCCTGGGCGATAGCTTCGTGCTCGGCAGCCGCGTGCAGACGCGGCACAGCAAATTCACCATCGTCATACCCAACCTCGATCAGGCGCGGTTCCGCGAATTTCTTCCCAGCGGCGAGAACTTTGGCCGCTTGTGCAAGCTGATCGACTTTCTCATGCGCGATCCGTCCGCCTATGACCTGGAGCTGGGTCTGCGCCAGGAGGAAGTACCGCCTTTCAATCTCGGTCGCGACAGTGCCAGCCATCTCGGCTGGACCAGTTTTGTCGATCAAACGGGCTTGCGTACGCAAGCCAACGTGCGCATCAAGGTACGCCAATGAAAGCTCCCGCTACGCCTCGCCACATGACGCTCGTGGTCGCTAACCCCGAAGCCTTGCAATACGGATGCACGCCGCGCCATCGGTTCGATCGTGCCGGCGGCACCATCGGGTGCCAGGGCGCCAACTGGCTATTGACCGATCGCAACGATCTCATCGAACCCATCCATTGCGAGATCGGCCACGTGGACGATCGGTTCTGCGTCATCGATCGGTCCGGCCAGATACGCATCAACCAATCCGATGCCGCCGTGGGCAGGGGCATCATCGCCCGCCTTGGCGAGGGCGACATTATTCACATCGGCTCCTATCGGCTGACCGTGCATCTGCATGACTCCCACGAGTTTCTGGATGGCCTGACGGAGTCCAGCGTGGGCGAGCTGCTCAACGAGCAAGATTCGCACCTGCTACAGGCCGAAGACGAGGCAGTGCCCACAACGGGCCCGGAAGCGTTGTCGCTGGACCCGCTGCTGGCCTTCGATGGATTGGCTCGTGCGCCAGGCCGCCGCGAGGATCTTGACCCCTTGCTGGCACTGGATGCGGCGGAACGCGGCACACAGCGCTCCGCCAATGATTCGCTGGACACCACCCATTACGGGCTGGCCCCCACCAAGCCACAGGAAGACCTTGCGGACACCCGCTTCGAGGCCATCTACGGCGCCCCCAAAACCTACTCTGGAGAGACAAACATGAACCACCCATCGGCAGAGTCCGTAAAGGCGCAGCGGTGGTTGACCACCCAGCAATCGACCGGTGGCGATCCGCGCCAACTGATCGCTCCACTCATGGAGGGTTTGGGCACCTCGCTGGAGACGCTCGATGAACAGGCGGCTTATCGACTGCTGATGGAAACCGGGCAAGCCTTGCATGCAGCGATCGCCGGGCTGACCGCGCTGTATGCCAACGATCCCAAGACGGACGATCGTCTGTCGCTGGCTGGCCGCACCTTGCAGCCTATCGAAGACAACCCGCTGCGATTGGGGTTGAGCTACGACGACACGATGCGCGCGCTGTTCTCCAGCGAGCGCAGCGTGGTGCATCTGTCGCCCAAGGCAGCCATCGAAGAAAGCCTCACGCTCACCCGCCGACACCAGGCGGCGATGGTGCAAGCCATTGGCTCGGGCCTGCAAGCACTGCTGCACGCGTTCTCGCCCGAAGTGCTGCTGCAGCGTTTTCGCCGCTATAGCGCTGACCAGAGCGGGCAGCCCGATGCCGGCGCGTGGGCCTGGCAGATGTACAGCCACTATCACAGCGAACTGGCGTCGTCGCGCCAGCAAGGCTTCGAGAAGCTGTTCTGGGAGGTGTTCGAGCAGGTCTATGACCGTGCCATCCGCACGGAGGCGCAATGACAAGCAGCCGCTCCATCCTGCTGCTGTTCGCTGCCATGAGCATCGCCGGCTGCGGCACGCTCGGCATCGGGCGCAAAGACACCGATGCGCCGTCGCGCATCGCGTTGAGCCTTTATGCGGCAGCGGACGTCAACCCCAACCCCGATGCGCTGACCCCGGACACCTCGGCAACGCCTATGCAAACGGCCGAGTTGGCGGCGGTGACGGTGGACCCGCAAGCCCAGGAGGGGCCGTACCTGGTCAACCTCACCGGCGGCAGCAAGGCCGAACTGGCGGAGAAAATGCACGCGCTGCTCGACTATCTGCAAGAACCGGAAGGGGGCGCGGAAGCCACAAAGCCATCGCTGCAGATCACACACGCTGCGAATGCGCCCAAAGCCGCCGGGCCCACCGCGCCTGCACAGCCTGCCCCTGCCGCGAATTCTTCGCCACGCATCGGCGCACCCTCGACCATCGGCGCGGTTACCGGTGGGGCCGTGGCCGCCACGGCCCTGGCGCCCGCGATAGCGCCAAACGCGGGCACCGCCGGCAAGGTGGCGATCGGCGTGGCTGGAGCGGCCGGTGGCGCGTGGGCGGCTTCCTCGCTCACGGCACCCGCCGCAACGCCGGATAGCGATGCCACGGTGGCCCCGGTGGAATCTCCGGTAGCGGCAACTCCCGACGCCAAAGGCGTCCCCGCCACGGCGCCCCGGTCCAAGCCAAGCGATCTACCGGTGCCCCTGCGCGGTGGCATAGAGCGACGCACGGCCACCTTTACCGTGCCGACCAGCAAGACCCCCGCGCTGGGTCAGTATGCGGATGGCCCTTCCGGCCTCACCTCCACGCAAGATGCGCCCGTTGGCAAGAACGTCGCTACGCCTATCTCGTTCAAGATACTCCAGCTGAAGGACGACTCGGTATTTCTCAATGCCGATCAAGACTTGCTGCGCAAGGACCTGAAGAAGGCACTCGGCAGTACCTATGTCGATGACGACGATTACGTGCTCCAACCGGGTCAGTTCAAGTACGTCGAATCCAAGAAGATCGACAAGAACACCCGCTATGTCGCCGTGCTGGCCAACTTTCACGACCAAAGCAACGCCACCTGGAAGCGTGCGCTGCGCATCGAGGCGGGTGGTTTCCAGTACTCGCTGCTGGTGATCTTCAACAACATCGAGGTCGGCATGGTTGATGAAAGCCATCCGCAGCCGCCAAGGAAGAAATCATGACCTCCAAGAATCCGGTCATCTGGAACGAAGGGCTTTTCATCAAGCCCCAACACTTTCAGCAGCAGCATCGCGCGCTGGAACACCACATCAACCAGCGTGTCACCGCGGTCAGCGAGCATCTCTACGGCTTCAGCGAATTGGAGATCAACCAGGAGTACCTGAGCTTCGGCAAAGTCGCCATCGTACGCGCGCGCGGCATCATGCCGGATGGCAGCGTATTCGATATTCCGGGCGACCAGGCCTCGCCGACGCCCCTCACCATCACCGATGCTTCGGCCGCCAACCAGGTTGTCTATCTCACCTTGCCGCTCAAGAACGACGGCATGCTCGAAGTGCAATGGCCTGACACGTACGCCAGTACGCGTTATGCCTCGCGCACGGAAGAGGTGAGGGATACGCATAGCCAGGAAGGCGATACCGTATCGATGGATATCGCCGCACTCAACATGAGGCTGGCCCTTGATCGCGACGACCGCAGCGCATTCACCGAGATCGCGGTATGCCGCATCCTGGATCGTCGCCCGGATGGCAGCCTGGTCCTGGACGAAACCTTCTATCCGACCGGCTTGTCACTGAACGCCATTCCCCCGCTCAAGCGCTTCCTTGGCGAAATCGCCGGATTGATGCGCGAGCGCGCAAAGAATATTGCCGATCGCATCGGCTCGCCGGGGCAGTCGGGCGTGGCCGACGTCACCGACTTCAACCTGCTGCAAGTACTCAATCGACTGCATCCTTACTTTCTGCATTTGTCGCGTTTACGCCATGTCCACCCGGAGCAGATCTATGTGCTCTTCAGCCAGACCTGCGGCGAACTGGTGACCTTCACGGACGAAGGACGGCTGCCGCAGGAGTACCCGGCCTACCAGCATGACAACCCGCGCGCCTCCTTCCGCATGCTGGAGGAAACGCTGCGGCGCTCGTTGAGTACCGTGCTCCAACCGCGTGCCGTGTCGCTGCCGATTACGAAACAACAATACGGCGTGCTTACCGCCGCCGTGCAGGACCGCAACCTGCTTACGAGTGCCGACTTCATCCTTGCGGTGCGTGCTCGCATGCCACTGGACAAGTTGCGACAGCAGTTCGTGCAGCAGGCCAAGGTCGCCTCCATGGAGAAGCTGGGCGACTTGGTGGGCCTTCAGTTGCCCGGCATTCCGCTGAGTCCGCTACCCGTGGCGCCGCGTCACCTGCCGTTCCATGCAGGCTTTACCTACTTCCAGCTCGATCGCACGCATCCAAGCTGGCAGATGATGCGCGATACGGCGGGCTTCGGCTTCCATATCGCCGGGGACTACCCGGAGCTTGAGCTGCAATTCTGGGCCATTCGGAGCGAATGACATGACCACGCAAAACGCCGATCAGTATCGCGATAGCTTTCAGCGCTCGGCCCCCTCACCCACCATCCCGCAAAAGCACTCGATGGGGTTCGATACGATCGACATCCTCGATTCCGATGCGGACTTCGACTTCTCCTTGCGCGGGCATGGTTACAACCCCTTGGTGGATGCGGCCATGCCGTTGCTAGGCCTCGTCATCCGACTGCGCCAGATCGGCGAATGCAGCGATGTGCCGCGCCTGTACAACACGGTGCGCGACCAGATTGCGTCGATGGACGAGGAGGTACGCAAGCACGAATACGACGGCGCCACCCAGCTGGCCTATCGCTATGCGTTGTGCGCATTCATCGACGAAGCGGTCATGCAGACGCCCTGGGGTAGCCACTCCCTATGGGCCGCGCGGTCGTTGCTCAGCGTGCATCACAACGAGACCTGGGGCGGCGAGAAGTTCTTTACCGTGCTGTCACGCATGATGATGGACCCAAAGAAGTATCGCGACGTGCTGGAGTTCAAGTACGTATGCC
>NZ_JAELTT010000098.1 GCF_016428975.1 Dyella sp. ASV21
CCCCCCCCCCCCCCCCCCCCCCCCCCCCCCCCCCCCCCCCCCCCCCCCCCCCCCCCCCCCCCCCCCCCCCCCCCCCCCCCCCCCCCCCCCCCCCCCCCCCCCCCCCCTTTTTAATGCTCCGGCGACCCCCGAGATCTACACCCGAACGTTGTCGTCGGCAGCGTCAGATGTGTATAAGAGACAGGCGTGCCGGCCTCCGCCGGTCGCCACCTGGCACCGGAACTGCCGGAGCCGGGCCCCGCCCCCACCCGCACGCCCGTGTCGCTCGCCGGCAAGCCGGTGCGCACGGCGCCGCCGAGCGTGCAGGCCAGCGGCCAGCCCGAGCAGCTGAAGGGCGTTCGCCGCAACATGGCGCGCGTGATGGCCGAAGCCCACGCCAACGTGGTGCCCACCACCCTGGTGGACGATGCCGACCTGCACGCGTGGATCGGCAAGCAGGACATCACCGCCCGCCTCGTGCGCGCCATCGTGGTCGCCTGCAAGACCGTACCGGCGCTCAACGCCTGGTTCGACGGCAAGAACCTCACCCGTACCCTGCACCAGCACGTGGACATCGGCATTGCCGTGGACACCGAAGACGGCCTGTTCGTGCCGGCACTGCGCAATGCGGACGTGCTGGACGGTGCCGGCATCCGCGCCGCCATCAAGCGCCTGCGCACCACGGTGGAAGATCGTTCCATCCCGGCCTCGGAGCTGTCGGGCTACACCATCAGCCTGTCCAACTTCGGCATGTTCGCCGGTCGCTACGCCACCCCGGTGGTGGTGCCGCCTACCGTGGCCATCATCGGCGCCGGCAAGCTCAGCCACGATGTGGTGGCGGTGATCGGCGGCATCGAAGTGCACCGCCGCATGCCGCTGTCGCTCACCTTCGACCACCGCGCCTGCACGGGCGGCGAAGCGGCTCGCTTCCTCAAGGCCATGCTGGACGACCTGGCGCTGCCGAACTAAGCAACGTCTGGGTTCAACGCAAAAGAAAAAGGGGCGCCCAAGGCGCCCCTTTTTGTTGCCTGCAGAGAAGCCGAGGCCGCGCTAAGCATCGCTGCGTCGGCGTCGACTTCGGCTTAGAACGACCAGCGCAGACCCAGGTTGGCCGACCAGCCCTGCACGCCAGCCTGGCCGGAGTCGACCTGGTAATCCGCACCGCCGTAGAGCGAGACCGATTTGCTCAGCGTACCGGTGAGGCCCAGGCCCAGCTTCCAGTAAGCGCCCCAGTTGCCGGTAGCGAAGCTGCCGGCCCAGTTGTAGGCCGGAGCCGCCAACGAGGCGCTATTGCGTGCGTCCCAACTACGCAGATAATCCACGCGCAGCGACGGAGTCCACTGCTGGCCGTTGGCGAAGCTGAAGCTCTTGCGCAGATCCACGCCGACGCGCCCCATCCAGGCACGGGTCATGCCCGGAGTCACTTCCAGATCGTCCGCGTCGGTGAACGCGTGGGTCTTCAGCGACTGGTGAATCACCTGCGCCTGCGGCACCAACTGCAGGCCATCGGCCAGCACGAACGGATAGCCGCCTTCCAGCGAGTAGGTCCAGCCGTGGGTCTTGAACTGCGCCATGTCCATGCCGCGCTCGGCGGTGTCCACATGGGTGTTGTAGTAGTTGCGCGCCACCACGCCATCCACGTAGAAACCGGCGCTGTGCACGAAGGTACCGGTGAGCGCCAGGCTATGCGCGCTCATGCGAAGCGCGCTGTCGCCTTCCATCGCATTCGGCGTGATGCGCGAGCGCCCCACGCTTCCGTACACACCCAGGCGGAAGGTCGAGGCATCGCCCTGCTTGAGCACGGTGCCGCCCAGCTGGATACCGCGATCGTTCTGGTGGAAGTCATAGCCATACTGCTCAGCACTGCGATCGGTGTTGTAGCGGTAGTTACCGCCGAGCACGCGCGCATAGAACTCATCGTCGAAGCCCGCATCGGCGGCTGCACCCGGCGTGACCACGCCCAGGCGATCCCGCAGCGTACCCAGGTCGCGCACACCATAGGCCAGCATCGCGGTCGGCGCGCTCAAGTAAGCAGGGATCTGCGCGACCAGGATGCCGCCAGTCGGCTCGGCGGGCAGCACAATGGAGCCATCCGGGGTCGGGGTCGGGGTCGGGGTCGGGGTCGGGGTCGGGGTCGGTGCTGGTGCTGGTGCTGGTGCTGGTGCTGGTGCTGGTGCCGGTGCCGGTGCCGGTGCCGGTGCCGGTGCCGGTGCCAGTGTAGGAGCCGGTGTAGGGGCCGGAGCGGGTGCAGGAGCGGGTGCGGGAGCCGGACCAGCTGCCGTGCCGTTCTGCAGGCGGTAATCCCAGTAACTGCTGCCGCTACCGTCGACCAGACGCTGGCCGGCATCGGCCTGGCCCGGCTGATAGGCATACAAACGATACTGATACGGGCCCACAGCCACGTAACTACCATCCAACTGGAAGGCCGTGCCGGTCGACTTGCCCGACACCTGCACGAGCGAAATGCCGGTGGACGCATTGTCGATGCCATTGATGCCCGTCGATGCGCCCGGGCCACCGTTGTTCTTGATCACCAGGGTGGTCTGGCCGCTGGCGTTGCCGTTGATGAGCACGCGATCGGTGCCCTGGTTGGCGATGGTGCTGCCACCGGCATCCAGGTAAGAGTTCATGCTGATGGTGGTGCTGCTGGCGTTGTAGTCACCCGTGGAAATCGCCGCGCCGTAGCGGTCGTCCTTCGGCGCGTTGAAGTTCACCTTCATATTGGAGAAGTTGGCGCCACCTCCCCAGTTAAAGCTGCCGCCGTTGAGCGTCATGCCGCTCAAATTCGTAGCGGCTTGCGCTGCGGGCGCCAGTGCCATCACCAGCGCCATATTCACACACGCCACCAAAGCTTTCTTCTTCATCACAACAGGTCTTCCTTTTCAGAGGGTCACAAGCCGTCTGTCCAAAGGCCGCTCCGCTGCGCCCCGGGCATGCCCAGGCAGTCGCACTCAGTGGCGGAGTCATGGCGTTTTGGTGCGCGCCTTCTCGCGGCGGCATTCCATGCGGGGCGCGAATCAACGCGGGCGAATGGATCAGAGGAGCGACTTTAGGAAGTTCTCGAAGGTCCGGGGAATGAGAACCCTCTCGAAAGACTTGTAGGCGGAAGAACTATGGCTATCGGTAATGCATGCGAAAAACAGCATCCATTTCAAGATGTTGAACTTCGATCAGATAGCTTCTTCCACCCCTCAGTACTGCGACGCAAAGTACGACGTGGTGTGATCGAGCGCCTTGCGCCAGCGCTGCTCCAGCGCGACATCGTATTCGGCGTCATGCTCGGCGATGGCACGCAGCAGACTGTCCGACCAATGCGCATACAGCACCGGGGGCACCGGAGCGTGACCACCGCGACCATGCACCTTCGCCATCTCCAGCATGGTGCGCCGACTCAATGTGCTACCGCTCGCGTGCGATATCGCCACGCTGATGCCGCGGCGTAGCGCGACGTACTGCGCACCCATGTCGGTGTGCGCGAACATGGCCGGAATGTCGGGATGACTGGCCATGAAAATCTCATAGAAGCGGGCCATGAAACTACCGCTGCGCAGACAGCGTCCGTAGCTGGTCTGCAGATCGTCGTACGACTCGCTCATATTTACTCCTGCGTGGACTGCCGTCGTCCAGGCGCGGCGGCGAAACTAGCACGCGCCTTCGCGAACACGGCAGAGGCACAACGCCGCAAGAACACGATCCACCGCATGGACACCGCCATTGACGATGCTTCGACCGGCACACCGCTATACGAACCACACCGATCGACCACGGGAACCGCACGATGCATCACAGCCGCCTATGCACCATCGTCATCGACTGCCGCACGGACGATCTGAACGAAGCGGCCACGTTCTGGAGCCGTGCGCTTGGCAAATCCATCGTCACCGTGGACCAGGATGGCGACGGGCGCTATGCCGAACTCGCCACCGCCAATGACGAACCGATCATCCTGCTGCAACGGGTGGAGCACGAAAGCCGCGTGCACCTGGATATCGAAACCGACGATCTGGATGCGGAGGTGAAACGCCTGGAAGCACTCGGCGCTACCCGCGTTGCCCATGTACCCAACCGCTGGTGGGTGATGCGGGCGCCCAGCGGCCACCGCTTCTGCGTCGTTCGCCCGCAGCGCGAGCGCTTCGGCCCGCATCTCAACCGCTGGGAATGAAATGCGCATTGACGAAGCGCTTGGACCCGTTCTGCATCGCGTATACGTAGCCGTCATGAGGCAAGCGCTCACGAACCGCTGAATGCCCGGTGGAACGGCTGGACTTCCGGAACGCAGGCATTTCGCATGAAGTATCGCGATAGGCCGGAAGGTCGATCGGGGAACGTTTGAATGAGGCGCTCCACGAAGGGCGCCTCGATAGCCGGCACGGAGTCCGGCGAGAACCAAGGC
The DNA here is from genome assembly GCF_016428975.1 of Dyella sp. ASV21. Classification (GTDB taxonomy): domain Bacteria; phylum Pseudomonadota; class Gammaproteobacteria; order Xanthomonadales; family Rhodanobacteraceae; genus Dyella. The sequence goes on from NZ_JAELTT010000098.1 coordinate 4,373, forward strand.
GACGCTCAGCCCATCATTCCGGCCAAAGCGGGAATGACGGGACTTGTTACGCCGCCGTGTGGCGAGCGCGCACGTGTCTCAGTAGTCGCGAATATCCAGCGCCACGAACACACGCACACTGTAGCCGGCATCGCTCGCCGGCCAGGGCAGCGCGGCCAGCCACTGGTCGCCTGCCGGCCACGGTGCGTTGTCCAGTCGCGCCTCGGCGCTCACCTGGCCCTGATCGTCGCGGCGATAGAACAAACGTACCCAATGCAATTCACCGCTGAGTGATTCGCTCTGCAAAGCATCGCGCAACGCAGCCAGCAGCTCGCTTGGCGCATCGATATCCTCACGACTCGACTGGATAGGCCCCACGAACACATCCCAGGTGCGCACGCCCAGGTCCCAGCTTTCCAGGCGCATGCGCCGGTCATCGGTAACGTACCAACATGCGGCCAGCGCCACATGGAACACGCTGCGCTCGAAGGCATCAAGCGCCTGCTTGCAACCGACCTCGCCCTTGCCTGCTCCGGCAAAGCTCTCTTCGATATGGCGCTCCTCGCTGAGCACGATATCGATATCCAGGCGCCCGGGTTCATCCGCCGCACCGTCGTACCAACTGGCACGCACGGCGGGGAAATCGCCGTCGGTCATCAGCCATTCTTCGTCGGGCTCCAGCTCGACGTCGTGGCGCTCGAACAACTTGAGCAGGTATTTTTGGAGCGCAGCGTCTTGCATAGCGGGTTACCTCATCATTGATGCGTTTGCGGGCGCCACACGAGCTGGCGCACCACCAGCGCCAGCAACAAAACCACCATGCAGGCGCCATAGCCGTACAACGCCGGCAGCACCTGCTGCCAGATCGCGCCACTGGCCGGACCGTACTGCCCCACCGCCGGCACGCTCGCCGTATCGAATGCCGCGACCGAGCACTGCACCGACGCGAACGCCGCCAGCAGCAGCGCGGCCATGTCGAAGGCGCGACGCGAACGCGTGCGCGGCAGGCTCTTGGGGTAGGCCCAGAAGGCCCAGCCCAGCACGATCAGCCAGGGTGCCAACAGCAGAATCGCGAGGTAACGCATGGTGCGTGTGACTCCCTGTATGTGCCGGTCTTATTCCTGCGCAGCCAACTGGTCGAGCGCCGCACGCAGGCGCGACAGCGCTTCGTCACGCGTGGCTTCGTCGTGGTAGGTGGGCGTAACCGCCACCTGCTCGCCATCCAGGTCCAGCGCCAGCGAAAGCGACTCCACCGCCAGCACCGCGCTGTCGCCCAACTGCTTGATACGCTTTTGCAACGCGCCGGCCGCCTTGGGATCAGCAAAGGCCCGCGACAGCAGCAGCTCCTCGCCATCACCCGAGAACAGACGGAAGCGGAAGCTGCCATCCCCATCGCGGAAGCTGGCAAAACGCGGCGGCTTGTCGCTCTTGGGCGCGGCCTTGGCAGCAGCGGCCTGCGGCGCGATCGCCACGCCCGAACGCAGGCCAATGGCATCGCGCAGTTCCGCCACCTTCGGCGCGGCAATGGCGCGGGCCTTCTTGGCGCCTTCCTGCAAAATCTCTTCGATCACCGCCGGGCGCGCCATCAGCGCGTCGTAGCTTTCGCGCATTGGCGCCACATCGGTTTCGATGCGCTCGAACAACACCTGCTTGGCCTCGCCCCAGCCGATGCCATCCACCAGCGCCTGGCGGAACGCGCTGGATTCGGCCTCGCTGGCAAACGCACGGAAGATGGTGAACAGCGAGGAGCTGTCCGGGTCCTTCGCCTCACCCGGCAGGCGCGAGTCGGTGACGATGCGCATGATCGTCTCGCGCAAATGCTTCTGACCGCCAGCGAACAACGGGATGGTGTTGTCGTAGCTCTTGGACATCTTGCGGCCATCCAGGCCTGGCAGCGTGGCCACCTGTTCTTCGATCACCACCTCCGGCAGCGCAAAGAACTCGCGACCATAGATGTGATTGAAGCGCTGCGCGATATCGCGCGCCATTTCGATGTGTTGGATCTGGTCGCGGCCCACCGGCACCTTGTTGGCATTGAAGGCCAGGATGTCCGCCGCCATCAGCACCGGATACATGTACAGGCCCGCGGTGACGCCGGCATCGGCGTCCTCGCCCGCTTCGGTGTTTTTGTCCACCGCCGCCTTGTACGCATGCGCTCGATTGAGCAGCCCCTTGGCGGTGACGCAGGTGAGGAACCAGGTGAGTTCGGGAATCTCAGGGATGTCCGACTGCCGGTAGAAGGTGACCTTCTGCGGATCGAGGCCCGCCGCCAGCCACGTAGCGGCGATTTCCAGGCGCGAACGCTCGATGCGCGCCGGATCGTCGCTCTTGATCAGCGCGTGGTAGTCCGCCATGAAGTAGAACGCATCGACATCGTCACGCCAGCTCGCGGCCACCGCCGGTCGGATCGCGCCGACGTAGTTACCCAGATGCGGTGTGCCAGTGGTGGTGATGCCGGTGAGTACGCGGGTCTTCATGTTCTCGTTTCTTCGTATCGTTATGGTCAGTTGTTCAGCGGATCAGCGTGGATTTGCCGAACAGCGATTCGACCAGATCCACGGCCAGGCGCGCGGTCTGGTTCTTCTTGTCGAACGCGGGATTGAGCTCGACGATGTCGAGCGAACCGATGCAGCCGGTGTCCGCGATCATCTCCATGCACAGTTGCGCTTCGCGGTAGTTCGGGCCGCCGCGTACCGTGGTGCCCACGCCGGGCGCAATGGACGGATCGAGGAAATCCACGTCAAAGCTCACGTGGAGGTGCGTGTTTTCATCCACGCCGGCCAGTGCCTCCTCCATCGTGCGCTTCATGCCCACTTCGTCGATATGGCGCATGTCGAAGATGCTCACGTGCGCCTCGCGCACCAGGCGCTTCTCGTCCTCGTCCACCGAGCGGATGCCGATCTGGCGGTATACGTCCGGCGTGGTGGCCGGCACCTGCCCGCCCATCTCCACCAGCGCTTGCGGGCCGTTGCCGCACAGGCAGGCCACCGGCATGCCGTGGATATTCCCCGATGGCGTGACCTGGGCCGTGTTGAAATCCGCATGCGCATCCAGCCACAGCACGCGCAGCTGTTTGCCCTGCTCGCGGCAATGGCGCGCCACTGCGCTGATCGAACCGATGGCAAGACAGTGATCACCGCCCAACATCACCGGCAGGCGACCCTGCGCCAGCTCGGCATAAACAGCCTCATGCACCGACTGGTTCCACGCCACCACTTCCGGCAGGTGGCGGTAACCGTTGTGCGGCGGCTGCCACGGGTTGAGCGGGCCATGCAGGTTGCCGCGATCCACCACGTCCAGCCCGCGCTTGCTGAGCCGCGCGCCCAGGTTCGCCACGCGCAGGGCTTCCGGCCCCATCGACGCGCCACGATGACCGGCGCCGATATCGGTGGGGACACCTATCAGGGAAATTGCCTTGTTGCCCATGAAAACCTGTCATTCAGAAAGATGGGGAAAGGCGGCGCCCTCGCGCACCAGCGGCAGTCGCTGCTGCCGCCAGGTGTTGAGGCTGCCGTCGAGCTGACGCACGTGGCTGTAGCCCAGCGCCTGCAGCGTTTCCTGCGCCCGCGCGGCACGCCGCCCAGACACGCAGTACACCACGATTTCACGATCGCGCGGCACCCCCAGCACGCCTGCGCGGCTGCCGATCTGGTCCACGGGAATATTCAGCGCACCGGCGATATGACCATCGCGGTATTCGTCCGCGCCACGCACATCCAGCAGCAACGGCGCCTGCCCGGCCTGTTGCCGCTGCGCCAGTTGCCCGGCGCTCAGCGGTGCATCGGCCGCCAGCGTCTCATCGGCGATCGCCAACAGGATCAGAACGGCCAAGAGGGCGCGGCGCATGGAGGAGTCCTTGAAAGCTGTCGCCACTGTGGCGCGGCCGTAAAAAACAAAGCTTAACCCAAGGGGCTTGGCGGCATCTAAGGCGGCATGTCGCCGCAGCGGCCGGGCGAGCGCGACCGGCATCGCTGCGATGCAGCCGATGGAAAACGGCCCAGCAAAAAGGCCCGCGCGGAAGCATCCATGCGGGCCTTTCTGATCTTTCTGGTGCCGGCAGCAGGAGTCGAACCCGCGACCTACTGATTACAAATCAGTTGCTCTACCAACTGAGCTATACCGGCGAAGGGGGTGAAGTCTAACAGGCCCGCCGGGTGACGTGCCAAAGAACGGGCTCAGAAGCAGCCGGTGCTGTGCGAGCCGACGCCGCGCACGCGGCTGCGCCACTCGGTGCGGCCATTGTCGGCCATGACCACGTCCAGCCAGTATTCGGGCACGCTTTCGGTGCGTTCGGTCATCTGGGCCGGGAAGCCGGCGGCAACGACCTGGTCGCGACGGCGACGCGCGTTGGCCGGGTCTTTGAACAGGCCTAGCGAGATGGTGTTGGGTTGCTCGCCGGAGCTGACGATGAAGTATTCGCCCACGTTGGCGGCGGCGAGTCGGCGGCCCAGTTCCAGTGCCTTGTCGCGGCTGCCACCGCCCGGCAGGTAGACCCACCAACCGGAGGTTTGCGTGGTCTGCTCCTGGCGAGAGCGCATGCGCGCGGCGTAATTGGTAAGGGCGCTGCGGGCGCTGCGCATATCCACCGGGGTGGCGAAAGGTCCCAGCGCGAGGCAGGTGTAGCTGGTCTGTCGCGGCGGCGTGGGCACCGGCGCGGGCGTCTGCGCGGGCGTCTGCGCGGTCGACGCCGGGGCGGAGGCGGCTGGCGCGGCGACCACGGGGGGCGCGGCGACAGGTGCCGAAGTCGGCGCGGCGGGAGCGACCGATGCCGGCGGCGCCGGTCGCTCGGAGAGCAGGTGCAGTGTGGGCACCCCGGCGTCGGCGGCGCTGCGCCCGTGCACGTCGTCCTGACCCAGCAACAGCCACGCGCCTACCGCAATATTCAGGGCAATCAGCAGGACGAACAGCAGGCGCAGAAACATTGTCGATCCGTCAGGCAAACGTCTGGAGCCGGCATTCTAGAGAGCCGGTGCCAGGGGGAAGTGTGCATCTGACCACACGGCCAGACCACGCAAAACACTGTCTGCGCTGACCCGGGCCGGCATGGACAGCAAAGGTCGCAGCGCCTCGGCATCGCCACCACCCAGCACGAGCTGGGGTGAGCCGCCCAATGCGGGCGACTGGTGCGCGACGAAGCGTTCGATCAACGCGGCGGCAGCCTGCCAGCAACCGGATACGACGGCATCGGGCGTGTTGTCGGCCGCTTCCAGCACGTCGCCGGGGCGATCCACCATGACGCGTGCGGTAGCGCCCAGCAGGGCCTGCTGCATCAACTGCGGCCCCGGAGCGATCAAGCCACCAAGGTGGCGACCATCGGCGGTGAGCGCGTCCAGGGTGAGCGCGGTGCCGGCGCCGGCCAATACGCAGGGCGCCAGCCCTTCGGCGCGCGCGGCGACCATCGCCAGGAAACGATCCACGCCCAGCCGCGCGGGTTCGGGATAGGCGTTACGCACGCCGCAGGCTTCGGCGGGCGTGCGCAGCCATTGCGTGTCGCTCGCGAAACACGCGGCAACCACTGCGGCCACCAGACTTTCGCGCTCGCCATCCACCACCGATGCACCGAACGCGCCGCCAGGTTGCGGCAGTTCGCGCCAGGCGTGATGCAGGGCCAGTGCCACGTCTTCGTTCCAGCTCACCGCGCCTTGCGCATGCCAGCCCGTGCTGTCGCGCAACGCCCATTTCAGGCGGGTATTGCCCAGATCCAGCAGCAGCCTCATGCGCGTCGCACCGTTACGTCGGCGCTGTCGATGGCGCGCAGGCCATCGGCGGTCTGCACTTGCAGCGCACCGCGCGCATCCACGCCCGCGCCTACGCCTTCCAGCTCGCCCAGCGCGCCATGCAGGCGCAGCGCCTTGCCATGCAGCAGGTCGTACTGCGCGTACTCGACGGCGAAGGGTGCGAAGCCTTCACGCTCAAACTGGCTCAAGCCTTGCGCCAGCGCCTGGATCAGCGCGGCGGCCACGCGATTGCGATCCGGCGCTTCGCCACCCGCCAGCTGCGCCAGGTCTTGGATGGGCTGGCCCGCTTGCTCCTGCAACGCAGGTGTCAGGCGCACATTCAGGCCCACGCCGATGATGGCGGCGCACGGGCCCTGATATTCACCGGCCAACTCGACCAGGATGCCGGCCAGCTTGCCGTGGTCACTCAAGACGTCGTTGGGCCACTTGAGGCCAGCGCCCTCCAGGCCAAGGGCCTTGAGCGTGCGCATCACCATCACCCCGACCGCCAGTGACAGACCCGATAGTGCGGCAAAGCCACCATCGAAGCGCTTGAGGCAGGACAGGTACACATTGAGCCCCGGCGGCGACAGCCACGCCCGACCGCGACGCCCGCGCCCGGCGGATTGGGTTTCGGCCAGCACCACGCTCAGGTCCGGCAAGGTGGCCGCGCGGCGCTGGATTTCGCTGGAGGTGGAGTCGAGTTCCCAATGCACTTCCAGCGCCCCTAGCCGACCCTGTACGTCGGCCGGAAGGTGGCCGCGCACAGCGGTCGGCGACAGCAACTGGATCGGCCACGGCAGCCGGTAGCCGGCGGTGCCGCGCGACTCCACCGGCACGCCGCGCGTGCGCAGGGCCTCGATCTGCTTCCAGATGGCGGCACGGGTCACCCCCGCGCGCTCGGCCAACTGAGTGCCGGAGACAATGTCGCCCTCGGCCAACACGGTGAGCAGTTCCTGGGCCTGCATCAGGGCAAGCCTTGACCGGGCCAGGTGCTATCGCAGCCGGCGCTGGGGATGTCGGACAGGGCAACGAGGTGAGGCATCCGGCGATTCTAGCCTGCGGCAGTGGCGCCCCGCAGCGGGAAAGCGGGTTGGCATTCCATGACTTTTGGGACTCGCCCCGCCCGGAACAGGGCCGCCAGAGGCACTGGCATCGGCCTCCGGTTTCTGCCAGCATCCGGCTCTTGGATTGCGGATCAAGGGGTTGAGCCGCCATGAGCTCCGGGAAATTCTTGATTGTCTGTGCACTGTGTGTCGGCAGCATTGATGCTGCATCGGCCATGGACGCTGACAGCCAGGATATGGGCGCCATGCAGCACTCCCTGGACAGCGGCAGCAGCAGCCATGACGGTGCGGGCGGCGGCA
>NZ_JAELTT010000099.1 GCF_016428975.1 Dyella sp. ASV21
TGGTGATGCGCGGCGATAGGCTGGTAGGCATCGTTTCCGAACGCGACTACGCGCGCAAGGTGATCCTGCAAGGCCGATCGTCTGCCCAGACCGCAGTCTCAGAGATCATGAGCAGCCCGCCCTTGACGGTGGGGCCCGACACCGATGTGTTCGACTGCATGCGCCTGTGTACCGACAGCCGCATCCGCCACCTGCCGGTGGTCACGGACGAGCGCGTGGTAGGGGTGATCTCGATCGGCGACCTGGTGAAAGAAGTGATCGACGCCCAGGCCGAGCAGATCGAACAGCTGCAGCGTTACATCACTAGCTGACGCGCTACGTGCGGGCGTCCGCCGTGCGTGCGCGGTCCGGATGCGGCGCCTCGTCCTGCTGCTCAGGCAGCAGGTCGGGCGAGTGGCCAGCGCGCGCCGCCACCCAGGTCGCCAGCGTGGACACGCCGGCACCCATGGCTGCCATGCCTCCTACCGCCACACCGAACTGTCCCAGCACATTGACGCCACTGGTGACCAGGAGATCGCCGAAGCGCCAGATGGCGGTCTCCACGAAATTCTTGCCCTTGTAGCGCGTCTCGCGCGGCACGCGGGTGTAAAGCGCATCGGTGGAGGGCTTGGTCATGCCGTAGGCGAATCCGCGCGAGCCCACCATCATCACCGCCAGCATGGGCACCGCAAAGCCGAATACCGCGACGCTGCGCGTACCCCACCCCACGATCAGCAGCAATAGCGCCAGATTGACCAGGGACGGCACCACCAGCCCCCAGGCAGCGCCCTTGCGCACCAGCAGCCAGCGCGTAAAGGTGAGCTGCAACATGGCGCCCAAGAGATTGGTGGCCAGATCCAGGTCGTTGTAGAACGCGGTGCGCGCGATCTTGTCGGGAAAATGGAGCTTGGTGTAATCGGCCATCAAGGCGTAGGCGAGCGTGCCAATGCCATCGCCCAGCACCATCAGGATCGCCATGTAGCGCAGAAAAGGCCGCGTCCACAATTCCTTGATGCCCGACCACAACGAGCCGCCGATCGCCTCCTCGCTGCGCTGCGTGCCGCGGCAATCGTGCCGCGCGGACAGCGCCAGCAGCACACCCAGCGCGATGCCAAGCGCCGTGGCGGAGACCACCAGCAACGCGGCCACGCCGATTACCTGCACCAGTAGTTTGGTCACCAGCGGCCCGAAGATCGCACCCGCCATGCCGCCGAGCGCGATCAGCGGAAACACCCGCCGCGCCTGCACGCTGTAGAAGATGTCCGCCATGAAGCTCCAGAACAGCGACACCACGAACAGGTTGAATACGCTGGCCCAGACAAAGAACACCACCCCGAGCTCGCGCGCGCCGATGCGATCCTGGGCCAGGAAGGCCGGCACGAAGGCGATCAGGCTGACGATAAAGAAGCTGTAGCTCCAGCTCAGCAGACGCCGGCGCGCAAAGCGCGACACCAAGGCGCCGAAGACGGGCGTCAGCAGCAACATCACTCCGAAGGTGGCGGCATAGAACAACGGCAGGGATTGCGAGCCCACCGCACCGGTGAGCTGATCGCGCACGGGGCGGACGATGTAATAAGCCGTCATAACGAAGAAAAAGGCCACCGCCGACAAGATCAAGGCGGGGCCTTCTTTCGCTGCGGCAGGTGCGGAGGAATTCACCGGCGTTTCCAGCGTGGGTCGAATTAAGACTAGCATGCAGCCTAGCCTTACCGCGGGTAACGGTTTTGGCCTTCAGGCATTCTCGGGGGAATCGCTTGCGATACGACTACATCATCGTCGGTGCCGGGTCGGCCGGCTGCGTACTCGCCCATCGGCTCAGCGCGGACGCGAGCAAACGCGTATTGCTGCTGGAAGCGGGGCCGTCCGACTGGCACCCACTGATCCACATGCCTGCCGGCATCGCGCGCCTGGTCAACAACCGCCGGGTCAATTGGAGCTACGCCACCGAGCCGGAAGCGCAACTGCTGGGACGACAACTGTGGTGGCCACGCGGCAAGACGCTAGGCGGCTCCAGCTCCATCAATGCGATGTGCTACATCCGCGGCGTGCCGGGCGACTACGCACGCTGGGCCGACGCCACCGGCGATGACCGCTGGTCGTGGCCGCAGGTGCTGCCGTGGTTTCTGCGCAGCGAGGACAACAGCCGCGGCGCCAGTGTGCTGCACGGCACGCAAGGCCCCCTCGGCGTCAGCGACCTGCGTTACCACAACGCGCTCTCGGACACGTTCCTGGCGGGCGCGCGCAGTGCCGGCTATCCGCACAACGATGACTTCAACGGCGACACGCAGGCTGGGTTCGGCCTCTATCAGGTCACCCAGCGGGACGGCCGGCGTTGCTCCACGGCCACAGGCTATCTCGCACCCGTGCGCTCGCGACCCAACCTGTACGTTCGCACGAGCGCCCTGGTGGCGCGCGTAGCGATCCGCCAGGGGCGTGCCGTGGGTGTGCAACTGCACGGCGAGAAAGCGCTGCTGGAGGCCGCTGAGGTGATCTTGTGCGGCGGCGCCGTCAATACACCGCAACTGCTGATGCTGTCCGGCGTAGGTCCGGCCGATCACCTGCGCGAGCAGGGCATCGCCGTGGTCGCCGACCACCCCGAGGTCGGCGCGAACCTGCAGGATCATCTGGATATCTGCACGCTCGACGGCTGCACGCAGAAGATCACCTACGACCACCTCAACGAACTCGCCACCGGCTGGCGGTTCCTGCGTCATCACGATGGCCCGGGAAGCTCCAACGTGGCCGAAGCCGGTGGTTTCGTACGCAGCCGTCTCGCCACCGACGAGCGTTGCGACCTGCAATTCCATTTCGTGCCGGCCCTGCTCGATGACCACGGCCGCCACCGCCTGCCTGGCTACGGCTACACCGTGCATGCCTGCTACCTGCATCCGCGTAGCCGTGGATCGCTGCGGCTGCGCTCGGCCGATCCATCGGCCCATCCGAGCATTCAGGCCAACTACCTGGGCGACGGGGAAGACCACGACCTGCAGCGCATGATCGAAGGCGCGCGGCTATCGCGCGAGATCCTCTCCCAACCGGCGTTCGCGCCCTATCGCGGCGCGCCGGTGTTTCCCGAGCGCGCCCTGCACAGCGATGCCGAGTACGCCCAATTCATCCGCCAAAAAGCGGAATCCATTTACCACCCTGTCGGCACCTGCCGCATGGGCAAGGACGACCGCGCGCCGCTGGATAGCGAACTACGCCTGCGCGGCATCGACGGATTGCGCGTGGTGGACGCCTCGGTAATGCCCAGCCTGCCCAGTGGCAACACCAATGCGCCGGTCATCATGATCGCCGAGCGGGCCAGTGCGTTGATCCTTGGGGAAACCTCGGCTGCGCGCTAAACGCAGAGCCAGCGCGCGGGCGACAACGAGAATTTACGCCCTGCCTGCGCTACTCTCGAGCCCACGCTACGGGCCCTGAGTCCCGCGCTCCGCTGCCGGTTCAAGCAGACCAGGCTGGTTCCAACCGCGCCACCATGGCGCCAACAACGCGTCCGAGCAGCATGAGGATACGTACGATTTCGTGGGTCATCGCCTTGGCGCTGGGCGTATCCAGCACACCGTTGCTCGCCCGCACCGGTAGCGATATGCCGCTTAACTCAGCCGCCAACGCGCCCAGCGCCAGCGCTACCGCGCAGGCCCTGCCGAGCGAACGGGTGAAAGACACCCTGAGCGCCTACCGGCAATGGCTGGATCGCCTCGACCAACGCAATGCCGTGGCCGGCTTGGCCACCGCCGTGGTGATGGACGACAAGGTGGTGTTCGAAGACACCATCGGCTACGCCAACGCCGCCACGCGGGAGCCGGTGACACCCGATACGGTGTTCCGCCTTGCTTCGCTGTCCAAGGCGTTTGCCTCGGCGCTCACCGGCGTGCTGGTGGCCGACGGCAAGCTCAGCTGGGACACCAAACTGGTCGCCGTGCTGCCGTTCTTCAAGCTCAAGAGCGACAGCGCTGCCGAACAGGCGACCGTGCGCGACATTCTCGGCCAGCGGCTGGGCCTGCCCAAGAACACCTACGACAACATGCTCGAGGAGAACATCCCGTACGAGGAACTGGCGCGCCGCCTGGACGAGGTGAGCCTGACCTGCGACGTAGGACAGTGCTATGGCTACCAGAACATCGCTTTCAGCCTGATCGGCGACGTGGTCTATGCGCAGACGGGCGATTTCTTCAGCCGCCAGGTCGAGAAGCGCCTGTTTTTCCCCTTGGGCATGAAGAGCGCCAGCTATGGTCGCGAAGGCCTGGAGGCGAGCAAGAGCTGGGCGCGCCCGCATCGTCCCAATGGCCAGGGCTGGGCGCCATTCGAGCCCAAGGAAGCGTATTACCGCGTGGCCCCGGCTGCGGGCGTCAATGCCAGCCTGCGCGACATGGAGCAGTGGTTGGTGGCACAGATGGGCGGGCGCCCGGACGTGCTTTCGCCACAACTGCTGGACACGCTGCACACGCCGGAGATCGCCACGCCAGCCGAGGAACGCTCCACGCCCTGGCGCCGTGCACGCGTGACCGACGCCTACTATGCGCTGGGCTGGCGCGTCTTCGAGTACGGCGGCGAAACCTTGATCTTCCACGCCGGCGCAGTGGAGGGCTATCGCACCATGATTGGCTTCCTGCCCAAGCAGCACATCGGCGTGGTGACCATGTGGAACTCGGCCGGACCGGTGCCCTCGGGCCTTATGCCCATGCTGCTGGACAGCCTGCTCGGCCTGCCGCACGAAGACTGGGCGGGCATCGAAAGCGATGCCCCAGCCAAGAAGCCGGCCAGCACGGTCAAGGGCAAGACCCGCACCAAGACCAAGACTGCCACCGGCACGCACGGCACCAAGCGCTGAGTCACCCCGCACGACCCAAAAAAAGGCGCTGCATGATGCATGCAGCGCCTCTAGCGGTCTGGGGAAACGATGGCGCGGGCGATGCCCGCGCCGCTCAGTTGAGCTTGAAAACGATGCGACGCTTGTCCTGTGAGGCAACCGGGGAACCGTCCTGGGTAGCCGGCTGATACTTCCAGCGGCTCACGGCCTCGACCGCGGCACGATCGAACACATGACGCGGCTCGGCATCGACCACCTTGACGTCGTCCACGTTGCCCTCCGGCGTGATGGTGAAACTCACTTCCACCCAGCCTTCCTGATTGGCGCGCACCGCTGTGGTCGGATAGCGTGGGCTGACATTGCGCACCAACACCGCACCGTGCGTGCCGCCTGCCGCGCTTTCATTGCTGGCCGCCTGCGTGGCTGCCGGCGGCTGCGCCTGGCGGCTGGCCTCGGCTTGCTGCTGGGCGACGCGCTGCTGTGCCGCTCGCTGCTGCTCGGCCAAGGCCTTCTGCTGCGCCTCGGCCGCCTGGCGATCCGCCTCGACCTTGTCCGCCGCCTTCTGCGCGGCCAACTGCGCCTGCTTCTCCTTATCGGAAGCCAGCTGCTGCTCGCGATCCTGCAGCTTGCGCTGGGCATCGAGCTTGGAACGCAGAATGGTCAAGGTGTAGTTGGCCGGATCCGCCTTGGCCAATAGATCGATCTGGCGTTGCGCATCGTTGAAATCGCGCTGGTTGATCGCCTGTTCCGCCAGGCTGGCGCCCACCGGGAAGGTCTCGCGCAGAGCATCGGTAGCTACCTGGTTGCCCGGCTGCTTTTCCAACACCTTCAGATAGAACTCGAACGCGTTGTTGCCTGCCGGTGCCAGCAAACGCTGCTCGTTCACAGCACGACGCGCTTCGGACAAGAGCTGGTTCATGCTCATGGCCGCCACATTGACCGGCGCGGCCGCGGCTGCCTTGGCTGCCGTTACCGGCGTCGACGGATGCGCGCCCGCTTCCTGGTCAACCAGGTCCTGGTGCGGCTTGATAATCAGGAACCATGAGGCTGCCGCGAGCACGGCGACGACAGCAATAATGGCAATGGCCGAGGGCTGCACAGCCCCGCGCGCATGACGGCGCGCATGACGAAGATATCGGGTATCCATGGTCTCTCACTGAGTGTCATCAGATACCCGCGCTTTTTCCCCCTGTAGATCCAGGAGCGACGGGCCTCCCCAGGCTCGCCGCGGCGCGGATGTGTGAAAGGTAACCGTAATGCGGCAGCACGGCAAATCGCACGTAACGTCGGCGGTATCTCGCGTCACGCGCTTGCCTTAGCCACCCGGGACGCCCGCGAGGCGGGCCTGTCGTCAGGCGTGTTCTGATCAACGCGGCATGGGCGCCATGCTGCCCGGCAGGGCATCGCCCCACCCCTCGGAGTTCAATCAGCCGGGCCGCGGCAACGTTGATCGGATCATCCCCGGGATATTTTCGTACCCCGGAAACGAAGCGTCCCGGCAGGGGCCGGGACGAATCGCTCTTTCGAATGACTCTCCCCGCGCTGGGCACCGCGGGGAGAAAAGTCGTACTACATGTTTCTTGTAAGGCTTACTTCTTAGCAGCCTTGGCAGCCTTGGCCGCCTTGGGGGCCTTAGCAGCCTTGGTGGCCTTGACCACCTTGGCGGCAGCAGCCTTCTTCACAGTGCGCTTAGCAACCTTCTTAGCAACCTTCTTGGTTGCCTTCTTAGCAACCTTCTTGGTTGCAACCTTCTTGACCGAAGCCTTCTTGGCAGCGGCAGGGCGCTTCTTAGCAACAGCCTTCTTGGCGACCTTCTTGGCGGCAGCCTTCTTGGCGGCCGGCTTGCGGGCAACCGGCTTCTTAGCGGCGGCCTTCTTCACGGCAGTCTTCTTGGTCGCCTTCTTGGCGGCCGGCTTCTTTGCAGCGGCTTTCTTGGCAGTGGCCATAGTTCGTCTCAGCTCCTCATCAGTTGGCAGTGGTTGCCCAGTAAAAGCATGTAGGAACGCCTCCACCAGCAAATCGCTGTTGGTGGCGTGCCGAAGATTATTCACCTGACGCCGGGTGCGCTCGTCAGAAAGAGGCCTTAGGACGTGCAATGGAATCGAGACCGTGATCTTGCGAACTGCACCGGCCTTTTCTCCATGCTCGACATAAGGCGGGATGTATTTCATTGTTGCCATGGCACCCGTTTCTCCATACTCCGATGCGAAAGCTATTCCTGAAGATTTCAACTGTCAATTGATTTTAGCTACGAAATCAATCCGTTTCATCCACCCCCAGGAGGGTTCAAACCCCCACCGGACAAGGCCTGAAGGGGGTAAACATGCATTTTCAATCAGACGTCCATACCGCCAATCGAAAATGCCATTAGATAATCACTGAGTTAATAAAACAGCTTAAAACAAGGCTTTTCCGTTCACCGTGCCTTTTGCCAGGCAACGCTCGTGTCTCACAGCGCCGTGCGCATTTATCTCACGCGCAAAGAGCCACTGGACCCGCTCGCGGGGATGAACAGAACGCTACTGAATTCTCTGGCGGACCGACCCGGCGGGACCCTGCCCAACCCGGCCTCAACCACCCTCAATGACCCGCGAACGCCCCCGATGGAGGACGCGCGACCCGCTGCAGCGGACGTCCGCTTGGACTTCCATCCGCCAAATCGACGGCATCTTTTGATCGATATCGCACCCGCGATTGGCGTCGAATGCGCGAAGGAAACCGTCAAAAAGACGCCGGCCGCGAAGGCGGCCGGCGTCGGGTGAATCGTCGAACGCGGAGGCTTAGTGGTCTTCGTTCTCGACCAGCTCGGCGTAGGCGTCAGCGTCGAGAAGCTCGTTGAGCTCGGCGCGATCGCTGGCGCGCACCAGGAAGATCCAGCCTTCGCCGAAGGCGTCTTCGTTGATGGTTTCCGGCTTGTCGTTGAGCAGTTCATTGACCGCCACGATCTCGCCCGAAACCGGGCTGTAGATGTCCGAAGCGGCCTTGACCGACTCGACCACCGCCACGCCGTGACCGGCCTGCACGCTGGCGCCGATCTCCGGCAGTTCGACGTAAACCAGGTCGCCCAACTGGCCCTGGGCATGGTCGGAGATGCCCACGCGCACCAGGCCGTCGTCTTCGACGCGGGCCCACTCGTGGGACTTGAGGAATTTCAGATCGCCGGGAATCTCGCTCATGATCGAATCCAGTCTTTGATGTCGGGTCGTGGGTGGAGCGTCAATTCTAGCCGCTTCACCCGGGTGGCAACACGGGCCGCGCGCTGACCGCGCGCGTGCCGGGAAATCAGATGCCCTCGCAGGGCTTGCCGTCACGCACGAACGGATACTTCACCAGGCGCACCGGCACTTCGCGGCCGCGGATATCCACGCGTACGTCGCCCGCCTCACCGACGGGAATACGCGCAAAGGCCACCGCCTTGTTGAGCGTGGGAGCAAAGCTGCCCGAAAGGATTTCGCCGGGACCATTGGCGGTAAGCACCGTCTGGCCGTGACGCAGCACGCCCTTCTCGTCCAGCACCAGGCCTACCATGACGCGCTTCACGCCGGCGGCCTTCTGGGCCTCCAGCACCTTGCGACCGATGAAGTCGCGACCTTCGTCCAGCGCGATGGTCCAACCAAGGTTGGCCTCCCACGGCGACACAGTTTCATCCATGTCCTGGCCGTAAAGATTCATGCCTGCTTCCAGGCGAAGCGTGTCACGTGCGCCCAGGCCGGCCGGCGCCACGCCAGCCGCCGCGAGGGCTTGCCACAACGCCACGGCGTGCTCCTGCGGCACCACGATTTCGAAGCCGTCTTCGCCGGTATAGCCGGTGCGGGCCACGAACAGCGGCATGCCATGCGGACCCTGCGCGGCGGCGGCGGCGAACTTGCCGAGCTTGCCGATGCGCTCGTGGTCCACCTCGGCCAGCAGGCCAATCACTTTGTCCCGGGCATGGGGGCCCTGTACCGCGATCATGGCGAAATCGGGACGCTCCTTCACCTGCACATCGAAGGCCTTGGCCTGCGCCTCGATCCAAGCCAAGTCCTTGGCGCGGGTGGCGGCGTTCACCACGAGGCGGAAGAATTCCTCGCCCAGGAAGTACACGATCAGGTCGTCGATGACGCCGCCCTGCTCGTTGAGCATGCACGAATACAGCGCCTTGCCCTGCACCTTCAGCTTGTCGACGCTGTTGGCGAGCAGGTAGCGCAGGAATTCCCGCGTGCGGGCGCCGTGAAGGTCGACGACGGTCATATGCGACACATCGAACATGCCGGCATCGCGACGCACAGCGTGATGTTCCTCGATCTGCGAACCGTAGTTGATCGGCATGTCCCAGCCACCGAAATCGACCATGCGGGCGCCGAGCGCACGATGGGTATCGTTAAGTACGGTCTTATCGGTCATCGCAGTCGGGCTCTGGGGAAAGCGACATTATCGCCGGGCGCACGGACACATTCCAACCCGCGCACACCATGGCTGGCCGTGCGCCCGCGTATCGGCACGGTCGTGCGGTGCAGCACGCACGCCATGCCCTGGCGCTGTTTTGTGTTGCCAGCGACGGATAGGGCAGCGGCCGCCGATATGACGCTGACGCACGGCGGGCGGCTTAAGTCCCCTGCCCGCTCAACAATTGCTCCACCACCTGCTCGGCCAACTGTTCGGGGCGCAGGCCGGCGGTGCGCAGGTGCAATTCCGCTTGCTCGGGCGCCTCGTACGGCGAGTCGATGCCGGTGAAATTGAGGATTTCGCCCGCGCGGGCCTTGCGATAGAGGCCCTTGGAATCCCGTCGCTCGCATTCTTCGAGCGTGGTATCCACGAACACCTCAAGGAACTCATCGCCATCGAACAGGCTGCGCGCAAAACGCCGTTCGCTCTGGAATGGCGAGATGACGCAGACCAGCACGATCAAGCCCGCGTCGACCATCAGGTGCGCCACTTCGGCTACGCGGCGTACGTTCTCCACGCGCGCCTCGGGGGTGAAGCCCAGGTCGTTGTTGAGGCCGTGCCGCAGATTGTCGCCATCGAGCATGTAGGTATGGAAACCCAGCGCGTGCAGACGGCGCTCAACCAGATTGGCGATGGTGGACTTGCCGGCGCCCGACAAGCCGGTAAACCACAGGCAGCGGGCTTGCTGCCCCTTGCTGACGCTGCGCGCCTCCTTGTCCACATCCGTGTGCTGCCAGTGCACATTGGCCGCGCGACGCAGGGCGAAGTCCAGCATGCCGCAGGCGACGGTGGCGTTGGTTTGGCGATCGATCAGGATAAAACCGCCCAGCGGGCGACTGTCCTCATAGCACTCGAAGGGAATGGCATGGTCCACATCGAGATTGCAGTAACCGACCTCGTTGAGCTCCAGCCGCCGCGCGGCCAGTTCGGCCTGGGTATTCACGTCGACCTTGTGCTTGATCGAGGTGACCCGCGCGTTGACGGTGCGACTGCCGATCTTCAGCCAGTACGCGCGATGGGGCAGCAGCGGCTCATCCCCCATCCACAGCACATGGGCGGCGAACTGGTCGGCCACCGGCGCGGGATGGGCGGCCTCGGCGATGACATCGCCGCGACTGACATCCACCTCGCGATCCAGCGTGAGTGTCACCGCCTGCCCGGACACCGCATGCGGCAGGTCACCATTGGCGGTGACGATGCGCTCAATGCGTGCGCGCCGCATGGCGGGCTGCACCACGATTTCATCGCCCACGTTCACCCGGCCATCGCAAACGGTGCCGGCGTAACCCCGGAACGAGGCGTCCGGACGATTGACCCACTGCACGGGCATGCGGAAGTGGCTGGACTGGGCCATGCCGGGCTCGGCTGCCTCCAGCAGCTCCAGCAGGCAGGGGCCCTGGTACCAGGGCATGCGCGCGGAGCGCTGGCCTACGTTGTCACCGCTGGGCGCCACCACCGGCAACGCGTGCACGGTATCGATGCCCAGCTGCGAGGCGAGCTCGCGATACTCATGGGCGATAGCGGCAAAGATGTCCTCGCGAAGGTCCACCAG
>NZ_JAELTT010000009.1 GCF_016428975.1 Dyella sp. ASV21
CGCGTGTGTTTGCCGGCTTGTTCCCGGTTTCGGCCGATGACTATCCGGCTCTGCGCGAGGCGCTGGACAAGCTCCGCCTCAATGACGCGGCGCTGTTCTTCGAGCCGGAAAGTTCGGAGGCCATGGGTTTCGGTTTCCGCTGCGGCTTCCTGGGCATGCTCCACATGGAGATCGTGCAGGAGCGTCTGGAGCGCGAATACGATCTCGACCTGATTACCACCGCGCCCACCGTGGTGTATGAGGTGCTGAGGTCGGATGGCTCGATCCTGATGCTGGACAACCCGGCCAAGTTGCCGCCGGCGCACCTGATGGAGGAGATCCGCGAGCCGATCATCGTGGCCAACATCCTCACGCCGGCCGATTACATCG
Source organism: Dyella sp. ASV21 (assembly GCF_016428975.1). GTDB lineage: Bacteria > Pseudomonadota > Gammaproteobacteria > Xanthomonadales > Rhodanobacteraceae > Dyella. The sequence continues at coordinate 370 of NZ_JAELTT010000009.1, forward strand.
GCAACATCATTACGCTGTGCGAGGAAAAGCGTGGCGTGCAGCGTTCCATCCAGTACCTGGCCACCCAGGTGCAGATCACCTACGAGATGCCGCTGGCCGAAGTGGTGCTGGATTTCTTCGATCGACTCAAGTCGGTGTCGCGAGGCTATGCCTCGATGGACTACCACTTCGAGCGCTTCGAGGCTGGCCCGTTCGTTCGCGTGGACGTGTTGATCAATGGCGATCGCGTGGATGCACTGAGCTTGATCGTGCATCGTATCCACGCTGAGCGTCGCGGCCGCGATCTGGTTGAGCGCATGAAGGACCTGATCCCTCGTCAGCAGTTCGACGTGGCGATCCAGGCCGCCATCGGTGCGCAGATCGTCGCCCGCTCCACGGTGAAAGCGCTGCGAAAGAACGTGCTGGCGAAGTGTTATGGCGGTGACGTCAGCCGCAAGAAAAAACTGCTGGAAAAGCAGAAAGAAGGTAAGAAGCGCATGAAGCAGGTCGGCCGCGTGGAGATTCCCCAGGAGGCCTTCCTTGCCGTGTTGAAGGTGGACAAATAATAAACCTGCGGATTCGGCGTCCCCCTCGCCGAGCAACCTTGGAGTAGGGCATGGATTTCGACTTTTCGGCGATTCTGCTTGGCCTCACCGTGCTGTTTGGCGTGGTGTGGGGCCTGGATCGCCTGTTCTTCTACAAGCAGCGCAAGGAAAAAGCCGATGCCGCGGGCGCGCCGGTGCGCGAGCCGATCGTGGTGGATTGGTCGCGCTCGTTGTTCCCGGTGGTACTGGTAGTGCTGGTGCTTCGTTCGTTCGTGGCCGAGCCGTTCCGCATTCCCTCCGGCTCGATGATGCCGACGCTGGATGTAGGCGACTTCATCCTGGTGAACAAGTTTTCCTATGGCTTGCGCCTGCCGGCGTTCAACAACAAGTTCGTGAGCCTGGGTGAGCCCAAGCGTGGCGACGTGGTGGTCTTCCGTTTCCCTGGTTACCTGTGCGAGGACGGCGGCGCGCTGGTACGCAGCGGCGACCAAAGCTGTACCGACCCGCATGCGCCGGTGCCCAGCCAGAACTGGATCAAGCGCGTGGTGGGTGTGCCGGGCGATCGCGTGGAAATGCGCGGCGACCAGTTGATCATCAACGGCGAGCCGGTAGCGGCTGACCTGGTTGGCCCCTACGAGGGCGATCCCAAGCGCACCGAATCGCGCCTGATGCTGGAAATGGGCGCAACGGTGTGGAACGAGCACCTGCCTAACGGCCAGGGCGGCGTGGTGAATCACCTCACCGCACGCATGCCCAACTACGCCATTCCGCCGCCGCTACCCAATGCCCGCGTACCGCTGGTAGTGCCGCAGGGCTGCTACCTGGCCATGGGCGACAATCGCTACAACAGCACCGACAGCCGCTGGTGGGGCTGCCTGCCGGAGCAGAACCTCGCCGGCAAGGCCTTCCTGATCTGGTTGAGCTGGACAGGTTCGGGCGTAGCCTTCCATCGCATGGGCACGGTTATTCATTGAAAACCGTGACGGGCGTTGACTCCGCGGTCGTGGCGGCCGCGGTGACTTGCAGCGACAATGGGCTTATTGTCGGTTTCGCCGGCCTCTGGCCGGCGAGTCAGTGCAGGGTCGATGCCGCAACGCGGCGTAGCGAGGGGACTATGAAATCGAAACAGACAGGCATCACCCTGATCGGGTTCCTGGTGGTGTTGATCGTGGTGGGTTTCTTTGGCTACATGGCCATGAAGCTGGTGCCGGCCTATACGGAATACCTGGGCGTGAGCAAGGCCATGAGCCAGGTGGCTTCCAGTGGCGTCGAGGGCAAGTCGCTCGACGATCTGCGTCGAGACCTGATGTTCAAGATGGGCTTTCAGTATGTGGACGACGCCACCATCAAGCCCAAGGACATCACCATCAAGCGCATCAACAACGCAGCCGTGTTGTCGGTGAACTACGAAAAGCGCGTCCCGTTTATCTACAACATCGACTTCCTGCTTCACTTCGACAAGAGCGTGAACCTGCAGGGCAATGTCGGCAGTTAAAGACAGGCCCCTCATTTGATCAAGCTCGCTCACTGTTTTCGTGATCCGGCACTCGCCGAGCTGGCTCTGACCCACCGCAGCGTGGGTAAGCCCAACAACGAGAGGCTGGAGTTTCTCGGCGATGCTTTGCTCGGCGTCATCGTGGCCGAGCTGCTGTACGAGGCGCATCCCAATGCCAGCGAGGGCGAGCTTTCGCGCCTGCGCGCGCAGCTCGTCAACGGTCAGGCCCTGGCGGGCATCGCTCGCCAGCTGGAGTTGGGCGACAAATTGCGCTTGGGCTCCGGCGAGCTCAAGAGCGGTGGTTTTCGCCGTGAATCGATTCTGGCCGATGCGTTCGAGGCGCTGATCGCGGCGGTGTATCTGGACGCCGGCTTTGCCGAGTGCCGCAACGTGGTGCGTGGCCTGTTCGAACCCTTGGTGGCGGCGATTCCGCGCTCCTCAAAGGACGCCAAGACGCGGCTGCAAGAGTTGCTGCAAGGGCGTGGCTGGCCGTTACCGCAATACGAGTTGATCGATAGTTCGGGCGAAGATCACGCCAAGACCTTCGATGTTTCCTGTGACATCACGGAGCCGACGGCTATTCATGCCGAGGGCCGTGGCAGCAGCCGCCGCGCCGCCGAGCAAGAGGCGGCCGAGACGGTGCTGCGCCAGCTGCAGGATTGGCAGGGCTGATGTCCGCCGGCCCCGTTGGGGGCCTCACAACACCGTCAGCCGCCATGGGTTATCACCCTGTGGCGGCAACGACTTACACTTTCTCCCGTTCCCTGTTCGTCTGGACCGCCGCTGGCGGCAGCTCGGGGAAGACCGAAACAGGCTCAGACCATGAACGACAACGACGATCTCGACCTTGGCGCCCCCGCCGAGCTTCCCCATGACGACTACCGCTGCGGCACGGTCGCGCTGGCGGGGCGGCCCAATGTCGGCAAGTCGACCCTGCTCAACGCGCTGATCGGCTTTCGTTTATCCATTGTCAGCCCGCGCCCGCAGACCACGCGTCACCGCATTCTGGGCATCGCCACCAGCGAAGCCGGCCAGATCATGTACGTGGATACGCCCGGCCTGCATCGTGGCGCCAAGCGCGCCATGAATCGCAGCCTCAATCGCGCGGCGCGCTCGGCGATCAGCGAAGTCGATGTGGTGGTGCAGGTCATCGAGGCCGGTCGCTGGACCGACGAGGACCAGGCGCTGTACGACGCGTTGCTCGAGCAGACGGTGCCGCGTCTGCTGGTGATCAACAAGGTTGACCTGGCCAAGGATAAGTCGACCATGCTGCCGTTCGTGGCGGAGCTGATGAGCAGCCACAGCTTCGATGACGTGTACTACCTCAGCGCTTTGAAGCAGAAGGGCCTGAAGGAACTGGAACAGGGCATTCTCAAGCGCCTGCCGGTGCAGCCGCCCGTGTACGGCGAGGATGAGATCACCGATCGCAGCGAGCGCTTCCTGGCCGCCGAAATGGTGCGCGAGCAGTTGATGCTACGCCTGGATCAGGAGTTGCCCTATGCCACCACGGTGGAGATTGAACAGTTCCAGGATCGTCCCGATGGCGTGGCTGAAATCCATGCGGTGATCTGGGTGGAGCGCGATGGTCAGAAGGCCATCGTCATTGGTGCGGGCGGTGCTCAGCTCAAGCTGATCGGCAGCGCGGCTCGGCGTCACATGGAGCGCGCGTTCGAGCGCAAGGTCTTCCTGCGCCTATGGGTAAAGGTGCGTGAGGGCTGGGTGGACGACGAGACGATGCTCAAGAAGTTCGGCTACACCGACTAATCAGCGGGGCCCTCGCCATGCGCCTGGAGCAGCAGCCCGCCTATGTTCTGCATGCGCGGCCCTATCGCGAAACCTCGCTGCTGCTTGAATGCCTGACTCGCGACCATGGGCGCATGGGTGTGGTGGCGCGCGGTGTGCGGCGGGAGCGATCCCGTTTGCAGCGCGCGCAATTGGAGCCTTTCCAGCCGCTTGCGCTGGATCTCTTGCTGCGCGGGGAGCTGGCCACCCTCCAGGCTGCCGAAACCATCGGCGTGCCCTGGCGCTTGCTGGGGGATGCCGGATTGGCTGGCCTCTATCTCAATGAACTGGTGGTGCGCCTGACCGGGCGCCAGGACCCGCAGCCGCAATTATTCGATGCCTATGCGCAGGCCTTGCCGAGGCTGGCCCTGGGTGAGCCTTTGGCGTGGAGTCTGCGGCGGTTCGAGCGCGATCTGCTCGAAGCCGTGGGCTATGGCCTGCAATTGGAATTTGAGGCCGAATCCGGCGAGCCCGTCGATCCCGGGCAGCTGTATCGCTATGTGGTGGAGCAGGGGCCGGCCAGCTGCCGTCCGGGGACGGCACACGCCCTGCGTGGCAGTGATTTGCTGGCACTGGCCGAAGATCGCATGCCTGATTCGGCCGGTTTGTCGTCACTGCGCGTGATGATGCGCGAGGTGATTCGCTTCCATCTCGGCGGCGGTGAGCTGCGTGCCTGGCATGTGCTGGGTGCGGCCATGTCGCGCCGGTAACGCCGTGGCGGTATCAGGGGGCTTCTTCGTGGCCCAGCACGTCGATGGTGGCCAGCAGGGACTTGCGAAAACGCGACAACGGCGCCAGTGAGCCCAGGTGGCCGAGCTTGAGGTGGCGTTGCAGTATGTAGGCCTGCGAGCCCAGCGCGGCTGCACCGCAGAAACCACAAGACGAGCGCAGTCGATGCAGGCGTTCGGCGAATGCTTCGGCATCGCCTCTCAGAACATCCAGTTCCTGGTACAGCCCGACCAGTTCGGCGCGCAGCAAGGCGCGCATGGCCTTGACTACCTCGGCATCCCCCATCGTGGCGATGGCCTGCGTGTCATCCAGCAACGGCATGCTGGCGGCGCCTGCCTGTACAAGGGTGAGGATGCGCCGCAGGTCGGCCACGCTGCACGGCTTTTGTAGCACTTCGCTGAACTCGGCGCCGAGCAGGCGCTGGCGCTCGCTCACGTCCATTTCCGCACTGGTGGCGACGGCGGTGCAGTCGGTGGAGCGGGCGGTGGGATCCTGCCGCAAGGCGGCTAGCACCTGCTCGGCACCCGCGCCCGGCATGCGGCAGTCCAGCAGCAACAAGTCAAAGGGCTCATCCTGGGCCAGGGCTATCGCGGCCAGTCCGTCATGGCAGGAATGGGCGTCCAGGCCCAGGCTGCGCAATGCCTCCACCAGGAACAGGCGGCTGCTCGGGTCGTCATCGGCGACCAGGGCACGGGGAACGTCGGGCGCGCCAACCGGGCGCGGCGTGTCGCTGGAATGCGGGTTGAGCATGACTAGTCCGTGTCGTTCAGCTGAATTTGGCAGAATGGCGTCTCATGCGCCTCACATCAAGCTATCTACTACTCAGTTTGTGCCTCCTGGTCGGGATGGGCATGGCCGCGTCTGCGCGGGCGGATATCGCCCTGGGCGCCAACACCGTCAGTGTTCCCGGACTTAAGATGCAGGATATGCAGGCGCGCGTGGCGGAGGATGGCCAGGGAGGGCTCAACCTCAACCTACGCGCCGCCAAGGCCGACGTGCCGGCCATGGGCTGGAAGCGCGTGGGATTGGATCTGCGTGGCAACCTCCAGCGCGATGTACGCATGCGTTGGTTGTTCGATGGCAATGTCCAGTTGGCCGGAGCGCCCGGCGGCGCGTTGAGCAATGCCAAGGTCAGCATGGTGGTGGATGAGGCAGCCAACACGCTGGAGATCAATGTCAGTCAAGGTCAGGCCCAGGCGAGCACGGCCCTGCCGCTGGATCAGCCGACCCACGCGCAGATCAGCTTGAAAGGCTTGCCTGCAGCGTGGCTGCAAGGTTTGCTGGGCACGGTGTGGTCGGGGCGTACCACGGCGGGCAAGTTAGATGCCGACATGGCGCTGGATCTGGCGGACAAGGGTATCCAGGCATCCGGGCAGTTCGCCTTGAGCGGTGCGGGCTTCGATACGCCCGGTGGCACGTTGGCCGGCCAATCGGTCAATGGCAACGGTCGCCTGAACATCGATACCACGCTCAGTCCGGCGCGCATCGATCTCGATGCCAGCCTGCGCGGCGGCGAGTTGTTGCTCGGTCCCATCTATGCGCGACTGCCGGATCATCCGGTTCAGCTGAGCCTCTCCGCGGCGACCCATAACGGCACGGTGGATTTCAATCGCCTGCGTGTCGCCGACGCGGATGCGTTGCAGTTCGATGGCGCCATGGCCTTCAACGGCAAGGGCGAGTTGCAGAAGCTCAAGCTCGATCGTTTGCAGACGCGATTCCCGGCCGCCTATCAGCGATACGGGCAGGCGTGGCTGGCCACGCTGGGTATACGCGATGCGCGCATCGACGGGCAGCTCACCGGCAGCTTGGACATGGATGCCAGCGGTTTGCGCAGTTTTGCCTTTGAAACCGAAGGGCTCGATCTGGCCGATGGCGAGGGCCGCCTGGCGGTGAAGGGGTTGCGTGGAGGCCTGGATTGGCGCTCGGAGGGCGATCGGCCGGCTACGACGCTGGGCTGGCAGGGCTTGCAGGTCTATCGCATCGTCAACGGCGCGGCGCAGGGACATTGGCAGAGTCGCGGCGGTGCCTTGAGCCTGCAGCGCCCCCTGGAATTGCCGGTGTTGAATGGCCGAGCCCGCATTGGCGAACTGGAATGGCGGCCGGCGGCGGCCAGGGGGCGGCGACTGTCCACCTCGCTGGCGTTCACCGGCATCGACATGGCGGCCTTCTCGCGGGCCATGGGCTGGCCCGAGTTCCAGGGCACTCTGGGCGGCGCCATTCCGGCGCTGCGCTGGGTGGATGATCGCTTCGACCTTGAGGGCGGCCTGTCGGTGAATGTCTTCGATGGTTTCGTGGACATAACGCGCATGAGCTTGCAGGGGCCATTCAGTGCCAGCCCGGTGCTCACGGGTGACGTGCAGTTGCGCCAGCTCGACCTGGCCGCCATGACCGGCGTGTTCGATTTCGGCAGCATCACCGGTCGAATGGATGGCTCCATCGACGACCTGCGCCTGGTGAACTGGAATCCGGTGGCCTTCAAGGCCAACCTGCTTGCCGGCAGCGGTGGCCGCATCAGCCAGCGCGCCGTGAATAACCTCACCTCGGTGGGCGGCGGCGGTATGGCAGCTGGCCTGCAAGGTGCCGTGCTAAAGCTGTTCAAAACCTTCGGCTACAAGCGGATCGGCCTCAATTGCAGCCTGCAGGCATCGGTTTGCCATATGGGCGGCCTGGAGGCCACGGCCGATGGCTACACTATTGTGGAAGGCAGCGGCCTGCCGCGCCTGCAGGTTATCGGTCATCAAGCCCAGGTCGACTGGCCGACCCTGGTGCGCCGCCTCAAGGCAGCCATCGAGGGTAATGGGCCGGAAGTCCATTAATCGCATTACCTGCCAAGCCCCCATCCCCGAAGGAGTCGAATATGCGCAAGCTCGTCTATGGATTGCTAACCACCGTGCTGGTGGCCTTGGTGGGGTGCGTCACCATCAACGTGTACTTTCCGGAGGCCGCCGCGCAGAAGGCGGCCGACCAGTTCATCGGCACCGTGCTGGACGCCGCTCCGGCTACGGCACCCGAGACCCAGCTGCCGGCCGCGCCGCCCAAGAAAGGCAGCCAGCCCTCTGCCATGCTGCTCGATGTGCTGATTCCGGCCGCCTATGCGGCCGACGTGCCCAATCTCCGCGTCCAGACGCCGACCACGGAGGCGATCCATGGCCGTATGCAGGCCCGTTTTCGCGACACCTTGACGGCGTTGTTCAATAGCGGCGCCATCGGCTTCACCCAGGACGGCCTGGTGGCCGTGCGCGACGCGGGCAAGGTGCCGCTGGATCAGCGCGCGGGCGTCAATGCCGCCGTGGCCGATGAGAACCGCGACCGCAACGCCTTGTATCGCGAAGTGGCCAATGCCAACAGCCACCCCGAGTGGGAGGGTCAGATTCGCGCCACCTTCGCCAAGGGCTGGATCGAGCGGGCGCGCGCGGGCTGGTATTATCAGGACCCCTCGGGCGCCTGGAAGCAGAAGTAAGCTTTTCGCCCCTCCTTTTCACCCGATTGTCGCGCCCGGGTCCGTTGATCCGGGCGCGCGCGTTTCCGGGAGCCGTTACGTATCCATGAACGAATTCGAAGCCACCATCACCGACCTCGGCCACGACGGCAAGGGTGTCACCCGCATCGACGGTAAGGCCGTCTTTGTCAGCGGCGCCTTGCTGGGCGAGAACGTGAAACTGCGCATCCGCAAGCGCCATCGCCATTACGACGAAGCGGAGGTGGTGGAACTGATCACCCGTTCGCCGCATCGCGTGGAACCGCGTTGCCGCCATTTCGGCCAATGCGGCGGCTGCTCCTTGCAGCACCTGGACGCGACGGCGCAGATCGAGATGAAGCAGCGTGTGCTGAAGGACAACTTCGAGCGCATCGGCAAGGTCGAGCCGGCGCTGTGGTTGCCGCCACTCACCGACGAACCCTGGGCCTATCGCCGCAAGGGCCGCCTGTCGGTGCGTGCGGTGGCCAAGAAGGGGCGCGTGCTGGTGGGCTTTCGCGAAGAGAGCAATCCACGTTTCGTGGCTGATATCACCCAGTGCGAAGTCGTGCACCCGGCGCTGGGTCCCAAGATCGGCCTGCTGGCCGAGCTGGTCAGTGGCATGGAGGCGGCCAGCGATATTCCGCAGATCGAATTCGCCGCCGGCGATGACGCCGTGGCGCTGGTGTTCCGCCACATGTCGCCCTTGAGTGAGGGTGATCGTGACGCGCTGGTCGGGTTCGGCCAGCAGCATGGCTTTGACATCTACTTGCAGCCCGGCGGCGTCACCAGCGTGCATCCGCTGTGGCCTGAGCATCCGCGCCTGGCATTTCGCATTCCCAGTGGCGATGCAGCCATCGCCGATGTGGAGTTGGAGTTCCGTCCGCTGGATTTCGTGCAGGTCAACGCCGGCATGAATCGACGCATGATGGCGCGCACCATGGAACTGCTGGATCCGCAACCGGGTGACCGCGTGCTGGACCTGTTCTGCGGCCTGGGCAACTTCACCTTGCCTATCGGGCGTCGCGTGGCCGAGGTGGTCGGCGTGGAAGGTGAGCATGGCCTGGTGGAGCGTGCCGCGGAAAACGCCGCGCGCAACGGCATCACGCATGCCCGATTCGAAGTCGCCAACCTGTTCGAGGACCAGCGTCACGCACACTGGGCCAAGCAGTCGTGGGACAAGATCCTGCTCGACCCGCCGCGCGCCGGCGCGGACAAGGTGCTGGAGTATCTGCCGAACAAGGAAACCCAGCGCATCGTGTATGTATCGTGCCATCCTGGCTCGCTGGCACGCGATGCCGGCATCCTGGTGCAAAAGCATGGCTTTCGCTTGAGCGCGGCCGGCGTGATGGATATGTTCCCGCACACCGCCCACGTGGAATCGATCGCCTTGTTCGAACGTTGAGCCACGGTCACACCCTCTCTCGGAACGGTTGCAACATGGGCATTGAGATCGAGCGCAAATTTCTCCTGTGCAGCGATGCGTGGCGCGACGCCGTAACGCAGAGCGAACGCATTGCGCAGGGCTATCTGGTGGGTGCACAGGCGCTGCGCGATGGCGCGGCACGCGCTTCGGTGCGCGTGCGCCGTGCCGGCGAACGCGCGTGGCTGAATATCAAGTCCGCGCAATTGGGCATTGAACGCGCCGAGTTTGAGTACCCCATGCCGCTGGCGGATGCCGAGCAGATGCTGGCGACGCTGTGCGATGGGGTGCTCGAGAAGATTCGCCATCACGTCATCGTCGACGGCACGTTGTTCGAGATCGACGAATTCTTCGGTGAGAACGCTGGTCTGGTCGTGGCCGAGGTTGAGCTCAGCGCGCCCGATGCGCCGTTCCCGCGACCGGATTGGCTGGGGCGCGAGGTGAGCCATCTGCCGCGCTATTACAACGTCAACCTGATCGACCACCCGTATGCGGGCTGGTCGCAGGACGAGCGCGACGCCGCTGGGGAGGCTGTCTGATGCTGATGATCGGTCTGGCCGGCACCGCGCTGGCCGAATCCGAACATGCGTGGCTGACCGCGCCCGGCGTGTCCGGCGTGGTGCTGTTCGCGCGCAACTTCGCCTCGCGCGATCAGCTGATCGCCTTGGTGGAATCCATCCGGGCGGTGGGTGGCGAGCAGATGTTGATCGCGGTGGATCAGGAGGGCGGCCCGGTGCAGCGCTTCCGCGAAGGCTTCACTCGCTTGCCGCCGTTGTCCGCCATTGGCGCGGTATACGACCGTGATCCCGAGGAGGCAATTCGCCTCGCCGAAGAACACGCGTGGGTGATGTCCAGCGAACTGCGCGCCAGCGGCGTCGATTTCAGTTTCGCGCCGGTGGTCGATCTGGCTCGCGGCAACGCGGCCATCGGCCCTCGCGCTTTCCACGCGGACCCGGTTGTCACGGCTGAATTGTCGCAGGCCTATGTGCGCGGCATGCACCTGGGTGGCATGGCCGCCGTGCTCAAGCACTTTCCTGGTCACGGCTCGGTGGCCGTGGATACGCATAAGGCCGCCGCCATCGATCCACGAACGCTGGACGCCATTCGCCGCGACGACCTGGTGCCTTTCATGGAAAGCATCGCTGCGCATGCCGAAGCGGTGATGGTGGCGCACGTGATCTATCCCGCGGTGGATGCGCAGCCTGCGGGTTTCTCGGCGCGGTGGATCGGCGACATCCTGCGTGGCGAGCTGGGCTTCAACGGCGCGGTGATCAGCGACGACATCAGCATGGCGGCCGCAGGTGCGGCGGGCGGCGTGGCCGCTCGCGTCACCGCTCACCTGGATGCCGGCTGCGATCTGGTATTGGCCTGTTTCCCCGAGGTGGTGGCGGAAGCCATCGCGGCGGTGCAGGGGCGCGCCGCCAGCGCGCCTGAGCGTCTGGCGCCCTTACAGGGTGCTGTCGCCTCCACCTGGGACGGACTCAACGACAACCCGCAGCGCGAGCGTTTCATCGCGCGCATCACGGCCTTGCATGCCGTGGAAGGAAGCAAGCCCGCATGACTGCCAAACAACCCTCCCTGACCGCCGCGCTGGCGGATGCCGACCTGCTGTTCGATCGCTCCGCGCTCGAATCGGTAATCGCCGATATGGGGCGGCATATCGATGCCGCGCTCGATGGCGAGCGCGCGGTATTTCTCACCGTCATGAACGGCGCATTGATCTTTGCCGGTCATCTCGCGCTGTCCATTCGTACCGATGTCGAGTTCGACTACGTGCACGCCACCCGTTACCGCGGCGCCACCTCGGGCAGCGAGTTGCATTGGCTGCGCGAGCCTGCCGCGGATTTGGCAGGGCGCACGGTGTTGCTGGTCGACGATATTCTGGATGAAGGCCACACGCTGAAGGCGGTGCGCGACGACTGCCTGCGTCGCGGCGCCCGTCGCGTGCTGATCGCCAGCCTGTGCACCAAGCAGCACGATCGACTGGTGGAAGGCATCACGTCGGACTTCAACGGCGTCGAGCTGCCCGATCGCTACGTATTCGGTTTCGGCATGGACTTCCACGAGCAGGGTCGCAACCTGCCGGGCATCTACGCGCTCAAGTGATTTCGCTGCCAGACGGCGTTCGGTCGGCTCAACCTATTGAGAGTGCTCGCATGAATATCCTTGGCATTTCGGGCAGCCTGCGGCAGGCGTCGTTCAACACGACCTTGTTGCATGCGGCGCAAGAAGTTGCGCCGGCCGGCATGAACATCACCATACATCGCCTGCACGCGTTGCCGCTGTTCGACCAGGATGTGGAAGAGCAGGGCGATCCCGCTTCCGTAGTGGCGCTGAAGGATGCCATCGCGGGGGCTGATGGCCTGCTGCTCGCCTGCCCGGAGTACAACGGCGGTATCAGCGGCGTGCTCAAGAACGCCATCGACTGGGCTTCGCGTGCGGGCCGTTCGCGTCAGGTCGCGGCGCTGGTGGGCAAAACCGTATGCATCATGGGCGCCAGTCCCGGTATGACCGGTACCGTGCGTGCGCAGGATCAACTGCGCCAGGTGCTTCGCCGCGCTGGCGCGCGTACGGAGCCACAGGGCGAGGTGCTGGTGTTCCAGGCGCACACCAAAATCATCGAAGGGCGATTGGTCGACGAGCGCACGCGTGACGCGCTGGGTCGCCACTTGCAAGGCTTCGCCGAGCGGCTTGCCGCCACGGCATAACGTTTACTCATTGAACGACAGGAACCACCCGTGACTATCGATCTGGCCGTTATCGGCGGCAGCGGTTTGTACAACTTTCCCGGGCTGGAGAACACCAGCCGCCACAGCGTCGACACGCCGTTCGGCCCGGCGTCGGGTGACGTGGTGATGGGCGACTTCGCCGGGCGCCGCGTTGCGTTCCTGGCGCGTCACGGCGAGAGTCATACGGTACCTCCGCATCGCGTGAACTATCGCGCCAACCTGTGGGCGCTGCACTCGCTGGGTGCGCGTCGCGTCATTGGAGTGAACGCGGTGGGTGGCATCCGTTCGGACATGGGCCCGCGCGTGATTGTGGTGCCGGACCAGGTCATCGACTACACGTACGGGCGCTACACGAGTTTTTGCGACGTGGAAGGCGCGGAAGTGCGCCACATCGATTTCAGCGAACCCTATACCGAAGCCCTGCGTCGCCGGTTGGTTGCGGCGGCTACCGCGGCCGGCGTCGCGGTGATAGATGGCGGTTGCTACGGCGCCACGCAGGGGCCGCGCCTGGAAACCCGCGCGGAGATTGCCCGCATGAAACGCGATGGCTGTGACCTGGTCGGCATGACCGGTATGCCGGAAGCTGTATTGGCACGCGAGTTGGATTTGGAATATGCATGCCTCGCATTGGTGGCCAACTTCGCGGCAGGTTGCGGTGACGAGGCCGAGATCAGCATCGAGGAAATTTTCGCGCACCTTGCGGCGGCTACGGCGGAAGTACCCCGTATCCTCGGCGTACTGCTCAAATCCTGAGCAATCGTCCGGGAATTATTCGTACTAGGGCATTACCCGTATTGCGCTTTGGCATCAAACATGTTGATACTTCCGCTTGTGCCAGGGGCGGCGGACCAAGGGGTCAAGGTGGTTCAGCGCTATACCGTGGTGCATCCAGTCCATGATTCAGAGGTTCACGCAATGCGTTTCGGTACGGTCAAGTGGTTCAACGATGCCAAGGGTTTCGGCTTCATCGCGCCCGAGGACGGTGGGGAGGACGTGTTCGTCCACTTTTCGGCGATCAACGCCAAGGGCTTTCGCAGCCTGCAGGAAGGTCAGCGCGTGAAGTTCGAAGTCACCACGGGCCCCAAGGGCGCCCAGGCTTCGGGCGTCGAGATCGCTGGTTGATCTCGGCCAGCCGGCGCCTGCGCCGGTCATCGATATAACCAGGGAGCCCCGCGTCGCAGGACGCGGGGTTTCTTCGTTTATGCGTTAGCAATAACCGTATTGTCGGAGCGAGTGATGGCAGACCGTCGAGATTTCCTCAAGGCTTCCCTGCTGGGAGCGTCCGCACTGGCGGTGGCCAGCCAGACCTCTACCGTGCGCGCCGCCAGCAAGAGCGCGGCGGGTGCACGGGTCATTTCCACCTGGGACTTCGGTATCGCCGCCAACCAGGCGGCGTGGTCGGTGTTGGCCCAGGGCGGCCATGCACTGGATGCGGTGGAAACCGGTGTAATGGTGCCGGAGGCGGACCTGAAGAATCACAGCGTGGGCCGGGCCGGGTATCCCGACCGCGATGGTCATGTCTCGCTCGATGCCAGCATCATGGATGCGGATGGCAGTTGCGGTGCCGTGGCCGCGCTGGAGCACATCGCGCACCCTATCCAGGTGGCGCGCCGGGTCATGGAGCGCACGCCGCATGTGCTGCTGGTGGGTGAGGGCGCGCTGCAATTCGCGCTGGAGCAGGGTTTCAAAAAAGAAGAGTTGCTTACGCCCGAATCCGAAGCGGCCTGGAAGGAATGGTTGAAGACGGCGCAGTACCAGCCCTCGGTCAACAGCGAAGTGCACGACTACGGCAAGACCGGCATCCCTGGCGGCAAGGGTAACCACGACACCATTGGCATGCTGGCCATCGATGCGCAGGGGCGTCTCGCGGGCGCGTGCACGACCAGCGGCATGGCGTGGAAGCTGCGCGGGCGCGTGGGCGATAGCCCGATCATCGGGGCCGGTCTGTATGTGGATGGCGAGGTCGGTGCCGCCACCTCAACCGGGGTCGGCGAAGAAGTCATTCGCAATGCGGGCAGTTTCCTGGTGGTGGAACTCATGCGCCAGGGACGTACGCCGCAGGAGGCTTGTCGCGAGGCGGTGATGCGCATCGTCAAGAAGCGCCCGAATGCTTCCAAGGATCTACAGGTGGGCTTTCTCGCCATGAATCGTCACGGCGAGGTGGGCGCGTTTGCGATCCAGCCGGGCTTCTCCTACGCGGTCTGCGATGCGGGGCGCCAGGATGGTCTGGTACCCGCCAAGAGCGTGTACTGATATGGCGATGCTGCTGGAAGTGGCGGCCAACTCGCTGGCCTCCGCGCGCGCTGCCCAAGCGGGTGGCGCGGGGCGTATCGAGCTGTGTACGGCGCTGGAGCTGGGCGGGCTTACGCCCTCGTACGGCGAGATAGCGCTGGTGCGCGAGCAGGTGGCGTTGCCGCTCTATGTGTTGATCCGTCCGCGCGCGGGTGACTTTCTCTACGGCGATGACGAACTGGAGACCATGCGGCGCGACATTGCGGCGTGTTCGTCGCTGGGTTGCGATGGCGTGGTCATCGGCGTGCTTGATGCCGAGGGGCAGTTGGATATGGCCCGTTGCCGTGTTCTGGTCGATGCAGCCCAGGGCATGGGCGTGACGTTCCATCGTGCGTTCGATCTGGTCCCTGATCCGTCGCGTGCATTGGAGGACGTCATCGCCCTGGGTGCGGAGCGCTTGCTTACCTCCGGTGGCGCGCGCTCTGCATTCGCAGGTGCTGAGCGCATTCGTGCATTGATCGCCCAAGCGGGCGATCGCCTCACGGTGATGCCGGGTGCGGGTATTACGCCGGGCAATATCGCCACGGTGGCGAAATTGACGGGGGCGATGGAGCTGCACGCCTCCGCCAAGCGCAGCCATCCTTCCGGGATGCGCTATCGGCCCGATGACGCACTGGACATGGGTACGGGTGAAACGCGTACCGACGGTGACGAAGTGCGTGCCTTGCTGGCCGCCTGGGCCGCGGGTTGAGTCGTCGCGTCCCCCCAGGGATGCGCTGGTCGCCCAGTGCATCCCCACACCAAAAGAGATAGGCCTTACGCGAGTGCTGGCCTGATCAGGTCGTGAACTGCAGGCGCGCGAGTTCCGCGTACAGGCCACCCTCGGCCAGCAAGCTCTGATGCGTACCCTGCGCCACGATACGGCCGCCATCCATCACGACGATGCGATCGGCGCGCTGCACCGTGGCAAGGCGATGCGCGATGACCAGGGTGGTGCGGCCCTTCTCCAGCCGCTCCAGTGCCTGCTGGATGGCGGCTTCCGACTGGGCGTCCAGCGCCGAGGTCGCTTCGTCCAGCAAAAGCAGGGGCGCGTCGCGCAGGATGGCGCGTGCAATGGCGATGCGTTGGCGTTGGCCGCCGGATAGCCGCACGCCGCGTTCGCCCAGTTCTTCACCGTAGCCGTTGCCGAGTGCATTGATGAACTCGTGGGCTTCGGCCGCACGTGCGGCGTCACGCACTTCCTCGTCATCGGCGTCTTGCCGGCCGAAGCGGATGTTATCGGCTGCGTTGCCGCTGAAGATCACGGTTTCCTGCGGCACCAGCGCAATGGCGCCGCGCAGCTCTGGCAGGGCGAGTGCGCGCAGGTCCACGCCATCGAGCGTGATGCGCCCATGCTGGGGGTCGTAGAAGCGCAGCAGCAGCGCGAATACGGTGCTCTTGCCGGCCCCGGAAGGGCCGACCAAAGCGACCGTTTCGCCGGGGCGAATATCCAGATCGAAGTCGTACAGTGCAGGCGCATCGGGGCGGCTGGGGTAGTGGAAGCCCACCTGCTCGAAGCGCAGCGCGCCACGCAGTGGCTTAGCCAGCGGCGTGGGCTGCGCGGGGCTGGTGATTTCCGCGCGCTCTTCAAACAACTCGCCGATTCGTTCCATGGCGCCCGCCGCGCGCAGCACGTCGCCCCATACTTCGGAGAGCCCGGCCAGCGAGCCCGCGGCAAAGAAGGCATACAGCACGAACTGACTGAGCACGCCCACGTCCAGCGTGCCGGCCAGTACATCGCGCGCGCCAGCCCACAGCACCAGGGTGATGGCGCCAAAGAACAGCACGATCACGGCGGCGGTGAGCATCGAGCGCATGCCAATGCGTTTGCGAGCGGTGGCCAGTGCACGGGTAATGGCGCTGCCGTAGCGCGTGCTTTCGATATCCTCGCGCGCATAGGCCTTCACCGCGGGTGCGGCGTTGAGGGTTTCGTTGGCGATGGCGGCGGTGTCGGCAAGGCGATCCTGGCTTGCGCGCGAAAGCTTCTGTACGCGCCTTCCGAATACCAGGATGGGCAACATCACGGCGGGAATCACCAGTGCGGTGAGGCCGGCCAATCGTGGGCTGGTCCACACCATCATGGCCGTGGCACCCAGCAGCATCACCGCGCTGCGCAGTGCAACGGAAATCCCCGAGCCAATCAGTGCCTGGATGACTTCGGTATCGGTACCCAGGCGCGAAATCAGTTCGCCGACGCGGCTGCGTTCGAAGAAACCGACATCCAGCCGAATGACATGCGCATACAACTTGGCGCGCAGTGATGCCAGCGCTCGTTCGCCCAGGAGGGTGATGCAGTAGTAGCGGGCCGCGGTAGCGAAGGCGAGCACCAGTGCCACGCCGAACAGGCCCAGGAAGGTGGTGTTGATGGTGGCCGCGCTGGAGTGTCCAAAGCCCTGGTCGATCATGTGGCGTACCGCAATGGGCAACACCAGGGTGGCGCTGGAGGAGATGGCCAGGAACACCAGCCAGCCCATGGCGAGTTGGCGATGTGGTTTGACGAAGGGCCATAACTGCCACAAGGCGCCGAGGCGGCGGGTCGGGCGCTGGGAGTCGGCGGTTTCGCTCATGGTGTCCTGTGATCAGCATCCGCGCCGGTTCAGCGCACTGCTTTCAAGGTGGGGTGTGGTGACCGCGATTCAATCCAGCAGGCGGGCGCGGTGTCGCCCGCGACTGATATCGGTGACGCGCGCCTGCGCCTCCGTGACGCGGGTGGTGGGGAGCTCGATCTCCAGCATGACGCCATCGGCGCCGAACTCCTCCCGCACGCACTCCGCGTCCAGCTCGCGCAGACGCGCCTTGAGCAAGGCCAGCTCGGCGAAGTCGATATGCAGCGCCAGGCGAGCCATGGGCACGATGGGCAGGCGTTCGGCGCGACGCAGGCATTCGGCGGCGGTGCCGCCGTAGGCGCGAACCAGGCCGCCCGCCCCCAGTTTGATGCCGCCGTACCAGCGCGTGACTACCACCACCGCGCGATCGATGCCTTGCCCCTCGATGGCCTGCAGAATGGGGCGCCCTGCCGTACCGCCGGGTTCGCCATCATCGTTGAAGCGGTAGTCCTGTCCGATACGGTAAGCCCAGCAGTTGTGCGTGGCGGCAAGGTCGCTTACCTGGCGCACAAAGGCCAGGGCTTGCTCGGGCGTCTGCACCGGGGCGGCCTGGGCGAGAAAGCGACTCTTTTTGATGTCCTCGCCGTGCTGGCAAGCCGTGGCGAGGGAGTACAGCGTGTCACTCATGATCGGGTACTTGGGCGCGCAGGTCGTCCGGAATGGCGATGTCGGGATGGGCCTGGCGAAAATCAGCCAACCGATGCAGGCCTTCGTCCCGCCGCTGCTGCGCGAATAGCTGGCGAATCTTCTCCAGCTCCTGCGCTGGCGGGTCGGCCGGATTGAACGCGACGGGGTCGTTGACGGGTGGCGCGGCCCGCGCAAAGGCCATCGGCGCGGGTGCGCTCATGGCTTTCATCGCGGGGCTGGGGGCCGGTGGCGCGGCCGGCGCCGGCGCACTCATCGATACCGGCGCCGATGCTTCGTTGGAAACGGCAACGGCGGGTGCGGGGGCGGGTGGTGCGGGGGGCGGCGTCACGCGCATGGGCGCCTCGCGAACCTCGCTTGGGCGCGTGGCGACCTTGGCGCTGCGCACGGCTTGATGGGCCGAGGGTTGGCTGTGTGGCGCCCCGGCCGCAGCAGGCGTAGCGGATGTGATCGTTGGGGCGGCCCGCGTTTCGGCTGGCACGGCCGATGCCTCGGCGGCTGCAGGCGGTGCGGCGGTCGTCGGCGCGGCAGGGGCGTGTACGGTCACGGCGCTCGGCGTGGGCAGGGTCGGTACGGCGGACGGTTGTTGATAGAGGCGCCAGCCCAGTCCCGCGGCAACCACCAGCATGGCCGCGCTGGCCACGCTCACCGGCCAGCGTGGTATCCGGCGACGCGCGGGCGGGCGTACGGCTGCGGCGGCCAGGCGACGCACGGCCTGGTCCAGCGCAGGCGGCGGCTCCTTGCGCGGCAGGCTGGCGTAGAGCGCTTTCAGCGCGTCTTCGCCGGGTAGCGATTCGTCGTCGCGGGGATCGTGCGTGTTCATTCGGCCAACTGTTCGCGCAATCGGTTCATGGCATAGCGCAGGCGCGACTTGGCGGTTTCGCGCCCCACGCCGGTA
Source organism: Dyella sp. ASV21 (assembly GCF_016428975.1). Classification (GTDB taxonomy): domain Bacteria; phylum Pseudomonadota; class Gammaproteobacteria; order Xanthomonadales; family Rhodanobacteraceae; genus Dyella. The sequence goes on from NZ_JAELTT010000009.1 coordinate 18,926, forward strand.
ACTTGGGCAATCTCCTCCACGCTGAGGTCGTTTTCCAGTCGCAACAACACGGCGGTTCGTTGTTCCTCGGGCAGGCTTTCGATGGCGAGCTGCAATCGGCGGCGGCGTTCGAAGTCGGAGAGCACGCGCTCGGGTTGTTCGTGTTCGGGTGAGGGTAGCTGCTCAAGCCACTGCGTGGCGTCTTCGGTATGGCTCGTGGGGCGGTTGCGCCGATAGCTGTCGATGAGCAGGTTATGTGCGATCTGCAGCAGCCATGTACTGAAGCGGGCTTGCGGGGTATAGCGGGCGCGTGCCGCCACCACACGGCTCCAGGTTTCCTGGAACAGTTCCTCGGCCACGCGAGGGTCGCGTGCGCTGCGCAGCAGGAAGCGATACAGCGTGCCACGATGGCGCGCATATAAGGTATCGAACGCGGCCAGCTCGCCTTTGGCATAGGCAAGCATCAGGGTTGTGTCGTCGTCCACCGGGGTATCCATCGCGAGCGAGGTTAAGCTAAACGACGGTCGACGATAAACAGCGGTGTGTCCACGGGCTGATGGGGTGCTGGGCGACTTCGGGGCGACGGTGGCATGGATGCCTTCATAGGGGACCATATCCGTGAAACGCCGCGCACGGCAAAACGGGGTTGACGTGGGCCGCTATTGAGGCGCGTAGGCCCAGGCCTTGGAGTCGCTGCCGATGACGAGGACGCGCCCGTTGCGGCGGATCCATTGATCGGTGGCGCGGTCGCGCGAGAGTGTCATGTCGCCCAGCCGTACCGTGGACACGGTCTGCACGGTGGCCTGCTTGCGGTTGGTAGTGAGTTCGATGCTCTTGATCTCGATGTCCACCTTCAGTTCCAGCATGCCACCGGTGGCTGCGCTCATGCGTTGCGCCATTTCGGTGGCATGGGTGATGAGGGTGCACAAGCCCTTTTTGTCGTAGTGCTTTTCGATCGACTGGCTGCCTTGCCGGACGACCTGGTTGCCCTGGAAGTCGTCGGCAATCTGCGCGCACTGACGCTGCGCATCGAATTGCTGGATCGCGTCGATCTGGAGGGTGTAGGCCTCGCGCACCTGGGCTTCGGTCATGCGTCGGCTGTAGTCGAAGTACCACCACGACAGTCCGGCGAGTATCAGCAGCAAGATCAGCTTTCGCACGTGTTTCCTCCCTGAATTAAGGCCTTGGCTGGCCCGTTGCGACGGCTATCCCTTCCGTGCCGCAATTTCTTTCGACTATGGCACGATAGGCAATCGCTGTCATCGTCTACCGCCGATGGGCGTGGTCAGGGCAGGATGCCGCCCGGGTTGGGATGGCTGAAATCCACCGGCTCACGCCGTTGAGTAAGCCGGAAAACGGCCTCGTGCACGTTTCTGGGCAGCACCACGTCGAGCACGGTGGTTTGGTGTGGGCCTAGCGCATCGAAAAGGTCGGCCTCCACGGTAGTGCTGGCGATGGCGTGGTGTATGAGCCCGGACAAATCGGCCGGCTGCACGGTGGCGCCGTAGGGTCGGTGGGAGGCGACGGCAGCGCGCAGCGTTTTACGGCGGTTGACCGGGTCGCCCACGCGCGATGTACCCGCGAGTAGCGCGTGGTTGAGAAAGAACGACACCACATTGGCCTGGCGGCTGTTGCCTTGGCGGTCCAGCATGAAGCCTTGCGGCATCCAATCGGGATTGGGCGGAGTGCCGGCATTAAGCAGCAGGCGAGCGCCCACGAGTGGTTCGCCGCCATCGTCGGTGATTCGCACGATCAGCATGCTGCGCGGGTCGTGAATATGGGTGCGCAAGGGAAACGGCCCTGCCGATTCGAACTCCACTTTTTCGCTATCGCGCTGCGCGTTCTCCGCATCGAAGCGATCGCACAGCAGGGCATAAGCTGCCGCATCGTTCACGCGCAGGCAGTGCAGCAGCGCTTCTACCGTGGCGTCGGGCGCGGCCGCCATGATGCCCTTGGCGTCGCCGGAGTGAGCCGCGCCAGGGATCAGTTTGAACGCGGTGCGCGGCGCACGGGTCACATGCAGGCTCAGCGTGTTGGCGGCATCGCCATCGTTGTGCGCAAGCACGGCATGGCGAGCATTGAGGTTGGCGGCGGCGATGCGTACCACGCCATCGGAGCCGTCTTCCCCGGTATAGCTATTGATATGGTCGTAAAGCGAGCGATCGGGTCGATCGCCGGTCAGCACGAAAAGGTATTGTTCGCGTTCGGCGAGGTCGTCGCCGTGGATGTGGTCCAGATTGAGTGACAGGGATGGGGCACTACCCAATTCCAGCCAGTCCAGGATGCGTTGGCCTGGCTCCACGCCATCGGTCCAGGCCCGCAGGCGGCCGAGCACGCCCTTGCCCAGTTGTGCCAGGGCCGAGCCGAAATTGGCCGGGGCCAGCATCATCAGGTGGGTAAGGCGGATGGTGCTGAAGGCGCCGGGTCGCTCGCGTTGAGCGCGTAGCCATTCCCGCACTACCGGGCCGCCGGTGGAGTGAGTGATGCAGGCAAAGCGGCTGTCGCGCAGAGGAAGGTCGCGCAATGCGCGATCGAAGGCTCGCACGATATCGGCCATGGTGACCGCGTCGTCGAAGCTCACGTATTCGGACAGCCAGATATCGGCGACGTCGAGCGTCATGCCCGCCGCGCGCGCCTGTTGCTGCAGTCGTTGGGGCAGGGCGCCGTAGGTACGGGTGTTGGTGACACTCCAGCCGTGCACAAAAACGAGCGTCGTCATGAGCGGATTCCCTGCGTTCCCCTGGCTGCTGCTTCCTTACGGATACTTTGTCCGTCGGCCGATTGCGCCCTGCGCGTGCGCTATCGCCTCGGCTTGCAGTAAGGCCCTAAGATGCCATGACTTTCCGCGAAGTGGGGAACCCCATGCTGGGCATTCTGTTTCTCTTGCTGCTGGCGGCGGCGCTGCTCTATCGCCTGCGCTGGCGGCGATGCGGCCATGCGATGGTGGCGCTGGCCGTGGTGCTGTTCTTTGCGGTGGGTTGCGGGGCACTGCCGCGCTGGCTGATACGCAGCCTGCAAAGCCCCTACGACGTGGAGCCGCGCATCGCCTGGGCGCCGCGCAATGTCATCGTGCTGCTGGGAGGCGGAACGGTGGTGGCGGGGGACGAGCCCTTGCAGCCGTCTTATTTTGCCGATGGCCGCGTGCTGCGCGCCGCGCAGCTATACAACGATTGCAAGGCGACGGGCCAGGAATGCCGTGTCCTGATCAGTGGCGGTGACTCGCAGGATCACGGCGAGGCGGAGTCCGTGGTGTATGGGCGCGCCTTGCGCAAGCTGGGTATCGCCCAGGCCGATCTGCTGTTGGAAACACGCAGCCTCACTACGTGGCAGAACGCGCAGTTCAGTCGGCCGATGCTGGCGGCCTACGCGCCGCAGCATACGGTGCTGGTCACCTCGGGCATTCATTTGCAACGCGCGCTGTTGTACTTCAGTCATTTCGGCATTGCCCCGCAGCCGGTGGCCGGCGACTGGGTCAATGCGCGTCGAGAGCTGGTGCCCGATTCCTGGAACTACCTGCTTGCCGATGCGGCGCTGCACGAGTACCTGGGCATTTGGCGCTATCGCGTCTACAACATGATGGGCTGGAACGCGCCGAAGGCACCGCCGCTGGGTGCATAAAAGGGTTTGTTCGGACGTCCCTTTTCCAGGCAGCTGCGCGGTCGGTGGCGTCTTAAAAAAACGGCGTCGCTGACTGCATGCCAGCGACGCCGGTTCCCTGCTCCGTCGGGGTGATTGACGGAGCCTGGATCAGCCAGCCTTCTTCAGTGAAGCGTTGTCGATCACGAAGCGGTAGCGCACGTCGCTCTTGAGCATGCGCTCATAGGCGTGATTGATATCCTGGATATCGATCATCTCGACATCGCTGACAATGCCGTGCTCGGCGCAGAAATCGAGCATTTCCTGCGTTTCGGCGATACCGCCAATGGCCGAGCCGGCGATCGAGCGACGACCCAGTACCACCATGGCCGCCTGCACGGCGGGTTCAATCGGTTCGAGCAGGCCAACCAGGCACAGCACGCCGTTGAGGGCGAGCGTGTTGAGGTACGGGTTGAGGTCGTGCGGCGAGGGCACGGTATCCAGGATGAAGTCGAACTGGCGCGTCACGGCCGCCATCTGCGCCTCATCGGTGGACAGCACCACGTGGTCGGCGCCCAGGCGACGTGCTTCGGCTTCCTTGTCCGCCGTACGGGTGAACAGCGTAACGTCCGCGCCCATCGCCTTGGCAAACTTCAGGCCCATGTGGCCCAGGCCACCCAGGCCGATCACGGCGACCTTGCTGCCCTTGCCGATCTTCCAGTGGCGCAGCGGCGACCAGGTGGTGATGCCGGCGCACAGCAGCGGTGCGGCAGCCTTCAGGTCCAGCTTGTCGGAAATGGACACCACGAACTTGTCGGACACCACGATGCGCTCGGAGTAACCGCCGAAGGTCGGCAGGCTGTCGCGGCGGTCGATACCGTTGTAGGTCCAGGTGGCGCCTTCTTCGCAGTACTGCTCGAGGCCGGCGTTGCAGGAGGCGCAATGCTGGCAGGAGTCGACCATGCAGCCCACGCCCACCGCATCGCCCACTTTGAAGCGCGTCACCTGGTTACCCACGGCACTCACGCGGCCCACGATCTCGTGACCGGGCACCATCGGGTAGATGCTGTTGTGCCATTCGTTGCGGGCCTGGTGGATATCCGAATGGCAGACGCCGCAGTAGAGGATGTCGATCACCACGTCGTCCGGGCGCGGCTCGCGACGCTCGAAGGTGTGGGCCGCCAGCGGGGCGGTGGCGGACTGGGCGGCAAAGCCGCGAATGCTGAGTGCCATGCATAACTCCTGGAGGACGGGCGAGCGAGGGGCGCAGTATGGGCGGGCGGGTCCCGCCGGGGGTAGCCGATTCCTGCGAAATACTTGCCCGATCCTGCAAAGCCCTGTTCTTCTACTCGCCTTGGTGTGGAGAAACAGGCAATCTTGCGTCGTCCTAGATATGACAAGTCCATGAATAACAAGACTTCCGGGAGTGCGCCGTCGATGCGCGTAGAGCAGGGGCGCCAGGAATTGACAGCCTTGATTGAACGATTGACGCCCAGCGAAGGTGTCCAGTCCACCGCCTGGCCGGCCCTGAATTTCTTCCGTGCCGACTCCACGGGCGCGCCCACCTGCGCGCTTTACGAGCCTGGATTGGGGCTGGCCTTGCAGGGGGCCAAGGAGATCCTGCTCGGGCAGCAGACCTTCGTGCACGAGCCCGCCTCGTACCTGGTCACCTCGGTGGATGTGCCGGTGTCCTCGCAGGTCAAGCATGCGTCGCCGGAAGAGCCCTGCCTGTGCCTCAACTATCGGCTCGACGTGCAACGCATTCGCGAGTTGCTGCCGGAGGTGTCGTCCATGCGGCCGATGCCCGCATCCTCGCCGGGCCTTTCGCTCAGTCCGCTCGACGGTGGCTTGCTCGATCCGCTATTGCGCCTGGTACGCCTGCTGGACACCCCAGATGATCTGGCGGTGCTGGGCCCATTGATCGAGCGCGAGTTGCTGTATCGCCTGCTCACGGGCGAGCAGGGTGGTCGACTGGCGCAGATCGCCACCTCGGGAAGTCAGAGTCATCAGGTGTCGCGCGCCATTGAGTGGCTGCGCCGTCATTACCAGGAGCCCCTGCGTATCGATGAGCTGGCAGGGCGCGTGAACATGAGCAGCTCTTCGCTGCATCACCATTTTCGCGCGATCACGGCGATGAGCCCGTTGCAGTACCAAAAGCAGCTGCGTCTGCACGAAGCGCGACGACTGCTGGTGGCGGGGCAGTGCGATGTCGCCACGGCGGCGCATCGCGTGGGCTATGAAAGTCCTTCGCAGTTCAGTCGCGAATACAGTCGGCATTTTGGCGCACCGCCGTTGCGCGACGTTACTCGTCTGCGCCAGGCCGATACGGAAAGCGCCGCCTAGGCCGACTTGACGCTGATGGGGCCGCGCGTTGAGGATGCGCACCGCGCCCGCCCATGCTCTGTGGCTGCGGTGGGCGATTTTGGGAGCTGCTGCCAGGGAGTGCGCCTTGAATCTCGCTTTGTTCGATTTCGATGGAACCATTACTCACACGGAGATGTTCCGCCCGTTTATCGAGTTTGCCGTGCCCAGGCGCCGACGCCTTGTGAGTACCGCCGTGCTGGGACCTATGGTGCTTGGTTACAAGTTTGGGTTGGTCTCCTCCAACCTCATGCGTTACTGCGCCGTGCGGGCGGGTTTCACGGGCGTTCCGGCTGCGCAAGCCGACGAGTTGGGGCGTCGATTCGCCCACGAAGTGCTGCCGGGCGTCCTGCGCGAAAACGCGCTGGAGCGCATTCGCTGGCATAAGGCCCAGGGTGATCGCGTGGTGGTGGTATCGGGTGGCCTGGATATCTATCTGCGCCATTGGTGTCGCCAGCATGGCCTGGAGCTCATCTGCTCGGAGCTGGAAATTCGCGATGGACGATTGACGGGTGGCTATCGGGGCGATCAATGCGTCAGTGCCGAGAAGCCCCGGCGGGTGAAGGCGACGTTGGATGTAGCCGCCTATCCGGTGGTTTACGCCTACGGCGACACCAAAGAAGACCTCGATCTGTTGCAGCTGGCTCATCATCGCTACTACCAGTGGCAGGAGCTGGCCTGACATTCCGTGGGCGCACGGCGGGCGCCACTGCCGATGCATCGACCGTGATGGTTCTGGCGAGGCGCGCGACATGCCGCGCCGTTGTACGCTGAAGGGCATGGCATGGGGCCGTGACCACGGCCGAGGGGCGATCGATGCAACTGGTCTTTACCAAGGGCTCGGGCAAGTACGACCGCATGGATATCGTGCGCCCGGGATTGCCCGCGCAGTCCGTCGATTGCCCCAAGCAAGGCATCATTCCTCACGACATGGTGCACTACGCGGTGGAGAGTACGCTGCAAAAGCGCGGCTTCATCGCTCGACTGTCCAGCGGTGAAGCGGCTGGCCAGCGCATGGCCGAAGAAGCGGAAAGCGATGCCGTGGAGCGCCTGGTGGAAGTATTCCAGGCCGATGGCTGGGCCGGCTGGGGCAGCGCGGCGCAGGACATGATCGATCTTTACCGCGTTACCTGTAGCGCGCGTGCATGCCCCATGCTTCCGATCGACGGCGCCGCCATCGAGGCGGTGCGTCAGTGCCTGCTCGAACTCACAGCCCAATGGCAGGCCGTTCCGGTGGGGCGGGCGTTGACGCTGGCCTTCTAGCCGCCCGGCCGGTGCCGCGAAAACTTGCCCCCTGTCTAACGGCACTGGTGACCCTGGGCGCCATAACGCATCTATGAGCCTCGCGCCGTCGCCTGGCTGGCTGTCCTTAGGGCAGCGGGAAAGTGCGGGCCGGCTGCGTCGGCGATGTTCCGTTAAATGCCCTTGCGTGAGATGCCTGATGAAGCCTGATCTGCCTGTTCGTGCCCGTTTTGCTCATGTGGGGCGGCGTGCCGCCTGCTGCGCCGCCTTGCTGCTGGCTGGCCTGACCCTGGCGCCGTGGAGCGCGATGGCTGCGGCGGACGCCAAGCCGGCCGCAGACGCGGGCGCCGACAAGAAACCGGAAGGCGAACTGCCGCCGCTGCCCGCGGACAAGACCATCAAGCAGAGTGTGCGCGTCGGTGGCCGCACGCTTTCCTATGAGGCGACCGTGGGCACGATTCCCGTGCGTAACGCCAAGGGCAAAAAGATCGCCGAGGTGGTGTACACCGCCTATGTCGTTCCCGGTGGTGCCCCCAATCGACCGGTGACTTTTGCTTTCAATGGCGGACCGGGCGCCTCGTCGGTGTATCTCAACATGGGCGCGATCGGTCCCAAGCGCATCCAGTTCGGCGTGGATGGCGATGCGCCTTCGGATGCGGCCGTGACCAAGGACAACCCCAATACCTGGCTGGATATGAGCGACCTGGTGTTTATCGACCCGGTGGGCACCGGCTATTCGCGCTCGCTGGAAGATGACGAGCAGACCAAGAAGGATTTCTATTCCACCGAGGCCGACATCAAGTACCTCTCGCGCGTGGTGTACGACTGGCTGGTCAAGCACGGTCGCCTGCGCTCGCCCAAGTATGTGATGGGCGAGAGCTACGGCGGCTATCGCGCGCCGCGCATAGGCTACACCCTGCAAACGCAGATGGGCGTGGGCGTGAATGGCCTGGTGATGGTGTCGCCGTATCTTGATCCGGCGGCGATCGGCGATGGCGATGCCTTGTCGCCGCTGCCGTGGATGATCAACCTGCCGTCGATGACCGCGGCGAATCTGGAGAAGCAGGGGCGCCTTACCCCGGCGGCGATGGCCGACGTGGAGAGTTACGTGCGCACGCAGTTTGTCACCGACTTCCTCGCGGGTCGTTCCGATCCGGGGGCGATCTCGCGGATGGTGCAAAAGGTATCGGGCTATACCGGCCTGGACCCGTCGGTGGTCGCCAAGCTGGATGGTCGCGTGGATATCGGCACCTACCTGCGCGAAGTGCATCGCAACGACAAGAAGATCGGCAGCGTCTACGACTCCAATGTCACCGCGTTCGATCCGTTCCCCGATTCGGCTGAACGTCGCTCGGGCGATCCGATTCTCGACGCGCTGCTGGCGCCGACCACCAGCGCCATGGCCGATTTCGTGACGCGCGAGGTGGGTTGGAAGACCGACGCGCATTACGAAGCGCTTTCCTACTCCGTCAACAAGGAGTGGGAGCGTGGCAATCCGGACGACAAGCCGGTGGCGGACCTGCGCAAGGCGATCGGCAACGACCCGAACATGAAGGTGTTGATCGTGCACGGCTACAACGATCTGTCGTGCCCGTTTTATACCTCGCGCCTGGTGATCGACCAGATGCCTGCCTTCGGTCAGGCGCAGCGCGTGAAGTTGGCCATCTATCCGGGCGGGCATATGTTCTATAGCCGCGCGGCCAGCGCCGAGGCGTTCAAGGCGGACGCCGCGTCGATGTATAGCGGCAAGTAAGCCGCTGCATTCAGCCGGGCCGCGTCCTCTTCAAGGGCGCGGCTTGTTGGCGGGCGAACGAGTCAGCCTGCCGCTCAGGGTTGCAGGCTTTCCGGCGGCCTTACCACGTAACCCATCGAGCGCAGCTTGGCCAGGTAGCCGTCGGGCGCCATCACCTGTTCCATGGAAAGAATCGCGACGCTGTGGCGGTTGCGTATCAGCGCATCCTTTGCCGCAGCGATCCATGCATCCTCGATGCGGGCGGGGAGATCCGGGATATTGAGCTGATGCTCGAAATCGCCATTGATCGCCGTCACCACGCAAGGATCGTAGTGCGTGCCTTGCATCAGGCTCTGTAGCGTCTTCATGTCGCCCGTGGACCAGGCGTTGGCGCGAGCGGCCAACTGCGGTAGCTGGCTCTCCACCAGGCGCATGGTTTCATCGAGGCAAGCGATGCCTTCTGCCTGCTCCTGTTCGGCGGAGTTCAACTGGCCCGGTGCGCGCGATATCACCAGTTCGTAGCGTGCATCGATAAGTCGGGTGCCGTGGCGATGCGCCAGCTTTTCGACCATCGCCGCGACATCAGTGTCATCGCTGAGGTCATTGGCGCTGAGCGCTTTGTCGTATAGCGCTTCGGCCGCCACGATGGGGCGCGTAAAGTCGAGCGCCTCATCGTTGTCCAGGTACTGGCGCTTGAGCGCCTGCCAGCGCGCGTACATGTCCGGTGGGAGCAGGCGTTGCAGAGAAGCGCCGCCGGGGTTCAGGCGTGCATTGGGCTGCAAGGCCAGGCGCGAGAACAGGCTGCCGGGCATGCGCAGTCGAGCGGAAGGCGCCTCCAGCAGCTCGGTCGATTGCCCCAGCGCATGCTCCAGCTCGTGCCATTGCCATTGCGCGTGTTTGGGCAGCGGGCTGATGGTGCCAATGACCCACATGACATGTCCGCCGGAGCGAACCTCCCACAGCGGGGGGCCGGGTTGCTCTCCGGTGACGGTGACCGCTTGCAGGTTGACCGCCTCTGCCGGGCGCGCTTGGGCAGAGGTGGCTGGCACCGGGCCGGTCTGCGCCCAGGCGTGGGTCGCCAGTGCAAGAGCGCCGACACAAACAGCAAGCTTGGCGAGCATCGTATGGCTCCGTAAGGAATCGCGACGACGTTGGCGGTCGCCGCGTCGAGTGCCTTAGATTGAACACCAGCCGGGTCGGGGGCGCCACCGGTCCGCGTGGGCCGCTCAGCGTTCGCGCATCACCATCAGTCGCAGTTCGGTCATGTCTTCGATGGCGCAGCGCACGCCTTCGCGCCCGATGCCGGAGAGCTTGACCCCGCCGTAGGGCATGTTGTCCACGCGGAAGCTGGGGATGTCGTTGACGATCACGCCGCCTTGCTCCAGCTCGTTCCAGGCGCGCATGGCGTGGCCGAGGCTATCGGTGAAGATGCCGGCTTGCAGCCCGTAATCGGAGTCGTTGACCATGCGAACCACGTCGTCGAACTCGCTGAAGGGCGCGAGCAAGGCGAACGGGCCAAACACTTCCTGGCGATGAACCTTGGCGCTGGTGGGTACGTTGTCCATCAGCGTGGCTTCAAGCATGGCGCCTTGGCGCTTGCCGCCGCACAGCACCTTGCCGCCTGCCTTGCGGGCTTCTTCGATCCAGTCGTGCAGGCGCGTGGCAGCGGCGTCGTCGATCATCGGGCCAAGGAAGGTGTCCTTCTTCTTGGGGTCGCCTGCCTTCAGCTTCTTCACCGCCGCCACCAGGCGCTTCTTTAGCTCCCCGTACAGCGATTGGTGCACATAGATGCGCTGCACGCTGATGCAGCTTTGGCCGGATTGATAGAACGCCCCGAATACCAGGCGGTCGATTACGCGATCCAGGTGCGGGCCCTGGTCGGCGTCGATGATGCACGCGGCATTGCCACCCAGTTCCAGAGTCACTTTCTTATGGCCGGCGCGCGCCTTCAAGTCCCAGCCGATCTGACTGCCGGTGAAGGAAAGCAGCTTGAAGCGAGGGTCTTCCACCAACGGGCCAGCGTGCTTGCCGTCCAGGTTGAGGATGGAGAACGCTCCCTTGGGCAGGTCGGTTTCGGCCAGCACTTCGCCGATGATCAGGGCGCCGATGGGCGTGCGCTCGGCGGGTTTGAGCACGAACGGGCAGCCGGCGGCGATGGCCGGCGCCACTTTGTGAGCCACCAGGTTGAGCGGGAAATTGAAGGGGGTAATAAACGAGACCGGACCCAGTGGTACCCGCTTGGTGTAGCCGTGGTAGCCATCCAGGCGCTGGGCGATTTCCAGCGTGAGCGTTTCGCCGTTGATGCGCACGGCCTCTTCGGCGGCGATGGTGAAGGTTTCGATCAGCCGCGTCACTTCGCCGTCGGCGTCCTTGATGGGTTTGCCCGCTTCCACGCAGAGCGCGTAGGCCAACTCTTCGCGACGTTCGGCGAAGCGGCGAGCGCAGTGCTGGAGTACCTGCTGACGCGCCCACGGTTTGAACTCGCGCATCGGCTGAGTGGCGTGGACCGCGGCTGCAATGGCCTTCTCCGTGGCTTTTGCATCGGGCACGGCCACACGCGTAGCGACCTTGCCGCTGTATTTGTCCAGCACATCCATCGTTTCCTTGGAGGTCTGCGGCTGGTTGGCGAGGTAGTAGGGGTAGCTCTTGGCAAGCATGCGTGGCTCCAGCGATCAGACGGCTGCGCTCAGCCGGCGGATCTCTTCGTTGAGGATGCGGTGATTGTCCGAGTAGTCGATGGTCAGGTCGATCAGGTGCACGCCGCCCGTGTCGAATGCGCGCTGCAACGTGGGCAGGAACGCATCGGCCGTGGCGGGGCGATGGCCATAGGCACCATGGGCCTGGGCGAACAGCACGAAATCGGGGTTGCCGAACACCATGCCATAGTCGGCATAGCCCATCTCGGCCTGTTTCCAGCGGATCATGCCGTAGGCGTCGTCGCGCAGCAGCAGAATGACCAGATCCAGTTTCAGGCGCACCGCGGTTTCCAGCTCCTGCGCGTTCATCATGAAACCGCCATCGCCGCAGATGGCCAGCACCTTGCGTTCGGGGTAAACCATCTTCGCCGCCATGGCGGAGGGCAGGCCGGCGCCCATGGTGGCCAGCGCGTTGTCCAGCAGAATGGTGTTGGGCTGGCGGGCGCGGTAGTAGCGCGCGTACCAGATCTTGTACATGCCGTTGTCCAGGCATAGCACGCCGTCATCGGGCATGAAGCGGCGTGTGTCGTCCACGACGCGCACCGGGTGCATCGGAAAGCGCTCGTCATCGGCATGCTCGCGCAGCTGCTGGTGAAAGGCATCGCGTACCCGATCGAAGAAGCTGAAGTTCCAATGCGCCTGGGGCTGCAAGGCGTCGGTGAGACGCTCGACGGTATGGGCGATATCGCCCACCACTTCGATCTGCGGAAAGTAGACGGCATCCACCTCGGCCGATGAGAAATTGATATGGATGACCGTACGCCGCCCCTTGCGCATGAGAAAGGGTGGCTTCTCGACCACATCGTGGCCGACATTGATGATGACGTCGGCGGCGTCGATGGCCCGGTGTACGAAATCGCCATCCGACAGCGCGGCATTGCCCAGCCATAGCGGATGGTCCTCATCGATCACGCCCTTGCCCATCTGAGTGGTGAAGAATGGGATACCCAGCTTGTCGATGAAGGCGCGCAGTGCCACGGTGGTGCGTTGGCGATTGGCGGCCGCGCCGATCATGAGAATGGGGTGCCGGGCCGAACTGATCGCTTCGGCGGCCTGTACCAGCGCGGCATCGTCGGGTGAGGGGCGCCGCGCATACTCGGTGGGAAGCAGGATGGCGTCCTCTACCGTATCCCGTGCGATGTCTTCCGGCAGTTCAAGGTGCACCGCGCCAGGGCGTTCTTCTTCGGCGCGACGAAAGGCCTCGCGAATGCGGGCGGGGATGGTCGGTGCCGACACCAGCTGCCGGGTGTACTTGGTCAGCGGCTGCATCATGTCGACGACATCGACCAGTTGGAAAAGGCCCTGTTTGTGTTCGCGTATGGGTTTCTGACCGGTGATCATCAACATGGGCATGGCGCCGAGCTGCGCATAGGCGGCGGTCACCAGGTTCGTCGCACCGGGTCCCAGCGTGGACAGGGCCACGCCGGCTTCGCCGGTAAGTCGCCCCCAGGTGGCGGCCATAAAGCCGGCGGCCTGTTCGTGGCGGGTGACAATCAGTTGGATGGAGGATTCACGCAGCGCTTCGACCAGGTCCAGGTTCTCTTCGCCCGGCACGCCAAAGATGCTGCGAACACCTTCGGCTTCCAATGCTTTGACGAACAACGCGGCAGCCTTCATGCGACGCTCCCTGATGTAAGGGGCGGAGCATGAAATAGGTGGTGTTGAGATCACGTGAGCTGCCGCCGCTACACGTCTTGCAGGCCTTAGGTGGCGCGAGACTTCTTGGGTGGCGCGGATGCCACGGTGAGTGGCAGCTCGCCATCGGCCAGGCGTGCGCGCAATGGCGTGCCTTCCGTCGCCTGCTGTGCCGAGCGCAGCACCTTGCCGTCGGCGTCGAACAGGATGGCGTAGCCGCGATCCAGCGTGGCGAGTGGGCTGATGGCGTGCAGGGCGCGGCCGGTCTGCTGCAGGGTAAGGCGATCGCGCTCCAGGCGCCGCTCCATGGATTGGCGCATGCGTTGCGATAGTTCCTGCAGGCGTCGGCGGGCCAGTTCCAGGCGTTGGCGCGGATGCTGGGCCAGCAATCGCGCCTGCAGGCGCTCCATGCGCATGCGCCGGTATTGCGCGGATTCACGCTGCACGCCAAGGAGGCGGCGGTGCAAGTGCGCGAGGCGTTCGTGGTCGCGCGCCAGTCGCGCCTGCGGACGTTGCGCCTGCAGGCGCGCCAGCAAGTGATCCAGACGCTGGCTGCGCGATTGCTGACGACGCTGCTCCAGTGTCACCAGTCGCTGTTGCAGTTGCAGCAGGTGACGTCGCAGTGCATGGGCGTCCGGCACCAGCAATTCGGCCGCCGCCGATGGCGTCGGTGCGCGCAGATCGGCGACGAAATCGGCGATGCTGAAGTCAATCTCGTGACCCACGGCCGACACCACCGGCACGGCGCTGGCGTGGATGGCGCGCGCGACCTGCTCGTCGTTGAAGGCCCAGAGATCTTCCAGTGAGCCGCCGCCGCGCGTGAGCAGCAGGGCGTCGTAGCGGCCGCTGGCCGAAGCCTTGCGCAGCATCTGTACGATGGCTGGCGGTGCTTCGCGCCCTTGTACGGGTACGGGCAGCACATCGACCTGCGCCAATGGCCAGCGGCGCGCCATCACGCTCAGCACGTCACGGATCGCCGCGCCGGTGGCCGACGTGATAACGCCGATGCGTCGCGCGTAGCGGGGCAGGGCTCGCTTGCGGGCGGGGTCGAACAGGCCCTCCGCGTCCAGTCGCGCCTTCAGTTGCTCGAACTCGCGTTGCAGCGCGCCTTCGCCGGCCGGTTCCATGTGCTCGGCGATCAGCTGGAACTCGCCGCGCGGTTCATACAGGCCGACCTTGGCCCGCACCAGCACATGCATGCCATCGGCGGGACGAAATTTCAGCCAGCCGCTCTTGGGGCGGAACATGGCGCAACGCACCTGGGCGCTGCTGTCCTTGAGCGTGAAGTACAGATGGCCGGAGGCCGGGCGCGCCACGTTCGACAGCTCGCCTTCGATCCAGATCAACGGAAGCGCGTCTTCCAGCAGGTCACGCACCAGCCGGTTGAGTGAGCTGGGAGTCAGAACCTCGCGGGGCGGGGTGCCGCCGTCACGGGAGCGGATGTCGTCGAAGTCGTGCATGGACGCGCGAGCCTAACACGACGACCGCCCATCGAATGCTTTGATTACATCCGCTTGGCCGAGCATGCATAGCCAGATAGTGAGGCAGTGGCGCTATCTCTTTGATATGAAAACATTCTGCTCAGCGTGGCGGGCCCGATTCGGCAACGCGCTGCCGAAAGCGCCGGCGCAATCGCCACGCCCGAGCACCAAAGTTCAGGGCGAACCAGGCCGCCAGCAGGCCCAGTGGCCACCCGATTACTGCCGGCCACAGGATCGCCACCACCGCCAGCACGGCCAATGCCAGGCTGCCGACCAGCAAGGGACCGGTGGCGGTGTCGCCCAGTACGCGGCGGTCGGTGAGCGCGGCGCCCACGGTGTTGGCGATGCGCAGCGCACTGGCGGCGGCGCGGCTGGAACTGCCGCCCATGGGGTGATGTGGCGCCTGACGGGCAGCGGCGGCTTGCACGTGTTCGGTACGAGGTCGCCGGCGGCGCGGCGCCAGCACGATCTCGGTGGCGTTGCCGAGATCGCGTTCGTACTGGGCGGCCAGCTGCCGGGCGAAGCCGGCGTCTTCCACGGCCACATCGATCTCGCGGTTGCTCAGCCAACTGGCGATATTGAGGTTGGAGGAACCCACGCGTGCCCACAGGTCATCGGCCACGGCGGTCTTGGCGTGGAGCATTGAGCCGTTCCATTCGAACACCCGAATGCCCGCCTTGAGCAACGGCCGATAACCCGAGCGGGACATGCCGGCAACCAGCGGTATGTCACTGCTCCCGGGCACCAACAGGCGCACATCCACGCCGTCTTTGGCGGCGGCGGCCAGCGCCTGGACATATGGCGCCACGCCTACGAAGTAGGCGTCGGTGAGCCATAGCGTGCGGCGGGCCATGGCGGCGATGAGCTGATCGAGGCGGTACATGCTTGCGGTGGCAGGCTGGGTGGCGATGACGCGCAGTGCGACGTCGCCCGCGGGTGCTGTCTCCGTGGCCGGCAGAAAAGCCGGCAACGGCGTGCCAATGCTGGACCAGCTTTCGGCAAAGGCCTGCTCCAACTCGTGCACGGCGGGGCCACGCAACGCCACGCCCGTATCGCGCCAGGGGGCCACCTGGCGGGCCGGGTCGCCTAACCACTTGTGGCTGATGCACACCCCGGAAAGAAAACCGTGCTCGCCGTCGACGACCAGCAGTTTGCGGTGGTCGCGGCTGATCCAGCCGAAGGGTTGCCCGAACTGCGGCGGGTTGAAGGCACGCACCTCACCGCCCGCCGCGCGCAAGGGTTGCCAGAAGCTGGCGCGCGACTGGCCGCGGCAACCCAGCCAGTCGTAGATCACGGCCACCATCACGCCGCGCTGGGCACACTCGACCAAGGCATCGCGGAAGGCGCGGCCCACCTCGTCGTCACGGATGATGTAGTTCTCCAGCAGCACGCGTTGGCGCGCGTGGCGGATCGCCCCAAGCCATGCATCGAAATGGGCGGCGGCGTCGATCAACAACTCGACGGCGTTGCCGCCCAGTAACGGAGCGCCGGCGGCGCGGCTGAGCGCCTGTTCGGCGAGGAGTCGGGCTTGCGCGAGCGGCTTGGCAGTCATGGGGGGAGTGTAGGCCATGACTTCGGGGGACCTTCAAGCCGTGTTCACTCGTTGCATGTCACCAATACGCGCCACCGAGCGGGGCTGCCGTTCCCACGAACCTTCTGTCACGATCGCCCTATGTCGCCAGAGCAGTGTCACAACGACGTCGAAGGTTGCGCGCAGCATATCGCCGAGCGGCTCGGCCCCGATTTGCGCGTGGCCGCGCCGTTGGGGCTGGGCAAGCCGCATGACCTGCTCAATGCGCTGTACCAGCTCACGACGGCGGATACCTCGCGCTCGCTTACGCTTTATACGGCGCTTTCGCTGACGCGACCGCATCCCGCGCCAGGTCTTGAGGCACGGTTTGTGGGGCCGTTTGTGCAGCGTCACTTTGGCGAAGACGCGGTCGATCCGGCCTATGCGGTGGATCAGGCGCGTAATGCCGTGCCGCCCAATGTGGCGGTGCATGAGTTCTATATGCAATCGGGCGCGCTGCTGCGCTCGGGCACCGCGCAACGCAACTACATCAGCCAGAACTACACGCATGTGGCGCGCGACCTCGTCGTGCAGGACATCAACCTGCTCGTGCAGTTGGTGGCGCGCCGTGAGACCGCCGAAGGCGTGCGCTACAGCTTGTCCAGCAATCCGGACCTCACGCTCGATTTCATCGAACAGGTGGTGCAGTCGGGCAGGCCACGGCCGCTGTGTGTGGCCGTAGTGCATCCGGACTTGCCGTATGTGAGCGGGCACGCCGAGGTGCAGCAGGACTATTTCGACCTGGAGTTGCGCACGGAGCGCGCGCCGCCGCTGTTCGCGCTACCGCGCCAGCCGGTGGATATCGCCGAGTACGCGCTGGGCATTCACGCCAGTGCGCTGGTGCGCGATGGGGGGTGCCTGCAGATCGGCATTGGTGCGTTGTCCGATGCGCTGGTCTATGGGTTGCGGTGGCGCCAGCAGGACAACACGCAGTGGCGACGCGCGCTGGTAGCGCTCGATCCGCGCGGTGGCACGCATGCGCTGGCCGCTCGCCTGGGTGGGCTGACACCGTTCAAGGCCGGCCTGTACGGCGCCAGCGAAATGGTCATGGATGGCTTCATGCATTTGCAGCGGGCGGGCATCCTCAAGCGTCGTGCCTGGGACAGCCTGGCGCTGGAGCGCGCCGCCGCCAGCGGCTTGTTGTCCTCGGCCACGCCGGGCGGTCATTACCTGCGCGGCGCGTTCTTCCTGGGTTCGCGCGAGCTCTATGCATGGCTGGCGGAGTTGGAGGCGACCGACCCGGATGCGCTGGACATGTGTCGCGTCTCCAATGTGAACCAGCTCTACGGCGACCATCAGGCGCTGGCGACGCTGCAGCGCCGCGGGGCGCGGTTCTTCAATACCTGCATGATGGCCACCTTGATGGGCTCGGCCGTTTCCGACGGCCTGGAAAACGGCGACGTCGTGAGTGGCGTGGGCGGCCAGTACAACTTCGTGGCGATGGCGCACGAGTTGCATGAGGGGCGCTCCGTGCTATTGCTGCGGTCGACGCGGCAAGGACGCGGCGGCATAGAAACCAATATTCGCTGGAACTACGGACACACCACCATCCCCCGTCATCTGCGAGATATGTTCGCAACCGAGTACGGCGTGGCGGATTTGCGTGGCAAAAGCGACAGCGAGTGCATCGAAGCGATGCTCTCCATTACCGACGCGCGCTTTATCGATGCCCTATGTGCGGAGGCGAAGTCGCACGGAAAGCTCGCATCGGATTTCGTGGTGCCCGAGCGCTGGCGCAACAACCGGCCGGAATGGCTGCGCGAGGCGCTTGCGCCGTGGCAGGCGAAGGGCTTGCTGCCGGCGTTCCCATTCGGCAGCGATTTCACCGAGGTGGAACAGCGTTTGTTGCCCGCGTTGAACTGGCTCAAGTCACGCAGTGCCACCTGGAAGGGGCGCGCTGGTGTGCTGGGCGCTTTGCTGCGGCCAGGGCCGGTGGCGCAAGGCGAGGACGAGGCGTTGGCGCGCATGGCGCTGAGCCAGCCGGCAGGGCTGGGCGAGCACGTGCAACGTCGACTGTTGCGGGCGGCGCTGCGTCGGGTTCGCGCCAAGGCGGACTGAGCCGCGCTAGCACGTCTTTTCCCGGGCGGCGACGTCCGCTTGGACTGGGAGCATGGGATGACATACCAAGGCAGCTGTCATTGTGGCGACATCGCCTTTACGGTCGCGCTTGAGCCGGGGCCGGCCGTGGAATGCAACTGTTCCATCTGCAGTCGCAAGGGGCTGCTGTTGTGGTTTGCGCCGCGGACGCAGTTTCAACTGAGTACACCCGAAGAGAACGTGGCGAGCTATCGGTTCAATCGTCACGCCATCGATCATCGCTTCTGTCCGCGTTGTGGCTGCGAGCCGTTCGCGTTCGCCACGTCGCCGCATTCGGGCGAGGCCATGGTGGCGGTGAATGTGCGGTGCCTGGAGAACGTGGAACTGGACGCGATCGAGCGCAAACCGTTCGACGGACGTCACTTGCTGTAGACGCCGTGTTCCGGCGTCAGCGGGTCAGCAGGGATTGACCCAGTTCGCGCAACGCCGGCAGGTTGAGGATATGCAGGCCCTGGCGATCGAGCGAAACGAGTTCGCGCTGACGGAAGCGGCCAAGCAGTCGGCTCACCGTTTCGGTGGTCAGGCGCAGATGGTTGCCGATATCCGCGCGTGACATCGGCAGCGGCAGGTACTCGGCGGACAGGCCGAGCATGGCGCGACGGTCGCGCAGGTCGACCAGGAACGCGGCGAAGCGCTCCTCCGCCAGACAGTTGCCACCGGTGAGCTGCAGGTGCGAGATGCGCTGGCTGGCAGCCTGCACCAGGTGCCACGGTACACCCGGTTGTGCGGCGCCGAGCTGGCGCAGGGCTTGGAATGGAAAGCGGCAGAACTGGGTCTTGCCCAAGGCCACCACCGCGTTGTCGTGCAGTTCGCGGTCGATCGCGTCCAGGCCGATCATCTCGCCCGGCAGGTGGAAGGCCAGCACCTGCTCGCGGCCGGCGATATCCACCGATACGGTCTTGGCCATGCCCGACTGCACCGAGTACAGCGCACGGAACGGCGTCAGCGGCCGATACAAGTATTCACCCGAGCGCAGCGGGCCGACGCGCTCGGCGATGTGTCGCAGGCCAGAGAGCTCCGCGCGGTCGTAACCGCTGGCCTGACACACCGGGGCGTGGCCGCAGCCGGCGCAGGAGGGGGATGGGGGCATGCGGCGTGCGCTGCCGGGTTCCTGGTATGTCTGCAGCATGGTGTGAGAGGCCTCCTGATACGGGCGTGTTTTCCGTGCGCTCATGATCCTCCCGCACGGTCGGCAACAGGGCTTGCTGCGTGGTTTTGCCGCATAAACGGGTGGGGTTGATCGGTTGCTAGGGTGGTCCGGGGGCGTTCGGGTATGCTTTTGCGGTTGCCGCGATCCGTTTGCGGCGCTCCGCCCTATCGATGCAGCCCATGAGCGACCTTTCCACTTCCCCGCGCCCCGCCCAGCCTGAACTCCGCCGCCCCAGCGTGGGCGTCAAGATCGGCAAGATCACCGTCGGTGGCGGTGCACCCATCGTGGTGCAGTCGATGACCAATACCGACACCGAAGATCCGGCCAGCACCGCCAGGCAGATTGCCGAGCTGGCGCGCGCGGGCTCGGAGCTGGTGCGTATTACGGTGAATACGCCGGCCGCCGCCGCCGCCGTGCCACGCATCCGCGACAAGCTGGCGATGATGGGCGTGGAGGTGCCGATCATTGGCGATTTCCACTACAACGGGCATCAGTTGCTGGAGGCCGAGCCCGCTTGTGCCGAGGCGCTGGCCAAGTACCGCATCAACCCCGGCAACGTGGGCTTCGGCAAAAAGAAAGACAGTCAGTTCGCCTCGATCATCGACATGGCGCTGCGCTACGAGAAACCCGTGCGCATCGGCGCCAACTGGGGCTCGCTGGACCAGAGCATGGTCGCCACGCTGATGGACGAAAACCACAAGCGCGCCGAGCCCTGGGATGCCGCACACGTGGCCCGCGAGGCGCTGATTCGCTCGGCGCTGGACTCGGCCTTGCGTGCCGAGGAAATCGGTCTGCCGCGCGATCGCATCATTCTGTCGTGCAAGGTGTCGGGTGTGCAGGAGCTCATTGCGGTGTACCGCGACATCGCGGGGCGCTGCGATTACGCCCTGCATTTGGGCCTGACCGAAGCCGGCATGGGTTCCAAGGGCATCACCGCCTCGTCGGCGGCGCTGGCCGTGCTGCTGCAGGAAGGTATTGGCGACACCATTCGCATTTCGTTGACGCCGGAGCCGGGTGCTTCGCGCGCCGGCGAGGTGATCGTGGCGCAGGAGTTGCTGCAGACCATGGGTCTGCGCGCCTTTACGCCGCTGGTCACGGCCTGTCCGGGGTGTGGTCGCACCACCAGCGAGTTCTTCCAGGAGCTGGCCCGCACGGTGCAGTTGCACGTGCGCGAGCAGATGCCGCTGTGGCGCGTGAAGTACGACGGCGTGGAGAACCTCACGCTCGCCGTCATGGGCTGCGTAGTGAACGGGCCAGGTGAATCCAAGCACGCCAATATCGGCATCTCGCTGCCGGGCAATGGCGAGGCGCCTTCCGCCCCGGTGTTCATCGATGGCGAGAAGGCGATGACACTGCGTGGCGACAACATTGCCAGCGAGTTCATCGGCATTCTCGACAACTACGTCGCTACCAAGTACGCCAGTCGCGGCGGTTGAGGAGCAAGTGATGGCGGCCGAATCGAGCGAAGTGGAGATCCTCGATGTCTGGCACGCCAACGCACCGGCCTGGGAGCGTGCAGTGCGTGACGGGCGCATCGAAAGCCGCGCGCTGGTGACCGACCGCGCCATCGTCCAGGCGGTGCTGGCACAGGCTCCGCGTCGCGTCATTGACCTGGGATGCGGCGAGGGTTGGCTGACCCGTCAGCTGGCTGCCGCCGGCGTCGAGGTGTTGGGCGTGGATGCGATTCCCGCCCTGGTGGACGCTGCCCGCGCGCAGGGCGGCGGCCGCTTCCAGGTCATGTCCTACGAGCAAGTGGCCCAGGGCGCGCTGCGCGAGCGGGCTGACGTGGTGGTGTGCAACTTCTCCTTGCTGGGCGGCGCCTCGGTGGAGGCTTTGCTGGCCGCGGTGCCTGGCTTGCTCGAGCCCGGTGGCAGTTTGCTGGTGCAGACCCTGCATCCGCTCGTGGCGATGGACGAGCAAGCCTATGTGGACGGCTGGCGCGAAGGCTCCTGGGCCGGTTGCGGCGAAGGTTTCGGTCAGCCTGCGCCATGGTATTTCCGTACGTTGGCAGGATGGCTGGCGAGTTTTGCGGCGGCGGGGCTGCGCCTGGATAGCGTGGTCGAGCCCATGCACCCTCGCACACAACGCCCCGCGTCGATTATCTTCAGGGCGGGAGCCAACTAGGGGGATCGCATGAGCAGGCATCGCGCTGTCGCTTTTCGTGCCACCGTGCACAACGGCCACAGCCAGTGGTCCGTGCCGCTGCCGTTCGATCCCGTCAACCAGTGGTCTACGCCGGCCCGCCCTGTGTGGAAAGGCGGTCATGGACATCGTGTCCGTGGCAGCGTGAATGGACGGGATTTCCATGGCGCCGTCGTCGAGCGTTCCGGTGCATTCTGGCTATTGCTGGAGGAGTCGCTGATACGCGGCGCCGGGTTCCACGAGGGGCAGTCGGTCGATGTGCTGATCGAGCCCGACGACGCGTAAAGGTCTTTACGCGCGCAGTGCACCGCACGACGGGAACTGAAGGTATGCTGCTGCGCGATACCGGTCGCAGGACGTAGCCGGGCCAGTCTTAGCCAGGGGTGCCGGTGACCGTCAAGCCACAAATCCGCATCGTTGCCATTTATGTGACGCTGGCCTGCGTGTGGATTCTGTTTTCCGATCGCCTGGTGTTTTCGCTGGGGTATGACCAGCACACCTTAAGCCTGCTGCACAGCCTCAAGGGCATCTTCTTCGTACTTTGCACGGCGGTGTTGTTGTATTGGCTGATCGGTCGCGATATGCGGCGACTGGATGATCTCAATCACATGTTGCTGACCGGCAACGAGCAGTCGCTGCGTGCGCTGGTGTCGGCCATGGACATTCGGCACAAGGAAACCCGCGATCACTCCGAGCGGGTGATGCGCATGGCGGTGGCGCTGGCGCGTCGCGCGGGCATCGAGGGCGATGCGCTGCGTAACGTGCGCTTCGGTGCCTTGCTCCACGACATCGGCAAGCTGGCCTTGCCGGATGCCATTCTGATCAAGCCCGGCCCGCTGACCGAGGAGGAGACCCGGGTGATGCGCACGCACCCGGTGCTGGGGCGCGACCTGCTGATGCGCACGGCCTTCCTGCGTGCGGCCATCGATATTCCCTATGCACATCATGAGCGCTGGGATGGCACCGGCTATCCACAAGGATTGAAGGGCGACCTTATTCCTTTGGCGGCGCGCGTCTTCAGCGTCATCGATGTATGGGACGCTTTGAGTTTTCCGCGCGTCTACAAGCGGGCGTGGCCGGAGCAGGAAGTGCTTGATTACCTGCGCGACGCCGCGGGCGGTCAGCTCGATCCGCAGATCGTGGCCTTGTTCCTGGAGCACTACGAGGAGATGAAGGCGATCGGGCTCGATCACCCGTTGCCTGAGTAAGTGCGGGCGGCTTGCAGCGACGCTTGGGGCCTGCGCTACACTGCCGCCGTGCCCGGGAGCGGCACTCATCAGGGGGAACTGCCGTGCTGTCGGATTTCTCGACGTTGCCCGCCTTTGCAGCGTACTTTGGGCTGGGAGCCCTGTTTCTCGCCGTGTTCTGCACGGTGCATATCTGGTCGACGCCGCAACGCGAGATGGCGCTGATCCACGCCGGCAACCAGGCGGCGGCCATCAGTCTGGCGGGTGCGTTGCTGGGTTTTGTGGCGCCGCTGGCCAGTGCCATGGCGCACAGCGTAAGCCTGGCCGACCTGGCGGTGTGGGGCGCGGTCGCCATGCTGGTGCAATGGCTGGCGCACCTGGCCATGCGTCTGTTGATTCACGACCTCGCCGCGCAGATTGAGGCCGACAATCGCGCCGTCGCCGTGTTCGCGGCGGCGGTAGCGGTAAGCGTGGGGTTGATCAACGCCGCCGCGATGACGTGGTAAGGCCATCATGAGTTATCCGTCCAGGCCCAAGGGGCCGCGCGATGCGCCTCGGCGGCCCGATGCGCAATTCACTTCGGCGTCCTCACGCCCACAGAAGCGTTCGCTTGCCGTGCCCTTGATCGCGCTGGGCGGCGCGGCCATCGTCGGCTTTAGCTTGTTCGGGCGCACGCACCCGGTGCAGCGCAACCGCTACGACTCGCTCGAAGACTGCGTGCACGATTACTCCACCGGCCAGTGCGAGTTGGACAATCCGGTGGGCAGCGGCAGCAGTGGCGGCGCCGGCCACATGGGGCTGCACTATTACGGACCCTGGTATCGCAGCGACGGCGCCGGCGGCACCACCGATCCTGGCCCGGGGCGCACCATGGGGTCGGTGTCGCGCAACGTGCCGGCCAGTGGATTTGCCGGCGGTCCGCGCAGCGTGGAACTGGGCGAACGGGGTGGATTCGGTTCATCCGGGCGCGTGTTCGCGCGGGGCAGCTGATGCGGCGTGTGTCCAGTGTGCCCCGTGTCGATTGGCGTGATCGAGTGGAAGCGCTGGGCTTCAACTTTCACACCATCGATGGTCAGCCCTATTGGCGCGACGATGTGTGCTACGTCTTTGAGGCCCATGAAGTTGACGCCATCGAGGCGGCCACCAACGAGCTGCATGCGCTGTGCCTGGAAGCGGTCGATCGCATCGTGCGCGATGGGCGCTATGCCGAGCTGGGCCTGGACGATCGCGCGGCGGCGCTGATCGAGCGCAGTTGGTGGGATCGTGACCCGGCACTCTATGGCCGCATGGACCTGGTGTACGACGGCAGCGCGCCGCCGCGCCTGCTGGAATACAACGCCGATACGCCCACCGCCTTGTTCGAAGCGTCGGTGGTGCAGTGGTATTGGCTGCAAGACGTGGCCCCGCAAGCCGATCAGTTCAATGCCATCCACGAGGCACTCGTTGCGCGCTGGAGCGCTTGGCCTAAAGCCTCGCACATTCATTTTGCCGCCTGTTACGACAGTGCCGAGGACGCCACCAACACGGACTATCTACTCGATACCTGCCTGCAGGCGGGGCATCGGGCCACGGCGCTGGATATCGAGCAGATCGGATGGTCCGGGCGCGAATTCATCGACATGGACAACCGGCCGATCGATCGGCTTTTCAAGCTATATCCCTGGGAGTGGCTGCTCGCCGAGTCGTTCGCGCCGCATGTGCCCAACGCACGCACCCGCTGGATCGAGCCGCCGTGGAAAATGCTGTTGTCGAACAAGTCCATTCTGCCGTTGCTGTGGGAGATGTTTCCCACGCATCCCAATCTGTTGCCGGCCAGTCGTCGACGGGGTGGCATCGAAGGCGTGGCCGTGCGCAAGCCGTGCTGGGGCAGGGAGGGCGCCGGTGTCATCGTGCTGAACCCGGGGGATGCCGGGCCGCCCACTGACGAGCCTTGCATCTACCAGGCGTTTGCACCGCTGCCCGTATTCGATGGACGGCACGCGCTGGTGGGTTCGTGGGTGGTGGGGCACGATGCGGTGGGCGTGGGCATGCGCGAGGACGCGGACCGTATCACGCGCAACACCAGTTGCTTCGTGCCGCACCGATTCGAACCGTAGCCTTTCGCCGGGTCAAACGGTTAGGCTGTGCCCGCAGCCCCATGCAGGAAGCGCCGCTCATGCTCGCCATGCTCGACTATGTTGCATTCGGATTGCTTGGCCTGTTGCCCATCGCCAATCCTGTGACCAGCGCTACGGTGCTGCTTGCGCTCACCGGGCGTTATCCGGAGGCCGAGCGCAATCGCCAGATCAACCGGGCGACCTTGTACGTGACCATTGTGTTGCTGATCTGCTTTTACGCCGGCAACGCGATCATCAGCGGCTTTGGCATTTCCATTCCCGGGCTGCGCCTGGCGGGTGGATTGATCGTGGCGTATATCGGTTTCGGCATGTTGTTTCCGCCGGCTCGCGTGGCCGAGGACGAAGCGCAGGCCGAAATGGCCTCGCACGATGCGGAGGCCAAGCTGCAGGATATTGCCTTTATCCCGCTCACCATGCCGTGCACTACGGGGCCGGGGACGATCGCTTTCATCATCAGCGCGTCTTCAGCTATTCCGGGTGCACGTCTGACACCGATGGTGCATCTGGGCGCGTGTTTGACGGCGGTGTTGTTCGCGCTGATCTTCTGGTTGTGCCTGCGCGGCGCCACCAAGATCATGCGTTTCCTTGGCGAAACCGGTATCGATGCGTTATCGCGCGTGATGGGCTTTCTGCTGGTGTGCATCGGCGTGCAGTTCGTCATCAACGGCGTGCACGATCTGCTGCAGAGCTGGGGCCTTATCGTGGTGTGACGATGGCCGCGACACGGCCGGCATCAGGCCAGGCGCCGACGCGCGGAAACAGGCTCGATTCCCGCCATGCCGCGCCGCAGCGGTCAGTCGTGGCGTGATCCCTCGAGTTGGGCCAAATGGTTGAACCTGGCCCAGCTCCCCGGCTGGCCCGGCAGGCGGGTCAGCTCGGCGATCATGCGCAGGAACTGGGCGCGCGGGTATTCCACGGCGCCCAGCTGCAGCAGGTGCGGGTTGGTGACCTGCGCGTCGATCAGCGGGAAGCTCCAGCCGCGCAGCAGTTGGGCCAGCGCCGCCAGCGCCGCGCGCGAGCCGCCGCTCTGGCGACTGAACATGGATTCGCCGCAGAACAGTCGGCCGACCGCGATGCCGTAAATGCCCCCGATCAGGTCCTGGCCATCCCACACCTCCACGCTATGGGCGTGTCCCAGGGCATGCAGCCGGGTATAGGCGTCGATCATGGGGGGCACGATCCAGGTGCCGGCCTGCCCGGGGCGCGGCGCGGCGCAGGCTTCCACCACGTCCTGGAAGGCATGATCCACGGTGATGCGCCAAGAGACTTCGGTCAGGCGGCGGCGCAGCGTGCGATTGATCTTGAGCGAGCTAGTGTGGAATACGCAGCGCGGGTCGGGCGACCACCACAGCAGGGGTTCGTCCTCGTTAAACCAGGGAAAGATGCCCTGGGCGTAGGCCGCCAGCAGTCGACGCGGCGACAGATCGCCGCCGAACGCGAGCAAGCCGTTCGGCTCTTGCAGCGCCTTGCGCGGATCGGGGAAATGGTCCGGCTTGGCCGAATCGAGCAAGGGCAATCGGATCATCGTGGCATCTGCGCGCTCGGGTTTCAGGGGCGCCGGCGAGGCCGCGTTGGCGCGGCGGACAGGAAAAGTAGGCCTTATTGCTGCCGGTTGGGCAAGTATTTAGAGCCCCATGGGGCAGGCGACGGGTCGATGAGAGCGCGTGCAGGTAGTCGTGGAGTACTCGCCGCAAGCGCTCAGGCTGATCGAGCATGACAAAGTGGCGCGCGCGTGAGGTTGATGCCCGGTTGAGGTGGCAAGCATCGACCACATGATCCCTTTCCGGGGCGGCCATGGTGCGCACCCACGCCCACCCTTCTGACTGGGGATAAGGGTAGGCGGCCGGTTGTGGTCGGCATGGCGCTCGTCACGGCGCGTGAGCGTAAGGGCTGTGATCGAGCAGATCCCGCGCGTAGTCATCCACGGCCTCCGCTTCGCGCTGAAGCGCGGCGCGCACGGCGGCGCGGAAGCCTTCGTTCACCAGCAGGTGGCGCGAGTGCGTGCGCACGGGGAGGAAGCCGCGCGCGAGTTTGTGCTCGCCCTGCGCGCCCGGCTCGAAGCGTTGCAGCCCGCACGCGATGGCATGCTCGATGCCCTGGTAGTAGCACAGCTCAAAGTGCAGGCCGGGGACGTCTTCTATCGCTCCCCAGTAGCGGCCGTACAGGCAATGGCGGCTTTGCATGAACAGTGCCATGGCGATGATGTCGTCGTGGCGGCGGGCCAGCGCAACATGGGTGACATTACCCAGGCTTAGGCCGAACTCCAGGAACATCGCGCGGGTCAGCGCGGCATGGTTGCCTTTGGCGTCGAAGGTGGCCTGGTACAGCGCGTGGATACGCTGCCACTCGTACGTGCCAAGACTGTGCCCCGCGCGCATCTCGATGCGTAGCCCGGCTTCCGCCACATGGGCGCGTTCCTGCCGAATGTTTTTTCGCTTCTTGTGGTTGAGGGCGGCGAGGAAATCCGCGAATTGCGCGTAGCCGTGGTTGTGCCAATGGAACTGCACATCCGAGCGGGCCAGCCAATGGTCGTCAAAGGCGGCCAGTTCCCCGGGCAGCAGGAAATTGGCATGCACCGATGAAAGCTTCATCTCCTCGGCAAAGCGCGCCATGGCCTCGACCAACATGCGTTGCCGCGAAGGCGCGGCGGCATCCGTGCCGGCCAGCAGGCGAGAGCCGGGCACCGGAGAGTAAGGCGCGGCGTTGAGCAGCTTGGGGTAGTAGTCGCCACCGGCGCGCTCCCAGGCGCTGGCCCAGCTCCAATCAAAGACGAACTCGCCGTGGGAATTGCCCTTGAGATAGAGCGGTGCGGCGGCGATCAGGCGATCGTCTTCATAGAGACCCAGATGGTGCGCCTGCCAGCCCCAGTCAGGCCGGATGCAGCCGGTGCGCTCCAGAGCGGCGAGAAAGGCGTGCGAAACGAACGGGTTGTCGTCCGCGCGCAGCGCATCCCAGGCGGCTGCGGGAATCTCGTCGATGCGGGAATGAAAACGGGCTTCGATCACGGGCGAAAGCGCGGCGATCGTTGGCGAGCGCCGCGCATCCTTCAGTGCACCGCAGGCAGCAGCGCGGCGATGCGGTTGACGAACGCCTGGGGGCGTCCGTAGTCGTGGTGATGCGGCAACAGCTGCAAGCGGCCGCCCACCTCAAGCGCCAGCGTGGGAAAGCCCTGGCCACCCAGCGAGCCCAGCAGGCGGCGACTGGCTTCGATGTGCTCCAGCGTCTCGGTGCCGTGCAGCCTGGCAAAGGACGCCTCGAAGGCACCGCCGTCCAGGCCGATCTGCTCGGCCAGCTCAGTCAGCACCGAGGGCTCCACCACGCGCAGGCCACGCTGGTAATGCGCATTCTGGATGGCGACCAGCATCGGATACCCCTGGGCGGCATCCAGCGCCTGCGCCGCCAGGATGGCGGCTATGGGCGGCAGCGAGAACAGCACCGTGTCCTGTTCGGCCAGCAGGCCTTCCAGATACGGCTTGCCGAACGGTTGGCCGCTCAGCGAGGCGATGCGTTCGTCCGAATGGGCGATGTGTTCGGCCAGTTGTGGATCGAGCGTGCGCGGCTCGTCGAACAGGCCGCCGCCGTGCAAGGCCAGCGCAACGCGGTTGCCGAGCGTTTCGGCGACCGCGCTGACCAGCGGCTGCGCGGCGTAGCACCAGCCGCACAGTGGGTCATGGATGTAATGCAGCGTGGCTATGCTCATTCAGGAGGCCGGGCCCTGCTGATCGAGCCAGCGTTCGGCATCCAGCGCGGCCATGCAGCCGAAGCCGGCCGAGGTCACCGCCTGGCGGTACACATGATCGGCCACGTCGCCTGCGGCGAATACGCCCGGTACCGAGGTCATGGTGGCCATGCCGTTGAGGCCGCTGCGGATCTTGATGTAGCCATCGTGCATTTCGAGCTGGCCATCGAAGATGCCGGTGTTGGGCGTATGGCCGATGGCCACGAAGAAACCGGTCACCGGGATATCGCGGGTGACGCCGGAGTTCACGTCCTTCACGCGCACACCCGTAACGCCGGACTGGTCGCCCAGCACTTCGTCCACGGCGTGATTCCACACCAGCTCGATCTTGCCGGCAGCGGCCTTTTCGAACAGCTTGTCCTGCATGATCTTCTCGGCGCGCAGCTTGTCGCGGCGATGCACCAGGTAGACCTTGCTGCAGATGTTGGACAGGTACAGGGCCTCTTCCACGGCGGTGTTGCCGCCGCCGATCACGGCGACTTCCTGCTCGCGGAAAAAGAAGCCGTCGCAGGTGGCGCAGGCGGACACGCCGCGCCCCTTGAAGTGTTCTTCGCTGGCGATGCCCAGGTACTTGGCGGTGGCGCCGGTCGTCACGATCAGCGCGTCGCAGGTGTACTCGCCCGAATCGCCCTTGAGACGGAACGGACGCTGTTTGAGGTCCACGCTATGAATGTGGTCGAACACCATCTGCGTCTCGAAACGCTCGGCATGCTGCGCCATGCGGTGCATCAGCTCCGGACCCTGCACACCCTTGTCGTCGCCCGGCCAGTTGTCCACCTCGGTGGTGGTCATCAGCTGGCCGCCCTGCTGCAGGCCGGTGATCATGGTCGGCTTGAGGTTGGCGCGGGCAGCGTAGACGGCTGCGGTATAACCGGCGGGGCCGCTGCCCAGGATCAGCAGGCGGCTGTGCTTGGTGGCTGTATTCATGCGTTCCTTCTATCCGCCGTGGTGGCGGTGGTGTACGTGAGTTCGGGTGGATGGAATGGGGTGGCTGCCCCTGAAGGACAACCCGGTTCCCGCAAATGTTACGCAGACGGCATGCCAGATGGGGGCGTCGAGCCCGATTTTCATCCCCGGGCATGGCTATCTCGTTGAGTTTTATCGCATTGGCTTTTCTCCAGGCGTCGTCTCGGCGGGTTGGGGCGTGGCACGAGTAGCGGCGGGTCGGCAGGTGGCGGCGCCTCCATGGCTATTCGCTGCAGCCGGTGCAGGGGTTTCCTTGGGCGGTTGCCGGCCATTCGGCGACGGTTTTCCATAGCGCCCGGACGGGATGCGTCGGCGTTCGCGAAATCTGCGCGCAGCGGTGCGACAGACCTCGTCGGTAACGCACTCTGCCGCTATGCTTGACCTGTGCGGCAGGGGCGATGGGCGACAGGATGGCGTTGCGTCAGCTGCTTGCGCGGGGATATCCGAAGTCGAGGGCGGCGCGCCGGTTCATCCAGCGCTCAACGGCATGATCTAAGGTCTGCCTGCCGCCATGGCGGATGTATCGAGGAGCGGGTGTCAGGTGTCGCCCGCTCGCCAGCACAGAAACAGAAAGGATCACGGTGGCGCGTAGCGCGAACGTCAAAAAGGAAAAGCAGCGCGAGGGCCTCAGCGAGGAGCTCAAGCGCCGTCTGCGCGAGGCTGGTGCGTTGCTGGTGGTGCCGCTGGCGTTGTATCTGCTGGTCTGCCTGTTCAGTTACAACGACCAAGACCCCAGTTGGGGCCATGTCGGCACGGTCGAGCACGCGCGCAACTTTGGCGGCTCGGTGGGCGCCAATATCGCCAATGTGCTGCGCTACATCTTCGGGCTGGTGTCTTACTGCTTCCCGGCATTGCTGCTGTTGCTCGGTGTGCAGGTGCTGCGCCATCGCGGCGAGCGCAGCGTGCAGCCGTGGGAGCCCTCCCTGCGCCTGATCGGCTCGGTGTTCTTTTTCATCACCGCGCCGGCCTTGCTGTATCTGAATTTCCATGACGAACCGGTGCTGCCCCAGGGTGTGGGCGGCATCATCGGCATGTGGGTGGGCCGCGGTTTGCTGCATGCGCTGGGCGACAAGGGCGCGCCGTTGTTGTTGCTGGCGCTGTTCCTGGTGGCGGTGACGCTGGCCACCGGGTTGTCCTGGTTCCGGGTCATGGACATGATCGGGCAGGGCGTGCTGCGCCTTGCCGGCTGGTTCGGCGGCAAGCTCCGCGAAGCGCCGGAAGTGCTGGCAGCGCGCCAGGCGCGCGCCGAGCGCGAGGTGGTAAAGAAGACCGAGGCGGTCAAGCAAGCCAAGCGCGAGCCGGTGCGCATCGAAACGCCGCCGGCGCCGGTGGTGAAGAGCGAGCGCGCCAAGCTGGAAACGCAGATTCCGCTGTTCAGCGGTGCCTCCATGCCAGGCGAGCTGCCGCCGCTATCCCTGCTGGACGAAGCGCCGCCGCAGGGGCCGGGGTATTCGGAGGAAACGCTCGAGGTGCTGTCGCGCCAGGTCGAGCTCAAGCTCAAGGATTTCCGTATCGAGGCCAAGGTGGTCGGGGTCTATCCGGGCCCGGTCATTACCCGCTTCGAACTGGAGCCGGCGGCTGGTGTGCGCGGCTCGCAGGTGTCGAGCCTGGACAAGGACATCGCGCGCGGCCTGTCGGTAGTGAGCGTGCGCGTGGTGGATGTGATTCCGGGCAAGAACGTGATCGGCCTGGAAATTCCCAACGCCAAGAAACAGATCGTGTATCTGTCCGAGATCCTGCGTTCGGACAAGTACGACCAGCTCAAGTCGCCGCTGGCGCTGGCGCTGGGCAAGGACATCGCCGGTCGCCCGTCGGTGGCCGACCTGGCCAAGATGCCGCATTTGCTGGTGGCCGGCACCACCGGCTCGGGCAAATCCGTCGCGGTGAACGCGATGGTGCTGAGCCTGCTCTACAAGAGCAGCCCCAAAGATGTGCGCATGATCATGATCGACCCGAAGATGCTGGAGCTCTCGGTGTACGAGGGTATCCCGCATCTGCTGGCGCCGGTGGTGACGGATATGAAGGAAGCCGCCAACGCGCTGCGTTGGTGCGTGGCCGAAATGGAGCGCCGCTACAAGCTGATGGCGGCCGTGGGCGTGCGCAACCTGGCCGGCTTCAACAAGAAGGTGAGGGAGGCCGAGAATTCCGGCCAGCCGCTGCTGGACCCGCTGTTCCGTCCCAACCCGGAAATGCCGAACCTTTCGGCCGAGCCGTTGGAGCCGCTGTACCACATCGTGATCATCATCGACGAGTTCGCCGACATGATGATGATCGTCGGCAAGAAGGTCGAAGAACTCATCGCGCGTCTGGCGCAGAAGGCGCGTGCCGCTGGCGTGCATCTGATTCTCGCCACCCAGCGCCCGTCGGTGGACGTGATCACCGGCCTTATCAAGGCCAACATTCCGACCCGCATCGCGTTCCAGGTATCGAGCAAGATCGATTCGCGCACCATCCTCGACCAGAGTGGCGCCGAAACGCTGCTCGGTCACGGTGACATGCTCTACCTGCCGCCGGGTACGGCCACGCCTGATCGCGTGCACGGCGCCTTCGTGGACGACCACGAGGTGCACAACGTGGTGAGCTGGCTCAGGGCCCAGGGCGCGCCGCAGTACATCGAAGGCGTGCTGGAAGAGGTGCAAGCCACCGCCGATGGCAAGTTCATCAACGACTCCGGCCTGCCGCAGGAAGGCGAGGAGGCCGGTGACGCCGACGCCCAGCTGTACGACAAGGCCGTGCGCATCGTCACCGAGACGCGCCGCGCCTCGATTTCCGGTGTGCAGCGCCACTTGCGCATTGGCTACAACCGCGCCGCTCGTCTGATCGAACAGATGGAGCAGGACGGCGTGGTCAGTGCGCCCCAGCACAACGGCAACCGCGAAGTACTGGCACCGCCGCCGCCCAAGCACTGACAAGGGCCGTCGCCTCGGCCACCCGCCGGGGCGACGCGCTATTGCGCCCATCCCGCAGGCGCCAGTAGCCGTTAAGCTAGGGCGCCTCACACTTCGCCAGATCGCTTCAACGCCAGGGCCTCCATGAAACGCTTCGTCCTTCTCGCTACCGCTGCCGTCGCGCTTTGCGTGGGCTCCATGGCTCAAGCCGCTGGCCCTGCCCGCAGCAAGCTCGATGCCTTTGCCAGCGGCATGCATTCGTTGACCGGCAAGTTCAGCCAGACGATGACCGACGCCAACGGTCGCCCCGGCAAGACCAGCACGGGTACGCTCGCGCTGGAGGCGCCGCGGCAATTTCGCTGGGAGACGCTGGCGCCATCCAGGCAGACCATCGTGGCGGACGGTAGCCGCGTGTGGTTGTACGACCCGGACCTGGAACAGGTAACCGTGCGCGTGCAGAGTGCGGAGGAGTCGCATAGCCCGCTCACGGTGCTCACCGACGTCAAGCAGATGGACAAAGATTTCAATGCCGTGGAGCAGGGCGACCACGATGGCCTGAGCTGGCTGCGCCTTACCTCCAAGGCCAAGGACCCCCAGTTCGACTACGCCGACCTTGGCTTTGATGCCAACGGCCTGGCGCGCATGGTGTTCCGCGATCAGCTTGGCGCGGTGACCGACATTCGCTTCGCCGGATGGCAGCGCAACGTGGCGATTCCGCCGCAGACCTTCAACTTCGTGCCGCCGCAGGGTACCGATGTGATCGGCGATCTGCCGGTCATTACTACCCAGCCGATCAAGAACTAAGCATCGCCGTGTTGCGCCAGCTGCCGCGTTGGGCCTGGTTCGGCGGCGGCTTGCTGGCGCTGATCGCCGGCTGTATCAACGCGGTCGGTTATCTGTGTTTCCGGCATCAGCCGATCACCCATCTCACCGGCACCAGCACGGAGTTTGGCTTGGCGCTGGCCCGGCTCGATGGTGGGGAAATCGTGCATTGGGGGCTGGCCATAGCCTCCTTCCTGGCCGGCGCGGTGCTCAGTGGCTACATCGTGCAGCAGAGCACGCTCAAGCTGGGGCGGCGCTACGGCGTGGTGTTGATGTTGGAGTCCGCACTGCTGTTCGCCGCGACGCCGCTGATTCGCGACGCGCACGATCTCGGCCTGTATCTCGCGTCGGCGGCCTGTGGCTTGCAGAACGCCATGGTGAGCACCTATAGCGGCGCGACCTTTCGCACCACGCACCTCTCCGGCATTTTCACCGACCTGGGCATCTACCTGGGCCAACGCCTGCGTGGATTGGAAGTGGACATGCTGCGCGTGCATGTATGCCTGCTGGTGGCCAGCCACTTCATCGTGGGGGCCACCTTGGGCACGTTGGGCTTCCTGCATTGGCAGGAGCGGGTGCTGTTGCTGCCGGCCGCGATAACCGGCGTGGTCGGCCTGAGCTACGCCATCTATCGGCACCGTCACCTGCGCTGAAGCCGACTCACTTTGCCGCGACGGATCGATTGCGGCCCGCGTGCTTTGCCTCGTAAAGCGCGGCATCGGCACGTGATAGCCACTGCGACAGGGTCTCGCCGGTGCGCCACGCGGCCACGCCGATGCTGGCCGTAATGGCAATGCGTTGCCCCTCGTAGACAATAGGGCTGGCAGCCAGGGCGAGACGTATGCGCTCGGCCATGGCCAAACCCTGCTCCAGGTTGCCATCGGTGAGGCATACCACCATCTCTTCGCCGCCGTAGCGGCCGACCAGATCGCCTTCGCGGGATTGGGCCTGCATCACCTGGCCGCAAACCCGGATGACTTCATCGCCAGCGAGGTGACCGTAGGCATCGTTGATCTGCTTGAAGCCATCGAGATCCAGCAGGGCAATGCACGCACCGCCATCGTCCGCCAGCTGGCGCACGCCTTCGGCGAGCTCAAGGAAGCGTCGACGGTTGTAGAGGCCGGTGAGCCCGTCGGTACTGGCCAACTCGTCCAGGCGCCGGTTGGCGCTGACCAGGTCACGGGTATGTACGTCGATCTGTTGCTGCAGTTCACGCGCTTTTCGATGCAGGTACAGCGTGCGCAGCTGGATCACGCCGATCAACAGGGCCAGCAGCAATACGCCGCCGCCGATCATGGCCGAGACGGTCTCGTACCAGCGTGGCTCGGCGGTAACGCCTACCACCGTTTCGAACACGCGTGGCTGCATGCCCATGGTCTGGGCGCGCAGATGCAATTGGTAGTTGCCATGCGGAAGGTTGGTGTAGAGCGCTGAAGGCAGGCTGCCGCGTGGCACCTCGATCCAGTTTTCGTCGAAATCATCCATGCGGTAGCTGTAATAGGTCTCCGTCGGCGCCTGAAAGTCGAGCAGTGAAAAATCCACACGAAGGCTGCGGTTATGCGGCCCCAGGCGCAGCGTTTCGCCCGGGCGCGGCAACTTGCCGAAGGCAAGCGGCAAGCCATTGAGGGTGGCGTAGGTAATGGCAAGCGGCGGATCGGGCGTATCGGTCGGGCGCCAACTGGGGCGGATCACGGTGAGGCCGCCCAGTCCGCCGAACAGCAATTCGCCGCCCGGCGCGCGCGCCGATGCCGCATACACGTAGCTGCTGATGCGCAGGCCATCGCGGCCGCTGAGGTTGCGCACGACGTGCGTGTTGCCGTCGATCATGGAAATGCCGTTAGGCAGGCTCACCCACGGATTACCCTGGTCGTCGGATTGCACGGCGTTGACGTTCTGGCTGCTTAGTCCCTGCGCGACGCCAATGGTGCGAAAGCGATAGGGCTCGCCCGCGTTGCGGGGCTCCAGCATGGCCACGCCGCCATACGTGCCCACCCACAGGCCGCCCTGCGGATCGTCGGTAACAGAGCTGACCAAGTTGTTGGGCAGGCTCTGCGGATCGCCCGATTGGTTGATGAGGTTGGTGAAACCACGCGTCTGCAGGATGTCGTTGGCTATGCTGATGCCGTGACTGGTCACGTACCAGGTCGCGTTGCCGATCTGCGCTATGCGGCGCACGGTGTTGCTGCCCAGGCTGCGGGCGTCGTTGGCGTCGTGCTCGAAGTGCACCAATGCGTGCGTGCGCAAGTCGTAGCGATAGACGCCGTCATAGGTGCCGATCAGCAGTTGCTGGCCTTCGGTTAGCAGGTGCAGTACAGGCTTGTCATCCAGCGCGGGCAGTACCGAGTTCTCCAGGGTGAGCGTGTCGGGCGAGATGCGGGCCAACCCCTGCGTACCTACCCAGATGGTGCCGTCGGGGGCTTCCGCGAAGGCCTGCACATCGCGGCGCGTCTGGTTGCCTCCCAGTTGCAGGTGGCGGATCACGGCCCGGTCCAGATCGATCATGTCGATGCTGCCTGCGCTCATGCCCAGCCAGATGCGCCCGCGCGTGTCGACAAAGATGCCGCGCACATTGGTATTGGCCAGCGTGCGGTTTTCCTGGGTGGAAGGCAGCAGGGCGAACGCGGTGCGCGCATTGAGCGTGTGGCGCGCGACGCCCAGGTCGGTAGCCACCCATACATTGCCGGACTGATCCTGCAGCAACGCCCGCACCGAATCGCCAGGCAGTGACGAGGGCATGGCCGCGTCATGCGCTAGTGGGCGCACACCATGGCCGCCGGGCGTATAGCTCATCACGCCATCGCCATCCGTGCCCAGCCAGACCGTATCGGACGATACCTCCAGGATGTCGCGCACGGTGGGGCGGCGCTCCTGCCCCGGCAGGTAGCCGCTGAAGCCATCCACGGTTTGCCAGTGGCCGTCGGCATCGCGATAGACCGCACCCGATCGCGTGCTACCCACCCATAAGCGTCCCTCGCGGTCCTCGTGCAGCGTCCAGATGCCGTCGTTCAATACCGCGTCGACGTCGCCGTGCGGGCGGCGCGGACGCACGAAGTTTTTGGTGCCGGCAAAGCGTACGAACAGACCATTGTTGTTACCTAGCCACAGATTGCCGGCGCGGTCCTGAAGGACGCTGAAGTTGCGCGATGATGTGCCTGCGTCGGTCGGCACCGGGGTAATGCGGTCGGTGTGAAGGTCCAGGCGGTCTAGCCCCAGTTCGCTGGCAATCCACACGCCCGCGTCGCCGTCGTGCGCCAACGCATAGATTTTGCGGTCGCTGGTGCCGCCCTTGCCGACCGGATAATGGCGAAAGCTGTTGGTGGCCGGGTAAAAGCGCGCCAGGCCGCCCGCGTTGGTGCCCACCAGTAAGCTGCCGTCGGGCAAGGTGAGCAGGTTGCGCACGTAGGCATCGGGCAAGCCGCTGGCCGAATCGCTCGCGGTGAACACCTGCATGCGGTAGCCGTCGTAGCGCACCAGGCCGCTCATGGTGCCGATCCACACCAGATTGCGCTGGTCTTGCGCGAGCGCGGTGGTGATCGAGTGCGGCAGACCATCGCTGACGCTCAGGCGTTCGAACCACGGGGTATCGAATGGCGCCCATGGATCATTGGCCAGCACGACATGACAGGGCAGCAGGTTCAGCAACAGAGCCGCCAGCCAGGCGATCCAGCGCATGCCTGGGGCGATACTTGCCCTGCGGAGGTCTTGCGTTTTGGCCATGTGCCTCGCCCTGCGCCCCACGCCTTCGTGGCGTCTGGGCGAACATGATAGCGGCCAGACCCTATTGCCACATGCTCTATGATGCCGCGGACCTCGGGCAGGCGCGTTCGTCCAGCGCCCTTGTGTCATTCCCGCATCTCCCGACCGAGCCCGTATTGTCATGCGTCTTTTGATCGTTGAGGATTCACCCGCCCTGGGCCGCGATCTGCAGGCGGCACTGTCACGCGACGGTCATGCCGTGGATCTCGCCGGCGATGGCGCACAGGCCTTGGCGTTTGCGGGGGCCTACGCTTATGACGTGCTGGTGCTTGATCTGATGCTGCCCAAGGTGGATGGCTGGGAGGTGCTGCAACGGATTAAACAGGGGCAGGGCGCGCCGGGCGTGCTGGTGTTGTCGGCACGCGATCAGGTTACGGATCGGGTTCAGGCCCTCAACCTGGGTGCCGACGACTATCTGGTCAAACCCTTTGCCTACGATGAGCTGCTGGCGCGCATCCTTGCCGTGTCGCGGCGCGGCGGTAGCCAGTTGCCGCTGCTTGTCGCAGGTGCGCTGGAGGTGGATCCTCGCGCGCGGCTCGCACGTGTCGACGGCAGCGTACTGGCGCTCACGCCCAAGGAATACGGTCTGCTGGAAACCTTGCTCAGCCAGCGCGGCACCGTGCTGGCGCGAGGCGCCTTGTTCGAACATTTGTATGACGCGCAAAGCGAGGCATCGGACAAAGTGATCGAGGTACTGGTGAGCACGTTGCGCGGCAAGCTTGCCCGCGCCGGTTTGCCCGACCTGATCGAAACGCGGCGCGGGTACGGCTATGTCATCGCTGCGTAGTTGGTTGTTCCAATCCATTCACGGGCGCCTGCTGCTGACGCTGTGCGTGGGCCTGAGCCTGCTGATGGCCGCCATGTTCGTGGTGCTCGACTACAACATCGACCGTCGCATCTACGAGCGCCTGGATAGCGATCTGTTGCAGCGCGCCCATGGCATCGTGAAGCTGCTGGAGACGCCGCCGGCCGAGGTCGCCATGGCGCGCCTGCAGACCTTGCATCCGGCCTACGCCGGGGGCGGCCATACCGAATACCTTCAAGTCTGGGATGCTCGCGGGCGCACCTTGCTGGTGTCCGGCAGCAATGCGGCGGGGCGGCTGGAGATGCCCGCGCAGGTGCCCGCCCATCGGCCGCTGTTCTACGATCTCGCCTTGCCCGACAACCATCGCGGACGTGCGGTGGCGCTGACCTTGCTGTTTCCCGGTTCCACCGAGCCGGCCACTATCGCGGTGGCCGAGGAGCGCGAGCATGTGGATCGCTTTGAGCGAAATATCCACGTGGCATTGCTGGGTGGTGTGCTGGGCACGGCCTTGTCGGCCGCGTTGTTGGCGATCGTCACGGTGCGGCGCGGCTTGCGGCCGCTGTTGTCGTTCGGTGAAGCGGCGCGGGTGCCGGAAAAGCCGCCACACCTGCCTCATCAGCATTTGCCGCAGGAGCTGACGCCTTTTGCAGAAGCGCTCAACGGCGCGTTTGATCGGCTGCATGCCGGCATGGAGCGCGAGCGGCGATTCTCGCGTGATGTCGCCCATGAACTGCGCACACCACTGGCCGAAATGCGCGCGGCGGTGGAGCTTGCCCAGCGCGACGCGGTGGTGCCCGGTGCGCTGGATGGCGTAAAAGCCGCCATGGATCGCATGCAGCGTTGCATCGATGGCTTGCTGGCCTTATCCAGCTACGAGTCCGGCCTGGCCCGGCCCGAGCTGGAGCCGATGGATGTGGTGCCGCTGCTGCGGCGTGCCGGTGCCGATACGCGTGTGCATGCGCCCTTGCCGGCAGAGGCATGGGTGCAATCCGATTCCGCACTGCTTGAGCGCATCATCGATAACCTCATGCTCAACGCCCTGGAGTACGCGCCACCGGATGCGGTGATCGACGTGGCGCTGATGTCCCAGCAGGGCGCGTGGTGGCTGCACATCGGCAACGTGGCACCGGATCTGGAGGCAGCCGACCTGCCGCATTTGGGCGAGCGCTTCTGGCGCAAGTCGCCCGCGCGCGAGGCGAATAGTCACGGCGGCCTAGGGTTGGCGCTGGCCGCCACCTTGGCGGCCGTGCTGGGGCTGCGGCTGAGCTTCCGCCTGGATGAGGGCATGTTGTGGGCCTCGCTGGGGCCGCTGCCCGATATCCAATCCATTGCCCTGCCTGAGCGGTAAGCCCTGGCCGTGACCATGCGCCGCAGTCAACGCATCGGCGGCTTTTCTTAAGCGCAGCCAAAGCTCCGCGTTCCGATACTCGCCACCGAAGCGATATCGGAGATTAAGCATGCGGTGCTGGCTTGTTGGCTGCGGGTTCCTAGCCCTTTACACGGCGGCGGCCTGCGCTGTAGATGCATCCGCGCAGGTGCCCATGGCGGTGGTGACGCGGATTGAGCGCGTGCCCCTGGAGCAACTCCCCGCGACCGCGCGGTTGCCGCTGCAAGGCACCGCCGTGGTGACCACGCCGCTCCCCGGCGTAGTGCTTGCCGTGCTGGCGCGCGAGGGCGATACGGTCAAGCGCGGACAGGTGCTGGCGACCGTGCAAAGCCGCGAAGCGATGACGCTGGGGGCGGAATTGGCGGCGGCGCAGGGCGCTTATCGCGTTGCCTCCGCGCAGGCGGAACGCGATCGGCAATTGTTGAGCGAAGGCATCGTGCCGCAGGCGCGCGTGCAGGCCAGCGACGCGTCGCGTGATGCTGCCGCCGCTCGCCTGCGCGAACTGGATGCGGCCCGCCGATGGGCACCTGCCGCCCCGGGCGGCATGGGCGTTTATGAACTGCGCGCGCCCGCGGATGGGCGCATCGTTGAACGTAGCCTGCAGCCTGGCAGCACCGCGGATGCGCTGGCTAAGGCATTCGTGCTGGTAAGCGCGGAGCGTGTGATGCTGGAGGTGCGCGTACCCGCGTCCGTGGCGGGTGAGGTGCGGCGCGGCCAGGACGTGCAGACGCGCGATGGCGCGCGAGCGCGTGTAACCGAGTCGGCGGGCGTGCTCGATCCCGCCAGCCAGACCGTGTTGATCCGCGCCGAGGGCGAGGCGGCAGGTCTGCTGC
This sequence comes from Dyella sp. ASV21, assembly GCF_016428975.1. Taxonomy (GTDB): domain Bacteria; phylum Pseudomonadota; class Gammaproteobacteria; order Xanthomonadales; family Rhodanobacteraceae; genus Dyella. Next base: position 59,087 of record NZ_JAELTT010000009.1, read on the forward strand.
CTGGCGCACAGACGCACGTCACCCTGTGGTTACCCGCGCCACCGGAGGTGGTATCGGTGCCGTTGGCGGCGCTGCAAGGCGAGGAAGGTGGCGAACGGGTGTATGTGCGGCGGGGCGCGAGCTTTCAAGCGGTGAAAGTGAGCACCCTGGCGCGCGATGGCGATACGCGTCGCCTTGTGCGCGGCGGGTTGAAACCGGGCGAGCAGGTGGCGACGGGCGCGCTGGATGCCTTGCAGGCCGGCGCGGCGGCGGAAGGGCGTTGACATGCTGCAGCGGTTGATCGCCTTCTCCCTCGCGCAGCGGTTGCTGGTATTGCTCGCGGCGCTCGCGCTGGTCGCCGCTGGTACATGGGCCTTCCTGCGCTTGCCCATCGATGCGTATCCCGATATTGCGCCGACCCAGGTCAAGTTGATTCTCAAGGCTCCTGGCATGACCCCCGAGGAGGTGGAAAGTCGCGTGGTCGTGCCGTTGGAAATGGAGCTACTGGGCATTCCGCAGGCGGCGATGCTGCGCTCCACCACCAAGTACGCCATGGCCGATATCACGCTCGACTTTGCCGAAGGCACCGATATCTATTGGGCGCGCCAGCAAGTGTCCGAGCGTTTTGCCAGCGCTGCGGACGCGCTGCCTGGCGATGTGCGTGGCGGTCTTGCGCCCATCGCCACGCCGCTCTCGGACATGTTCATGTTCACCATTGAAGGTGGTGGGCTGAGTCTGGCTGAGCGCCGCAGTCTGTTGGACTGGACCATTCGCCCCGCGCTACGCACGATTCCTGGCGTGGCCGATCTCAATGCCTTGGGCGGCGAGGTGCGGAGTTTTCTGGTAACGCCCGATCGTGCGCGGCTGTCTTCGGCCGGCTTGCATTTTCGTGACGTGGTGGATGCGATCGAGCGTAACAACCGTAACGATGGCGCGGGCCGTTTGCGCGACGGCGACGACACACTGATCGTGCGTGCCGCCGGGGCCATGGTTACGCTCGATGATGTGCGGCAGGCGGTAGTGACCGTGCGTGATGGCGTGGCAGTGCGCGTGGGCGACGTGGCGACGGTGAGCTATGGCGCGCTCACGCGCTACGGTGCGGTGACGCGCGACGGTGAAGGCGAGGCGGTAGAAGGCCTGGTGGTGGGTTTGCGCGGTGCCGATGCCTCGCAGACGGTAACGGCGGTGCGCGAGCGACTGGCCGAGTTGCAACGCGGCCTGCCCGCCGGTGTACGCATCGAAACCTTCTATGACCGCAGCAGCCTCATCCAGCGCGCGGTGCGCACCGTGCAAGATGCCCTGATCGAAGCCAGCGTGCTGGTAGTGCTGCTGTTGCTGTTGTTCCTGGGCAATGTGCGTGCGGCACTGGTGGTGTCCGTCACACTGCCGTTGGCGGTACTTTTCACCTTCCTGCTCATGCACCTGTTTGGCATGAGCGCCAACCTGATGAGTCTGGGTGGCCTCGCTATCGCCATTGGCATGCTGGTGGATGCCGCAGTGGTGGTGGTGGAGAACGCGGTGAGCCGGCTGGCGCCCGAGGGCGAGTATGCCCAAGCCTCGACGCCTTTGCAGCGCATCTATCTCGCAGTGCGCGAGGTGGCGACGCCGGTCACCGCGGGCATCGTCATTATCGTGCTGGTGTTCATGCCGCTGCTCAGTCTGCAGGGGCTGGAAGGCAAGCTATTCGGTCCGGTGGCGCTGACCATCGTATTTGCGCTGGCCGGTTCCCTGCTGCTGTCGCTCACGGTGATCCCGGTGTTGTGCTCCCTGGTGTTGCGCGAGGGCGCGCATCGTGAGCCGTGGCTGATGCGCCAGCTCGAGCGCGGTTATCGGCCGCTGCTGGATGGGTCATTGCGTCATGGCCGTGCCATGGTGGTGATCGCGTTGCTGAGTCTGGGCGTGGGTGCACTGGCCTACATCAACGTTGGCAAGACCTTCATGCCTACCATGGACGAAGGCGACATGTTGATGCAGTTGGTCAAGCCGGCGTCGATCTCGCTGGAAGCCTCGCGCGATCTCGACCTCAGGATCGAACGTGCCGTACGTGCCAAGCTGCCCGAGGTAGCGCATGTGGTGGCGCGACTGGGTTCGGACGAACTGGGCCTGGACCCCATGGGGCTCAACGAGACCGACATGTTCCTGCAGCTCAAGCCGCGCAAACAGTGGCGCGGCCCGGATACCGCATGGCTGGAAGGTCAGCTGCGCGAGGTGATGGATGGTTTCCCGGGTATCGAATACGGCTTTACCCAGCCGATCCAGATGCGTGTATCGGAGATGCTCACGGGGAGTCGTGGCGACGTTGCCATCAAGGTATTCGGCCCGGATTTGTCGCGCCTGAACCATCTCGCCAACCAGGTGGCGGCCATTCTCGAACGCACCCGCGGCAGTCAGGACGTGATCGCGCAAACGCAGGAAGGCATGCGCTATCTCGGCGTGCGCATCGACAGACAGGCAGCGGGGCGCTATGGCCTGGATGTGAGCACCGTGCAGGACGAATTGCGCGCGCAATTGGAAGGCCGCAATGCCGGCACGGTCATCGAGCAGCAGCGCCGTACGCCCATCGTGGTGCGTGGCGCTGAACAGATCGCCAGCGCGCCCGAGCGATTCGGGCAGATCAGCGTGGCGCGTGGCGACGGCGGCGAGGTGCCGCTGGAGCAGTTGGCGACGCTGGAATCCACCAGCGGGCCCGTGCAGGTACGCCGCGAGAACGCCTCGCGCTTTGCGTTGGTGCAGGCCAATGTGAGCGGGCGCGATCTGGTCGGTTTCGTCGATGAGGCCCGTGCCGCCGTGGAGCGTGAGGTGCATCTTCCCGCCGGCTACAGCGTGAGTTGGGGCGGCCAGTTCGAGAATCAGCAACGCGCCGCCGCACGCCTGGGATTTGTCGTGCCGGTGTCGCTGGGCATGATCTTCCTGGTGCTGTTCTTTACCTTCGGCCGCGTGCGCGAGGCGTTGTTGATTCTCTGCAACGTGCCATTCGCCCTGGTGGGCGGCGTCGTGGCGCTATGGGTTGCCGGGCAGTACCTGTCGGTGCCGGCGGCGGTGGGCTTTATTGCCCTGCTGGGCATTGCTGTGCTCAATGGCCTGGTGTTGGTGTCGCACTTCATTCAACTGCGCACCAGCGGCATGGCGATGCCTGAGGTGGTGCGCGAGGGCGCATTGCGTCGCCTGCGCCCCGTGCTGATGACTGCCTGCATCACCGCCTTGGGGCTGGTGCCGCTGCTGCTGGCGAGCGGCCCCGGTTCCGAGGTGCAGCGACCGCTGGCCGTGGTGGTGATCGGCGGCCTGGTGACATCCACCGCGTTGACCTTGCTGTTGATGCCAGTGTTGTTCCGACGCTTTGGCGCGTCGAGGTAGGAAGGCATGCAAAACGTACTGAAACGACGCGCCCTGAGCGCACCGTGTCGACGGGCGAAGGTGTCGGCCTCGACCTGGCTGCCTAAGCGACCGATGGACCACGAGGGGGCGCCGATATGAAACGGCTTTGGTGCTTGCTCAGCCTGGCCTGTGCGCCGGCATGGGCGGTAGAAGCGGCGGACCCGATGTTGCCGCCGGCAGAGCTGGTGCTTCGCGCGGTAAGCGAAGTGCCCGAAGTGCGGGGTGCCGAGGCGGGCCTGGCGCGTGCGGACGCCCAGGCACGTATGCGCGCCAGTGGCAGTTATGAAACCCAACTTACCCTGATTCCGCAGCAGCGCCGCGTGCCCGGCGATCGCAACTACAACGAGTGGGAGATGGATCTCACCCGCTCGGTGCGCTTGCCCAGCAAGGTGCGACTGGATCGCGAAATCGGCGCGAGCGGTCAACAGGCCGCCCAGCTTGGGCTGGAGGATGCGCATCATGCGGCCGCGCGTCACTTGCTGGCCTATTGGTCCGATTGGCAGCGTGCCCGGGTGGAGCGCCAGCAGTGGGAGCAGTTGGTGGCCATTGCCCAGCGTGATCGCGACGCCGTGGCGCGTCGGGTGGAGCTGGGCGATGCGGCGGTGCGCGATCGGCTGGCCGTGGAGGCCTTGCTGGCCCAGGCCCAGGCGGCGCTGGCGCGCGCGCAGTCGGCGCAAACGCAAGCCGAGCTGGCCTGGAACAGCAGCTTCACCCGTTTGCCGCTACCGCAGCGCGAGCCGCTGGCCGATTACACGCCACCGGCATTGGAGGGCAGCGATGAAGGCTGGGTAGGGCAGATCGTGGCGCGTAGTCACGAAATCGGCGCCACGGCTGCATTGGCCCGGCAAAAGGACGCGCAGGCACGTCGCGCACGGGCCGATCGCCTACCCGACCCCACCGTGGGCATTCGCGTGCTCAACGACCGCAATGGCCGCGAGCGCGCGTACGGCCTGGTGGTGGGCATTCCCCTGGGCGGCAGCTATCGCCGCGCGGAAGCTGCGTCGACGGCTGCCGATGCGCAGCTTGCCGAGGCCGAGCTGTCCCTGGTGCAGCGGGATATCGAGCGTCAAGCCCGGTCCGAAGTAGCCGCCGCGCGGGCGCAGCGGGAGATCTGGCAGCGCCAGCGCGAAGCACGCGACGCCGCCCGCGAGCACGCCGGCAAGGCCGCTCGCGCCTATGCACTGGGCGAGAGCGGTATGGCTGAACTGTTGGCGGCCCGCCGTATCGAACAGGAGGCCGTGCTGGCCGAGCGCCAGGCCGCCATTGACGCGCTGGAGGCGGTGGCTCGCGTGCAGGTGGACGCTCACGCGCGATGGCACCGCCACGACGACGCCGATGACGCCGCGGCCGGTGATACGCCGAGCGCTGCCGGCATACGCCTGCCGGCGTTGGGCAATCAGGCCGGTAGGTAGTCGCCGGACGGGCCGGCGGCCGGGCCAATGCCCTATCATGCAGGGCATGTCACGCAGCGATTTGTACGATGCGCCGGGCTTGTTCGCCGAGCCCGACGACCTGAAACCCCTGGCCGAACGCATGCGGCCGCGCAGCCTGGATGAAATCGTCGGCCAGCAGCGCGTGCTCGCGCCTGGCAAGGCGTTGCGGCGCGCGCTGGAAGCCGGCCGTGTCCACTCGATGGTGCTGTGGGGGCCGCCCGGTTGCGGCAAGACCACACTGGCCTTGTTGGTGGCCCGCTATGCGGACGCTGATTTCCGCGCCATTTCCGCCGTGCTCTCCGGCCTGCCGGACGTGCGCAAGGCGCTGGCCGAGGCGGAAGGGAATTTCGCCCAGGGGCGCCGCACCGTGTTGTTCGTGGATGAGGTGCACCGCTTCAACAAGGCGCAGCAGGATGCCTTCCTGCCGCACATCGAGCGCGGCATCATCATTTTTGTGGGCGCCACCACCGAGAACCCGTCGTTCGAACTCAACTCCGCCTTGCTCTCGCGCTGTCGCGTGCACGTGCTGGAGGCGGTAACGGCCGACGATATCCAGGTGGCTTTGCGGCGCGCGCTGGGCGATAGCCAACGCGGCCTGGGCGACATGAATCTGGAGGTATCGGACGAATCGCTGCGCCTGATTTCGCAGGCTGCCGATGGCGACGTGCGCCGCGCGCTGACCCTGCTCGAAATCGCCTCCGAACTGGCGCAAGACCACCGCATCGACGAGGCCACGCTGACCCAGGTGCTGGCCGACCGCACGCGCCGCTTCGATAAGGGCGGCGAGCAGTTCTACGACCAGATCTCGGCGCTGCATAAATCCATCCGTTCCTCCGATCCGGATGCCGCCGTGTACTGGCTGTGCCGCATGCTCGATGGTGGCGTGGACCCGCTGTATCTGGCGCGCCGGCTCACCCGCATGGCCGTGGAGGACGTGGGCCTTGCTGAGCCGCGTGCCTGGCGCATGGCGCTGGATGCCTGGGATACCTTTGAGCGGCTGGGCAGCCCCGAAGGCGAGCTTGGCCTTGCGCAGTTGGCCATCTGGCTCGCCATCGCGCCCAAGAGCAACGCCGCCTACATGGCCTACAACCAGGCGCGAGCGGTGGTGCAAAGCACCGGCACCCTGGATGTGCCCATGCATCTGCGCAACGCGCCCACCAAGCTGATGAAGGGTCTGGGTTACGGCCAGGGCTACCAATACGACCACGACGCCGAAGGCGGTATCGCGCTGGATCAGCAGTGCCTGCCCGATGCATTGGAAGGCACCGTGTTCTACGAGCCCGTGGAGCGTGGCCTGGAGCTGAAGCTGCGCGAGAAATTGCTGAGTCTGCGCGAGCAGCGGCGCGAGGCGCGTGCCCGCCGCCGCTAGTGCTTGCCGGGTTGGCAATGCGGGCATAGATTGCCTGCACCAACAATCGCGAGAGGAGGGCGCAGTCATGCGAGTACTCGTTGCCGCACTGATGGGCGGAATCGTGATGTTCCTGTGGGGCGCCGTGGCTCACATGGCGCTGGGCTTGGGCAATGTCGGCATGCACCAGCCGGTGGCCGAGGACACCGTACTCGCCGCGCTGCATCCCGGCCTGGGTGAGCAGCCCGGCGTATACATCCTGCCGTCGATGGACCCGGCCAAGTTCGGCGACAAGGCGGTGACCGACGCGTATGCCGCCAAATCCAAGGCCTCACCGTACGCCTGGGTGGTTTACCTGCCGCAGGGCGAAAACCTGATGGATATGAGTGGCCAGCTACCCCGCCAATGGGCATCGGACACGTTATCAGCGCTGGCTTTGGCCTTTGTGATGGGGCTGGCCGCCTTCAGCTTCGCCACGCGCGTGAGCATTGCCCTGGCAGCGGCCGTATTTGCCTGGCTCAGCACCATGGTCCCGTACTGGAACTGGTACCGCTTCCCCCTCAATTTCACTCTCGCGGCGTTGATCGAGCAGGTCATCGGCTGGTTACTGGCGGGTGCGGTGATGGCCTGGTGGCTAGGCCGAAACCGCCGGCGCGGCGCTTAGCCGTAGGCTCGTTACCCCGCATGGAGCGGGGTAACGGCGTGCTGGCTATCCGTGCGGCGGGCGCAGCCCCGGCGCCGACATTGCGGCTTCCACGGCCCCGCAGCGATAATCGGTCGTTCTGAGTCAATTACCTGGATTGATCATGCTGGACCCCGCACTGCTGCGTTCGCGCCTGGCCGAAACCGCCGCGCGCCTCAAGGAAACCCGTGGCTACGAACTGGATGTAGTGGCCATCGAGGCGCTGGAAACCCAGCGCAAGCAGCTGTCTACCGAGACGCAGGAGCTGCAGAACCTGCGCAATACGCGGTCCAAGGCCATTGGTCAGGCCAAGGGCAAGGGCGAAGATGTCGCCCCGTTGATGGCCGAAGTGGCCGGCATCGGCGACAAGCTCAAGGCCAACGAAGCCGCCCTGGCCGACGTGCAGGCCCAGTTGGCCGCCATTTCGCTGGGCATTCCCAACATCCCGCACGAGTCCGTGCCCCTGGGCAAGGACGAAACCGAAAACGCCGAGCAGTTGCGCTGGGGCACCCCGCGCACGTTCGACTTCGACGTGAAGGATCATGTGGACCTGGGCGCCCGCCATGGTTGGCTCGACGCCGATGCCGGCGCCAAGCTTTCCGGTGCGCGTTTTACCGTGCTGCGCGGCCAGCTTGCACACCTGCATCGCTCGCTCGCGCAGTTCATGATCAACCTGCATACCGGTGAGCACGGCTACCTGGAATGCAACGTGCCGCTGATCGTCAATGGCGACACCATGCAGGGTACCGGTCAACTGCCCAAGTTCGAGGAAGACCTGTTCTCCACCCACGTGGGCGACGCCAAGCGCTACCTCATTCCCACCGCCGAAGTGGCACTGACCAACCTCGTTGCCGACAGCATCGTGGAGGCCGATGCGCTGCCCATGCGCCTTGCCGCACACTCCATGTGCTTCCGCGCCGAAGCCGGCAGCTACGGTCGCGATACGCGCGGCATGATCCGCCAGCACCAGTTCGAAAAAGTCGAAATGGTGCAGATCGCCACGGCGGAGCAATCGCACGCGCAGCTGGAGGAAATGGTCGGCCACGCGGAGAAAGTGCTGCAACTGCTCGGCCTCCCGTACCGCAAGGTGCTGCTATGCACCGGCGACATGGGCTTTGCCGCCATCAAGACCTACGACCTGGAAGTGTGGCTGCCCAGCCAGAACACCTACCGCGAAATCTCCTCGTGCTCCAACTGCGGCGACTTCCAGTCGCGTCGCATGCAGGCCCGCTGGCGCAACCCCGCCACCGGCAAGCCGGAGCTGGTGCACACCTTGAACGGCTCAGGGCTCGCTGTGGGTCGCACCCTGGTAGCCGTGATGGAGAACTACCAGAACGCCGACGGCTCCATCACCGTGCCGGAAGCGCTGCGCCCCTATATGCGCGGCCTGGAAAAGATCGCCTGAGGCCGATGGCATGAGCAGCGCGCGCTGGGACAAGGTGGAGTTCACCGCCAGCTACACGCTGCTGGCCATTCTCGCCACGGAGCTGCTGACACGCCTTGGCCTGGTCAGCATGTTCCCGGTGCCCACGGTGGATCTGGTGCTTTCCATCACCGCCACCGTGCTGGTGCTCGGCGCCTTCTGGTTCGCCCGCCGCAGCCGCGCCGCGCGCCTCTGGGTCATCGCCTTTGCCGCCGCCACCCAACTGGTGCCCATGGTGATCCGCCAGCCGGTGCTGCTGCTCCCGCTGCTAGGCGCCGCCATTCCTGTGGGCATCATGCTGTGGGCCATGATCGCGCTATCAAAGAAAGGGCAGGGCAGCACGCCCCATTCCTGATAGCATGTAACCCCCGTCAGGCGATGGGATACGCTACCGCAACCGCTCCGCCCGGCATTCCTGCAAGAGCAGGAACCCAACGCCCTCAACCGGCGTTGCATAATTTCCGGAGCGATGGTCGAGTGGTTTAAGGCAGCCGTCTTGACGCGAAGGCAGGAGCCGAAGCGAACATCGACGCATGTCGATGGCCCTGAGGGGGCGAAGGGCAGGATGCCCGGAGTCAAACTGCCGTAGCGGCGCGTATGGCGCGCCTGTTGCGGAGACAAATCGGAGAGATGGCCGAGTGGTTTAAGGCAGCAGTCTTGACGCGAAGGCAGGAGCCGAAGCGAACATCGACGCATGTCGATGGCCCCGAAGGGGCGAAGGGCAGGATGCCCGGAGTCAAACTGCCGTAGCGGCGCGCATGGCGCGCCTGTTGCGGAGACAAATCGGAGAGATGGCCGAGTGGTTTAAGGCAGCAGTCTTGAAAACTGCCGTAGGTGTAAGCCTACCGTGGGTTCGAATCCCACTCTCTCCGCCACAACCGTAAGTCTTTCATTACTGGACGTTTGCCAGTAATCGAAAAGGCGGCACCGGGCCCTTCGGGGTTGGTCAACCGCCCATGCGTCTCGCACATCATCTCCTTCGCCGCGCCAGCGGCATGTGGCACTTCCGCATCTATATCCCCAGAGACCTGCGACCGGTCTTTGGCGTCTCCGTCCTCAAACGATCCCTGGGCACCCATGACCCGGGTGCCGCACGGGCGTGTGCTTACGCATTGGGGGCTCGGTGTGCTCAAATCTTCGCCAGTGCCCGAGCCAAGGGAGAGGGGACCATGGCGCATGATCTGGATGATCTGCTGGCAAACATCCGGCGTTTCGAACTCAATGATGGGCCAGAAGGCCTGTCACTCAAAACCACCGGCACCGCTGCGGACAACGCAGCGGCCTTGAAGGCCCTCCAAATGGCGATGGCCCGGCGCGCTTCCATTGCACCGATGGAGAGTGATGGTGCCCCCGCCTCCGCGCGCATCGTCCCCAAGCCTCGAAGCAGCGCGCCCACCCTGGCCGAGGCAACCAAGGAATACGAGGAAGTTGACGCTAAGAACGTCAAAGCCAACACCTGGGAGCAACGGCAACGGTCATGCGCCTCCTTCCTCAAATACATCGGCGCTGGGGTGAAGGTAGACGAGGTCACGCGCCCTATGGCTGCGGCCTGGGCCAATCAGCTCCAACGCGATGGCCTTACCAAGCGCTATGTGGCCAACATGGTTTCCCATGTTGCCCAGATCTTCGAAAGCCAAATCCGGATGGGTCACCTCACGGTGAATCCCGTCAGGGGTGTCGTGGTCATGAAGGCCGCGGACAAAGCGGCCCGGCGCAATCAGGGGCATGCCTGGGAGGCGTTCGAGTTGGCAGATCTGCCAAAGATCTTTGACCCCTTGGCGATGAAGCGTATTCGGCAGGCGCACGTCCGATGGGGAGCCTTGATTGGTTTGTATAGCGGTGCGCGCGTGTCCGAGGTCGCCCAGATCTACCTGCGGGACTTTGAAGAGATTGATGGCGTGCCCTGTGTTCGTATCACCAACGATAACGATGGTCAGTCGTTGAAGAACGAGAACAGCAAGAGACTGGTTCCCTTGCATCCCGACTTGATCCGCCTGGGCCTCTGGAAGCGAGTGGAGGCACTGCGAGAACGCGGGGAGGATCGCTTGTTCCCCACTATTCCGGTGAACCCCAAGGTTAGTCCTGGCAACGCCATTTCCAAGGGTTTCTCTTACCACCTTAAAAGCGTTGGTATCCAACCCCGGCGGGCGGTCGGCACCATTGGCTTCCATAGCCTCCGAAAGAACATGATCCAAGTGCTTCAAGGGTCACCGTTGCCAGCGGAGCGCCGCCGCGCTCTTGTAGGGCACGAAGCGGGAGAGGATGTCCATGAGGCGGACTACATGCGTGCCTGGACGCCTAAGGAGCTCTCTCAGTGTTTTCCCGAAATTCCTTGGGGGAAGTGGCTCAACTTCAAAGGACTGTTGCCGCTCCTTGATTTGGAGGCCGCTTTGATCGAGCGCAGGTCGGCCCCGAGGCGGACCAAGAAATAGTTGAACGACCAGGACACAGGGGAAAGGGAATGCACGGGCTCAGTCACCTTTACATCGAGAATTTTAGGGCATGCCGGCGCGTGCTTCTCACGCTGGGGGACTACACACCCTTGGTCGGACAGAACAACACCGGCAAATCCACGATACTGGAAGCCATCAAGCTCGTTCTGTCGGCCAAGACCCTGGCCAAGACGGACGCCGCTGATCCCCAGCAGCCGGTGATCATCGCCGCCTGCATCCAGGGCATCACCCCGGAACTGCTCGGGCTGATTCCAGCCCAGAACCATCGGGCAGCGATCGAGCCTTACTGTGGTGATGGCCATCTCTGGATCCGTATCGTGGCTGCCGGCGCCAAGCCCAAGCAGGAGGTATGGCAGCCCGCTGATCCGCTGGACGAACTCGGTGTGCCCACGGGATGGCGCAGCTACCCCACGGGCCTTCCCGATGCGGTGCGCGCGCTCTTGCCGGAAGCCCTGCACGTCGTTGCGATGGATGATGTCGAGGAAGACTTGGGCAAGGGCAAGGCCGGCAGCACCATCCGTGGGTTGCTCGATGAAATCATGGCGCCGGTGCTTGAAGCTCATGCGGAAATCCAAAACGCTCTTGATGCCGTGCGGAATGTCCTGGGTGTAGACGGGGCGCAACGGTCTCGCTTACTCACCCAGTTCGATGCCGATGCGACCAGTGCGTTGTCCGAACTGTTCCCGGGTCTCTCGTTGGGCATGGACGTGCCTGAGGTCGAGATCAAAGAGTTTTTCAAGACTGGCGATTTGTATGTGACGGATGCCGTCAGTGGCGAGCGCCGACGATTTGATCAGATGGGCACAGGAGCCCAGCGCGCCATTCAGATGGCCTTGATCCGATTGCTTGCGGACATGCGGCACGGGCAAGCCCGAGGCATTGCCAGGCGCGTGCTGCTCATTGATGAGCCCGAGCTGTTCTTGCACCCACAGGCTGTCCGCACGGTTCGAGAGGCTCTGAAAACCCTTTCCGCTGGTGGCTTCCAGGTGATTTTCGCCACCCACTCACCGTTGATGATCAGCCGGGACAATGCACCGGACACCGTTATTGTTCACCGCAATCAAGCCGGAACGGCGGTCAAGCGGCCGTTGCGGGAAGCGGTGATGCAAGCGGTTGAGGCAGGCCCCGATCAGGCACGCACGCTCTTCACGCTTGGCAATGTTGCCGACATTTATTTCTCAGACAAGGTGATCTTGTGTGAGGGCAAGACAGACCAACGATTGCTTCCCTTGATTTACGAGAAGCTGAGGGGGAAGCGACCCGAGCTGGATCATGTCTGCCTCGTCTCTCTGGGTGGGGCCGCCAACATCATCAAGGGCATGGCCGTCTTAAAAGCCATGGGAATCAAGTGCGGTGCCATCGTTGATCTGGACTTTGCCTTTGTGGATGCCCGCAAGGGAACAGGGGCATTGCTCGACAAGGATGGAGCGGACATCGCCAAGGCCAAGGCGGTGCTTCAACGGTTGCAGGGAGAGCTCGGGTTCCGGCTGGGTGACAATGGTTTGCCAGCAAAGTCACCGGATTTCACCGCAGCCCAGGTCTGGTCGGCGATGGCTGCTGACGAATACGGGGCCCTCGTTGCTGGCGAGGTTCACGATGCGCTGGTGGCCCAAGGTGTTTGGGTCTGGTCACAAGGCTGCATCGAAGACGTGCTGGGCATTGACGATAAAGGTGAGGATGCCATCCAGGGGCAAGAGGATCGTTTGGTCGGCTTGACTATCGCTGAGCTAAGGGCGCAGCTTCCGGTGACGGAAGAATGTATTGGTTGGATGGCTATGGCGTGAGGAAGGGGTAAATCAAGATGACACCAAAGCGTATTTCCGCGAGCGGTTCTGGCGCGTATCAAGTTGCTCGTTGGGCCGAAGAAACTCAGGAGCCAAACGGTGCCCAGAGTTTGAGGAATGAATACTTTGTTGTGGAGCTGCAAGGCTTCGGGCCAATTTCTGACGGACTATCTGAGGGGGTTGCCAGGGCAGAAGTAGAAGATCGGAACAAGGACTTTTTGCTAGGTGTTCAGAACAATGGCTCATCACGATTGGCAGACGAATACAGGAAAAAGTTAGATCCGGAACGTTTGCGAGCCTTTAACCAAGCGCTTCGTGAGGCCGCGGCGCATCTCACCCATGCCGACGATGACATGTCAGAACCATCGTTGGGCGATTTGGAAGGAGATGAAGAGCCCCCAAAGCACCCGAGGCTTCGCCGTCGTAGACCTGGGAGCCCCACTATTAGTTAATTGTCATGACTGTTCATTGTGCTGTCCCAAATCATTGGGAGCGGGCTCTTCCGGCGGATCGTTGAACCTCACGACAACGCGATGCCCAACCGGGTAGTTGTGGATGAACTGCCAAGTCCGCACCCATTTGGGGTTCTCCCAACGCTTCTCGCTTAGTTCAAGAGCGCGATCGGCGGCTTCCACGGCCTCCTCAGGAGACATGTGGGTCAGTAGTGCGGTGAATGATGCCAGCCAAACTTGTTTCTTGGTGGGTTCATGGGGGTTGATCTGATAGGGGTAGGTGTTCACTCGGAGCCTCCGTTTTGCCGGAAACCTAGCCCAAAGCGACCGGCCGTCAAGGTGGCGTGGCCGCGCACCTAAGACGGGGCATCAAAGCCCCGATCAAGAGCAAAACACTAACTGCAAAACCAAGGCGCGTCTTAACTGTTGTTCCAACAGGACGCTCAGAGCAAGGTAACCCCTGAGATCAAGAGATAACCATCAAGAGCCACGGCTTTGAACGGATATCGCGACCATAAAGTTAGCCGTCACAGATGCAAGATTTTGTCGGCCCTTGGTCCTTGACGCGCTGCGGTTCTTTGCTTGCATGTCTCGATGTGCTGAGAACCTGGCAACTGGTGCTCAGCGCACCCTGATCAGGATGATCTCCCACCTTTAAAAGGACTTCGATGACACTGCATGCGCGCCCACACCTTTCCACCCATGGCCGCTCTGATGGCCATAGCGCCGTGGCTGGCGTCGCCTACCGGCTCGGTCTCAGGCTTTACGACGAGCGCGCCAAGAAATGGCACGATTTCCGGCAGCGCCGCCTGGGCGATCACATCGCCGATGCGTTGACGATCGTTCCCGATGGCGCTCCGGAATGGGCGACGGATCCACAGATGCTCTGGAATGCCGTGGAGGCCGCAGAGAAACGAAAAGATGCCCAACTTGCTCGGGACTATCGAATACCCATCCCCCTTGGTGTTGGACTGGAAGAGGCCAAGCAGATGGCCATTGCTGTGGCTCGCCAGATCGTTGAACGGTTGCATACCCCCGTATCGATTGGCCTGCACCGTGATGCAACCAAGACTGCCTTGGGCTTGCCGAAACCTGCGGCCAAGAGGGGTTATCACGCGCACCTGTATTTCCCAACGCGTGCGCTTGAAGAAATCGGTCAGGCCGATGGCAGCTCTGCATGGGGGTTGGGAACCAAGTTCTCGTTTCTCACCAACAAGCGGACTTCCGCGGGCTTTGTTGAGGGCTTGAATGCAGCATGGGCTGACCTCGCCAATCACTTTGCCCAGGTGGCTGGACTGACGGCCACCTATGATCACCGAAGCTATGTGCGCATGGGGCTGGACGTCGAGCCGCAGCGAACTCTGGGGGCTGCCGTCACGGCGATGGAGCGCAGGGGTTTCTGGACTAGGAAAGGTGAGGAACTCCGAGGACAAATCGTGGTGGAAAGCGAAGTGCTCCGGGTCTCACAGGCAGATGCTCTCGAAGCGCAGCATGCACAGGCAGTGCAGGACGTCATCCGGGAATGTGTGGCCGATCAGTTGGCTGGCTTGCAGGTGGCACAGGAGGAGGTCGCCGCGGTCGTCCAGCAAACCCCGGTGACCGTTGATGAAGTGCCGGCGTCCGACCTGCCATCCCCCGGGGCTGCCGACGCCTTGCCTGATGGAGAGCCTGGGTCACTACTGCACCGTTTCCGTCAGGCGGTGCCGGTGCCTGAGGATCCAGATGCATTGCGTGTCTATGTGCAGGTCGTGGGCATCATTCGGTTGGTGGAGCGAGTGCTGTCGGCGCTGGCCAATCTAGTGAGCCGGAAATCCCAGCATGAGGAGGACCGGAGTCGACGGGTGATGGCTCGACTGGATGCCGAGTTTCAGGTGGATCAGGCGCGCCGGAGGCGGACAGCGGCGAGAGAGCACTTGCAGGCATGGGAGGAGGAACACCCGGTGCGCATGGCAGCGGCTAAGGCTGCGGGGCGGAAGCCTGCTGAGTGGGTCTCGTTGAACGATGTGGTTGATCAGGAGGACACCAAGGTCCAGGAGGCCAAGGCTGCGCGCCAGTTGCACATGACTTATATGGAAGCCATCGACCAAGCGGGTGCTCAGATCGTCACCGAAGAAAATGTCCAGAAGAAAGAGCTTAGCCAGGCGCTCGATGGCATCCAGCAGCTCAGTCCAATCCTGGTGACCAAACTGTTGTCCGTCAGTGATCAGGGTGAACGTGCGTGGCTGGAAGCAGCCAAGCCATCTGAGGAACAACAATCACACGGCGAGGCCCTCCCCGCAGTTTTGCCGAGGGTGGAAAAGTTCGAGTTCCGGCGGCACCGCAGAATTCATTGATCCAGTCCAGAAGACCCGGCGCGCGTTCAAAGCCGCGCGTCGCCTGATCGGGCAGTTTTGGTCTGGGTCCCCTTGCGCCTTCTTCGGTTCCACTCTTTTTGGGCCAGCACCAAGTCCATAGCAATCTTGGTGACTTCCGGCTCCAACTCGGTGCTCACCTCCCACATGTCGTCGCGCAGTTTCGACAAACCCTTTTCCGTATAGACATCGTATTTGGATTTGTAGAGGCGCTCGCTCTTCGGGGGCGCCCCCAGATACCTATGAGCCAGCGTGTTTCTCAACTGGTTCAGTGCTTGCACATTGGATTTGGTCTGCTTGGAAACTGCCCGGAACCCCGCGACAAGATCCAGCTTCTGGATCAGGTAGGTCTTGTCCAGCATTGCCTGGACCGTGCGCCGTTGAGCAGTGTTTCGACGGCTCTTTCCAAAGAGGTGCCTGAGAATAAGCCGCGTCAGGGTGTCGTCGAGTTCGACGTAATGAGTAAGGACAATGGATCTTGTCACTCGATCTTTCATCTGGCGAAGCTGAGCAATGACCCCATCCCGGTCCCCTGTCCAAAAATCGGTGACCGCCCGAGGGGTCAGTTCATTCTGATAGAGGATGCGATCGAGCTCGATATACAGGCGTTGCTCATAGGGCGAGAGCGTCTCCTCCTCTACTGGGGCGATCGAGAGCTTTTTTGGAGCCATATGTTCGACCTCAGGTGATGATTGAAGACGCTGCCCGACGGCTGGTCACTTCTTTTTCGTAGGCGGGGCCTTGGGTGGTGGCGTGGTGCTCTGTTTTGTCGGCAGCTTTTTAATGGTCGGTGGCGAAATGCCATCGTTGGCCATGACCGGGATGGATTTACGTGGTGGCCGGGTCATTGTGCTTCCTCCATGTTCGGTAGAAGGGGCATTACTTCTTTGGCGGCGGCGGTGCCGGAGCTGGTGCGGGCGCTG
Source organism: Dyella sp. ASV21 (assembly GCF_016428975.1). Classification (GTDB taxonomy): domain Bacteria; phylum Pseudomonadota; class Gammaproteobacteria; order Xanthomonadales; family Rhodanobacteraceae; genus Dyella. Next base: position 75,290 of record NZ_JAELTT010000009.1, read on the forward strand.
GTGCAGGGCTCGGGGGAAATGGTTTGATGTTCGGAGGTGGTAGGCCCTTTTCTAAACGGTCATGCGGCATGGCAGGTGTCCCCCTGTCTGAGTGTTTCAACGAGAGGCCTTCGATTGATCTCGGCTATCTGTATTCGTTGCGGCCCTAGGTGGCTGTTTAGGGGCGTTGAGTTGTGGTTCGGATGGTGGTTGAGAAGCAACGATGGGTGCATCGTTTAAGGTGATGGTGGTGCTTCCAGTGGGCTGGCTCGTCGGGTAAGCCAAGGCAGCCGGGTCTTCTCGCTGGGCCACATTGTTAGCCACAAACCAGGTCATCAGTGCCACGCCCAGAACAAAGCACGCGCCCGAACCGACATTCAAATAGTCAGTCCATGCTGACCAGTGGTTGTGTTCCGGTTTGGCCTTGTCCTGTTCCCCTTCGCAATAGACCTCATAGGCCAGATCTCTCTGGCGGCGTATTGCTTTCTGGCCTACGAGATAGGAGATCAACACGATGATCATGGCGGCCAGAAAACCTCCCCAGGAGGCGTAAAGGGCCCATAGACAGACCGCTTTTCCAGCGGGAACGATGTCTTTGATGAATGTGAGCGACAAACCCAGTGCCCCTGTCGAATACAGAAGGACGGCTTTGTCATAGGCCTCTGCGTTTGAGACCTCGCGCTTGAACAGTTCGGCCTCGAATGCCTGATACGCCTGCACGGCCTCCGGTGACGGAACGAAGGGTGTCTGCCCGTCCGTCGATGGGTTTGTGCCAGCCCCGGCACCATCCGGGTGCTTGTTGCTCTGCTTCGTCATGCCTGACTGCGCCCCCTGTTGACGCATCTTGGGTGGACAAGGCCACCGTCTTGGGCGGCGGCCATTGTCACGTTATCTCATTTCTTTGGGGGCGGCGGAGCGGGAGCAGGAGCGGGCGCGCTGGGGACCGTTCTGGGAATGCTCGGCGGCGGAATCCCGCCTTGATGTCCGCTTCCGGGCGGTGCGCTCGTGGGACTTGGAGGTGATGCGACCATGGCAGCGAACTCCTTTCGGCTGGACAGCGATTGGACGTGTGGGTTGATGCTGACCTTCAACTACTTTGAGGCTGGCTTCTTTCGGATGAGCGATTTGGCAGGAGCGGTTCCCGCTTGCAAACGCTTTTCCAGTTCTTTGACGAAGGCAATCCAATCCCCTCCATAGATGCCAACCAGGTCCCTGACCACAAGCAGCGGCAGGGTTCGATCACTGGCTTCCAGGTCGCTGATGCCCGTCTGGGCGATCCCCAGGCGGGTGGCGGCTTCCAATTGGGTCATGCCAGCGGCCACACGCAGTTCCCGCAGTAGCTGGGCGAGGACCGCGTGGTCTGGCCGATGTAGGGAAGTCGGTTTGTGCGTCTTGGGCATGGCGGCCACCGTAGCCGCGGCCTCTGGATACCCCAAATTCAGATATTGATCCCAAATAGGGATATTCTTCGACCGCGCAAGGGGTCTTAACGGTCTAGGTACCACTCCTTGCTAAGCGCCAGGGCCGGAGAGTTGTTGGGCGTTCGCCGGCTGGGTAACCGACATCAAGAATGAGGGAGCAGGGTATGAAGATCGCAGCGGTGAAAGTGGCAGTGGTGGCCTTGATGGTGCTCTTGCTGAGCGCGTGCGCCACTCAGCAGATCGGCAGGGATTTCGATGAGACGCAACTGTCCACCTTCAAGCCCCACGAGACCACCATGGCCCAGGTCATTACAGCCCTGGGGCAACCGGTGGAGAGGGAAGCCTCTGACCAGGGCACGCGTTTGCATTACCAGTGGATCAAAAGTGGCGTGAGTGCCGCGAGCCTCATTCCCTTTGTCCACACGACTGATCAGACGGATGCCAAGGATGCTTTCCTGTATTTCGACAAGGAGGGCAAATATCTCCGGGCCGAAACGAACGAAACGCACGACCACGCGTGAGCCCGACGATGAAACCTAACTATCGTGTGGTCGAGGCCGACGGCTGGCAGTTGATCGAGACGCAACCTGCGCCATTGCCGAAGCGGCTGGTCTTTTTCGGTGCCGTATTCGGGTTCGTCCTGGCGTTTCTGGCCACCGTGTTCACGCCACCGCACTCCGCCTTTATCGGTGCCGGCGGGAGCCATTTTCTTGTCTTCGTCATCGTGGGTGTGCCCGCTGGCGTTTGGTTCTTTCGCTGGCGGGCGGCTCGGACACGCCGCGTGCCAATTGCACCTTTCGCCATTCGGTGGGATGCGATTCGTTTGCCCTCGGGTGACATCATTGCCCGAGAGCGGATTGATCGCCTCGTGTTGAGCAACACCCAGCAGGTCAGCCCAGTGTTGGTCGGCGGGACCGGCATGCGGGGCGCGACGATGCTGGCGCAAGGCGAGGCCCGGGAGCGGTTGGCAAGCGTGAGCTACGCGGTGGCCGTGGAACACCATGGCGGCAGCAGCGTGCTGGCCGCCGGTTTGACCTTGCCGCAGGCCAATGCCCTGTTCGTGGAGGTGACGCGTCGTCTGGACGGTTTCCAAGCCTGACCGGAACCGGCGAGACCATGAGTGAGGGTCGCATCTCCATCCTTGGGGGTGCGACCCTTTTTCTTCATGCTTTTCGAGGCCCATACACGGCGTCCAGTTTGGACAGCTGCTGCGAGAGGCGGGCCGCCTTCTCGAAGGCATGATCAAAGCGGGACGGCTCATAGGGTGCGTGCTCGATCAAGGGAAACTGGATCGCTTTGAGGTCCGCGTCGAGGTCCTTGGGGCCACAGTTCTTGATGTAGTGCTCCCGCAGCACGCTTTGGCCGGCGCTGTGCCCGAGAAGCAAGGCGAGCCGATCGTGGCGCACGTTGCTTCGGTCCCCCAGGGTGGCAAAGCAGTGACGGAAGGAATGGAACGTCAGTGACGGATGCACGATGCCGCACGATCTGCGGAGGAAGATCCGGTTGAACCAATCGGAAATGCAATCGCCTGGCCCATTCGTTCCCCAAACCACGTCGGGAAAAAGAGTGGTCCGTTTCCAGTGCCGGGCTTGTTCAGCGAAGTCGATAAACCCACATTCGAGGATCTTAGGATGGATGGGCAGGAGGCGGCGGGACATCCGGTTTTTCAGGCGCTGGCCTGGGCGGTCACGAGTGACATCGATGCACCACATCCCGCTCATCTGCACCACGTCATCAACGTATAGCTGCCCGATTTCGTTCACGCGCATCCCTTGATAGAGGCCAAGGATGGGTGCCCAGTATTGATACGGCGTCTTGTGGGCGATGTTCTGGTGAACACCGAACATCCGCTGCAACTGTTCATCGGAAAACGGTGCGCGCGGTCGTCCGAAGTCCTGATGTCGTTGATAGAGCCTCACTCCACGAAGCAAGCCTGGGGTGATTTCCCCGCGCCTTTCAAGCCAGTGAAAGAGGGCTCGCAACCGTTCGATGTGCTTTTGCTGGGTGCGCAGATTGAGAGGTGGCCGGTGAAGCCGTTGAGCCTTGGCGATGATTTCAGGGGCCCTCATGTTCCGGAACTCCCGACGTTTGCTGGCATGGGCAGGCCACATGCTCAATGCATGGATGAACATGTCACCATCGGTCACATTGATTTCTTGCAGCTGTTTGTCACCGACGAGCTCCATGAAGATCCGATAGGTCCATAGGCTGTCCACGAGCACGGACCGGCTGCATCGCCGTTGTTGCAGGAGCCCCAAGAACGTCGGCAGACGATCAGACAACCGCAGGGGCTCTGCTTGGGTCGTGATGACCGGGTGTGATGAGTGCCAGGACACTAAGTGATCGTGGTGCTGACGCAGCTGTTGCATCAGGTGGTGGCCCTGGGGCGGCAAGCCAGGGATGTAGAGCCCATTGCGATGGCGCGGCCCCTCAACAACGGGGTGGTCGGATGCTTCGAGGGATGGTGTGCCGTGGGGGAAGAGGCTGCGCTGATGTCGCTCCGATGGACGCTCACGGGCTTTGCGTTCTGTCCCACCCACCCGCATTGGCGTCCCAGCTTTCCCTTGGCGGACTTCAGTGATCAGAGCGTTTGCCTTTCCCTCTAACTGGGCCAGGGCAACTTCAACGGACTGGTTGGAACGGACAATGACACGTTGCCCATCTTCCGTGGTGGCATAGAAGCGGTGGCGTTCTGCGGGCGGCGGTGCGGCGCCGATGGACTGGATGATCTGGTCGGCCAGGGCGGCGGCTTCCGACGAGGGCGCGCGGGCATGGGGCAAAGAGGGGATGGGTCGCAAAGGGCGACCGGCGCGGGAGGGGGACATGATGGCTCCGAGAGGGATGGGGGAACGACAAAGGCCGTGAGACATGGTTGTCTCGTCCCTCATCCAAGCCTCGTCCCAAATTTTGTCAACGAAACTTGGGCCGCTCAGTTAGACGAATCCCCTATAACTGCGAACGGTAATGATCGTCAGAGAACGCGCACCAAAATGCCGATATCTCCGGGGGCGTGTATCGAGACCATTGCTGTCACTGGGTTGCGATCAGGCGCACCACATGGGCGGCCTGTGCTTCGAGCGCGGTCTCGGGCACGTCTTCCCACCCCGAGCGCTTCAACAGCCCCCGGATCACAGGGATTGCCTCAGTCTCGCAAGGTGACTGCCAGCGCTCCCAGTCAATGGGTTCTAGCCCACGCGTGTGCAGGTGCCCGTGCAAGCGGTGCTCCCTCAGTTTCATCAGTGCCCGCCCGATGTCCCGGATGCTCAGCCAGCGATTGATCGCCTGGGCAACCAGCCGCAGGCGAACACGGTGTCGATGGAGCGCCAGCCGCGGATCTAAGTGGATCAGTTGAAGCACCAGGTGTTCGGGCTCCGTCAGCGGCTCCATGCATACCGGCGGCTCATGCAAAAGCGACAGCGCCTGCGCGCCGCCGCTTTGGGTTTGCGTAACCGTTACATCGCTTTCCGGTGTCATCACTCATTACGACGTCTGGGGTTTGGTGGAGGTGGCATGACCCCAAACCCACACTGGAAAACGTAAATAACGGAGAGCGCCGCGCGTGGGCGCGAAGCATGCGCCCCCAAACCGATCAATCCCTTGTCTTCACACTGGATTGCAATGAAGGTTGTCGGCTGCCGTTACCGTTACACACTGACTGGCGGGGCGGCAGACTGAGGCGACAGCGTCACACTTGCGCAAAGGCCGTGTTCGCCTAGGGTGCGTTGACGTCTCCATGCAAGGATTGCAGATGACTCGCGGCCAAAATCCGTTTCTTTCCTTAGTCATCGTGGTGGTGGCCTTCGGGCTCTGGGCGTTGCTTGTCGCCACTGCGCCTCAGAACCTGTTTGGGTTCTGGCCCGGCCTCCTGGTTGGCATCATCGGGTGCACTGGTTGGCGCATGCTTCGACCGCTGCCCACCCTCTGTCAGGCCCGGCGTCGGGTGTTGCTTGCAGGCGTTTTCATGGTGGCTGGGCTCGCCCTGGCGTTGAGCCCGCAGCGAGACATTCCGACCGCTGCACCGTTCGGGGGCTTGGTGTCTCTGACGATCACCTTTGCCATGGATCGCCGACGGCTCGCCTGATCTCTCATCAGGATCTTCGCCGGGCAGGCTGGGCGTTAACAAGTGGGTGGGCGCCGGCGTCGCCAGCGCCCACCCCGGGCTTACCTCAAATCAAGCGAACAGCGTTCGGGCAGGACGGATCAATCGAGCGGGCAAGCGTCCAGCAGATACACCCGGTCCACTTCCACGATCCGAATTCGTCCCTCCTCTCGAAGCTGGTAGAGGGCGAGGTTGAAGTAGAGGTCGCCGTAGGTCCGCCAGACGTCTCGCAGGCTGTCCATGGACACCTGCCAGCCGTGAGGCGGTGCCCATCCAATGACATCACAGGCCATGATGGCGTTGCGGGCGGCGTTGACGAAAACAAGGGGATGAATTTCACGCATAAGAATGGCTCCGAGTTGATGTGAAAGGGCAGGAGCGTTCGAATGGAACTCTCTTGCCAACATCAAATTGAGCGTTTGCAAAAATCGCTCAGGGGCCGGATTTCTGGGGATCAAACATCCATTTTGGAAACGCCCAATTTCATTTATTTTTTCTTCGGAAAAGTGCGGGGTTCGGTCATGCCTTCTCGATCGCGCCAGCAGCTTCCGCTAGGGTGCGCTGGATCGCATCACCTTTCCGCTCGCTGTAACGGCTGACCAGGTAGTCGCTGCGCCCGCGCACCATCAGGGTGAACTTCATGAGTTCTTCCATGACGTCCACCACGCGGTCATAGAACGCAGAGGGCTTCATGCGCCCCTGTTCGTCGAACTCCTGCCAGGCCTTGGCCACGGATGACTGGTTGGGGATGGTCACCATGCGCATCCATCGGCCAAGCACCCGCAGGGCGTTCACCACGTTGAAGGATTGGGAGCCGCCGCCGACCTGCATGACCGCGAGGGTGCGGCCCTGGGTCGGACGCACGCTGCCGTCTTCCAAAGGCAGCCAATCAATCTGGTTCTTGAAGACACCGGTGATCGTGCCGTGGCGCTCGGGGCTGACCCAAACCTGTCCCTCGGACCAGTTGGACCATTCCCGCAATCGCTGCACCTCAGGATGGGTGGCCGGCACGCTGTCGAGCAGCGGCAGCTGGTGGGGATCGAACACCCGGGTTTCGGCACCCAGGTGGCGCAAGATCCGCTCGGCTTCCAGGGCGAGTTTCCGGGAGAAGGATTGGGGGCGCAGGGAGCCGTAGAGGATCAGGATGCGGGGTGGGTGGCCGGCGTCTTCATCGGCGCGGAGCCGGAGGGCGTCTGGGCTGGGCAGCAGGTCGGCATCGAGGTGGGGCAGATCGGCATTCATGGGCTTGTTCGGAATCCAATGTTTCTATTATTCTAGTTTTATGGAAACGAATGACGCAATCGCCGCACTGACCGCGCTGGGCCACGCCAAGCGCTTAGCCATCTTCCGTCTGTTGGTGGTCGCCGGGCCATCAGGCCGTATGGCCGGGGACATCGGGGACGAACTGGGCATGCCCGGCGCCACCTTGTCCTTCCATCTGAAAGAGCTGGTGCACGCCGGCCTGATCACGGCGGAGCCCCAAGGGCGGTTCGTCTGCTACCGGGCGGCCTTCGAGGCCATGAATGGCCTGATCGCCTACCTGACCCACAACTGTTGCGCGGGCAGCCCGCAAGCCGAGTGTGCCCCCGTGGCCGCGGCTTGCTCGCCCGGCGATGCCTGCTGCTGATCACCTGAGGATTGCCCGTGACCCATCGTGTTCTGTTCGTTTGCACGGGCAACTCTGCCCGGAGTGTCTTGGCTGAGGCCACCTTGCGGGCCTGGGGTGGCGCTCGGTTCGAGGCGTTCAGCGCCGGCAGTCAGCCCACCGGTCGGATCAATCCCTATGCGTTGGAAACCCTCGTCGCCGCGGGCATGCCGACGGCCGGTCTGCGCAGCAAGTCCTGGGATGAGTTTTTGGGAGATGGGGCGCAGCCCATTGACCTGGTGGTGACTGTTTGCGACAGCGCGGCGTCGGAGCCGTGCCCGGTGTTCTTCGGCGATTTTGTGCGCACTCATTGGGGGTTGCCGGATCCGGCAAGCGTGGAAGGGAACGACGCTGAAAAACGGGCGGCCTTCGCGCAGGCGCACGCCATCATCAAGGCGCGCCTCATGGCGTTCCTCACTCTGCCAGCGGAAACCTGGGCGGACCGTGAGGCGTTGAAGGTCGCCCTGGATCGCATCGGATTCATCCAGTCCGAGGACGCCGCCCATGTCTGAGGTGGCACGTCCGGCCATCGGGTTCTTTGAGCGTTATCTGACCCTGTGGGTGGCGGCCTGCATCGTGCTGGGCACAGCGCTCGGCCATTGGTTGCCGGGACCGTTTGCTGCCTTAGGGGCCATGGAAGTGGCCAAGGTGAACTTGCCGATCGCGGTGCTGATCTGGCTGATGATCGTGCCCATGCTGTTGCGGATTGACCTGGGCGCCATGCGTCAGGTCGGCCGTCACTGGAAGGGCATCGGCGTCACGCTGTTCATCAACTGGGCAGTGAAACCTTTTTCGATGGCATTGCTGGCCTGGCTCTTCCTGCGCCACGTCTTTGCCGGGCATCTGCCTGCGGCCCAGGTGGACAGCTACGTGGCCGGGCTGATCTTGTTGGCCGCCGCGCCATGCACGGCCATGGTGTTTGTGTGGAGCAACCTGTGCCAGGGTGAGCCGAACTTCACGCTCAGCCAAGTGGCCATCAATGACAGCATCATGGTGGTGGCCTTCGCTCCCTTGGTTGCGCTGCTGCTCGGCGTGTCGGCCATCACGGTGCCCTGGGCCACCTTGGTCCTTTCCGTGGCGCTCTACATCGTGGTGCCGGCCATCGGTGCCGCGGTGTTGCGGCGGGTGATCCTGGCGCGCGGAGGAGAGGCGGCCTTGGCGAAATGGCTGCATCGCCTGGGCCCTGTGTCGCTGGGTGCGTTGCTGATCACGTTGACGCTGCTGTTCGGGTTCCAAGGCAAACAGATCCTGGCCCAACCGCTGATCATCGCCATGCTCGCGGTGCCAATCCTGGTGCAGGTCTACTTCACCTCGGGGTTCGCTTACGTGTTGAACCGCTGGCTCGGTGTCGAGCATTGCGTGGCGGGGCCCTCGGCGTTGATCGGGGCCAGCAACTTTTTCGAGTTAGCGGTGGCGGCGGCAGTCAGCCTGTTTGGCTTGAACTCGGGCGCAGCGCTGGCGACCGTTGTAGGTGTGCTGGTCGAGGTGCCGGTGATGCTGTCCGTGGTCCGCATCGTGAACCGCTCCAAGGGGTGGTATGAGGGGAAGGGGGCGCACCAACTCGCTAAGCAAGGCATCTCGACACCCGAGTAGGGGCGGGGCTCGGTGACGTCGCCAAGGTGCCTCCTTGTTGCGCGAACACGCCGCCATGTAGAAACTCACCCTCATGGACCAAGGAGGGGCTTCCAGTGAACCTCAGATATCCGGGCAGCTTTTTTGAAGCCAATGAGTGGTTTGAATGGGTCTACCCGAATGCAAACCCTTTCATTGATGTCGCGGCGATCCCTCGCAACTTTCACACCAAGCATTTAATCCTGGACGAGCTCCAGGTTTATCCGAGCTATGGTAGTCAATCCCAGGTGCCGGTCCGAAGATTGCTTATCTATCGGCAGGAATTTCTCAACGATCTTCATGCTATGGGTGGCTACACCCTGGTCACATTGAACGGCACGCGCGTGAAATCCGGGAGGCCGCCACGCCCATTCAGTCTGACCTTGCCATGCCCCTAAAAAGGACTAGGATGACCTCATGAAGCTGCCCATTGAACCGCACATCCTTGAAGAGGCGAACACTCATTGTGGCTCGCCTGAGGAACTGTTGCGTTTTTTGAAAGAGGCAGGTGTGAGCCAGTCACGGAGTTCGATGGCACTCGCTGAGTTGATGCATCTGTCTCATGCCAAGGCCAAGGAGCTTGTCTTGACGGCTGAGGTTTGGTCAGAAGAGAGCCGGCAAGATGCCCTTGACCTGCACGATGGCCTCTGGTCCAGCGTAAAGATGCGAAACGCCGCGAGACCTTCTCGCCCCAGGCACTGAGAAAGAGAGGTCTCAGGATCTGAGACCTAAGGGTGGCTTCCTACCATGGCAGCGCTCCGCTGCGCCTCCCTCATGGAAGCCATGGCGACTACCTTTTCTGTTGGTATCACCTGTTCCTGTGGCAGCACTAAGTTTGACCGCCCTGAGAACCCCCGGCCATCCGATGTCATCACCTGCCAGCGATGCGGGAAGAAAACCCGCTGGGACCAGCTGGTGAAAAAGGCCGGTGAGCAGGCAGTGAAGCAAGTGAAAGATGCGATGAAGGATGTTTTCCGGCGTGCCGGTTTCCAGTAACTGCTGAGATGGTAGTCTGCCCAGACCTTGGTCACTCAGTGAGGTCAGTGCCTCCCCGAGGTCTTAGTGCCGCTACGGCATGGTGGGAGGGCTGTGGAACTGAATCCCACTCTCCCCGCCAATAATGAAACAAGCCGCCGTAGGGCGGCTTTTTCTTGGGCGTTGCGGTAGGAGCGGATGTATTAGATCTACGCTTTCGGAGCAGAAATTTTTTAGGTGGCATCAACGTCGGTGATGTTCTTGGCGCCTGCCCAGCGGGCGCTTCAAGATCAGTATTGGCTACTAGAGGTGGTCGTGGTCATCCTGCCTTAGCGCGTGGCGAGTTCATCGCGCGAGGATGATCCGCAGTAACACGATGAATCACTCCACCGCAGGTTTTCTGGCCCCCAGGGCTGCCCCGCCTGATGCCGCGATGATCGCGGCGATGGCGATCCATTGAATGGCATCCAGTCGTTCGCTGAGGAACAGGGTGCCGGTCATGGCGGCTACGGCGGGTTCCAGGCTCAGCAGCACGCTGAAGGTGCGTGCGGGCATGCGCGTTAGCGCGACCATTTCCAGTGAATAGGGCACCACCGAGCTGAGGATGGCGACGCCCAGGCCCATGGGGAGCAGGGCGGGTGTGAGCAGCGCGCTGCCGGCGTGAGCGAAGCCTACGGGCACGGCCACCAGGGCGCCGATGAGTATGCCAAGCGTTACCGCGTCACCGCCGTAGGCGGCGCCGGCCTTCTGGCCGAACACGATATAGAGCGCCCAGCCTACGCCGGCGGCGAGCGCGTACAGCACGCCTGCCGGGTCCAGCGCATGGGCGGCGCCACGTAGTGGCAGTAGCAGTAGCAGGCCGATCACGGCCAGGGCGATCCACACGAAGTCGAGCGCGCGGCGCGAGTGCAGCAGTGCGATGGCGAGTGGGCCGGTGAATTCGAGCGCGACGGCGATGCCTAGCGGAATCGTGCGTAGCGACATGTAGAACACCAGGTTCATCACGCCGAGCGAAAGGCCGTAGCCCCACAGGGCGCGCCAGTTGCCTTCGCGTTTCGTGGGGCGCCACGGGCGTCGCACGGCCAGCATGATCAATGCGCCGAGCCCGAGGCGAAATGCCGTAGCCCCTTGCGCGCCGACCACGGGGAACAGTTGCTTGGCCGTGGCGGCGCCGCACTGATAAGACGCCATGGCGATCAGCAGTGCGCCGAGTGCGAACAGCATGGGGCCGAGCGAGAGACGAGGAGGCATGGGGCGATGGGGAGTGTTTGTAGTCGGATGATGCCTGCAAGGCGGGGTCGGTGTCCGTGTGCCACGCGAGGTTGCTGACAGCTGGCGGCAGCAGCGTCATGGTGACCCACTTCGGTTAAGCGGCCGGTGCCATTTCGCCTAGCCCGGACTGGCTAGCTCTATGGTTGCATTTGCCGCGCGTGTCGCCGCGCGTATGGTCGTGCCCCAAGGACCCAAGGAGTTGTGCCATGGGAGTGACCGTTGTGGACCACGCGCATGAGGCGCCCTTGGTGCTTCCCGGGTTGGGGCGGCGCGGGCAGACGCTGGTGATGCAAAACGGCGTGGTGGTGTTTGAGTACGCAAGCGACGCGAGCGTGGGGTGGCGCCGAGCCCCTTTGAGCTGTCCCGTGCTGGATCTGGGGAGCTTGCATGTGCCGGGCATGCAGGAGCGCGCCACATGCTGGGCTCCAGCGTGCGAGCGGGATGGCTATGCGTTTGCAGGGGAGTGGCCGCAGGCCGCGCGCATCACGGTGGTTGGTGATGTGGAGGCCTCCCCGAACGCGATGGATGGCGTGGTTGCGGCGGGTGGCGGCAAGCGGCATGCGCAGTCCGTGGCGGGCTGGGCCGTGGAGTGCACGCGCGCTCGGCAGGTGCGGGGCGTGGTGTTGCTTGAGGCCGAAGTGGCGGCGTTGGGCTCGGCGGGCTTGTTGCGCCTGGTCTATTCGCTATTCGTAACGCTGGCGCATCCCGCCGTGCGAGAGGTCGCCGTACCTTCGCCGCTCTGAGCGGGCAGGCGATAGGACGCACATGAGCGGCGGGTTGCGCGGCGGCGCGGTTAGGCCGCGCCGCCGGGGCTTATTTACTGGGAGACCTTTTCCGTCTCCACCACCATGTCCAACACGTAGGTGGTGTTCGGCGCATCGGCCGGCACGTTTTTCAGCGCATAGCGCTTCAGGCGCAACACGTTGCGGGTGCCCGCCTCGTGGGTGTAGCCCTCGATATCCTGATTGAGCGGCTGCCAGTCCCCCGGGCTGCCGGTCTGGATGCCCTGGCTGTCGTAATGGCGCTCACGTACTTGCAGGCACTGCTTGTTGGGAATGAGCGGGTGATTGCACGGCACGGTTTGCGCGGCCACTTCGAAAAACACGGTTTCACCCGGTCCGCCGTAGCGCGTTTCAGCCGTGGGTTGGCCGGTGAAATGCAGGGTGTCGCCGCCTGCGGTTACCAATTGCAGCTGTGGGCTGGCGTTGTCGCCGCTCTGGCTGATCGTGAGATTGCCCTGCAGGCGTTGGCTGATGGCGCCATCGAGCGCGGCCAGCGCCGGGTCGCTGCACGCCATCATGGTGCTCATCATGGGGCTAATCTGCAGTTGATGCTGGTTAAGCGTGTAGCGGCCACCCATGGCGTTGCAGGCGTTGCTCACGGCGAAACGGCCGCCATTGAAGCTGAGTTCCACCGGCTTGTCGGCACGCACGAACAGGGCGTCGATGCGCTTGCCGCTGCTATCGGTGGCGTCGGTAAGCTGCCAGTGGTACTGGCTTAGCTGGCTGGCATCCACGGCAGCGGCGGCCGGCGGCGCGGAGCTGGCCGCCGTGGGCGGGGCGGCGGCGGATGCGCCCGGGGCGGGTGCCGTTCCTTGGGGGCTCTGCGAGCAGGCGGCGAGGGCCAGGGGAAGCCAGAGCAGGCGATATTTCATCGGGGTTGCCTCCATTCGTTGCTTTCTTCCGGCCAAGGGCCGGGCGTGTGTTCCCATCTTGCGGGTCGGCGCGTCAATGCGGCCTCAACGTCGCAGGGTACGGGTCGCACGTGAATCCCTACGGAAGCGCATGGCTGCGGCCGCGGGTTACCATACGGGTTTGCGTCATTCCCCAGGAGTCATCGCGTGATCATCAATCCCAAGGTGCGTGGTTTCATCTGTGTCTCGGCCCACCCGGTCGGATGCGAGCGCAACGTGCTCGACCAGATCAACATCACCAAGGCTCAGGGCGATTTGGGTCCGGGCCCCAAGCGCGTACTGGTGATCGGCGCCTCCACCGGCTACGGCCTGGCTTCGCGTATTACGGCTGCCTTTGGTTATGGCGCGGCCACCCTCGGCGTGTTTTTCGAAAAGCCCAGCAGCGAAACCAAGACCGGCACTGCCGGCTGGTACAACTCGGCGGCTTTCGACAAGTTTGCTAAGGAAGCGGGTTTGTATAGCCGCTCGATCAACGGCGATGCGTTCTCCAACGAGACGCGCCAGCGTGCCATCGAGATGATCAAGAACGAGATGGGCGGCAAGATCGACCTGGTGGTCTACTCGCTGGCCTCGCCGGTGCGCAAGCTGCCGGATACGGGCGAAGTGGTGCGCTCCGCGCTCAAGACCATTGGCGAAACCTTTACCGCCAACTCGATCGATACCAATCGCGACACGGTGGTGCAGGCGTCGGTGGAGCCGGCGACCGAGCAGGAGATCAAGGACACCGTCACCGTGATGGGTGGCGAGGACTGGAAGCTCTGGATCGATGCGTTGAGCAGCGCCGGCGTGCTGGCCGATCACGCCAAGACGGTGGCTTACAGCTACATCGGTACCGAAATTACCTGGCCGATGTATTGGCACGGCACGCTGGGTCAGGCCAAGCAGCATCTGGACAACACGGCCAAGCAACTGGTGGCCGAGCACAAGGCCGAGCATCTCGACGCGTACGTGGGCGTGATGAAGTCGGTGGTGACCCAGGCGAGCGCGGCGATCCCCGTGTTGCCGCTCTACATCGCCATTTCCTTCCGCGTGATGAAGGAGAAGGGCATCCACGAAGGCACCATCGAGCAGATCAACCGCCTGTTCCGCGACCGCATGTACCGCAAGGACGGCGTGCCGGGCGAGGTGGATGCGGAAGGCCGTCTGCGCCTGGACGATTGGGAGCTGCGTGAAGACGTGCAGCAGGAGTGCAAGGCCCTGTGGCCCACGATCACCACGGAAACCCTCAATCAGCTCACCGATTACGCAGGCTACAAGCACGACTTTCTGCAGTTGTTCGGCTTTGGCCGCAAAGACGTGAACTACGAAGAAGACGTAAGCTCCGATCGCCGCTTCGACGTCGTCGAACTCTGATCGTGCGCCCGTCGACGTCATTGGCCCGAATGGCGTCGACGGCTTGCACGTGAGCAGTCGCACAATGGCTCGCCCTTCCTGCGAAGGAGGCAGGCCCTTCTTGATACCCGAAAGGCCGGTCAATCAGCGTCTTTGGGGTCGTTGAAGCGCCGAAGTCGTGCATTTATGGCCCAAAGGCGGTGCATACAAGTAGCGCCTGGCTGACTAAGCTGCGCCGATGTCCACCGCTATCGTCTGGTTTCGCCGCGACCTTCGCCTTGCCGATAACGCGGCGCTCAGCGCCGCATGTGCCGCGCACGAACATATTCTTCCGCTCTATATCCACGCCCCGCATGAAGAGGGCGAGTGGGCGCCGGGTGGCGCCAGTCGCTGGTGGCTGCATCATGCGCTGGGGTCGCTGGATGCGGCCGCGTCGGCGCTGGGTGCACCCTTGCACATTCGCCAGGGCGACAGCCTCGCCGAATTGCGACAACTCATCGCCAGCACCGGTGCCACGGCGGTGTATTGGAACCGCATCTATGAGCCTGCAGCCATGGCGCGCGATAGCGTCATCAAGAGCACGTTGCGCGAGCAGGGCGTGGAGGTGCACAGCTTTAACGCGGCGTTATGGCGTGAGCCCTGGCAGGTAGAGACCAAGCAGCAAGGGCCGTATCGCGTATTCACGCCATTCTGGCGCTGCCTGCGCCCGCAGCTGGGCGAGCCGCAACCTCTGCCCATACCCGCACTGCGCGGCGGCGTGTCGGCCCAAGGCGCGGTGCCGTTGGAGGCTTTGCGTCTGCTGCCTGCGATTCGTTGGGATGTCGGCATGGCCGAGGCGTGGCTACCCGGCGAGCAAGGTGCGTGGGAGCTTTTGGAAATCTTTGCGGATGACGCCATTGCCGATTACGCGCAGGCGCGGGATATCCCGTCGCGTCACGGCACGTCGCGGTTGTCGCCGCACCTGCACTTTGGCGAAATTTCACCGCGCCAGATCCAGCGTTATCTGATTGATCGGGCGGACGCGGTGGATCGCCGTCGCCGGCCGGATATCGAGCCCTATTTGCGCGAGCTGGGCTGGCGCGAGTTTGCGCAGCATCTGCTGTACCACTTCCCGAATACACCCAAGGCCAACTTCAATACCCAGTTCGATGGCTTTCGCTGGGCAAGCGACGATGAGGTGTCGCTGGAACGCTGGCAGCGTGGGCGTACCGGCATTCCGCTGGTGGATGCAGGCATGCGCGAGCTGTGGCACACCGGCTGGATGCACAACCGCGTGCGCATGATCGTGGCGAGCTTTCTCACCAAGAATCTTCGCCTGCATTGGCATCATGGAGCGCGCTGGTTCTGGGACACCCTGGTGGATGCGGACCTGGCCAACAATACCCTGGGCTGGCAGTGGGTGGCGGGCAGTGGCGCCGATGCGGCGCCGTACTTCCGTGTGTTCAACCCGGTAACACAAGCGCAGAAATTCGACGCCGAGGGACATTACCTGCGGCGCTGGTTGCCCGAGTTGGCACAGGCGCCGCTGCCGTTGTTGCACGAGCCATGGAAGGATGCGTCACTGCTCAAGCGCAGCGGTTATCCGGCGCCCATGCTCGACCTGGGCGAGTCGCGGCAGCAGGCGCTGGGCGCTTATCGCGCGATGCGCGGCGAGTGATCAGTGTGAGGCTGGCTCGTCGGCAGTCTGCTCGGCTGTGCCGCCGCGGCGCAGCAGCCATGCCAGCACCGGTGGCGTCACCATGGCCGTCAGCAGCGACATCGCCACGATGATGGCGTAGATCTGGTCGGTAAACACGCCCGCCGTCAGGCCCAGGCTGGCAATGACCACGCCGACTTCGCCGCGCGGCACCATGCCAAAACCCACGATGGTGGCGCCACGGCGGCCCAGCGAGAGCGCGCCGAGAAAGCCGCCGATCAGCTTGGAGGCGATGGCGATGGCGGTGACGATGAGCAGCATGAGGCCCGCTTCCGCGTTCGCCAGTTGGTGCAGGTCGATCTTGCTGCCGGTGATGACGAAGAAGAAGGGCGTGAGCAGCGACAGCAATGGCTGGGTCTGCTTCTCCAGCGTGTGCTGCTGGCGCGTTTCGGAGGCGATCATACCGGCCAGGAAGGCGCCGATGATGGCGGCGAGGCCAAACAGGGTGGAGACATAGGCTAGGCCAAGGCACAGGGCGAGCACGATGGCGAGCGCCGATTGTGGGTTCTGCGGCTTGTCCAGCCAGCTGGAGTTCCAGCGCATTACGCGTGCGCCACCCACGCCGATCACCGCGATAAAGCCGATCGCGCTGAGCAGCACGGCGCCCAGGTGGAACAGGTCCACACCTTCACCGCCCTGCAGCGATACCACGACACCCAGCAGGAGCATGGCGAGGATGTCGTCGATTACCGCCGCGCCAAGGATGACCTTGCTCTCTTTGCGTTGCAGGGCGCCAAGCTCTTGCAGCACGCGTGCGGTGATGCCCGCCGAGGTGGCAACAAAGGCGGCAGCGATAAACAGCGAGCGACTCCAGTCAAAGCCGCTGCCATGCGCCCACATGCCGCCCATCGCGAACGGCACCAGCACGCCAAGCACGCCCACAAGAAAGGCGACCTTGCCAACGCGCTTGAGATCTTCCAGGCGCGTCTCCAGGCCGACCGAGAACAGCAGCAGCACCACGCCGATTTCGGCCAGCACGTCCAGCGGGGTGCCGGCGGCGACCTGGTCCGGCATGATCCAGCCGAGCATGGAGGGGCCCACCACGCAGCCAGCAGCGATTTCGCCGACTACGCCCGGTAGCTTCAGTCGTTGCGCAATTTCACCGCCGATCTGTGCGGCGACGAACACAATAAAGAGCGTAAGCAGGATGTCGCTGGCGTGATGCATGAGAAAAAAGACAGGCAGCGGGCAATGCCCGCATGCTACATGCTCGTGCGTGAGCCTGTCGCGCCATCGGCTGCGCCGCGGCCGGGTTTACCCGATTGCAGTCGACTGAACACCCAGCTGGCTGTCGCGGTGACCACGCCCAAGAGCAGAACGGTCCAGCGGAAGGCGGGAATGTAGTCTTCGGCGGTGTGGCCCTGCAGCAAGGCCTCCATCAGCAGGCTTGCCAGGGCGATGCCGAAGCTCATGGACAGATATTGCGCTGTGGATGCCATCGACGAGGCCTGTGAAGCGTACTTCACATCCAGGTCGTTATAGATGAGCGTGTTCATGGCGGTGTACTGCATGCCCATGAAGCCGCCGTAGATGTACACCATGACAGCGATAAGCCACATGGGCGAACCCTTGCCTAGCAGCGCGAAGGAGGCCAGCATCATCGCCACGACCAGGGTGTTGGTGAACAACAACCTCTGATAGCCGTACTTGTTGAGCAGCCGGTTGATCATCCATTTGGCGGTGATCGAGCCCAGCGCCTGCGGCACCATCATCAAGCCGGCCATCAAGGGTGACCAGCCGCAGCCCACCTGCAGGAACAACACCAGCAGCAGAAACATGCCCGACACGCCCAGTCGCGTGAACAGGTTGCCCGCCAGCGACACCCACACGCTGCGCACGCGCAGCAGGTTGAGGTCCGCTACCGGGTGTTTGGTGCGGCGGCTGTGCCAGACGTAGACGCAGCCCAATACCACGGCGAGCACGCCGTAGATGGCAATGCGCACCCACTCGCCACCGCCTCCGCTGGCCACTTCGGAGGCGGTCAGCAGCATGGCCGAAGCAGCGGCAAACAAAAGGAACCCGATAAAGTCGAAGCCATGCACCTTGTCGAGTCGGTAGTCGGGCATGCTCTGGCGGTTCATCCAGAGCCCGGCGAGGCCGACCGGCACATTGATAAGAAAGATCAGTCGCCAGCTGGTGAACTGCGCCAATGCACCGCCAAGCATGGGGCCGAGCACCGAGCCCATCAGGCCTACGGTGGCGACCGTGCTCATGGCGCGCACAAAGTCGCGCTTGTCGATACTGCGTACGAGTACGTAGCGCCCCACCGGCATCAGTGCCGCGCCACCCAGCCCTTGCAGTACGCGCGCAGCCACCAGTTGGGGAAGCGATTGGGCGATGCCGCACAGCAGTGAGCCGACGGTGAACGTGGCAATGGCCGCGGCAAAGATGCGCCGCGTGCCGAAGCGGTCGCACAGCCAGGGGCTGGCCGGGATGAAAATGGCCAAGGTCAGCACGTAGCTGGTGAGCGCGGTGCGCATGCCCAGCGGCGTTACCTTGAGCGCCTCGGCCATGGCTGGCACGGCTGTGTTGACGATGGTGGAGTCCAGCGCCTGCATAAAGAACGCGGCGGCCACCAGCCAGATCAGCCCTCGATAACGTTCACGCGAGGAAGGGGTGGGGGGTAAGGGCACGGTCGCCGGCTCGCCCGGGGGCGGGACGGGGAGGAGCGCCTCTGGGGTGGCGAGGTTATCGGGCATGGCCCTTCATGATACCTGCTATGACAGCTTGCTTTTGGGCCGGGTCGCGTTCAGAGTCAGCGCCGTTTAATCTTACGATTCGTGCGTGCCTGTTGCATCCAGCCCTCCCAGCGTCGGCTGGCTCGGGCGTAAACGCCAGGATCGCATGCGATCGAATACGTTAGTCAGGCGCGCCGGGGCGGTTTCGCTCCGGCGCGCCGTCTTTTTGTGGCCAGTTAGTTTAGTGGACGCGCATGCGTCGAGTGGACAGGAGTCATCATGAGCAGCAAGCCCGTTATCGTTATTTCCCGCCTGGACCTAGAGCGCATCGAGGCGCTGCTGGAGCGCATGCCGCCCATGCAGGCGACGCAGTACGACGGGCTGCGCGCCGAGTTGGATCGCGCAGATGTGGTGGAGCCCGCCCAGATGCCCGCCGACGTGGTGACCATGAATTCCGTGGTCACGTTCAAGGACGAAGCCAGCGGCGACGAAATGACTGTGAGCCTGGTTTATCCCAGTGGCGCCGGTGCGCCAGGCACGGTGTCGATCCTGGCGCCGGTGGGTAGTGCCCTGTTGGGCTTGCGCGTGGGGCAGCAGATTGATTGGCCCACGCCCGATGGCCGCAAGCGCCAGTTTCGGGTGCTGGAAATCGAATACCAGCCGGAATCGGCCGGCGATCTGCATCGCTGACCTGCGCGATTGATCGGTAGCGCACTGGCGTTGGCCAGCAGGCAGCGTCCAGTGCGCTTTTCGTTTGAAATGCCTTGCTTGGCGGAGGGCTGACCTGGCCTTAGGGTGGCTTTAGGGCGGTGAACGCCCCCGGCTTGGATGCAGGGCACACTCTGCCAGGCGCAGGCCCCGTGAAATTGGTGTGTTCGAAAAGGTGTTGCCCTGCCATCTTTGCGTTGGCCCAGGGGCGAAACGGTGGGTACAGACGCTAAACTTTGGCTTATGAGGATTTCAGCATGAGCCAGAGCATCGCCCCCGAGGCGCAGGCCCGCGCCGCCGCGTTGCGGGAAAAGATCGAGCGCGCCAACTATCGTTACCACGTGCTCGACGATCCAGAGATCACCGACGTCGAATACGATCAGGCCGTGCGCGAATTGGAAGCGCTGGAAGATGCGCATCCCGAACTGGCTACATCCGATTCGCCCACGCGCCGCGTCGGTGCGCGCGCCCAGGGCGGTTTCGCCGAGGTGCGTCATGCCATTCCCATGCTGTCGCTCAATAACGCCTTCGAACAGGATGGCGAGGGCGACCGCGAGCGCTTTCGCGAAGTTGCGGAGTTCGAGCGCCGCATCGAGCAGACACTGGGCCGCCGTCAGCCGGTGTTCTCGGTAGAGCCCAAGCTGGACGGGCTGGCGATCAGCCTGCGCTACGAGAGCGGCGTGTTTGTGCAGGGGGCGACACGTGGCGACGGCGAAACCGGCGAGGACGTCACCGCCAACCTGCGTACCGTGCGTGCCATTCCCCTGCGCCTGCGCGGCGAGGGATGGCCGCGCGTGCTGGAGGTGCGCGGCGAGGTGATCATGCTGCGCAAGGATTTCGAGGCCTTCAATGCGCGCGCCCGCGCGGCCGGCGAGAAGACCCTTGCCAACCCGCGCAATGGCGCGGCGGGTTCACTGCGTCAGTTGGATCCGGCCATTACCGCCAAGCGCAAGTTGAGTTTCTTTGCCTACGCGGTGGGTGAGGTGCAGGGCGGCGAGTTGCCGTCCACGCATTCGCAGACGTTGGCCACGCTGCGCGATTGGGGCTTTCCGGTATCGCCGGAGGTCAGCACGGCCCAGGGATTGGATGGGTTGCTTGCCTACTACCGTCGCATCGGTGCCAAGCGCGATGCGCTGCCGTACGACATCGATGGCGTGGTCTACAAGCTCGACGACTATGAAGGCCAGCGCGAGATGGGCTTTGTGTCGCGTGCTCCACGCTGGGCGATTGCACATAAGTTTCCGGCACAGGAACAGACTACGGTGGTCGAGGCCATCGAAATTCAAATAGGCCGCACTGGTGCGGCCACGCCCGTGGCGCGGCTGAAGCCGGTGCAGGTGGCCGGTGTCACGGTGACGAATGCCACGCTGCATAACGCCGATCAGGTGGCGCGCCTGGATGTGCGTGTGGGCGACACCGTAATCGTGCGCCGCGCGGGCGATGTGATTCCCGAAGTGGTACGCGTGATGCCCGAGCTGCGCCCGGAGCACACGCACGCCTGGCACATGCCTACGCATTGTCCCGTGTGCGGTTCGGCGCTGCTGCGCGAAGAGGGCGAAGCGGCTTGGCGCTGCTCCGGTGGATTGATCTGCGCCGCTCAGCGCAAGGAGGCGTTGATCCACTTCGCTGCCCGTCGCGCGATGGACATCGACGGCCTCGGCGAGCGTTTTGTGGATGCGCTGGTGGATTTCGGTTACGTGCATACGCCGGCCGATCTCTATCGACTCACGCTGAACGATTTCCTGGAGATGAAGCGCCGTGCGGACGCCGCGCCGCAAGCTCCCTTGGAGGGTGACGGTGAGAGCATCACGCCAGAGTCCACCAAGCAGGGCAAGGTGGCCACCAAATGGGCGGAGAACCTGATCGAGGCGATCGAGGCGAGCAAGCGTACGACCTTGCCGCGTTTCTTGTTTGGCCTGGGCATCATGCATATTGGCGAGAGCACGGCCAAGACCCTGGCCGCATGGCTGGGCAGCCTGGCGATGATTCGTCGCATGCCGGCGCCGGTGCTGCGCGTGTTGCCGGATATTGGCAATGAAGTGGCGGCCTCCATCGCCGGCTTCTTTGCCCAGCCGGGCAATCAAAAGGTGGTGGATGCGCTCTTGGCGTCAGGCGTTGTATTCGCCGATGAAACCCATCCGTCGCCCAAGTTGCGTCAACTGCTTGATCTGTCCGTGCTGCTCGATATGGCGGGGGTGAACAAGTTGGGCCCCAAGAGTACCAAGCTCTTGGCCGAACACTTTCCTACGCTCGATCGTTTGCTGGCAGCCGGTTCGGCACACTGGATAACCGCGGGTTTGTCATCGGCGGCGGCCACCAGCCTGGGTGCGTATCTTTCGCACGAAAAGCATCTGCGCCCGCTGCGTGCGGCGGATGAGGCTATGCGCGAGTTGCTTGCCGCCATTCCGGAGCGTTCGGCTGCCACAGGCGCGGCGCTGGATGGGCAGACGTTCGTGCTCACCGGCACGCTGGCTTCGCTCAGTCGCGACGAAGCCAGGGATCGCCTGGAAGCGCTGGGCGCCAAGGTGGCCGGTTCGGTGTCCAAGAAGACCAGCGTGGTCGTGGCTGGCGAGGCAGCGGGCTCCAAGCTCGACAAGGCGCGCGAACTGGGTGTGGATGTTTGGGATGAAGCCCAATTGCTCGCCTTGCTTGCTCAGCATGAGGGTGGCGCATGAGTCTGCATCTGGCAGGTCGGTTACACCTGCGCGCGCGTCTCTACGCGCTGATTCGCTCGTTCTTTGCCGAACGCAATGTACTGGAAGTGGAAACGCCGATCCTTTCGGCGGCCGGCAACACGGAGCCCAATATCGAGAGCTTCAGCACGCACTTCCACGGTCATGTGGATGCCGGTTCGCGCGAACGCTGGTTGCGCACCTCGCCGGAGTATCCGTTAAAGCGACTGCTCGCGGCGGGCGTGGGCGATTGTTACGAGCTGGGGCGGGTGTTTCGCAATGGCGAGGCGGGCGGTCGGCACAATCCCGAATTCACCATGCTGGAGTGGTATCGCTTGGGCTGGGATCATCACCGGTTGATGGAGGAAACCATTGCGCTGGTCGAGGCGGCCTTGGCCATGGTCGGTCGCCGTGCGGAGGTCTGGGTAGAGGGCTATCGCCAGCTCTTTATTGACGAACTGGGCATCGACCCGACGCATGCACCGATCGCGCATTTGCAGGCCGCGTTGTCCGAATACAACATCGATCCGGAGGGGCTTACGCGCGACGATTGGCTGGATCTGCTGATCACCCATCGCTTGCAGCCGCATTTTCCGGACAACCGCATCACCGTGATTCATGACTACCCGGCCTCGCAGTGCGCGCTGGCCAAGGTGCGTCCGGGCGATCCGCCGTTGGCTGAGCGCTTTGAGCTTTACCTGGGACGTTACGAACTTGCCAATGGCTATCACGAACTCAACGATGCGACGGAGCAGCGCCGACGCTTTGAACGTGACAATGTGGTGCGCCGCGCGCGCGGGCAGGGCGAAGTGCCGATGGACGAGTCGTTGCTGGCGGTGCTGGATGCCATGCCCGATTGTGCTGGCGTAGCGATGGGCGTCGAGCGACTGCTGATGTGCCTGGTGGGTACCGATGCCATCGCGGATGTGCTCAGCTTTCCGTTTTCCGAGGCTTGAGCGCATGACGCAACCGCTGCTGCCGGCCATCCATCATGTGGCGCTGATCTGCTCGGACTATGCCCGTTCCAAGGCGTTCTACAGTGAAACGTTGGGGTTACGCATTCTTCATGAGGCGTACCGCGCCGAGCGCGATTCGTGGAAGCTGGATCTGGAGGTGAGTCCGGGCGTGAGCCTGGAGCTCTTTTCCTTCCCCGCCGCGCCCCGCCGGCCGTCGCGGCCGGAGGCGCAGGGGCTGCGTCATCTCGCGTTTGCCGTGCCGGATATCGATGCGGTGATCGCTGCGTTGGGCGAGCGGGGCGTGGTGTGCGAGCCGGTGCGCGTGGACGAGTACACGGGCCGCCGGTTTACATTCTTCGCCGATCCGGACGACTTGCCGATCGAACTCTACGAGGTCTGAAGCGCGTCGGTTTTCTTGCATCATCGCCAAAAAGAACGGGGCCCAGTGCTTTCGGGTTCAAGCGAAAGCATCGGGCCCCGTGGTTAGTGCCGCGTTATCAGTCGCGCGTTTCCAGCAGGTGGCGGTAAATCAGGCCGCCAATGGCGCCGCCGATCAGCGGCACCAGCCAGAACATCCACAGTTCCGAGATCGCCCAGCTGCCCTGGAATACCGCCACGCCCGTGCTGCGCGCCGGATTGACCGAGGTGTTGGTGATGGGAATGGAGATCAGGTGGATGAGGGTGAGGGTAAGGCCAATCGCCAGCGGGCCGAAGCCGGCCGGTGCGCGCTTGTCGGTGGAGCCGTGGATCACGATCAGGAAGAACGCGGTAAGCACCAGTTCGGCGATCATGCAGGCATGCAGCGAATAGCCACCCGGCGAATGCTCGCCGTACCCGTTGGATGCAAAGCCGGCACTAGCGTCAAAGCCTGCCTTGCCACTGGCAATGGCATAGAGCACCGCGCCGGCCACGAGTCCGCCAATGACCTGGGCGATGATGTAGGGCACCACGTCCTTGGCGGGAAAGCGCCCGCCGGCACACAGGCCGACCGTCACGGCCGGATTGAAGTGGCCGCCGGAGATGTGTCCCACGGCGTAGGCCATGGTTACCACGGTGAGGCCGAAGGCGAGCGCGACACCGGCAAAGCCGATACCCAGCTCGGGAAAGGCCGCAGCAAAGATCGCGCTGCCGCAGCCACCGAAAACCAACCAGAACGTTCCGAAGAACTCCGCTCCCAACCGCTTGCCGATACTCATAAAGACACTCCTTGCCAGTTTTAATTGAGGAAAAGCTCAGGCAAATCCGTGCCTGACTTTCACTACGTCCCCGATTTGTTGTAATGCATGGGTCTTGCCTCGAACGGCGAGAGGGTAGCAAAACTCCACATGAGAGAAGGATGATTGCTTGCAGAGAGGTGGCGTGAGGTTTGTGTATGCTGTCACGTCAACTATTCCGGAGCAGGGTTGCCCATGACGCAGGTCGTCACCTCCACGCCGTCCACAGCCTCCGCCAGGGCCACGTTGGGAGGCCAGGATATTCGTACCCTGTTGCTCGCCTCGCTGGGCGGCGCGCTGGAGTTCTACGACTTTGTGGTGTTCGTGTTCTTTGCGCTGCCGCTCAGTCACCTGTTCTTTCCGCCCAACACGGCGCCGTGGCTGGCCCAACTGCAGGTCTACGGCATCTTTGCGGCGGGTTACCTCGCGCGGCCGCTGGGCGGCATCGTGATGGCGCACTTTGGCGATCGCCAGGGGCGCAAGCGCATGTTTACGTTGAGTGTGTTCCTGATGGCGCTGCCTACGCTGGCCATCGGCTTGCTGCCCGTATACGCCTCGGTGGGCGTGCTGGCGCCGGTGCTGTTGCTGCTGATGCGGGTGGTGCAAGGCGTGGCGATCGGCGGCGAAGTGCCGGGCGCCTGGGTGTTCGTGGCTGAGCACGCGCCCCCGGGTCGGGTAGGTTTTGCCTGTGCCTGCCTGACCGCGGGGCTGACCGTGGGCATCCTGATCGGGTCGCTGACGGCGGCTTGGATCAACCATCACTTGAGCCAGGAAGAGCTATTGGGTTGGGGCTGGCGTTTGCCGTTCCTGCTGGGTGGCGTGTTTGGTTTTGTGGCGGTGTGGCTGCGCCGTTGGCTCAGCGAGACGCCGGTGTTTGCCCAGTTGCGCGAGCGCAAGGCACTGAGTCGCGAGTTGCCGCTGCGCACGGTGCTGGCCGGCCATGGCGGCAGCGTGGTGCTGTCGATGGCGGTGACCTGGATGCTGACGGCGGCGATCCTGGTGCTGATCCTGATGTTGCCCAGCCTGGCGCAGAAGTCGTTCGGCATTGCTCCGGATGTGGCTTTCCTGGGCAACAGCATCGCGGCGTTCTGCCTGGGCGTGGGGTGCATTGCCTACGGCTGGCTCACTGATCGCATCGGTGCGGCGCGTGCCCTGCTGCTGGGC
This sequence comes from Dyella sp. ASV21, assembly GCF_016428975.1. GTDB lineage: Bacteria > Pseudomonadota > Gammaproteobacteria > Xanthomonadales > Rhodanobacteraceae > Dyella. The sequence continues at coordinate 100,405 of NZ_JAELTT010000009.1, forward strand.
TCGCTGGCGCTGGTGATCGGTACCTACGCGCTGTTTGCCGATCTGGCGGCAGGCGCGGCGCACTTTCTGCCGCTGTATGCGCTGGTGGGGTTCCTGGTGGGTACCGTGGGCGTGGTGCCGACTGTCATGGTGGCTGCGTTCCCGGCCGCCATCCGTTATTCGGGGCTTTCCTTCGCCTATAACGTGGCCTACGCGGTTTTCGGGGCCAGTACGGCCACCCTGATCGGTTACCTGGCCGAGCGCGCCGGGCATTTTGCTCCGGCGCATTATGTGGCGTTGACCGCGGTGGTCAGCATGGTGGCCGCTCTGTGGCTGCTGTTTGCACGCCGTTCGGCGGCCGAGGCATTGGCAGAGGGCTGAGGTGCCCCGTCAGGCGTTGTTGAGCGTGGAGCCGGTGAGCAGGCCGCGGGCCAGCATGCTGCATTGCTTGCGATACAGCAGCAGCTGCCACTGACGGCCACCCAGCTGGCGCCACAGCACGGCCGAGCGCACGGCGGCGAGCAGGCCCGTGCGCACTTTTTCCACCACGGCGGGCTGCTGCAGTTGCTGCGGGTTGCCCGTGACCATGACGCGCGGCTTCAGCGTGGACAACGTGCTGGCATAGAGCTCCGCCAGCCGACTGATGACCTGCGGCGAGTCGGCGCCGAAGTGCTCCACCTGGCGCTGCGCGGCCACGATGCCTTGCTGCAGTCGCTCAAGCAGGTCGCTGCGACGCGACAGGCTGCGCTCCAGGCGCATCACGGTGAAAGCCATGCGGGTGACGGCGACATCGCGGTTGCTTTCATCGAGCAGGGTAATGAGCTGGCGCAGGCCTAGGCGGACCGCCGCGACATCGCCGTACACACCGACGACCGAGGGCGCATTGAGGCGAAACACGCTGGCGGTGCTGGCGGACATGGCAACGTCGTCGCAGCGCCCGTCGTTGGCGAGTTGTTGAGCAAGCGTGGCGGCCTGGAATAGTCCGGCCAGGGCGAGCACGCGCTCTTCGGTCATGGCAAAAGCTTCAAGCACGGGAAAAGGACTCGCGAGGGATGGGGGCATCATTCCAACCGCCGTATGGCGCGTCGGTGCGGTCGATCACAGCGCCACCCAGGCAGGTGTCGCCATCGTAGAACACCACCGACTGGCCGGGCGTCACGGCGCGTTGGGGCTGGTCAAAAATTACTTCCAGGCCGTCGTCGCGCAGGTTCACTTCGCACGCCTGGTCGGCCTGGCGATAGCGCGTTTTGGCGGTGCAGCGAAAGCGCGTGGCGGGCGGCTCGCCGGCCACCCAGGTGGGCGACTCGGCGTGCAGGCGCTGCGAATACAGCCAATGGTTCTCTCCACCCTGGGCCACGTAGAGAATATTGCGGGCGACGTCCTTGCCCACCACGTACCAGGCCTCGCCGCTGGCGCCGTGGCGGCCGCCAATGCCCAGGCCGTTGCGCTGGCCGAGGGTGTAATACATCACG